>JBBQWV010000004.1:0-259450 GCA_038210275.1 Kapaibacterium sp. (SeqCode) | reverse complement strand
AGAAATTTTTAGTGTCCATAGTTATTTCCCCTTAATTAATTGGTACCAATAGGCACCTACCCAAACACACTAAGCTTCCCCGCAAAACAGAAATTTTCCAAAATCCCCAGAAAAATCTTTGGCGATTCCAGCCTGATTTCGTCGATTTTGAAAATAGTTTGGTTTGGGCACCTTGACAAAAACACATTTCATTCGTATATTTACATTCGAAAGTTCGATATTATGTATTTTATAGCGAAATAACCTACGATGTTTTGCGTATAA
Organism: Kapaibacterium sp. (SeqCode); assembly: GCA_038210275.1. GTDB lineage: Bacteria > Bacteroidota > Ignavibacteria > Palsa-1295 > Palsa-1295 > PALSA-1296. Next base: position 259,186 of record JBBQWV010000004.1, on the reverse strand, counting down.
TATATACAGAAACCCACAATCCAGCCTTCTATTCCTTTTTGATATTTTGCTTCGATGGCACTTAGAGCGTAATCCTCGCCGATAAATGGAAAAATAAAAAAAGAGATATTGGGAGTAGCTATGAGCTATGAGGACTGAGCTATGAGTGAACTAACCACCACTCTTAATCTCTCATCCTGAGATTTATTACTACGATAACTATTTGAGATTGCCACGTCGTCCGCAAGCGGACTCCTCGCAATGACACTTTTTTTTACTAACTACTAAACTACCAACTACCAACTACAAAACTACCTAACTGTTTTCATGATCGGAGAGTGATCCTCAGAAGGGATATCGCTGCGATCTGTTCATTGACAATTTAATAAACAAGTCAAAAGTCATTCGCCGTGGCGAATTAAAGTCAAAAAAGGGGTCGCTACCCTTTTGACTTTTTAATTTTGAGTTTTGTTTTCGCTCGCAGGCTAAAGTCATGCTGCTACCTGGGATCTTATAATCCAGAAAATCCTTCTTAATCCTGCTAATCTTGGTTCAAATCACGGTTCAGACAAAAGGGATTGGGCGGGCGGACTAAGAGTCCGCCCCACAGGAGAACTCCCCCAAAAAGAGATTGATTTAATTTTTCGGACGGCTTTGTCGTTATACTCGGTTCATCCGATAAAATGATAAAGCTTTAGTACACGTGGGAAAAATTATTGCGATCGCGAATCAGAAGGGCGGAGTAGGCAAAACGACGACGGCTGTCAATTTGGCGGCATCGCTTGCGATGGCTGGATTCAAGACGCTTTTGGTTGATATTGATGCGCAAGCCAATGCTACCAGTGGCTTGGGAATCGATTCGAAATCGCTGACGAAGACGATCTACGAAGTGCTTACCGGTTCGCTGAAACCCCCAGAGGCGATCATCGAAACGAAGGTGCCGCATCTTTCTTTGCTTCCATCGCATATTAATCTTGTCGGCGCCGAGATCGAATTGATTGACGTTGCCGATCGCGAACGCGTCATGAAGCGCGCCTTGCAGCCATTGAAGATGACCTACGATTATATCCTCATTGACTGCCCGCCGTCGCTGAGTCTGCTAACGCTTAATGCGCTTTCGGCAAGCGATAGCGTACTCATTCCTGTGCAATGCGAATACTACGCGCTTGAAGGATTGGGACAGCTTTTGAATACGATAAATATCGTCAAGAAACATTTAAATCCCGAACTTGATATCGAAGGTGTTTTGCTGACGATGTTTGATAGCCGCCTGCGTTTATCGAATCAAGTTGTCGGCGAAGTACAAAGATATTTCGATAGGAAAGTATTCAAGACGGTGATCGCAAGAAATGTGCGCCTATCCGAAGCGCCAAGTTTCGGACAGCCTGTCGTGATCTACGATCCCTGGAGTAGCGGTGCGAAAAATTACCTTGATCTCTCGGAAGAAGTTATTACAAGAAATCCGAAAATAAAAAAGTAGCAATGTTTTAGTGGGACGGACTAAAGTCCGTCCCACTGAAATTCCCTTGCAGAGTAAAATGATGTTGTGCAATGTCAAAAACTAAATTCACATTAGGACGCGGGCTTGGAGCGCTAATACCGGGCGCTGAATCTTCTGCTGCAGAAAATCTGCAAGAGGTTTCTCGCTCCGTTGATCTTGGCGGCGGATTGCAATCAACGGCATTTGTCAGCCTTGATCTGATCGCAGCAAATCCGTTTCAGCCGCGAAAAGATTTCGAACCTGATTCACTTGCCGAGCTTGTCGAATCCATCCGCGAGCATGGCATCATTCAGCCGGTAACACTTCGCAGTGTTGCAGGCGATACGTATGAACTGGTATCCGGCGAGCGCAGAGTCCGTGCATCGCGTATTGTGGGACTAAAAGAAATCCCTGCATTTGTGATCGACGTTCCGAGCGATAGAAAAATGCTGGAGCTTGCAATAGTCGAGAACGTTCAGCGCGAAGATCTTAATCCGATAGAAGAAGCAGAATCCTATCAGCGGTTGATCGCAGAATGCGGTTTGCGTCAGGATGAAGTTGCCGAACGGATTTCGAAAGATAGGACGACCGTTTCGAATTTTCTGAGATTACTCAAACTTCCTGCTGAAATTCAAGCCTCGCTTCGCAAAGGCGAACTTGGAATGGGTCATGCAAAAGCGATCATGGCAATCCCCGATGCGGCGCATCAGGTCGTCGTCTGGCGTTCGGCAGTGCAAGAGGGTTCATCGGTGCGTAAACTTGAAGAACTTGCTCGCAAAGCGGCGACCGAAAGCCCTGTTACAAACGGAAGCCCGGCTCGTAAGAAATCAGGCAGACCGATGAAGCAAGCCGCTTCGGATGAAGAGCAAAGCGAAGAGCTTGTTCCATTGGAAAATGATCTGAAGCAAAAACTCGGTACGCAAGTTCGCATTCGTCAGAAAGCAGATCAGCGCGGTGAGATCGCCATCGAATTTTATTCGCAAGATGATCTCGAGAGAATCAGCGAAATGCTTTTGAATATACGAGTAGATTAAAAGTGTGTCATTGCGAGAAGGGCTTTAGCCTGACGAAACAATCCCCTGATAGTTTGTAGCGACTTTAGAGTCTGCCACGATTTAGGAGATTGCTTCGTCGCGCTACGCGACTCCTCGCAATGACACAATAATTACATACAAGATGACTATCCTAACCCCCAACGCACCACAACCGATAGGACCTTATTCGCAGGCGACCAGCGAAGGTAATTTGCTTTTTTGTTCAGGACAGATCGCACTTGATCCGGAAAGCGGAGCGATGAAAAATTCTTCGATTGAGGAAGAGACAAATCAAGTGCTTGCAAATATGAGCGAGGTGCTTAAAGCAGGCGGTGCAAATTTTGCATCGGTTATCAAGACGACGATCTTCCTAACGGATATGAATGATTTTGCAAAAGTGAATGAACTTTACGGCGCAGCATTCGGCGATGCAAAGCCCGCACGAAGCACTGTTGCAGTAGCAGCCTTACCAAAAGGTGCGAGAGTGGAGATCGAATGTATTGCGAAAGTAATTTAAGAATGTGTCGTTATCTTCTGATAATTTGTTTTCTATTCGCTGCTGCGCAAACATCCAATGCGCAATTCCGCGATTCATCGCAGAATGCAAAAGTGATCGTTGATACCGGACATTTCCACATGCAGAGATCGCCAACGCTGGCTTTAGTATTGAGCGGAGTGCTTCCTGGAGCAGGACAAATTTATACGGGCGGTTGGTATAAAGCGCCGTTTATCGTTGCAGGGATCGTTGGATGTTTTTATGGAGCGTTTATTCAGAACGCGCGGTATCAAGTCGATATTGATTCGGTAAATAACCAGCATGCGAGAGGTGATTCCTTTAATGAACAACGATACACAGCTCAGCGCGAATTTTACCGCGATGATCGTGACAAGTTTTATATTTATGCTGCTCTTGTTTATATTGCAAATCTTTTAGATGCGTATATTTCCGCTCATCTTTTCGACTTTGATGTATCCGATCCGATCAATACTTCCGCAATTATTCCACCGCAAACCCATGAAGACCCATGGCGTCTGGCTGTGCGCATTGGTTTTTAGCTCCACTCTATTTCTTCCTTCCTGCTCGTCAACTCATTCATCTTTGAAAGAATTTGAGAATGATGTTGTTCTTGGCAAACTAATTCCGCAAAAAAATTTCGGTAATTTTATTGATGCAAAGGCGATCAGTATTGATGCCTTCGGAAATATTTATATTGCCGATGCCGGTGCGCCGGGAGTTTTCAAATTCAATCAGCATGGCGATAGCCTTCGCGCCGTGATCGCTCTTGGCAAAGAGCATGATCAATTCGATGAGCCTCTCGATCTCGATGCCTCGCTGACCAATTCCGTTGCTGTTGCCGATAGGAATAATAACCGTATCGAAATGTATTCGAAAGATCTTATCTGGCAGGCAAGCATTGGCGGACATGAGTCGGGTTCGAAAATAAAATTCGGTTATCCGCTTGCAGTGCGCGCTGCATCGGCAGGAAATTATTTTATTATTGATGGCGAGAATAAACGCGCTCTCAGCATCCAACCAGAAAACAGTTCGCAGCAAGTCGTTACCACTTCCGGCACAGAATCCGGTACGGAGATGAATCCGGTATCAATCACTCTCGCAGGAAATGAATTCGTCACGATCGCTGATGCAGCTTCGCGCTCGCTGATTATTTTTAATAATGTCTATCTTCCGCAGGCAAGAGTTCGTTATGCTGATGTGCAGAATGTGAAACTCTCTTCATCTGAAAATGTGATCTATGCATTAGATAAGAATGCAAAAGTGATTCGTCTTTTTGATGGTAATGATCTTTCATATAAAGGCTCGCTGGCAATTCCGGAATCTGCGAATCACGTCGTTGCAGTATTCGTCTATAAGAATAGCTATTACATTCTGACTAAAGAAAAGCTCGTCGTATGTTCGAAGGAGTAGCAGAGAATAAAACTGCATATAGAAAAAAAGTAACTCGCCGCGAGGTGATGGCGCTCATCAGGGAAGGCGAAGGATTGCTCGTTGAATTCAAGCGGCATTTTTCTTCGCCGGAAAAAATTGCAAAGGAAATGATCGCTTTTGCAAATACAAAAGGCGGCACGATTCTTTTCGGAGTTGATGATGATGGAAGTGTCTATGGATTGCAAAGCGAGAAGTCCGAAATTTCTGAGATAGAACACACAAGCCAATTTCTTTGCGATCCACCGATCAATGTTTTCTGCGACATCATCCCCTGGTCAGGAAAAAAAGATGTGATCGCTGTTACCGTTAATGCAAGTGCGGATAAACCACATACACTTGTGGAATATGATGCAGCAGGAAAGCGCGTTGTAAACGGTTCGCGCATCGGATTTATCAGAGTCCGCGATAAATCAATGCAGGCAAGCAAGGAAGTGATGCAAGTCATGCGTTCAAAGCAGGAAGGTGCAGCGCCGCTGAGAATTGCCATCGGTCACAATGAAAAAATTCTTTTTGAATATCTTGAAGAGAATGGCAGAATCACCGTCATGGATTTCGCTAACCTCGTCAATATCTCTCGCCGGCGCGCCTCGAAGATATTAGTCGATCTTGTCCGCGCAGGTACACTGTTGTTGCATACGGTCGAGACGGCGGAGTTTTTTACTTTGAGGGATTGAGGAAACCCTCAATTAAATCAAGAAAATGGTGTAACTTTACCCATCTTCAATAGTTTATACCATAGACATACGTTATTCATCATAGACGACAATGAAGTACACATACTTTTTCCTCGCTTTTTTGATAGTATTCGGCATTTCTGACGCAAGGGGACAATCCTGGCAGCAAACAAATGGACCAAGCGGTTCAACCATTAAGGCTGTCGTCACTAATTCGCAAGGATATATTTTTGTTCTCTCTAATACTTTGATGAGGAGCACGGATGATGGTATATCATGGATGCAAATCGCAACCACATTTAAAAAATACACTCTACTAGGTTTGCAGATCACATCAAGTGATGCACTTTTCGCGACTGTTACATTGCATCCGGACAGTGGAATTTGGCGTTCACTTGACAATGGTGATACTTGGCAAAGGGTCTTGAGTGTTGGTTTTTTGAAACCGCATATCTCCATAACGCCTAATGGCTCAATCTTTGTGTTAGAAACAGCAAGTTTAGGAAGTAGTTATTTCCTTTCAACTGATAATGGGAATTCTTGGGCAAAGGTAATAAGCAGTCTTAATAGCATTGCCGGGATTTGGGGAGATAAGGCAGGGCAACTTTTTATATCTGCACAAGGCAGCTTTTATCGTTCAACTGATTCAGGACAGAATTGGTCTAAAATAATAAACGGGATAACAGGCCCATTCACATACTTTAGTGAATCCCCAAATGGTTATCTGTTCGGTATTCAAAGTGATGTTTGTTACCGATCCCTTGACAGTGGCCGAACGTGGAAACATTTAATTAATTTTTACAATGTAAGCTCTATTAATATCAATAAGAATGGTCGAATGATAATTACCGGAGACGAAAAGACAATTGCATCGGATGATGGAGGAGACCATTGGCGGGATGTAGTTCGATCACCGATTTTCCCAAACGGGAATATTCATATTGTGGGAGTCGGTAGTAAGGGTGATTTTTTTGGGTCAGCATCAAATATTTTATTTAGATCAAGTTTGGATACAAATTCTTCGTTGTTAAAAATTGATGTGCCAACCGGATCTGTTACTTCAATTCTTAAACATCCGAATGGGAATTTAATAGGATTTACTCAAGATAATCCACAAGGTATTTATAAATTTAACATCGGATCGATATGGCTCTCCCAAGACGACGGAAAGTATTGGACTATGGTTAGGTCCGATTCCGTTATTAGTATGCAACCTTATGCAAACTCTGCAATTTTTAAGACTGCTATTGATTCTTCTCATAATCTTCTCGCAGCAACAGAAGGACAGATCATTCGCTCTTCAAATAGTGGTTTGAATTGGATCCGGGATGGTGCGCGACTTACCTCATGGATTTCAGGAATTGATGTTAGGAATAGCGGAGAAATCTTTGTTTCATCTGGAACGGAAGGGATTTTCCGCTCAATTGATAATGGCAAAACTTGGGACCAACTAAATAATGGGGTCAAAAATCAACAAATTTTTTCTTTGGCTATTCATCAAAATGGTGACGTATATGCAGGTAGTCAGGATACCATTTACAAATCGACCGATGTTGGACTTACTTGGCATTACCTGAATACGAATTTTCCATCAAATGCAGGAAGTGTTACTGCGATGGTAGTAAATACGCAGGGAGATATCTTAGCAGCAATACAGAACATTGGAGTATATTGGTCAACAGATAATGGTGCCACTTGGTGGAAGCGAGCAGCAGGACTGAACGCAACCCGTGTTAATGTACTTCTTTCCACTCCAGCAGGAAAAGTTTTTGCGGCGACCGACTCAGGTATATTTTATCTTGATACAAATGCAGGATCGAATTGGGTGAAATTTAATGATGGGTTAACAGCTACTAATATTTTTTCATTGTGCCGCGATCAAAGTGGAAGATTGTTTGCAGGATCAGACGTTAGCGGTGTGTTCAGCAGCATTCAAACTTTTAATGTTGCAAATCAAAATGGAGTATCGCAGACAAATATTTCCGCATCTGCAACCTCTCTCGGCACAAATTACCCAAATCCATTCTCAACATCAACAACGATTCCGTTCAGTATTGGCGAGCGAAGCAATATCACGGTCGAAGTTTTCGATGCACTTGGAAGAAGTTACGGAGTCCTTGCAAACGGAAGTTATGAAGCCGGAAGTTATGATACAAAATTCAATGCAGAAAATCTTTCCTCAGGAATATATTTTATTCGCCTACATACTGAGAAGCAAAACATCACCAAAGCAATTGAGATCGCAAGATGAAGGTAATAATCAGCAAAGCTGCCCTATTCTTTCTTGGAAACATTGCGGTATAGATTCTGTTGATTATATCATGCAGGGAAATATGCAAAATATAACGCTTTCAGTTGATACGCAAGCAGCGGAGTCTTTTTTTGTGGCTTCCAGCGAAGAAAAGAAGAAGATTCAAATGCTCGTTTCGCTTCTCCTCAAGCAAGGTCTTCAGAAACAGAACGTACCTTCTATCGAAGATATAATGGATAGTATGAGCGATTATGCCGAAAGCAAGGGTTTAACCGATAGTAAACTCCAAGAGATTCTCGCTGAGAATGCCTGAGCGTATTGTTGTCGATACAAATGTTATTGTTAGCACTGCTCTGCGAAAAGACTCCGTACCGAGAAAAGTATTATCTTTCCTTCTGAAGCATGAGATAGTTCTTATTTCCGAAGAAACGTTAACTGAACTTGATGAAGTTCTTCGTCGTCCGAAACTGAATAAGTATTCCCGCATAGAGGACAGAATTAATTTTCTCCGTGCATTGATTTCTAAAGCGACCTTGGTTCAGGTGAGCACAATGGTTGCGGATTGTTCCGATCTAAAAGACAATAAATTTCTTGAACTTGCACTGGATGGTAATGCGACCCATATTATAAGTGGAGATAATGATCTCTTAACAATGGATCCATACCGGGGAATTAAAATTATTTCTCCGGCTCAATTTATAAATATATTCCCTGAAAAGAATATAGTCTAAATTAACTGGAGAAAATAAAACCTCTTAAAAATCCCACTTACTTTTCGGATCTAATCCTACGAGTTTCATCAGGTCTTTGACTTCGCGAGGTGTGAGTGGGCGGGAGACGCCGCGCTTCATGCCGCGATGGGTGATGCCGGCGAACATGGTTCTATCGAGTTTGCGGACATCGTAATTAAATGCTTCAAAAAGTCTGCGGACTTCGCGGTACTTGCCTTCGCGAATCACGACATAGACATCCTTCGGATCGTTATGCGCAAACGCTACATGGATCGGCGAACTGATTTCGCCTTCGCCAAGATCAACACCACCTGTTGCGATCTTCTGAGCATCTTCTTTATTGAGTGGCTTATCGAGTGTGACATGATACTCGCGCTCGATCTGATATTTCGGATGCGTCAGGCGTGCTGTGAGGTCGCCGTCGTTCGTGAGAAGCAAAACGCCCGTTGTATTTCTATCAAGTCTTCCGACAGGATACACTCGCTCATGAGTGCTGACATAATTCATGACGGTGTTGCGATCGGATTCATCTTTAACAGTCGAGATCGCATCCTTCGGTTTATTAAGCAGAAGATAAACGTGATGCATCTTCATCGAGATCGTTTTGCCGTCAACAGTGACAAGATCTTTATTTGGGTCAACTTGGATACCAAGCTCTTTCACGGTTTTTCCGTTGACCGTTACCTTGCCGCGCTCGATGAGTTCATCAGCTTTTCTGCGCGAAGAAATTCCTGCAGAGGAGATGAAACGATTGAGGCGAACGGTGTCTTTAAGCGGAGCTTCGGTTTTTGGCGCTCGAGTTTCGGTTAGAGAAATTCTTTTCCTTACTTTTATTTTCGGAGTTGCATCCGAACTTCGGAAAGATTTTGCCGGAGAAGATTTGAATGTGCTTGAACGGACTGAAGTCCGTTCCACTTTTGTCGGAGATGATGATGGCGAAAGAGATATTCTTTTTCTTGGTCCGTCGGATGTGCTGCGAGGTGCGCGGGAATCCGGGCGTGATATGCGGAGTGATGAACTCCTTGCATCGCGTCCTTCAAAGCGCGAATCGCGGTCGCGCGATGGTCTGGGTGACGGACTAAGAGTCCGTCCCACTGGAGAGAAACTTTTTCCGACTGGAGCGAGTGTCAGTTTCTTTCGCGGAGTTGTGCTCGTCGAACGTGGTTCGCGAGTTGTAGTACGTGGTGAGCGTGAAGAAAAAGGTTTTTTTCTGTCACGATCTCCAAATCCCGAAGGACGTCCGCTCGGTCTGCGCTCAGTTCTCGGAGATGGCGACGATAACGTCAGTCTCTTCTTCGGTCCGGTCGAGGTTTTCCTCGGTGAGCTGCTGCTCTTCCTTGGCGAGGGAGATGACTTCGTCAAGGGTAATTGAATCTTCTTTTGTGCCATTTGAATCTACAAATTCGTTTGCTGCTTCTTCGAGTGTCGTTGCTTTTACCGATTCTTCTTTAAGGAGTTCTTCGATCTCACGCGGCTTCGGCAAGTCGCGCATGGATCCTAATCCGAAGTGGCGCAGGAAATCCTGCGTCGTTCCGTAGAGCAGCGGTCTTCCGACTGATTCCGCTCTTCCGGTGATCGTGATAAGATTTTTTTCGAGCAATGATTTAATGACTTCATCGCAATTGACGCCTCGGATATTTTCAATATCCGATTTCGATACGGGCTGCTTATAGGCAATGATCGAAAGCGATTCCAGCGCTGCGCCGGATAGTCTTCTGCGCGAACGTTCTTTATATAATCGCGAAACATACATTGCCACATCGGAGCGTGTTGCGAATTGAAATCCGCCGGCGATCTCGATGATGCGGAAAGTTCTGCCCGATTCTTCGTACGTATTATTCAGGATGCGAATCGCATCTTTGATAACCGTCAGGTCGAGCAGATTTGCTTTTTTCTTTTTCGGTGCAGGTGTTTCATCAGGCAATTCACCGCCTGATGCGGGTGCTGCATCGGTAAAAATATCGGGTGTTGGCTCAGTGCCATCGGTGCGGATCACCGGCTCATCTAAAATAAGCGAGCGAATTTCCAGCGCAGAGAGTGGCTCATCGGCTGCGAAGACAAGAGCTTCGACGATGGAGAGAAGAGATTCGGGATTGGTATAATCTAATCGCATTGAGAAAAAAATAGTGGGACGGACTTTAGTCTGTCCGCGCGGACTAAAGTCCGCGCCACTGAAAATACAACTTACGGCTTGAACAAAATTATTTCATCAAAGGCTTCATGCTGACGCAAAGCGATTAGCTGATTCCTGACAAGATCGAGCAATGCCACAAAGGTCACAACAATGCGGAGCCTGACAGGCACAGAAAGCTCTTCAACAGAAGAAGCATCGATAAAATCGGCAAAAAGCTCGATGAAATTCATTTCGCCTTTCATGGCAAGAGTATCTAAGATCATCTCCGATTGCTCTTCAACTGATACCGGCATGAGTTCTACATCATGCGAGCGCTTGATGAGCGGTGCGCGCTCCATCGCTTTGCGGAACGCTGTGAGCAAATGAAAGAGCGTAACGTTGCCGAGAGCATTTTCCTCCTCTTCTTCGGTCGGTGCAGTGCGATCATCGCCTTTGAAATACTCGCGGTAATAAATTTTACGGGCTTCTTCGCTGAGCGTGCCAAGCTCCTGGCTCATTTCTTTGAAGCGGCGGTATTCGATCAATCGGCGGACAAGATCAGCGCGAGGATCTTCCTCTTCGATGCCTTCTTCAGTGCGCTCTTCGCGAGGAAGAAGCATCTTTGCCTTGATCTGGCAAAGCTCAGCAGCGACAACGATAAAATCTCCGGCAACTTCCAGATCAAGCGCTTGCATCAGGCGCAAATAATCCAAAAATTCCATCGTAATGCTATGAACGGGAATGTCATAGACATCGAGTTCATCGCGTTTGATGAAAAATAAAAGCAGATCCATCGGACCCTCAAAAAGGGGCAGGCGGATCTTATATGACGGCGATGTCTGAATTTCCATTGGGCAAAAATACGATAGTTACAGTGTCATTGCGAGGAGTCCGCTTGCGGACGACGAAGCAATCCCCTGATTTACTTGTCATTCTGAACGGAGATCAGTTGTTGCGTTAGCAATAACTGACGATGTGAAGAATCCCGTAATAGTTTGTAGTCCTTACGGTTTACCACGATTAACGGGGTTCTTCTCTCAGCCATAATCCGCTATCGCGAATTATGGCTTCGCTCAGAATGACAGCTAAACTTTTGGGATTGCCGCGCAAGCTAAAGCCCTTCTCGCAATGACACAGTTATAATGATGAATACGCATAGAACAAAATCACTGAACTTATGTTATACCAATGTTGACTTCCCCGTGCATAATTTTTGAAACAGCAATAATGGGTTTACGCCACGTTTCCGCACTTTTTCTGATATTCATTCTCGGAGCTTCACAAGCTTCAGCGCAGCCGTGGAAACCATGGCAAATAATTACTCCTCGCCAAGTCTTGCCTGTGCCATCTGATGGCACGACGGTGAATTTCCCGAATGTAAATCTCATTAGCGGGATGAAGTACCGAGTTCATGCTACGGGAGTGGTGAAAGTTTCGGCGCAAAATGAACAAGCCGATGCAAGTTGGTATATTTCGGTTTTCGGAATCGGCGTGGCACCGACATTTATTCCGGTTTCGTTGAAAGTAAAATATGACGGCACGAACGAGGATTGGTTCTATAATTTCTGGAGGGTGTCCGGATTTCAGCCGATCATTAGTTTCGCTCCGAATCATATCTATGATGCAAGTATTCCAAGCACCGGTTTTCCATTAGCATTCCGGTTTAATGATTCGCAATATGGCGATAACTCCGGAAATATTTTGATCGATGTTGCACGCGAAACTCCGGGCATTGCAATAGAAAAAGATACACTTGATTTCGGCAATGTGACGGTCAGTACTCCGAAAATGCTTCTCGATTCAATAGAAAGTTACGGAGTTGATGGTTACAAAGTTGATAATGTTTCGATGATCGGCGCTGCTGCTTCGAAATTTCTTGTGAAGAGCGAACGCACGGTTTCTTTTGTCATCACCGATACGACGAATGAATTCCAGTTTACTTATACCCCGACCGGGAATATGCGCGACAGCGCCGAATTTCATATTTTTTCCTCCAATGGTTTCGGAGCCGATAAGGAAAAAATAATTTACTTATACGGAAATGGCATTAGTTCGCAGCTTGCATTTATTCCTGACACACTGGATTTTGGCGGCATAAGAAAAGGAAGGACGAAAACGCTTCAGGAAGTTATCGTAAACTTAAATAATGCTCCTGCCACTATCACAAGCATTACACCGGAAAGCGGTACGCCGAATTTTATTATTGTCGGCACGCCATTATTGCTGCCTGCCGGCGGCAGAGGACCTGTATCTGTCACGTTTGCGCCTCAAGTGGACGGTCCATATTTTGAAAAGTTTGATGTAGTGACCGATGACGGCACGTTATTTCATTTTTACGCAAGAGGAGTTGCGGGAGAACCGATACCGCAGTTAGAAAAAGACGTGTTGGATTTTGGGCAGATTATTATCGGACAGTCGCGTACGCTCAACGATGATTTCGTAAATTATTATAAGGCAGCGACTGATCTGAATGTTGTCTCGACGCTCAATACGAATCCGGCAGAGTATTCTATTAGTCCGGTGAAAGCTCAAGGAGCATTTACGTTCACACCCGGCCAAGGAGTTACGTATAATATCACGTTTTCGCCTCAGGTTCATATTCCTTTCTGCGCTAACCATGACGGCAAATTTGTGTTAACGTTTGATGACGGCACATCATCAACGATCACCTTCAAAGGCTGCGATCATCAGCCGCTGACTGTCAAGCTTGCGATTGATACCAACTATTACGTAAATGCAGGAAGCGAAGTGAACGCCACGCAAAAACTCATTAATGTTACCGATCCGCTTGATAGCACACTCACGCCTGTCACGAGTTTAGTTGATAGTATCGTTTATGATGCGTCGCTTCTTGATCTTGTTTCGGTGAATAAGGGTGCGCTTATCAATTCGAATCAATGGAATCTTAATGTGAATACTTCACCCGGAGGAATCGGGATCGCGATCAGCACCACAACGTCACATTTCGGTCCGTCAGGTTCGCTTGTGACACTTCGCTTCCGCGCTCATGCTGATGCGAAGGTCGGGCAGTTCACGAACCTCGTGCAGAGAAATATTAGTTTCAGCAATTCGCTCGAACCCTTTGCAACTACGACTCCGGGCAGGATCACCATCTCCGATATGTGTACACCTGTTCGTATATCAACAGGAAATATTACCACAAGTATCGAGCAAAATAATCCGAATCCTTTCAACCCAACAACACACATTCAATATGCTGTTGCACCAAACTCGGAAGGAAGCGCAGTGAATGTCCGAATCACCCTCTATGATATGTTAGGCAGATTAGCCGGAGTCCTCGTTGACGAGGCAAAAACTCCCGGCATCTACAACTACCAATTCGATGGCAGCCCTTATTCAAGCGGAGCCTATATGTACGTCTTCCAAGCCGGAGATATTGTTGATCGGAAGACGATGATACTGGCAAAGTGAACCAAGTGAATTTTTCTTCCGATTTCTTGTTAAAAAAAATATGCAAACGGTAACTATAGACAGCGCTCTTGATTATGCAATGCTTCTTCCCATTGAAGATCGGGATGAACTTGTCGATATTCTTCGGAAGCGCCTGAGTGAGGAACATCGTTTGCAAAATGCTCAAGAGATGAATGAGCTTGTAGCAGCTTATCATCGCAGAGAAATAACGTCCCAGCCTCTCGAAAATATAATTGCCGATTTAGATACCGAATTTGCGAAAGCAGAGTAATTAATGCGAGAACTTGTCCTCACCTCTAAATTCAAACGTGAATTTCGAAAATTCGTTGGCAACGATAAGCAATTTAAAAAACGAATTGATCAAGTCCTTCTCTTAATGAGAGAAGATGTCTTTGCCCCTTTCTTGGCAGCCCATAAACTGGGAGGAATATATAAAGGATTTTATGCTTGTAAATGTGGTTATGATTGCCGCATAACTTTCTCTATCGAGAAAAGAACGCGCGAAGAAGAAGAAATTATACTGTTAGGGATAGGATCTCACGACGAAATCTATTGAACCACAAATTTCCCCATCGCAATTCTTTCGCCTTTCGCGTTTATGATCTGATAATAATAAATTCCTTCCGCAAGATTTCCGCGTTCGAAAACGATCTGTGAATTTTCTGGGATGAGTTTTTTCGAGACGACGATCTCTCCGAGTTGATTTTGGACGTTAATAGTTAGCTGGGATTCACCATTTATTGCATCGCTGAGATTGATCGTTGTTTTTTCGGAGAAGGGATTGGGGAAATTAAGAGTTGAAATTAGTTGCGTTTTTGTATTTACTGCTCCAAATTGATTTTGAAATGCACCTGCTAAGTCTGATCCATATCGAATGATGCTATCTTCTGGGTCTACATATTCGAAAGTAGGAGCTAAAGAAAAACTGCCTGCGAAACCTGGATTTGATCCCCGTAGATGAGGGTAGATAACATCTCCATAAAGTTGATAGTTATATTTTACAAAATCAACGAAAGGGAATTGGTATGTCGCAGAATAAGCATTTGTTATAGTATCAGCTGTTCCAGTATATATCGTGCCTGCCCCAGCAAAAATATTATTAATTATTTTCGCAGTATCAGTCCCGTTAGCAACAGCAACAAAAGTCGCACCTCCAGGTCGAGTTGAGACCATCGTATTATTGACGACATATAATTGCTTTGACGGATTCGATAATCCTTCGGAGCCGTAATCTACGAGCACTCTATTTTGCGCATTCACTCCTTTCATCATGGTGTTGCCGAGAATGATCGAGAAGCCACCATTAGGAAGATTGATGAGATAACTTGCCGAGCCGGTGTCTTCATCCATAATTCGGTTATACTCAATATAATTATTCAGTGCGCGAGATTTCACGCAATGCCCGATCTTTGCATGATGCGAATAACAGAAGCGCATCGTGAAGCTATGCACATTGCCGATATACATATTATGTGAATAGCCATCACCAAAACCGTTGCGGGCAAATTCGCAGGCTTCGAAAAGAATATCGCTCGTCGGGCTTGCATTCGTAAGTACTCCGTCATCATTATCATGGAAGTAGCAATGACGAAGTTCGAGATTATTTCCTTCCTGCCGTATTCCCGCTCCGTTCTTATCGGAAACCGAGCAGCCGGAGAATTCTATATTTTCGATATGTGTATTATTTCCCGTGATAACCCAGATCGCCTTGCCGCCTGCATTTTTTCCTGCAGCCTCAAGATGAGCCATACCATTGAGACAATGTATGAATAAATTATTTGCATGCCACGAGCCGACATCACCGGAATAAAGCCCGGCATCGATCTCCACCGTATCGCCATCAGTGACAAGATTAATCACCGTGCTCGGAGATGTGTATGTACGCGAAGCCCCGACTTGGAAGAGCTTCGCTGATGAAGTTTGCGCGAAGAATACGAGTGCAATAGCTACGAGAAGTTTAGACATAGAATTTTATATGTATATTATTCTTGGAAACACGCAAGATCCCCAAGAGAGTTACATCTTTGGTTTTACAGTAGTGTCTTAATTTGAAATTAATTTTGAAGAATGTCATTGCGAGCGGAGCGAAGCAATCTAAACTGTAAATTTTGCAGGAGATTTTAGATTGCCACGTCAGGCTAAAGCCCTCCTTGCTATGACGTTCCAATTCAAATTAAGACACTATCGGTTTTTCAGTTCATTACAAAGAAGGACGACCGAGGAATCGCTGCTATACCAAATAGGAATTCCGTAAAGAAGCCATTTTCATAGATTATTTCATTTTTCTTCGTACTTTTGCATCCCGTGCTAATCCCCATAAGTCTGTACCGATAATTCGGTAACAGAAAGCGGCAAGATTTATTTAAATTTCTTTCATTCTTTTTTTTGATAAAATCTATGATGACTCACCTTCAGAAATATCTGATAGCAGTTGCTATTATGATCGGCACACTATTGTGCACTCATGAGCCAACGCAGGCACAAAGCACAGCCGGACGTATTTCCTTCGGCTTTGATGCAGGCGGAAATAAGCTTTACGGAAGTTTCCGAGATAACCAGTTCTGGTATTCCGGCGATCTCTTCCTGAGATGGAATATCCTCGACTATCTTTCATTCCATGTAGCCTATAATGCGGGGCAGATGCGCATGAAGCTCAATGACGGCAACCTCAATGCCTACTCGAATTATTTCGGTTCCGGTGCGATCGGAACGGGAACATATCCGGATCCGAAAACAGGATTGCCGACGACTGGCATCAGCCGTGAGCCGATCAATAAAATTCGTCACGGCGGGTTTGAATTTATGGGAAGTTATAACTTCTTCCCGCTTCAGACGTTCGTTCCGATCGTGCTTGGCGGTGTGGAGTTGCTTAATTTCTCCGCTCGAAATTTAAATCAGGATGTCGATCTTCCGTATTTATTAGCAGTCGGATATAACCGCAATACTGTCGGCTGGGTCGTAGGAATTGGATTTGAGCTTTATGTAAGCGACAATCTCGTCTTCAACGGAAAAGGTTTGTATCACTTTACTAATACTGCCTATCTTGATGATTTCGATAAATTAGCATACGATGAATTTGTTGCAAAAGGAAATGGCGCAGTGATAACCGATGCTATCAAAGCCGGAAGCGGAAATGATAATTTCCTCACCTTCGGACTTGGTATCAGTTATTATATTTTCGGTGATCAGGATGTTGATAAAGACGGATTGACGGATAAATCCGAACGCGATATCTATCATACTGATCCGAATAATCCCGACACTGACGGCGACGGACTTACCGACGGCGATGAAGTAAAAAAATATCACACCAATCCGCTCAAAGCTGATTCTGATGGCGATGGACTTAGTGATTACGATGAGATCTTTAAATACCACACCGATCCAAACAATGCCGATAGCGACGGTGACGGACTCAGCGATGGACAAGAAGTAAAAGTCTATAAAACGGACCCAAATAATCCCGATACCGATGGCGACGGATTGAAGGACGGCGAAGAAGTAAATAAATTTAACACCGACCCTCTGAAAGCCGATACCGATGGTGACGGACTTTCAGACGGCGACGAAGTTCATAAATATTCTACGAATCCTACCAAAGCGGATTCCGATGGAGACGGACTTTCTGACGGTGATGAAGTCAATAAATATAAAACCGATCCTGCCAAAGCCGATACCGATGGCGACGGGCTATCCGACGGACAGGAAGTGAATCAGTACCATACTGATCCACTGAAAGCCGATACCGATGGTGATGGTTTGAACGACGGTGATGAAGTTAAATTCTTAACCGATCCGCTGAAACCTGATACTGATGGTGATGGATTAACTGACGGCGAAGAAGTTAATAAATACAAAACTGATCCGCTCAAAGCCGATACCGATGGCGACGGACTCAACGATCAATCAGAAATCCAGCAATTTCATACTGATCCGCTGAAAGTTGATACCGATGGTGATGGCTTGAATGACGGCGAGGAAGTCAGCACCTATCATACGGATCCGCTGAAAGCTGATTCTGATGGTGACGGACTTTCTGACGGTGATGAAGTAAAAACCTATCACACTGATCCTATGAAACAGGATACCGATGGAGATGGACTATCTGATGGTGATGAAGTAAAAACTTATAAGACCAATCCGTTGAAAAAAGATACGGATGATGACGGACTTACTGATTTCGATGAGATCAATAAGACCAAGACCAATCCGCTTAATCCTGATACTGATGGCGACGGATTTAAAGATGGTGTTGATCATTGCCCGCTCATTCCGGGTGTTGCACCTGATGGATGTCCGCCAAAACCACCGGTCAATACGGTGACGAATTTCCCCGGCATTCTCTTTATCGTCAATACCGATAACTTCGATATGTCACAGCCCGGCGTGCTCGAGAACTTGAATAAGATCAAAGCGCTTGCCGAGCAATGCGACGGATTAAAAGTCGAGATCGAAGGGCATGCATCAAGCGAAGGCGAAGCAAAGCATAATCAGGAGCTTTCGGAAATGCGTGCCGCAGCCGTAAAGAAATGGCTTATTGATCAGGGTGTTAAGCCTGAGCACATTGCAAATACCATTGGTTACGGCTCATCGCGTCCGGTAATACCTGAGCCAAAACCAGGCAAGAAGGTAACAGCAAAAATGCTCGAAGATGCACGCAAGCAAAATCGTCGCATCGCCGTAAGAGTCGTCGAAACTTGTAAATAAGATCAGGTTTCTTAAAATAAGATGATTACAAGAAGCCCCGCAATGCGGGGCTTCTTGATTAAAGTATTTGAATGCGAATTTAATGTCATTGCGAGGAGTTCGCTTGCGAACAACGTGGCAATCTAAAAATCTTAGGTTTGACAGGAGGCTTATTATAAAGCAGTGCTTGCCCCAATTTTTTTTATCGCGGTATCTTTCCGTAAGATATATCAACATCGAAGTTGCCGTTTGTTACCATTACGGTATCTGGGCTGGGAGTCCTGCGGTTTGCGTTGAACCAGAACGTACCGCTTGCATGAGTTTCACTTATAGAAATGATCTTTAATTCGCCGGTGTACCAAAGGTAATTACTCCCGGTATCTTTATAGCCGTCGCCATAGCCGCCGGCTTCGAAGATTCCATGATGATTTGTATATGTGCCGGGAGCGCGTTCGGTTGAATCAAGAAAGATCCATATTGATTTACTATCATTATAAGAGGGGGCATTGATCCATATCTCGTTCACCGTCGTATCGTTCACTCCAACTATCAAATGTGAACCTCGATGATTCCCATTGAGATCGAAAGTAAAATTATCAGGGATTGCGGGAAGTCCTGAAGTGGTAGTGCAAGACGACATACTGCCTGAAATGAAACCCCATATCGCAAGAGCAAAGCCAAGAGTCTTCGCACGGGCTTTGAGATATTTGCGGCGTAATGCTCTCAGAGCGACGGGGCTATCGGCTGTGAGCACTTTTCCATTAAACCCATGATAGAGCGAGATACAGAGCTTTCCTTCTTTCTCGCGAATGAGATCATTTGCCTCATCTAAAGTCATGAGCGAAAGATTATGGACTTTTTTATCACACGTCTTACACAGCCGCGCAAGATCATCACCTTTCGCATCCGCCCATTCGGCAGATGTGCAAGGCGAAGCTACACGAAGTTCATCAACGGTAATATATGACATTGCAATATACAACACAACGGCATATCAATAGTTACAATAGGAGAATCAATTTTAAAAGCCAACTAAATCGCAGCCAATAACAATGCTGAGAAAGGACTAATGCACGATCTCAATTATTTTCTCATCACTTCCGCCACAGGCTGTAAGCCGGATAATATAGGAACCTGAGGGAAGTGATTTCGTATCCCACAATGACTGATGTATTCCTACATCTTGCGCACCGCTTGCAATTCGCCCAACAGATCTTCCCGTCACATCGAATGCTTCAAGTAAAACTTCGCTATGCTGAGGGATAGTATAAGAAATATGCGTTGATATTGCGGAAGGATTGGGGAAGCAATCATTGATCGAAACTGATGCGGCAGATTTTGTTCCGACTGTTTTTAAAGTTGAAAGTATCGATTTTGGAATACGCCAAAGTTCGAAATCGCCTGACATAAAAATATAATCTGACCCAACGAATAAATTTCGAACGTCTGGAAGTACTCCAGGAATTTGATGCCAGTTTTGGCCGCTATCTGACGTATAATATACATAGCGTTGAACAACGCCATTACCAGTGTAGAATGATATAGGAGCCGAAAATGCGAAAAGATTTTTTTCTTTTATTCTGGGAATAATTGCTATTGTGTCATTCACAGTTGTCGAATCGAGAAAAAAGGAGATTCCATCATCATCACTCGTAAAAAGCTGAAAACTAAGCAAACCTGTGTCATTGCGCAATGTGGGCAAAAAGATTTTATCCCCTAAAAAAAATATGCCTAATGTCTGAAAGTCACTTTTAGGAGGAATAGGCATGTTTTTAAAAGTCCAATTTCCCCCCAGATCATTTGACTCATACATCTGGAAATTGCTCTGCATTAAGTAAACTTTTCCATTATTAAACTCTACTTGCACTCCCTGTAATCCAGAATTCTTGAGCGAGCTTTCATTAGGTAAATGTAAAATGTGCCATCCGTTGTTGTTAATGGAATAAAAAAATTGCGAGGAATCTAATTGAGGTTCCTCTAAGATAATAATCACAGTATCGTTGGATGCAAAAATTTTCGTAATCTCTAATGTCGTAGGAAGGGACTTCAGTTTACTCCAAGAAACTCCCTTATCGGAAGAAAGGAAAATACAGGAATTAAAATTATTTTTTTCTCTGCCTGAAGCATAAATTTTATCAAGTGTTTTTACCCACTGCACTTTTCCAGTTAAATGTCCATCAAGAAAGAGTTTTTTATTCCATGTGTTACCATTATCAACAGATATGTCTATTGAATCAGAGTAATGGTAGGAATAGTAATCGGTCGGATGTGTTGCAAAAAGTGTGTCGCCAGCAACATATAGAAGCAGTCCCTTCTCGCTTTTTAAATCAACTCCACTTTGATAAGTCTGAGGGTTGCTGAGCAAGGTATCAGTTATAAAGAATAACCCATCTTTTCCTATAATAACTCGATTGTTGAATTGAAAAATCGTTACCCCTTCAAAGTAACTAGTATCCAAGGACTTTAAACGTTTCCATGTTGTGCCATAATCTTCAGATACGAACGCGAGATGTAATTTATTACTGTCCTCTGCCGTGTAGATTTTTGATCCCAATTTGAAAAAAAACGACCTCTAAAAAAATTCGGGTACGGCAAATCAATTCGCACCCAATTTTCTCCACCATCGATGCTTCTATAAGAATTGCTATCTTTCGAATTAAAATAAAACAGCAATGAATCATTGAAAAAAAAAGGGGGCCCACTATAGCTAGTATCCGCGCCTGGTGGTAATAAAAGATTTTTCCATGTAATGCCTGCGTCACCACTACTGAAGAAAAGAGTTTTTCCAGAATCGTTGTCTGCTAAGACGAACGCGCGATGATTAATATAATGTGTTTCGAAAGGAATTCCTGTAGTATTTATTGGCGCCCATGATTTCCCTCTATCAGCGGATAAATATAATTTTCCCCTAACCGATAAGTCACGGAATTGAACTAGGATAGTATCGTTTGAAAAAAACATTAAGGGGTCAAAACTCTCTGTATTATACCTATCGAATGGAGAAGACCCATAAATGGGTGAAAAAGGAAGATGTGTCCAGGTAGTATCAGTTTCTTTAGCTACATATGCGCCAATGTTATCAAAGGCAGGTGTCTCGTTTTGGAATCGATCGGGAAATAAATAGACGTAATCACCAGAGACTTTAATGTAAACAGTCCACGTTAGAATAGGAAGCCCTTTCCTAAATATTTTCCACGACCTTCCTTCATCTGTCGATCGATAAATCTCTGTCAATAAACCTTCTGGAGTACCAGTGGTTCCGATAAAGCCAACATTGTAACCTTGACCAAAAAGTGTTTTCCCAAGTTGTGCTCGAACTTCAATAATACCACCTTGCCAACCAACTTGTTCCCATTGTTGGGCATGGAGAAATGTCGTGCAAGTCAAACTTGCAGCGAATATCAGAAGAATACTGAAAAGGTGTTTCATTCCGTGGTTTGCTTTACTATAAAAACCTTAATATCAAGGATTTGTTACAGGGAAGAAGCTTGAAAAAGTATTTCACGACCATCGAACTCCAGTTATCCCGAAACCCTCTCTCCGCTCTTTCTGTTTACACTCGACTAAAATTTTATTGATTATTTTTACGCCTAAGCTCTATGAATCAAGGTATTATTGCTCAAATTATCGGACCTGTACTTGATATTGATTTTTCCAACGGTAAACTTCCTTCGATCCTGAATGCCATCAGCATTCCGCGCACTGCTCCTGATGGGTCGAAGATGGAAGATCTGATCTGCGAAGTGCAGCAGCATCTTGGCGAGGATAGAGTCCGTGCCGTAGCGATGGATTCCACCGATGGTCTGACACGCGGCGTTCCGGCATTCGATACGGGATCTCCGATCTCCGTACCGGTCGGTCCGAATTCCTTGGGCAGGCTGATCAATGTTATTGGTCATACGATCGATGGCGGTCCGCAGATCGAATCAAAATTTTCTTGGCCTATTCACCGCGACGCTCCGAAGTTCGAAGACCTTACGACGAAAGCGGAAATCCTTGAAACAGGCATTAAAGTTATTGACTTGCTCGAGCCTTATGTGAAGGGTGGCAAGACAGGATTATTCGGCGGCGCCGGAGTAGGTAAGACGGTGGTCATCATGGAGCTTATCCATAATATCGCGATGCATCATGGCGGTTATTCAGTCTTTGGCGGAGTCGGCGAACGCACCAGAGAAGGAAATGATCTGTATCTCGAAATGAAAGAAGGCGGAGTTCTTGATAAAACCGTTCTGGTTTTTGGTCAGATGAATGAGCCGCCGGGAGCACGTCAGAGAGTCGGACTTACAGCGCTGACCTTCGCAGAATATTTCCGCGATGAAGAAGGCAAGGACGTACTTCTTTTCATTGATAACATTTTCCGTTTTACACAAGCCGGTTCTGAAGTATCGGCGCTTCTCGGTCGTATGCCTTCGGCAGTAGGTTACCAGCCGACACTTGCAACAGAAATGGGTCAGCTTCAAGAGCGCATCACATCAACGAAGAAAGGCTCGATCACCTCAGTTCAAGCGATCTACGTCCCTGCTGATGATCTAACCGATCCGGCGCCTGCAGCAGCTTTTGCTCACTTAGATGCTACGACGGTTCTCTCGAGAGCGATCTCTGAACTTGGAATTTATCCTGCTGTGGATCCACTCGATTCCACAAGCCGCATCCTTCAACCATCGGTTGTCGGTGATGATCATTATGATACAGCGATCGGAGTACAGAATATTTTACAGCAGTATAAAGATCTTCAGGATATTATCAATATCCTCGGAATGGATGAACTCTCCGATGAAGATAAATTGATCGTTAAGAGAGCAAGAAAAGTACAGAAGTTTTTATCACAGCCGTTCTTCGTTGCCGAGCAGTTCACCGGATTAAAAGGAAAATATGTGAAGCTTGAGGATACCATCCGCAGCTTCAAGATGATCCTCGCCGGCGAATGCGACGATATTCCAGAGCAGGCATTTCACATGGTCGGAGCCATCGAGGAAGTCTATGAGAAGGCGAAGACGATCAACGAAGAGAGTAAGTAAGGAGTTAACAGAAAGCGGTTTGCAATAATAATGCGAAGGCTTATCGGAAAACTAATTGATTGGTTCGATAGTCATAAGAAGATCTCGATCCTTCTGGTTTTTGTCTGTCTTGCCCTCATTCTTTTTCTGCGATTTAATAGGAATGATATAGGCATCATCAAATCATTCTCAGGCTTAAAGCCGGGTGAGCTTTCTCCCGATAACCATAATTATATGAATTTTACGGAATATTTCCGGCATAAAATGCCGCTTGATTCCGTCGGAGCGCCTTTCAGTTTCAGACCGCTCACACCATACCTTGCAAGCCTATTGCCGTACGACTCTTTCACTGCCCTCAATATCATCAATCTTATTGTATTGTTTCTTTCAGTTATTTGTATTTTCTTTATACTAAAGAAATATTCCTTTTCGTTTGGTTTTTGTATAGCCGGATGTCTGCTCTATATTCTTTCATTCCCATTGTTTTATTATGGAGCCGTCGGTAATATCGATTCCCCTGCTATATTTATGACCTGCCTTATCGTCTTGGCAACAGTCTATAAAAAATATTTACTACTACCACTACTTTTACTGGTCGCTCCTTTTACAAAGGAAGGGACGATGGTGGTCTTTCCATTTATTATGTTGTATGTCTGGCAAACGAGCACCACAAAACGTGAACGACTCATCAACGGAGGACTTGTTTTGCTTTCAGTAGCTACGTTCCTTTTGGGATATATGTATTGCAGACTGGAATTCTCAAGCGTGAGCAACTATCTTTGGACGCCGAATTTTAGAACAATATATGAAAATGCGGTGCGTCCGAAGAGTTATCTGAGTTTCATTCTTACCTTTGGGCTTGTCGGAGTTCTTGCATGGTTAGAGTTTCGACTTGATCTTAAAAGGAATTCCTCTTCGAAGCCGCGCAATATCTATCTGTTTTTCAAAACCTATTCTTACACTCCTCTTCTTGTATCTATCATTACTTCGTTTCTGTTTTGGATATATACTTTCGTTGCGGCGTATGTTGACGGAAGATATTTTTGGTTCGCCTATCCATTTATGATTCCGATGGCAGTAAAGTATATTCAGATCTATACTGAATCTAAAAAAATTAGTTATATTCGATCTTGATTTTTAATGTTTGATTATGAGTGAAATTGATCGCTGCGGATGGTGCATAAAAGACCCGATCTATATTTCGTATCATGATGAAGAATGGGGAGTCCCTGTTCATGATGATCGGAAGCTTTTCGAATTTCTTATTCTCGAAGGAGCGCAAGCCGGACTTTCGTGGCTAACTATTCTCAAACGCCGCGAAGGATACCGAAAAGCATTTGCTGATTTCGATCCGGAAAAAGTTGCTCGATTCACAGAGAATCGAATTGAGAAAATTTTACTTGATCCCGGCATCATAAGAAATAATCTGAAAGTACGCTCTGCTGTAACAAACGCGAAAGCATTCCTGAAAGTACAGGAAGAATTTGGAAGCTTCGATAAATATATTTGGCAATTTACCGATGGAAAAATACTACAGAATAAACGAGAATCGCTAAAAGATATTCCTCCACGTTCAACAGAATCCGATATTATGAGCAAGGACTTGATAAGTCGAGGCTTCAAGTTTGTCGGCTCGACGATCATGTATGCTCACATGCAAGCAACAGGAATGGTGAACGATCATGTGACAGATTGTTTTCGGTATAAGGAATTAAAGAAGTTTTAATATACCAATTATTTCTCAGTTTTACGGCATTATTATTAGGATGTTCTTTCGGGACCATAATCCTCCTCATTTTTATGCTATTTATGGTGAATTTGAATTACAGGTAGCAATATCACCGATAAGAGTTCTATCTGGTAATGTTCCGAACAGAGTTCAATCCATGGTGTTAGAATGGGCGGCATTGCATCAACAAGAACTTCTTGAGGATTGGAACCGTTGCCAAAAGGGAGGTGATGTTTTCAGGATCGATCCTTTAGATTATTGATTTTTATGCTAACTCATATTATAGATATTGAACCATTAAGTAATTACCAACTTTCTCTTTCATTCGATGATGGAAAGGTTGGGATTCTTGATATGAATGAAACGATCTCATTAGGAGGAGTCTTCTCTAAGTTAGCCGACCGTTCTTTTTTTGCTCAAGTTCAGATCAGCGAAGATAAGAGATATATTCAGTGGGGTAATGAACTTGATTTTTGTGCTGATGCACTCTATGAAGAAGTCACGCTGATGAATTCTGAACCTATTATGGTTTAAGAGAATTTTCCTTCCCCCTCTCTTGTTTTCCACGCCGCTATGTCAAAATCTATAAAACTTAAAATTGTCACGCCTAGTCAAACAGTGTTTGAAGGCGAAGTTGTGAACTTCACTGTACCCGGAGCAGCCGGCACTTTCCAAGTTCTTTTTAATCACGCGCCGATCGTTGCGAAGCTTGTTCCGGGACTCTTTAAATATGTTCTCGTTTCCGGCGTTGAGTCGCACTATTATGTATCGGGGGGATTTCTGGAACTTCATCATAATTCTGGGACTGTCCTTGCAGATAGCGCCGAACTTCCTGGCAGCATAAATATCGCCGATGTCGAGCGAGATATTGCAGAGCTTCGCCAGAGGTATTCAAATCATGAGACAGGTTTTACGACCGATATCTTCCATGCCGCTCTTGATACTGCAAGCGCCCGTTTGGCAGTTGCGAAGTTGGGTTAAGGAGCCGAGATTATTTTCTTGAAAGGGGCGAGTTGTAATGCTCGCCTTTTTCGTTTAAGAAAGCAGTGAAGGATTATTACTCCATATTAGGTATTCCACGATATTCCTCCGAGCAGACGATCAAGGAGGCATATCGCCGCATGGCAAAACGCTGGCATCCCGATGCCAATGATGGTGATGAGAGCGCCCAGCGGGTAATGCAAGATCTTAACCGCGCAAAAGAAGTCCTCTTCGATGCTGATACCCGCGATGACTATCGCCGCGTTTTGGAAATGCAGGATGCTCTATCGGCAGAGAATATTCAGAAGTTTCGCAAAAAATGGAGCGATAGTCGCTTTCAGCAAATGCCGAATATGCCGGTCGTGAAACCCTTTGCAAAATGCAGATTTATTTTATTGATGACGCTGATTTCCATTGCTCTTGGGGTTGCAATATTTCGTTTATCGGAAGTAAGTTCTTCAAAGCAGGAAACCGGTGATCCGATTGATAATATCGCCCGGCGCAATACAGCAAATAAACTTTTCCCTGTCGAAGAAAAAGATACAATTCCGATTCCTAATGTTGCACCCGATAGATTGCAGCAAATGGCGGCTGCTCTTGCCATGATGAATGAATATAAAGGAGCGGCAAAATACTGGGAGAAATATTTGGAAAGTGATCCGAATAACCTTGAAGTTTCTACAAACCTGATGCTTGCCTACTTGCACCGCGACGATTACCGGAAAGCTGTTCAAACGATCCACGATCATGTAGTCGGCGATACAAATCTTATCGCAATTTATGCAGTACTCGGAGAATATTTCCATTTGCAAGGAAGACCATTCGATGATGAGGATGTCTATAAAAAAATGATTGAACTTGGTTCGAACATACAAAATCCAAGTGAGAGAATAAAAGATTATATTCGTCAAGCACAAAAAAGAATTGAGAACCGATAAACTAAAGACTCCGCAGTTTGTTTTAAAGCGCGATATTTTAATAAGACCGAATCTTCATTATTTTTATCAATAACGAATGCGCCCGACTCGCGCGTTGATCTCCACCAAGAATTTTTTTCATAATCTCCGTTACGTCCGTCAGCGTATCGGCGCGAAGCCCATTATTATGTCCGTCATCAAAGCCAATGCGTATGGGCACGGCTTGGAGATCATTGCAAAAGCATCAATTGAAAGCGGTGAAGTCGGCTACTTCGGAGTTGCTACCGAAGAAGAGGGAGTGATGCTTCGGAAAGTTACCACGCTTCCAATTCTTGTCCTCACCACTGCTCTCGAAGATGAGATTGATACCTTCTTAGAGCATGATTTGGAATTCACTCTTTGCGAACATCATGAGCTGGGAGTTATAGCCGCAAAGGCTGCCACACTTGGAAGAAAAGCGAAAGTGCATTTGAAAGTTGATACCGGAATGCGCCGCGTCGGAGTTGAGCCAAAAGATGCCTTGGAGTTTGCGAAAGAAATCGTAAAACATTCAGATTCAGTTGAATTAAAAGGTATCACAACACATTTCGCGACAAGTGATGAACTTGACCACTCGTATTTTGAGAAGCAGATAAAAATATTTTCTGAGACGGTTTCATCAATCAAAGCATCCGGAATTAAAATTCCTCTTGCTCACGCCGCAAATTCGGGGGCAGTTCTGCAGAACCCTTCCGTGAGTAGTTTTGATATGGTGCGTCCCGGAATTATGCTTTATGGGTATCCGCCATCAGCAGAACTTCAGGAAAAGTACGGAGACGATCTGAAGCCGGTATTGGAACTTGTCAGCTCTGTTGTTTTTACAAAGAAAATAAAATCTGGTGAAGGCGTCAGTTATAATCACCGATGGCATGCGCCGTATGATACGACGATAGCAACTGTCCCAGTAGGCTATGGCGATGGGTACCCAAGATTATTAACGAATAGAACATCTGCGATCATCCGCGGAAAACTTTATCCTGTTCGCGGGACGATCTGTATGGACCAAATTATGATCGAAACGGGAGACGATGCGATTCGTATCGGCGATGAAGTGATCATGATTTCGTGGGATGTTTCGGAAATTTCTGCTGCGGGAATTGCAAACACTATCGGGACTATTCCCTATGAAGTATTAACGAATATCACTTCGAGAGTACCAAGAATTGTAAAAGATTAATTATGAAAATTTGTCCGGTGATTATGGCTGGTGGAGTCGGGACGCGTTTCTGGCCCGAAAGCCGCGAAGCACGTCCGAAGCAGCTTCTCGATATTGCCTCGAAAGGAAATTCACTTCTCGAATTAACTCTTGAACGTATCAGTAAATTTTCTGAACCGGCAGATACGCTCATCATCACGAACCGCAGTCATCTTGATGCATTGCGGAAACAAGCAGTAAAGATACCTGAAGAAAATATTATTGCTGAACCTCTCGGGAGAAACACTGCGCCTTGTATCGCTCTTGCTGCCAAGATATTACAAGAGAGATTTGGAGATGAGGCGATAATGGTTGTGCTTCCGGCTGATCATCTTATAAAAAACAATGAAGAGTTCGCACGTATTATAGATCGTGGCGCACGCCTTGCAAAAGCAACAGAGTCACTTGTAACAATCGGCATTCATCCGACACGCGCTGAAACCGGATATGGGTATCTTCAACTTGATGAAGAGCGGCTTCCGTCGCAGAAACATCTTCCTGATTTTAGTGAATTTGAATTGCGTGATATCTTCTGTGTGAAACGATTTGCAGAAAAACCGGATAAAGAAACGGCGAAAAGATTTTTAGAATCAGGAGATTTTCTTTGGAATAGCGGGATGTTCATCTGGACAGTAAAAGCTATCCAAAAAGCTTTGGCTGAACATACCGAAGGAATTCTTGAGCATTTAAAAGATGTGCCGACTCCCGGCTCCCAGGATTTTCAGACCAAACTTGCCGATGCCTACAGCAAAATACGCGGAGTCTCTATTGACTATGGCGTCATGGAACAGGCAAAGAATGTGTACGCTCTCAGAGCGGGCGCTCTCGGATGGAGTGATGTCGGGAGTTGGGATGAGGTGTGGCGCCTTGCCGAAAAAGATTTGCAAAATAATGTCATTGAATCGGGAAAGAATATTGTAACCAGAAATTCGAAAGGCTGTCTTGTTCTATCAAAATCGGATGAACTTGTTGTTCTCAATGGTGTGACGGACTTGATCGTCGTGCACTCGGGCGATGCAATTCTCATTACGACTCGCGACAGCGCCCAATCAGTGAAGGATGTTGTTGACTCATTGAAGCGTAATCACCGTTCTGAATATCTATGAGGCGTTCTTTCATACTCCATTTATTTTTGGCAGGGATGATAGCATCTTCTATAATAGGATGTGCCTCCCCATTATTGAAGGGAGCAGCTACTCAGGAAGGTTTGGCATCCTATTACGGTAAAGAGTTCGAGGGAAGGAAAACTTCGAGTGGAGAAATATTCCATCCGAATGACCTTACTGCCGCTCATCGCACTTATCCATTCGGTACGGTGTTACGGGTGACCAATCTTAAAAATGGCGATCAAGTTCAGGTTCGGGTCAATGACCGAGGACCAGTAAAACCGGAGAGGATCATTGATTTATCTTACGGAGCAGCCAAAGTGATCGGCTTAGATAGAATGGGGCTTGCGAGGGTCCGACTTGAAGTAATTGATTGGGGAAAAAAATAAATCTTCAGTTTTTAAAGAAAAGTAGCGATTTTAGCGCATTTCTTTATGTTAGGGTGTAACAAAATTGATTGGCTGTAGTTTATTAGAGGCACAGTTTTATGAAATTTGGAGCAAAACCAGCGTATATTTGTACAAATATGCTCGTTTAGGTGCCAATTTGAGGCGAAAAACGAGTTTTCGCATCGGCGCCCGTAGTTCAACTGGATAGAACGTTGGATTCCGGTTCCAAAGGTTGAGGGTTCAAGTCCTTCCGGGCGCACACTCAGCCAATTTCACCCGTGTAAGAGTAGTAGTTGTAAAAATGATTCGTTCACAAAAGAAACTTAGCGAGACAGTCGTTACCCAAGAAGAAAAGCTTTCCCAATCGGAAGAGCTTGTTCTTAAGTATCATAAAA
The DNA here is from genome assembly GCA_038210275.1 of Kapaibacterium sp. (SeqCode). GTDB lineage: Bacteria > Bacteroidota > Ignavibacteria > Palsa-1295 > Palsa-1295 > PALSA-1296. Next base: position 229,110 of record JBBQWV010000004.1, on the reverse strand, counting down.
CTTCTTCGTGGGTAAAAGAGAATTCGTCGAAAGCTATTGGCGTTGTTGTCGTTATTGTGGCACTTGTCGCAGTTTTTATTTTCTGGCGCTCGAAACAGGCAGAGAGTGGTGAACACGCCGAAGTCATGGTTTCTCGGATCATGGGAGTTTATCAGGCAGGTGAATGGCGCAAAGCTATTGATGGAGATCCTAAGCAGATGATTCTGAAAGAGCCGCTTCTCGGCTTAAAAGCAATCGTTTCTGAGTATGGCTCGACCCATGCCGGAGAGGTCGCCAAACTTTATTTAGGCAATGCCTACTATTACCTTGGCAAGCTTGATAGCGCAATGCAGGTATTTAATGATGCGTCTGAGGACGGATCGCTCTTAAAAGCAGCGGTCGAATCAGGGAAAGCAACTATTTTTGAAGATAGGGGTAACAAAGAGGCGGCAGCGAAGTTATTTATGACAGCAGCTTCAATGGAGAAGATCAACCCTATGAATGCCGACTACTCGCTCGCAGCTGCGAGAAATTACGGGGGAGCCGGTAAAAAGGAAGATGCGATAAAGATTTATCGCAAGATGCTCGAAGACTATCCGGGCACACAATTCGATGACGCCGCAAAGCGCGAATTATTGAAAATGGGCGTGGTGCTGTAAGTTTATCCGTATATTTGCCAAACTTTATTTGGCACGAGATGTCGTCCGGCAGAAATGTCGGCGTACTCATTTGAATTTTTTTATACAAAAAGTGTCGCACGTCGCGATTCTTAAGGCGAGTAAGGAAAGCAGATTTTTTTACATAAAGAGAAATAACGAAAGAGCTATCAATATTATGAAGCAGTTACTACAAACAGCTACGAACCCAATGCCCGCGACAGCGAGCGACAAAAAGATTTTTTTAACATTCCGTCATTTACTTTCTAACGGAGGCTATATGCAGCGTTTCTTGATCGCACTCTTTATCTCTCTCGGCTTCTTGAGCATCGCTCAAGAGTCTAAGGCGCAGTACATTGTAGATGTTAGCGGCTACCTGCTTCCAGGTCAGACGCGTACATTCTACGCTCGTACGCCCAACAACACTCAAACTGATACGATCTACCGTATCTCCGGATATTACAATATCTCGGGTAAGCTCATTATTCAGCCAGGCGCAGAAGTGCACTTCCTGTCTGATTCGCGTATGTTAGATTCTACCGGTGGTAAAATCATCGCGAACGGTTTCGACCGGAGCAATCCAAATATTTTACAGAACAGGATTCTGATCCGTGGTATTAACGTCAATAGCAAGTCCTATGAATGGGGACATATTGTCGTTTTGCCTGGCGCTGATTCGGTGTTCTTCGCGAACGTTCGTTTCGCGTTCATGAGAAAGAAAGAGTCGCTTGATAATGTTCTCTGTTATGGCAACACAACAGGTGCACCATTGAATAATTCATTGGCAATTATTCAGGCTTCGAATGGTGTGGGCGGAGTTATGACGACGTTCTCACAGAAGACATGGCTTTATGATGTTATCGTTGATAGCTGCCAGGCTATCTATAAAGGTGGAGCATTCGCATTCTTGCAAGCTCCTTCTAATTCTTACTTCCCGTCTGATGACGGACGTTTTGCGTTGGTAAACCATCAGGTTCGCAAGCTTTTGATTCGTGATACTCGCGTATTTAATGAGACTGCAGTTCCAAATAGTCATACATTGTGGCCTGATACCGGTGCTTATGGTGGTGCGATCTATATATCTGCACGTAATCAGAATGCAACGACCAGTGATTTTAGATCAGGCTTCCTCGGCTATACCGATAGCAATATCTTCCATCTAGGCGTTGTTACTAATCTTGATAAGTATGCTGACACAATGCATTTTGAACGTTGCACGGTCAATAACCCTGCAGGCTCTACTCTTACGCCGCCAATCAGCCAGCAGGCATACGGTGGTGCTATTTATGTCGGTAATTACAGCGCATTAACTACTGCACTTATCGGATGTTATTCCGATAGTGCCATCGCTGCTTCTGGCGATCTGAATATGCGCGGTGGTGCTATCTATGTAAGTAAGCTTTCTGCTGATCCGTCTTGGTTACCGCCGCCAGCGGCAACTTCGCGCGCTCCGGGCTTGGCTGTTATGCATCGTGGTAGTTTCCGTGGTAACGTTGCAGGTTTAGGTGGAGCAATTTATTGCGATTGGCAAAATAACGGCTCACTCACAACAAACGGACCTGCGCTAAATATTGACGGAGATAACGTCATTCAGCAGAATCCACTTGTACGTGATTCGGGACTTATTCAGTTTATCAGCAATACGGCTTACTATGAAGGCGGAGCAATCTACCAGAATTGGTACACGTATGTAACAGGATTCCTTTCAACGCAGACAACTTTCCCGATTCGTTGGGATTCTATGGAGTTGCGTGTTCGCTTCTTTGATAACTGCGCAGGTATTGCAGGTGGTAGCGTTTATTTGAATCCTTCTGCTAATCCTGATTACCAAATTCGCCGTTCATGGCATGTAGGTAATTTTGTTAATCCGCTCGATACGCGCATTAACCGCCCTGCATACGAGATGATCGTATTGGGAGGCGGAGCAGAATTCTTAGGTACACGTGATAGTTGCTTTGCAGTTGAGTATTATCGCAACTACGTTATCAATGGTAACGGCGGCGCTATCTATATGAACATGGGACAGAGTGGTCCCGGAGTTACTGCATATAACCGCTTCTTGGTTGAAAACCAGTTTAATGCTTTGAATCCGTCAAATAGCAATGTTGTTCTTAGTATTGCTGTGACGAACCCAGGCACTGGTTATACATCTGCTCCGGCAGTCATAATCAGCGGCGGTGCAGGTGCAGGAGCTACTGCAATTGCTACTGTTACAAATCCTGGAGTTGCAGGCTTTGTCTCCAGTATTACTGTTACTGCTCCGGGCTTATACTATACCTCTGCTCCTACGGTAACGCTTGTTGGTGGTGGTGGTATTGGTGCAGCGGCTACAGCGACTATCAGTCAGCTAAACGTTCCGATGCCGTTTGACCCACGTGAACTTACACGCTTCTGTCAGAATTGGGTAAATCTTGGATCGAGCTTCGATTCAGTATCTACGTTCAATCGCAACGGACGTGGCGGTGCACTTTATGTCGCTATCAATAATAGCGTCAGTCAATTTGCCGGCTCTATCGATTCTCTTTACTTGAGCCGCGTTCGTATGGAAATGAACCAGGCATTCACCGGTTCAGCTATCCATTCGGATAACTACCGTTTGAATCTCAATGCGAACCAGACGCTTATTGCGAATAATTTTGCAACCAGCCGTCATAATGCAACGACAGATCTCGAGAAGCCGGATATGAATAATCCGGGTGATCCAAATGCCGGTGCAACGATCTATGGTGATTTCGAAGGACCGCAGCCGGTGTATGAGTCTAACTCACGCGGTAATGCGATCTATGATAACGTCGCTCGTTACATTTTGCGTGAGCCGGATGCTCCGCATGGCTTTGGTGGTGTTGATACTTTGAGAGGCAATTTCTGGGGCGAGACAGGACCGGATATTATCACTCAGCTTCCGACGCTTCCGATCGGTGCAATTCAACGTACATTCTTCGTTGATTACTACACTGCCGGTTGCTTAACAAACGTCTATGAGGCAAATCGCAGTCCTTCAGTGCCATATACTTTTGTGCCGATTGGAACTGTGCCTGACACTCTTCTCTTCGAAGGACGCATCTATGATATTTTTGACAAAGGATTAGATATCAAGACTGTTGATTATAACCCTCGCCGTTTGGCGATCACAGAGGCTTTCTCGCTCGGCTTGCCGACCGACGTTGGTCTTGCTTCTAAAGGACGTAAAGGTTTACACCGTTGGACTCGTGATATCTTCTCGAAAGATCCGGTGTACTTGAACAAGATCATGCAGTATCAGATCGAGTTCACAGGACCTCATCCGATTGGATACCCACTCTTCTTGAGTGCTGATATTGATACACTTGATTTTAACCGTGATGCTTGTGCACGTAACTATACAACAGTGTTCGTCTTTAATGAGACAACGCAGGAGTTTGTTCGCGTGAACCTCAAAGAGGAAACACAGGATGGCAGAAAGAATGGTAAAGATACTATTACTTTCCCATATAAAGGGCGTCTCGACTTCGTTCCGGATTCTACAGTTGCAACGCGTCACCCGGCGCAGCGCGCACGTGTATTCTGGAGCCCGTCACTTATCCGTCCTGCGGATAACACGTATCAGGAGATTGCTCGCGCAGCAAAGCTTGAGGATAGCGCAGCTCTTGACGGACGCGCTTATAACTTAAGCCCAAATGATATTCTTAATAACACTACCGGTGCAGCAGACTCTGTTTGCTATACCAATTCACCGAATACCAATACAAAGACGACAACTTGGTATGCTGGCGAGCGTTACCACACACTTCCGGTCAGACCGGGTGACGTGATCGACGTATTCAGCCGTACGCAGCTTTGGAAGTATGGTTTTGCTGGTGCAAAAACACGTGGACTTTCATTCGTGATCGGTGATGTATTGCCGCCGTTCTTCGTCTCTGACGTTGCAAAATTGCAGAACGATCCGGTTAATCCGAATCGCTTGTTTGTCCGCGAGGATAGCATTTATAACAAATATGCTCCGGGGCAGACAAAGCAAGTACTTTTCCGTATCGGCGGCTATGATGTAAATAATTTCTATGATCCACGTTGGCTGTTTGATCCATACTATACGATGCTTGACTACTCAGTCACTTTCGCGAACATGGATTCTGCAAACTTCAGATTACCTTGGTGGATTTCTCGCGATACAGTTCGCAATGTAAATCCAACAGTTGGTTCGAATGGCTATGTCCAACTTTACGGAACTCCGCATAATCCGGATGTCGTACCTGGTGGCGAGCCTGTGCATGTGGTGATGACAAATTACCCACCGAACTTTGTTTCGGAGCATGGTTTGATCGATCCAGCTTCTGGGGCGAATGTATTGCACCCAATCAATGGACTCGGACCTGATAGCTTACTGCTTTCAGAATGGATTTTCCCACCGTACATGAACTGTCCGCAGGGATTCCTGACCGATACACTTTGTGTACGCAGTGTGTCTCGTACATATGATTTCCGAATCTATGTACAAGATAGCTTGCCGCGCTTCTTGGATTCAGTAACGACCGGCTGTAATGGCACGGCAAACTTTACTGACCGTCTCCGCTTTGATTTTGATATCAATACGGATGATGAATTGGAAGATTCGACAGTTGCTGCATATACAGATTCAGTAAGTTTAATGAGCCGCGGTGACCATTCGATTACATGGGATTTCCGCTATGGACGTACCTCGTATAAAGATCTTGTTGCTCCGCAATGGATCAAAACATACATTGATACGTCAGTACTCTTCAAAACAAAGGGTATTATCCATATTGATCTAGACGCTGCAACTGCATCGGCAATGATTACGCCTACTCCGCAGGTTAATGGTGAGCTTTTGCTTGATACCATTGTGGCTGTTCAGGCTGATGACGGTCATGCTGGTTTGTCAACTCTTCGTTGGCATGCAATCATCAATGTCGCACCGAAAATCACAACGGACACACTTCCGAATGCGAAAGAAGACTTTGATTACAGCTTGAATTCAAAGAACTTGGGTGTGGTCAATAAGATCAACATCACGGATCCGAATTTTAGCGACAACCATACGTTCCACTTGGTCTATAAGGGATCAAGCGAAATTATCTACAAAGACAATCGCTATAAAGCCGGTAGAGACTCGCTCATCGGAACAACGCCGCTTTGGTTGCAGATCAATCCGATCTCTGGTGTCCTTTCTGGAACACCGGGTCAGAATGACGCGCCACACGATATAAATAACCCTGCTTGTGGCGGACCGGATACTGTCTTGGTGGTCGTTGAAGATCAGTGCGGACTTGCTGACTGGAAATCGATTCTGCTTAATGTAGATTCGACAAACCATCCTCCGCATTTCACACGAGGACCGAGAGCTATTTGCGTTCAGAACAAGACAACATTCTGTGATTCAATCTCAGTTGTTGATAAAGATCTCACACGCATGATGTGTTCTGATTCACTCTCGTTCACATTGATCAACCCAACCGGACCGGATTGGTCGATCAAGCCGCCTTTTGTTAAAGGCAGAACGGCTGGTGACAAAACAGCTCCTATACTTACAAGCGATACAGCTTGGGTACAGGTTTGCGGTAAGTTTAACTTCGATGGCAATGCCTTCCCGATTCCTGCGCAGTTCATCCAGATCGCAGTTAGCGATAATTCATGGGGTGCTGGAAATCCTGCAGGCACAGGAAATACCGATACGTTGACTTACAAAATCTATGTTGGTGATATTCCAACATTTGAATGCGCAGTCTATGTGTCGAACAAGGTATCTGCAACTCATCCGAATGTCGATATTCAGAGACTCTGTTTCGGAGCAGCCGGTGCTGCATCGGATTCACTCGATATCCGCTATTGCGAATTCGAGATTCCGCCGACGCCGAATACTCCGGTCTTTGACGCTCGTTGGGAGCTTCCTGTCGGAGGTTCACTCAAAGGCTCGCTCATTGATATCCGTTTGGATACCAACCAGTATAGCACGGTAACATGGCAGATCCGCTTCAATGCGGGATCGGATAACGGAGCATTCCTCTACCCGATCAGAATTTGCTGGAGGCCAAGTTGTTTGGACACAACTGGTAGATTTATCGGTGCTTTCTATTTGGTACATGAGTCGAATCCGAAAGAATTCTCGATAGACATGAAGACGGGCAGCGGAAATTATAATCCGTCGAGCTACAAGTTGGTGAGAATCAACAGTGACTCGCTCTGTCTTGAGATCTATGACGTTGCACAGAAAGATGCTCGCATCATCTTTGTACCGCCTAAATCTGCTGTTCCGGTAAGCTCTACTCCTCAGTTCGCTTTGGAGCAGAATTACCCGAATCCGTTCAATGCATCAACTCGCATTAGCTTTAGTGTTGCTGAGCGCTCGAATGTCAGGATTGAAATCTATGACATTAAGGGTTCCTTAGTGAAGGCTCTTGTTCCTGGCGAGACTCTGGAAGCTGGTGAGTATCCTGTAATATGGGATGGCACCGATAGTCGCAACAACGTCATGCCAAGCGGCACGTACGTCTGCAAAATGACAGCCGGTGACTTCACGCAGACACTCAAGATGACATTGAACAAATAAGGTATGCTGATTTCCGGAGCGGTTTAACACCGCTCCGGATTGCTACCCACTCGAAAACAATTTTTTAATAACGATACTTTTGGTTTCAACTCTCAGTAGGAGAATATACTTATGAAACTCTTTCAACGGTTTCTTTTCAGCATGAGCACAGTGGCGCTCGCAATGATCATGGGCGTAACAACGTCTCATGCACAGATATGGGCACATTATGACTGTTCGATCCAGAATCAGTTCTACAACCCGTTAGCGGTTGCAACGGTGATCTCGGATGGTGCATTCAATAATTTTACCGGATCAATTGATCGCGACGATGGCGTTGCTGTTGATATCCCAACGGGTTTTAACTTTGACTATAACGGAAATCTTTATAGCACGGTTAACATCTGTATTAACGGCTGGATTTCTGTTGGTCGTGCCGAAGGGCATCCGATCCCAACGATCACGAATGATAAATATTTCCTTTTTCTACCGAACCGCCCGAATAATACAATCGCGCCGTTCTTCGGAGATCATTTCTATCGTACACTCTCTGACGCTCCGCAGGGCTTCAAACCTTCGAAGATTCAGTACTCGATAACTGCAGTTGCGGATCCTAATCCGAACGCTTTACCGGGTTCGTTCATCCATACATTCATTGTTGAATGGAAAGATTTGAATATTAATATCAGTCATCCCCCTGCTTCGAGCGATGTAAATTCAATCGCTTCGTTTCAGGTGAAGATCATTGAGAATCCTCTTGCGAACGATGCTTCCGTCGCCGATAAGCGCGCCATCATCGAATTCCATTACGGACCGATCGGTAGTGCTGGAAACGTAAAAACACAGGGTTGTACTGTTGGTATAGAAGACAGTGTTGGTTTGACGCACATGAATGCTTTATTCCAATCTACATTCTCGAACGGCGATCCGATCCGTCTTAATACCGATTCTTTGACAACATGCTGGCCTCCTGGAAGCTGCTTGCCAAGTCGTGCTATTGTCTTCACTCCGCAGGGATTGGGAACACTAGCACAATGGGGTGATGGAGACGCTAATCTTACACAGATTGATCCAAATGCTCCGCCAAAGACACGTGTGAGTCAAAATCTTTTCGTTACTCTTGCGGATGCAGATTTAATTTTACAGTCTGTAGCGCAGTCTATACCTGCAATGGATAGTGTTGAAGGAAGAGGCGCATTCCATGGTGATGCTAATCATAATGGACGCTATACCAACCCACTCTATCCTTCTGTTTACTTTTATAGAGTAACATCTTACGATGCAGCATACATTCTTATGTATCTTGCAGCAAAGCTTCCGTTCTTGCCTTGGCCGATTCCGCTTCCGGTTCCGGCATGGAAAGAGACCAACTCGAATAGCACAAGTATCTCCGGTATTTCGGCAGATATGAGTGCGGTGAAAATTAACGGCAATACGGCGCTTGTTCCTATCGTACTTCACGGTACGGTCAATGGACCATTGGGTGCTGAAATGAACGTTACGAGTTTGAATACTACGGCAATGCAATTTGTCGGAACTCAGTCAGGTACAACAACAATGCTCAAGGGCAATGCCGGAAATGGCAAAGTTGTTCTCGCTGCAAGCGGTATCTTCTCTGATGGAGATGTATTGGGTTACTTAGAGTTTAATGTTGCAACCCACGTGCCTGCAGAATTTGAACTTAGCAATGTCGTAATTAATGATGAGCCTTCAAGCTCTTCACGTTCAACATTGGCAGTCGCGGGTGTCGGCAATACAAACGTCAACGGCTTCTCTGTCGAACAGAATATGCCTAATCCTTTTATCGTCTCGAATGCATCGCAGACAATGATTCGCTTCAACTTGCCGACTTCTCAGGAAGTAACGGTTCGCGTTTTCGATATGCTCGGTAAGGGAATCCGTACGCTTGTAAGCGGACAGACTTTCGCTGCCGGTCAGAGCCAACTCAACTGGGATGGCAGAGATAACGCAGGAAGCATCGTCGCGTCAGGCGCATATTATTATCAGGTTACAGCCGGTGATAACGTGCAGACTGTCAAGATGCAGGTTGCGCGCTAAATTTAGAATTCCTACCTTAGAGAGGCATTTGCCTCTCTAAGGTTTGGATAATTTTGTTCTTTGACAAATGACAGTGAATAAGAAAAATCGTTCGATTCTCTTTTTAACGGTTCTTCTGTTCGTATTTTCGCTTACTTCTTTAGCGTTCGGCGAGAAGAAAAATATTCTTCGTATCCATTTTCAGACCATTACGGTCAAACCGAGTACGACGGATATTGTTCTCAATGTTACATATAAGATAGAAGCTGCAAGATCTCCTGTGTTCTTTCATGGGTTTGAATGCCGCTATTTTTATGATCAGACAAAGATCAGACCCACCGATAAATTCTTTGATGGGACTGCTTCTCAGAATGCAGACTTCAAAGGCTCCGGCGGAGATCCTACGATTGGTGAATACCGGATCGAAGTATTATCAAGTTCATCGCTTGATACATCAAACCCGATATTATTTCAGGTTAGGTACTCGGTTAAAGGCTTTACTGATTCAGCGATGATTTCGCCAAGTAGATTTGATGCTCTTCATGACGCAAGTCTGCCAACCGATAGTCAGATCGATACAGTAATAATTGACAATGCGCCCGGACGTGATGATGTCGGCTGGTATCCGTTTGCAATCGTATACATGGATACGACAAAGTTACCGCCACCACCGAAGAAAAAGACAATTACGTTGTCGATCGACAGCACCGATATTGAGTCGGACTCTGTAAAAGTATTGTCGCTTAATGTTTCATCGCTTGACAGCACAAATATCAAAGGCGCAATTTTTGAATTTGATATAGATACGCTTGCATTTGATTCGGTTGTAGTTTTAAGGGGTGCGCTCTTGGCAAATGGCAGTTTAGCCGTTTCAAAAGACTCCACACATATTGCTGCGAATTTTTCCGGATTCGATACGTCAAAGCCCGGAGAGCTTCTCAAGATCGTTCTAAAAGGGAACAAGCGGACAGATACACTTTGTACCGGTTTGCTTCACGCGAAGCTTACGTTCTTGAATGCTGACAATCTGGTTTCTTCAATAGCGTATAAGCTTGAAGGACTCTGCATTTTAGGGAGACAGAAAAAAGATACCGTTACAACAGGCGTTGCTGAAACAGGAGGAAGTACAGATCTCGTGATCTCTCCTAATCCGGCAAACTCCATCATAAATTTTCATCTTCTGTCTGATAAGGGCGTAAGAAAACATCTCGTTGTTTTTGACGCTTTGGGCAGAAAAGTTTTGGATCAGATGTTTGGTGTTGATTTCCGTTGGGAGGTAGCATCAATGCCGGTTGGCTTTTATACGGCAACGGTTACTGATATTTATGCGTTGCATAGTGACAGTATTCAGGCGGAAAGCAAAAAAATTTTAATAATTCACTGACGTTTGTTCACAAAAGCGGGGAAAAGAAACGATAAAACCCCGGGAAGTGTAACAATAAGCGAAAACTGTAGTTTTTAGATATAGACCTATGAAATTGAATTTAACAACCAGTAAGGAGAAATCAGCAATGCGTAAGCTTACCAGCTTTACGGCCATCGGAGCCTTCGTGCTCATGATGACCCTCTTATCCGTCGGGAGAACCTTGGCTCAGGGCCCTGGTCTTTTTAACTATGATCCGTACCCTGTAATTTCCATCAATCAGGAAGATTACTACCCGGATGCACAGTACCTTGTTCCAGATGCTCTTCCGGGAGGTGCTCGGTACTTCCTCGTCCCGGTCTTCATCTTTAATGGTGTAGATCCGAGCAAAAATCCGAACACCGCAACCGGACTTCCTCCGGGACCTGGCGGACGCCTTCCTGGCGTTGACGGTCAGTTCCTTGAGCCGATCAGAAGCTTCGAGTTCCAAGTGCAGTATCCAAATCAGGCTATTGAGCTTGATTACAAGGATCCTTCACACGGTTCGCCGATCATGACGGTTGGGCAGACAAAAAGTTCTACCGCTGAGAATTCTCTCGCGAAGTCGTTCTATTTCCGTTATACCGAGCAATCGGCAAACGATATTACGAATCCATTCAATCGTATCGTTCGTGTAACGGCTGCAAGTGAAGTTCCGCTTCCAATGACAATTCCGGTTGTCGTTGATTCATCGACAGTTCTTTGCTATCTCCGTTTCAAGATTCTTCCGAACTGGACGGTCAATACAGCATTGCTTCAGCTTGATACGGCAAAATTTGCCGATCATCTTGGTGATCCGCAGTACGATCCGAATAATTTCAATCGTGGAAATCTCGGTGGGCACAGAGACCAGATTCGCGGACGTTTACCGGTCGTGATCACTGCTCAGCCAACTATTGAAATTCGTCCATTCTCGATCTTCAATAGCACTGACGGTAAGAATTACGATTTACTTCCGAATTTGATATTCGATCCGGCAGATCCTTCTGCCAATACAACAGTAGAACAGGTGCAGATCGATGATGCACAAGGATCATCACGTCTGACAAACATCAATATCTGCTCTGACCAAACTTGGTTGCAAGTTGGTTTGACTGGTGTCGGCGGGCAGCCTTGTATCTTCTTCCCGAGTATTACGAACTTTAATACTCAGACGCAGATCATTTTTGAATCGAAGACATTCTTTATCATCGCTAATGGTGGTGGTTTAGCTCCAGGAGTTTATACGGGTTACGTAACCATTACGAGTGACGGCGCTAATAATTCGCCGCTGCGTATCAAGGTAACGTTTGTCGTCCGTGCACGTCCTGATGAGCCTTCACCTGGTGCCGGAACAGGAATTCGTTTGCAATTAACTAATTCTTGCACACCGACTTGCACGAAGACCATCACCTTCGGAACAGGTGCTGGCGCAACGGATGGCGTTGACATTCTCTACGGAGAAAATCTTTTCACCGTAGGTGATCGCGCTGCTGCAAATACGAATGCTGATTCAACAAAGCGTTGCTATGCATACTTTGAATCATTGAATCCGAATACCGATCCTCTTTTCCAAGATCCAAATAATCTCGGAACGGGTCGTGACATCCGTTCAAATACGGCTGATAGCACATTGCTCTATAAAGTTAATTTTGGAACAGGCGGACCTCTTTGTTATCCATTGAGCGTCTGTGTTGATCCGACCGATCTTCCTGAAGGTTCACGCATGATTATCCGTGACATCTTAAATGGTGGTCAGTTCAGTTTCGATATGCGTGCAGCTACACAGGTTGGCAATCAGCGCTGTATCGTAATTCGTGATCCAAACATCAAATCCTTTATTATCGAATATACTCCGGGCACAACAGCTCAGACGGCTGCTCTCCAGCCGCAGAACTGGAATTTCATTTCGCTTCCTGTGATTCCTTCGAATCCAAGTGCAGCGGTGATTTTCCCGAATTCAACAGGAACGCCATTCAGCTATGCTTCGAATGCCGGTTGGACTCCACCAGTACAGGGCAATCTGATGTTTGGTATCGGATACATGATTCACTACGGCTCAGTAATTGATGGATCAGTGATCGGTACTCGTTCATTGACTGTTGATAATGTCCGCATCCATGCAGGTTGGAATTCAGTCGGAGCTGCAAGCTCACCGACATGTATTTCAGATGGTGGTGCTAATTTCACAGTATTTTTGACACCGGTACAAGGTACAAATCCGAAGTTTGAAACAGACTTCTGGGAATATGTTCCTTCACGTGGTTACTTCACTGTAGCGTACTTGCTTCCAGGACATGGTTACTTCGTAAAGGTATCTGATGAAGCCGGATATAACGTTCGTGTTGCTGCAAACTGCAAAGTTTCAAGTGAACCAAATGCCCAGCTTACTACGACACTTACGAAAGTTGCTGTTCGTGATGCTGCCCAAAACGGTCAGGATCTCTATTTTGGAAATGCAGCATCTTCGAAGAACTTCGAAATGCCACCATCGTTCACAGACTTCGATGCGCGTTTCTCTTCAAATAACGGAAGCATCTCTACCTCAGGCGATCAGCATGTCGTAAAGCTCGCTTCGAAGAATTATCCGATTGCCATGAATTTTGACAATGTCTCTGGCACTGTTGAAGTCCGTGACCTCACAGGTAACCTTCTCGGAACGTCAACGGGCAATGGCTCTGTCATTATCCGTGACCGTAACGTCAAGTCAGTTGTTCTTTCTATGAAGAGCGGCGCTTCTTCGAACGCAAGCGGTTATTCGCTCGAAGCGAACTATCCGAATCCGTTTGGTGCTATCACGAACATCAACTACAGCGTACCTGCTGAGTCGTTCGTAATGATCACCGTGACGAATGCACTTGGTCAGGTTGTTGCAACACCGGTTAACGCTGTTGTCGCTGCAGGATCACATGCTGTTACATTCGATGCATCGAACCTTGCTGAAGGAACGTACTTCTATACGATCCGCGCAGGCAGCTTCGTGCAGACGGAAAAGATGACCGTTACAAAATAACCTTCCTCCCGCAAGGGAAGAGGTGAAATCTTTTTGCGAAGCGGAAGTTAGTATAGATACTAACTTCCGCTTTGTGATTTTAAGGGAAGTATAAAATTTATGAAAAAGTTATTTATATCGTTCGCTCTTCTTAGCGCTTTCAGCATTTGCAAAGCGACAGTGCCGGAATTCAGTTTGCATGTGAAGTTATTTATTAAAAATGACTCTGCACGAACGGTTATTTTTGGGTATGATCCGATTGCATCAGATTCGATGATCTACAAACGAGAAAACTGGTTTTCTGATGAATTCTACGGAGGCGAACAGCTATACCCACCCGGACAAACGGGCGATCTGGATTTCAGAATGTCCGGCTATTATGTGAACCGTCCTGAATTAGGAATTGATGGATCGGACGGAGGTCCCATTGATATAAGTAAGAAGCCAACGGTCGATAGATTTACCAGGCAGTTTGGAATTGAATTCCACCCTGTGCCGGGGACAACAATTGCAAGAATGGATTGGGATCCGCAATCAATTCCGGCAATTATTAAACATATTACTCTTGCATCATTTCATTTCCCTCATACGCTGAGGTTAGATATGAAAAATACGGGATCCTTTGTTTTCCCATTAAAAGATAGTGGAGAGGATTTATACTCCAATATGATTCTAACGTTGTATTATAATGAGGATATACCTATAGATGGGGTAGCAGATCTTAATACCCCTGAAGCCATCGCAATTTACCCGAATCCTATGAATGCCAGATCAAGACTTCATTTTACGATGAATGAAGATTGCAATATCGCTCTTTCAGCTTATGATGTGACCGGTAAGAAAATATTCGAGCGAAAAGTAAACGCGTTTGCCGGAGATAATACGATTGATCTTGCAAAGAATGATTTTTCATCTCATCCGGGAGTTTATTTAATACGACTCTCAGGTATTGAGGGCAGCAATATTATTTCAAAGTCTCAGACGTTAATCGTCCGCTAAGAGGGCTAATTTGTGGCGAAGAGGATATCCGAGACGTTAGCTCTGGTTTTCGAGCGTGAAGAGGCTGCAATTGCTCCTGTGAAGGAGGTTATTGCAGAACCGCTTTCAGTCACAAGCCTGACCAAAGCAATTAGGGATACTCTCGAATCTAAATTCATAGATGTTACCGTTGAGGGTGAAATATCCAATTTTACTCATCATCGTTCAGGGCACAGGTATTGGACGCTGAAGGATGAAGGCGCACAAATTTCCTGTGTCTTTTGGAAAACCCGTCAGCTTTCATTCGATGTGCAGGAAGGTCAGAAAGTCCTGTGCCGTGGGCGAATTTCCGTTTACGCTCCGCGAGGAAATTACCAGCTTGATGTTTTCCAAATTCGTCCACTTGGTATTGGCGCCTTACAGGCAGCGTACGAAGCACTATTTAAGAAGCTTTCAATCGAAGGTCTCTTTGATGAAAGCCGGAAGCGGCAGATCCCAAGATTTCCCAAAAAGATCGGTATTATTACCAGTGCAACAGGTGCAGCGCTCCATGATATTCTCACAGTTTTAAGAAGGCGTTACCCACTGGTTGGAGTATTATTTCGTCCTGCTTCGGTTCAAGGTGTTGGAGCGGAATTAGAAATTGCCCGCGCAATTACGGAGATGAATCTTGTTCCTGAAAATGATCGCCCGGATGTTTTGATCGTCGGTAGAGGCGGAGGTTCTTTGGAAGATCTCTGGTCGTTCAATGAAGAAGCCGTCGCACGTGCAATTTATTCTTCAAAGATTCCGGTAGTCAGCGCCGTAGGGCATGAAGTTGATGTGACAATAGCAGATTTTGTAGCCGATCTTCGCGCTCCGACTCCGACAGCAGCAGCAGAATTAGTAACACCCGACCAGAACGAATTGCTTTCATCGCTCTCTTCATCAGCTTCGACCTTAGATTATTTTATGAAGCGAAAGCTTTCGGATTTAAGAATTGAATTGTTGAGCCACACTACCGGATACGGACTTAAACGAGTTCTTACTCAAGCTTTATCAGAGAAGCGTTCGAACCTCATACAATTTGGAAACACGATGTCATCGCGTATGAAACATTTCTTAGAACTTGCCGATGCTCGCTCTCAAAGATTTCAATCCACACTCAATGCACTGAATCCCTATGCAGTTCTTGAGCGCGGCTATGCAATGGTGCAGGACGAGAATGGAGTGGTCATTAGTAAAGCAGCATTATTACCGAAAGACAAATCCGTTGATGTTATCTTTAATGACGGGAAGGTAAGTGTTCGGCGAACGGCTTAGTTTCGCAGAATGTTTTACGCCCCTATGGCAAAAGAAAAAGCAAAGGCAGACATCACTTCGTTCGAATCCGAGTTCGACCGTCTGGCGAAAATCGTCAGCCGACTTGAAGAAGGTAATATCCCCCTTGAAGAAATGTTGAAGCACTACGAAGAGGGCACAATGCTCGCCGCGAAGCTTTCGGAAACTTTGAAAGAAGCAGAACTCAAAGTCCGCACTCTTTCCAAAGTACATGAAGAACTCGTAAGCTTTGAAACATCGGAGTTCGACGAGGAGTAGAATTCAAGCATAAAAAGTAAAGAGGGAAGATGGCAGATACAAATCAATATCCATTACTAAAAAATATTTCAATTCCTGAAGACTTGCGTAAGCTTCCGGAATCCGATCTGCGTGCAGTAAGCGACGATGTGCGCGAGTATCTTATTGATACGATCTCACAGGTCGGCGGACATTTCGGCGCAGGTCTTGGCGTCGTGGAATTAACGGTAGCTCTGCATTATGCTTTTAATACTCCGAAAGATAAACTGATTTGGGATGTCGGTCATCAGGCATATCCTCATAAGATCCTTACAGGCAGAAAAGACCGACTTCATACAATCAGAAAAAAAGATGGGCTTGCGCCATTTCTGAGAATGGATGAAAGCGAGTATGATGTCTTTGGCGCCGGTCATGCCTCGACTTCGATCAGCGCTGCACTTGGTATTGCCACAGCGCGGGATTTTTCCGGAGATGATTATAAAGTTGTCGCCATCATCGGCGATGGCTCGATGACCGGAGGCATGGCGTATGAAGCGCTGAATAATTGCGGACTGCTAAAGAAAAATATTATTGTTGTTCTCAACGACAATCAGATGTCGATCGCCCCGAATGTCTGGTCGGTGCATAATTATTTTAATGATGTTATCACCAGCCCTGCTCTGCGCAAGATCAAAGATAAAGTTTGGGATGCCGCAGGTGATAGGGTTCGCGTTGCCGGAAGTAAGATTATTGACGGATTAAAAGCGACGTTCACACCCGGTATGCTTTTCGAAGCATTGGGATTTAAATACTTTGGTCCGATCAATGGACATAATGTTGTGAAGCTTGTCGAAATGCTTCGCTTCGTGAAAGATCAACAGGGACCTATCCTGCTTCATGTGATCTCAGAAAAAGGCAAGGGCTATGCTCCAGCCGAATCTCATGTCCAGCGTTATCATGCTGCAGGAGGAGCGTTCGATAAGACAACGGGGACTGCTATTGCAAAGCCGGTGACAACTCCGCTTCCGCCGGATTATACAAAAGTTTTCGGAACGGCATTATTGGAGATAGCAAAACAAAATCCAAAAGTTGTTGGCATTACTGCTGCAATGCCTGATGGGACAGGGCTGAATATTTTGCAGAAGGAAATGCCGGAAAGATTTTTTGATGTCGGCATTGCCGAGCAGCATGCAGTGACATTTGCTGCAGGGATGGCTACTCAAGGATTTACTCCGGTCTGCGCGATCTATTCAACTTTTTTACAGCGCGCCTACGATCAGATCATCCATGATGTCAGCATTCAAAATCTGAATGTAATTTTTGCTCTCGATCGCGCAGGACTTGTCGGTGCTGACGGACATACGCATCATGGAATGTTTGATCTCTCGTATCTTCGTTTAATTCCGAACATGACGGTGATGGCTCCGAAGGACGAGCAGGAATTACGCGACATGCTTTTTACGGCAACCGAATATAAAAAAGGTCCTGTCGCATTGCGCTATCCGCGCGGCAATGGTATCGGTGTTCCTCTGGCGGCAAGCGGATTTAATAAACTTCCGATTGGTCAGGGCGAGATCATGCGCGATGGAAAAGATGTGGCGATCGTCGGACTCGGACCGCTTCTCTACGAAGCATTAAAAGCCGCTGATGATTTGGCACATGAAGGAATATCAGTTGCCGTTGTGAATGCCAGATTCGTCAAGCCTCTTGATGAAGCTCTTCTCGAAGGATTGGCAGCGCGCTTCGCCAATATTGTAACCCTCGAAGAGAATGCTATCATGGGTGGTTTCGGAAGTGCAATTGCCGAATTCTATGCCGTAAAAGGTCTTTCTCCGAGAATGAAATTTCTGGGATTTGCAGATGAATATGTCGAGCACGGCTCACCCGCAGAGCTAATGCGTGAACAGGGATTATATCGTGAAGGTATTGCGAACAGTATCCGGGAATTTCTGAAGGAGAAGAAGAATTCAAAAGTGAAAGTGTAGTCAAAAAAGCACTTTTATAAGAAAAATGAAAAAAAATTGCTTCGGGCTTGTAACTTTGACGATCTAAATCGTTTTAAAAGGGACAGATCACGCATCTCTCAACCGAAGCGCCCCTTTATCCTCCGAAATCTATTTTTATAGAACTTATTCTCCGTTTTTATACATTACAGTATGTGCTATCTATTTTTCAGAAATTTTAAGAAAAGTACCAGAATGTCTCGTTTATTCATTAAATTCAACGTTTTCCTATTAATTTGTTTTGCCACATCGCAGATATTCGCTCAAGGAACGGTCCAGTCCGTTAAGAGTGAAGATTTCGACGATGGAATCCTGGAAAAAGCCAGAAATGAATACTGGAATAATATCCGCACATCTGGAGAAGAGAAAGATCTTGCAAAGATCGAGCGGAACGCATACAATGCCATGCATTCAATGGAGAATAGAGAGGCGTTTAAGTCGCTTTCTCAACCTGCATGGCAGCCAATTGCCGGAAGTCAAGGCGGACATAATAGCGGCAGGGTTCGTGACATTACCGCCGATCCGACAAATCCTAATGCTGTCTATATCAGTACAGCATCGGGCGGAGTTTGGAAAACGGATAATATTACTACCAATCCTGTCCAATGGATCAATCTTTCAGATAGACTTCCTACTTTGATGGGAGGAGCTATCGCTTTTGCTCCGCCAAGTACTCTCTTGCTGGGAACCGGTGAAGGCGAAGGAGATGGCTATAAATTTCCGCCCGGACAAGGACTTTTCAAAAGTACCGATGGGGGAAATAATTGGGCGCAAGTATCGGCAATTGGTGGAGCTTATGCTCAAATTGTTATTGATTCGATCAACCCTCAGATAGCCTATGCAGCTTATAATAATAATGGTTATCCTTCGCAATCAGGAAGCATTTTAAAATCTATCGATGGTGGAACGACATGGCGCAAACTGACTCTTAGTCTTGGCGGACCAATCTCGATCGGATATAATACTCATAACCCTTTAGTGCTTGTTGCCGGAGGATTTGGTAGTATATGGCGTTCGGCTGATTCAGGTGCTACCTGGACAAAATCTATAACCGGATTATCCGGATCTATTGGTCGCGTTGCAATTGCGAATGCTCCCGGTGATCAAAATCTTTACTACGCATCTATTGGCTCCGGCTCTTCGACCAATGGTGTATTCATGTCCACGGATGCAGGCCTTACATGGAAGAAAATGACCGCAGCAACTCCTCCTCCGCTGCTTGGGTCACAGGCTCAATGGTGTAATGCAATTGCTGTTTCTTCTTCCAATACCAAGCAAGTATATGTTGCCGGTTTGGATTTGTATGGTTCAAATGATAATGGTGCAACTTGGGTACAGAAAAGTACACAAGCTGTGGCGCCCGGCGATTATCCCTCCAATTATGTACATGCTGATCATCATAGACTCAAGTTTATCGGTAATACACTTTATGACTGTGGTGACGGGGGTCTTGCGAAGTCAACATCATTTCCTTACAACAATTGGAACACAGCGATTAATAAAGGACTTGCAACACTTCAATTTGTAGGGGTAGATGCAGATGTCAATTTCTCCTTTGTCACCGGAGGATGTCAGGATAATTCGACGAATAGGGCACTCATCAACGCTTCGGATTTTATACAAACGCGAGGAGGAGACGGCGGAAGAGGATGGGTTTCTCCGAATGATCCAAGTATTGTTTATACAACTTATGTACGTACGACATTCTACCAGTCCCTCGACGGTGGCCTGAATTTTAATGGATCGAACCTCATGGAGCCAAACGCCACTCTTTATCGCATTGATGAACTAAATCAAGGTAACGGCGAAGGTTCGCCATTCTACCCTGCATACGATGTTTCTCGTGATGGAAATATTGTCGCCTTCGGAGGTAACTCTCATATTTGGATGAGCGTGAGTGGAGGGCAGGATAATTTTACTTCTGTTCCCCCGAGTAAAAGTACTCAGGTCGGAACTTCAAATGTGATCCATCTCTGGCAGGGAGAGGACCAGACGAGTTTCATGTGGGCAGGTTCAGGCAATAATGTTTGGAGAAGTATTGATCAAGGAGTCACTTGGGTGAGTAAGAGTGTGGGAGAGTTAGTCGAAGGCATTACTTCAAATCCAAATAATCATAACGAGATATTTGTCGTGACTCAAGGGAATTCCAACGGAGGAGGGACCCAAACGACACAGAAACATTTCTTTAAAAGTGAAGATGGCGGAGTGACTTTTACTAATCCCGCAACAAATTTCCCACCGATCGGCTGCTGGTCTATTGCCTATAGCCCCAAAAATGGCGCACTTTATGTTGGGACTGATAAAGGTGTGGTCTTTTCTTACGACGGTGGTGTAACGTGGTTTCCTTTGATGAATGGAATGCCTCTTGCGGAGGTGATGTCTTTGAAGATCAAAGGTCATGGGAATGACACATTGCTTGCAGGTACCTATGGACGAGGCATGTTCTATATTGATCTCTCTAATCTTGCCGGTATAAATTCTGGCGCAGCTGCTTCGCTTCCTGTTTCGCTTGAAAGCGCTCACCCCAATCCTATCACATCCGAAAACGCCACTATCGGTTTCTCGTTAAAATCTGCGGGGCTTGCAACGCTGACCATCCATGATCTGCTTGGAAGAGAGCTTCGTATTTTAGAAAAATCCTACTTCGATGCAGGAAGACATCAAACAAGTTTTACAACTAACGGGCTTTCAAGCGGCACATATTTTGTGATGCTGACTGCAAACGGCACGTCGGTTTCGCAGAAGATCATTGTGAATTAAGAATGGTGAGTTGGGAATTGTGAATGCGAGAATTTCTCCATTCTCAATTCCCAATTCTTAATTCAGTAAATATTTCTTTTGCTAAAGCAAATAATTTTGTTTCTTCGAAATCATTGGTGATGAGCTGCGCCCCAATTGGCAAGCCATTGCTATCAAGTCCTATCGGAATACTCATCGCAGGCGCTCCGGCGATATTCGCGCTGACGGTGAAGATGTCATTAAGATACATTGCAAGAGGATCACTGATCTTATCACCGAGTTTGAATGCAGTCGTTGGTGTTGTGGGAGTCAGCAATGCATCACATTCTTTGAAGGCATTCGAAAAATCCTCTTTTATTAATCTTCTGACTTTTTGTGCACGGATATAATATGCATCGTAATATCCCGAAGAGAGTACATACGTCCCAAGCATAATCCTTCTTTTTACCTCCGGTCCGAATCCTTCAGAACGCGAACGGACATAGGTATCAAGCAATGTCTCGCTTTCTTTTGCACGCTTTCCGTAACGGATTCCATCGAAGCGCGCAAGGTTACTCGATGCTTCGGCTGTGGTAAGAATATAATAAACAGCGATCGAATACTTTGTATGAGGCATTGAAATAGGAATGAGAGTGCATCCTGCTTTTTCTAATTTTATCTTTGCCCCTTCGATTGCTTCACGAACATCCGGCTCGATCCCCTCGCCGAAATATTCTTTTGGAATGCCGATGCGTAAACCTTTTACATCTTTTTTTAATCCGCTTGAATATTCTTCAACTGGAACATTCGCGCTTGTTGCATCATGTTCATCTCTTCCTGCCATTACTTCTAAAGCAAGAGCGGCATCTTCGAGAGTTCTGCTGAATGTGCCGACGGTATCGAATGAACTTGCAAATGCTGTAAGTCCGTAACGTGAAATTCTCCCATACGTTGGTTTCATTCCGACTGTGCCGGTGAATGCTGCAGGTTGTCTGATCGAGCCGCCGGTATCGGTACCAAGTGCAACACGCACTGCACCAACTGCTGCTGCAACTGCACTGCCGCCTGATGAGCCGCCGGGGACTCGCGTAATATCCCACGGATTAAGCACTGCTCCGTAGGCAGAATTTTCATTCGATGAACCCATGGCAAATTCATCCATGTTCGTCTTGCCGATAAAAAGCGCTCCTGCTTTTTGCAAACGATCAACGCACGTTGCCGAATAGAGCGATGTAAAATTCTCTAAAAATTTCGAACCGCACGTAAGCCGCGCATCTTTCAGTGCAAGCACATCTTTGATCGCAACCGTCATCCCCTGAAGTTTTCCCGAGGCAGCGGGATAGCGCCCCTCGTCAAAGACTTCAAGGAAGCAATTATATTTATTATTCAGCTCTTTAGCGTTTTCAAATATACTCATTATTGACACTTTAATTTCTATACTTTGAGCACGAATTACTTTACAGTGTCATTGCGAGGGGGCGATAGCCCGACGTGGCAATCTAAAAAAATGAAGGTCTTTGTAGTACAACCAAATATTTTAGATCGCCACGCTGCGCTCGCGATGACATATTGGAAGAATTCTGATTCAAACCGTATTTTACAAATACGATTTCTGCAATCTGAACAAACAGAGTGGTGTTTTGAATTGTCACAATGTTTTTTCGAAATCTCTCCGTCGTTCTCATTTTCTGCGCCATGCTTGCGCAGCAATCCTCGGTTCTTTATGCTCAAGGCAGCGCGGGTTTGCAGCAATCGTTATCTAAGAAACCCCATCTCTCACTCGTTCTCTCCGGCGGCGGCGCACGAGGCTTTGCTCATGTCGGCGTATTGGAAATTCTGGATTCGGCACATATCCCCATTGATCTCATTGTCGGAACCAGTATGGGGGCGATCATCGGAGGTCTATATTCGGCAGGATATTCTCCGAAAGAACTCGTTCGCTTCGCCGAAAATACTAACTGGACTGATGTCTTTAATCTCAATGACGATTCGCACCGACCCGAACGTTCGTTCGGGAAAAAAGATGAGAAGATTTCGCTTCTCTCTCTGCGTTTCAATGGTTTCTTCAACCCTGTCCTTCCGCAGGCGATTGCAAGCGGTCAGCGTCTGACAATGCTTCTGAATTCATTAGTTATTAATTCTCCATTCGGCACTGAAGAAGATTTCCTCCATGGCTTGCGCGTTCCTTTCATTGCGCTTGCAACCGATATTATTTCCGGCAGCAGAAGAATGATCACCCATGGCGATCTGACTGCTGCGATGCGCGCAAGTGCTACCGTGCCGCTGAGATTCTATCCTCTTGCTCGCGACTCCGCGCTTCTGGTTGATGGCGGATTGCTTTCGAATGTGCCTATTGATATTGCAAAAGATTCTGCTGGATCGGATATTGTTATTGCGTCGAATACTACTTCAGAACTTCGCACTCGTTCGGAGATCGCATCTCCCTGGGACGTTGCCGATCAGGTGATCACGCTGATGATGCGCGAAAAAAATGCCGAGCAAATGAAACGCGCTGATCTTATTATGACTCCCGAACTTGAGCATGGCGCGCCCGATGACTTTACTAAATCCGATATCTATATCGAAGCCGGCAGACAAGCGGCGCGGAGAGCACTCCCAAAATTACTGGAAATTCTTTCGCATACGACAAACGCTCCGACCGAATCAAATGCGTCCGCCGCTGAGCTTCTCCCTTCGCTTCGAGAAATAAATATATTTGGGAGTTCGACTGCAAACCATGATTCGCTTCTTGCAATTTGCAGAACTGCCGAAGGGAAAAAATTGACCGCATCATCCTTCAAAACAGATATTGAAATTCCGCTTCTTTCATTTATGCGCAGGCATGGGTACTCACTTGCACGAATTGACAGCGTTAGGACTATTGCCAGCTCTAACCGTGCGGAAATTTTTCTCGACGAAGGGCATATCGGTGCTGTTGAGGTCAAAGGTTTACATTCGGTAAAGCAGGATCTGGTCATGCAGCAATTCCCACTTTCATCCGGCGATGTTTTTCGAAATGATGCCGGAGAAAAAGGGTTGAGCAATCTCACTGCCACCGGATATTTTTCTTTTGCAAGTCTTGAACTGCTTCATTCGCCGCAGTGGAAGGGCACCCAATTCCTTATGCGAAATGATTCGATAACAAACTTTATCTCAGAACGTCATATCTCACCTTCGGCAACATCGCTCCAAATAACCGTCGAAGAACGTGCGACACAAATTCTCAGGTTAGGCGGACTTGCCGATAATGAATTCGGCGCGCAGTTCTCCATGCAATATGCGAATGAAAACCTTTTTGGCGGTGGAACGGAGTTCTCGCTTACCGGCGGACTGGGTGGACTTTCGCGTTATGCGATTGCGCAAATATCCACGCCGGAGCTTTTTCTCTCCTTTACTACTTTTCATTTAAGTATTTATGGAGGGTTCAAAGATATTTCCGTTTACTCTCTGAATCCTGATATTCCACACGGAAAATTTACAGCGACCGTCACTGATGTCGTCCGCGAATTGCGTGATATTGGGGGGAATCTACAGCTTGGCGGCGCAGTCGGAAGGTGGGCATTGCTTACCGCAGAAATTCGCATCGAGCGGCAGCGCGATTACTCCATCCGCACTCAGCAGATCATTGATCCGCAAGCAACACTCTCTGCATTGAAAGCCGAGTTTACGATTGATTCGCGCGACGAAGCGGCATATCCGCATCAGGGTACATTCCTGCAAGGAAATTACGAAGTCGGCACGGGATTTTTCGGTGGGAATAAACGATATACAAAAATCTTCGGAGTCTTCGAGCAGACGATTCCTTTATCCGGTCTGCATACACTCATCCCGAAAATTTCCATTGGCTTGGGAGATCGCACCGTGCCGAGGCTTGAGCAATTCGATCTCGGAGGGATCGAAAGTTTTTATGGATTGAATGCTTATGGTTGGCGCGGCAAGCAAATGGTGAAGGGAAGCCTCACCTATCAAATTACAATTCCGAATGCACTGTTCTTCCCGACCTTTGTTACATTCAGGTACGATCTTGGCGCAATGTGGACTGAACCGGAGTCGATCAAGTTTGAAGCATTCATTCACGGAGTCGGTGCACAAGTCGGTTTTCGTACGCCAATAGGAATTGCGCGATTTGCAATCGGCGAGAATTTCCGTTTTGCACAAAGCAGCGAGAAACCATTGCTTCTGAACAATCCGATCTTTTATTTTTCTATCGGAGCAAATCTATGAACATCATCATCACCGGAGCTTCCAAAGGGATCGGGCTTGCTATTGCAAAAATATTTGCAATGCAAAATGAAAAACATCATATCGGAATCTGCTCACGCAAAGGAGATGAACTTGCGAAAGCCGAAGCAGAGCTTCGCGCTAATTTTCCGAAGCAGGAATATTTCTCGAAAGTTTGCGATGTATCGTTAGAGAGTGATGTAAATAGTTTTGTTGCGGAGTTCGAAGAAAAATTCGGAGCAGTTGATGTCCTTGTTAATAATGCAGGATTCGGAATTTTCAAATCCGTTCTTGATCTGACAAAACAGGAATTCGAATCGGTGATCGCAACAAATGTACGAGGTGTATTCCTGATGACTCGCGCCGCATTACCAAAGATGCGGGCAAAGAAAACCGGAACAGTGATCACGATCAGTTCGCTTGCTGGGAAAAATGGCTTTAAAGGTGGCGTAGCATATTGCGCTTCGAAATTTGCCGTGCGCGGATTGATGCAATGCCTGTTTTTAGAAGTCCGCACCGACAACATCCGCTTCGTTACCATTTGTCCGGGAAGCGTTGATACCGATTTTTTCATAGATTCCGTAGAGACGCGCCATGGCGCGTCTCTACCGCTAAAATCCAAGAAAGCTCTGATGGCAGAGGATATCGCCGCCACCATAGAGCTTGCCATCCGCCTTCCCCAAAATGCTGATATATCCGAGCTGGAAATCAGACCAACAAATCCGAAGGGATGAGAAAAATGAAAAAAAATGGTTATATAGTACTTGGATGTTGTATGATTTTATTATACGGTGGATCAGCGTTTGCCCAGAATAGAAATTTGCACCCAATGAGTATTCCTTTAGATAGTACTTCAGAGTGTACCCGTTTACACAAGCAGGTAGACTATCTCTATCAAGCTCAGAACTTTTTACCTTTATATGATACAGCACGTCATTGTATTGAAATGTGTGCAAATCAACCTAACATTTGGCGTGATTTTCAGGGAGCTACTTTCGGCTGTCAATATCTGAGTACAGATCTCCATCGCTATCCGGTTTATCAAGCTTGGTTAAAGAAAGTATTGTATCTAAATATGGATACGAACTTTTATTGTGCTGATGCATACTCGATATTAAGTACTTTTACATACTTTAACGATAAAAGAGGTTACGATCAAAACGGTGCGTTAGCAGTATTAAAATTTTTATTAGATTCACATCGATGTTTAAGTTGGTTTCAGAATCCAAATCCTGGACAATTATGGTCTAAAGCAAGATATGATCAATTGAAATTTTGGCAGGATACAGTGAAGAACCCAACCTTGACACCTCTCGATACAACCTTGCCTTCTCTTGAAGACCTCGATCTGCAAATTCTTCGCGGACCGCAATATGCAGCAGTGAAGAATGGCTTCACTCCCTCATCTCTCACGAAGATTGAGTATTTGATCGCTTCTCAAAATCCCTTTAACAAGGAAACAACTCTTCACTTCGGCTTGCATGATGCTGAGTATATGAAGATCGAAGTTTACGATCTTCTCGGCAATAAAATATTTTCCGATTCAAGACTCTGCAGCGAAGGTGAGGCTGAGTGGCGAATAGATGGACAGACTCTACCAAGAGGATCACTCTATGTCCGCCTCTCAATCATGGGCGGTGAGGTGAAGACGGTTAAACTTATTCATGAATAATTATTCATCAAAAAGGCACCTATTTATTTTGGATGGGCACCTTGACAAACGGGTTTTTATTTCGTATATTTGCAAGTCAGTCTTTAGTCATTAGTCGTTAGTCTTTAGCAGAGGAAAAATGGAAACGAGAGTATACGTAAATTTTGAGAGGAGTCCGCCAGTTGGCGGACTTTTTGGTTTTAGAGGAAAACCTGCGAATGTGCACAATTATATTGTTGAATTATATAGATTTACAGACGCTCACCCGGGAAAAGGATAAAGGCGGAAGGTTGCAGATTCGTCGTGGCGAGGTGAAGGATGAAGGCAGAGTGGGGATGAAATTGGTGGAAATGGGACTATTCATTCGTGAAGATAGTTAGCATAGCCGATGAATGACGAGACAATCAGCCATGAATTATCTGACCATGAAGACCAACTGGGGTCTGAGCGCATCCGCCGCTCCAATGTTGACCGTACCCGAAAGAAAGATGTCCGCCACCGTGAGCGGCATTCGGTAAAAGAAATTGCATCATCGGCAGAAGAAGGGATTCGGTTGAAGGCGCGGGTTGTCACTTCCGAAGGAGCAAATTTTATCGTTCAGGATGAAGGCGGAGTTGAGTATCGCGCCAGATCGGTAAAGAGTACAAAATCGGGAAATGACAATGCTTCGCTTGTTGCCGTTGGTGATGATGTGCTGATCGAACCTGCTGATGGCGATATTTCCGTTATTCGCGAAGTGCTTCTGCGGCGCACAAAGCTGTCGCGCAAGGCTCATAAGCGAAGTGATAATTTCGAACAAGTCATCGCTGCTAATATTGATATTCTTGCCATCGTCATGAGCGCCGGTGATCCGCCATTCCAAAATGGCATCTTGGATAAATATATTATCGCAGGGCATGAAGGAGGATTAGATATCCTTATCGTGCTCAATAAAGCTGATGAGTTAGAAGAAAATCCGCGGCGGCATTTTATTAATGAAGCGCTGGAGTATTATAAGAAGATAGGGTATCAATCTATCAGAACTTCAGCGATCAGTGGTGACGGGATTGATGATCTGAAAAAGTTTTTTGAAAATAAGTTAGCAGTCTTTGCCGGAAAATCCGGAGTCGGAAAATCATCGCTCGTGAATTCATTACTTGGCAGACGCGTTGCTCATACGAAGGAATTAAGCCGCAAGGAGCAGCGCGGAATGCATACGACAACGAATGCTTCACTGCTTCCTATCGGAGGAAGTTCGAATGGCTTTATCGTAGATACGCCTGGCATCAGAGAATTTTTTCATTTCGATCTCGATCCCGATCTGATCAAGTTTGATTTCGCCGATTTTCTGGAATTGCAGGAAGATTGCGCCATGCCGAATTGTATGCATATCCATGAGCCGGGCTGCGCCGTTATTGATGAAGTCGAGGAAGGACTTATTCCTGAATGGCGATATAATAGTTACATGGGACTTTGGGAAGAAGCCGAGCGGGAACGGAAAATCCGCTCGAATGGTATATAGGGATTGTCATTGCGAGAAAGGCTTCAGTCTTTCGTGGCAATCTAAAATTTTTCAAACTATACGTATTTTAACAGTTAACAGATAATTAATAAACGAACCATGAAATTCACTAATCTCTTATTTGCCTCTGCACTTCTTTTAGGACTTGCAAGTTGCAATAAATCCGATTCAGCAAAAGGCAGCGGACCTGATACCGTGCCGCCGATCGCAACACCAGGCGCACCGACTCAGGAGCCGGCAATGCAGACGATCACTATCCCTGCAAATAAACCAACTCCCGGCAAGCATGGCGATACGACCGTCACCGCTTCGGGCTTGATGTATATTGATTCGAAAGTTGGCAAAGGCGCTTCGCCAAAAACTGGGCAGAAGATCACTGTTAACTACACTGGTACGTTGACCGATGGGACTATTTTTGATTCGAATGTAGATCCGAGCAAAGGTCACGTTCAGCCTTTCGTCACTCCTATCGGAGTTGGACGAGTCATCAAAGGTTGGGATGAAGGAATGCTATCAATGAAAATTGGCGGCAAGCGCCGATTGATCGTGCCGGGTGATCTTGCCTACGGTCCGAACGGACAAGGCGAGATTCCTCCGAATGCAACGCTCATCTTCGATGTAGAATTGTTGAAGGTTGAGTAAAGAAGTTTTTGGAATGAAAAAGCCGGACAATTGTCCGGCTTTCTTCCTAAGTAGAGGGGTAGGACGTGCAACGACCATTGATTGCCCCTCAATAGCTTCGAAAAACAATACTTTTTTGAAGTTATTTTGCGCGTATTTATACTCTTCAAACTGCTTTACAAGGTCTCTTTTCTATACGCTCTCCAATTCTACGGTTTGCCATAAATTCGTTAAAATTAAGCGAATTCAAGCACGGTGCCAAGTTCTCCCTTCGCTAAAACAGAATACTTCTGTTATTCTCTACAGATCAAAACAGTTATTTCTGAGACGTTCTTTGTTTTGATGTGTCTATATACTCCAAGAGCATCATTATCATCTTAACTTTGGGCACTGTGAAAAACATTTTTAGCGATACCGATCAAGCGCTGATTCGGGACCTTCAAGGTTCGCATAAGGAGGCGGAGAAAGCGTTTTCGGAAATATATTCCCGGTATGCGCAGCGAACCTATGCGCTTATACTCAGTATGACGGGTGATTCTGCGGCAAGCCAGGATATTTTGCAGGAAGTTTTCCTCAAGTTTTATAATGCAGCGAAGCAAGAACTTGTTTTTACAAATCTGCGCGGATTCATATTGATGATCGCAAGAAATCTCTGCTTGAATTGGAAGCGTGATGTGAGCCGCTTTACACCAATAAAAGATTTGCTTCTTACGGTTGATGAATATAATGTTGAACATGACGAACTGCTGCAACTGATCACATTGTCGCTTGATCTTCTGGAATTTGAATACCGAGAAGCTTTCGTCTTGAAATATTACCAGGGATATTCGTATGATGAAATGTCAATGCTGACAGGCGAAACGATTCCTACATTGAAGAACCGGGTATGGAGAGCGAAAGAGCAGATAAAGCAAGCGCTTCGCCCATACATTTTAGAAACACAAAAATAATTTTATTATTATTCAGAGCATCATGTCCTATCAAAAGCAGATTCACGATTATTTAAGCGGAGACTTGTCGCCGGAAGATGAAAAACAACTCTTCGATAATATTTCCACTCATCCGGAGTGGCAGGAAGAGTTTGCACTTCAACTCCGAATGGAACAGTCTGCACAAAAATTTATCAGTTCTATTCCTATTCCTGCAGCAACAACTTCCACTATATTTGCATCGCTCGGTTTTGGTGTTCCTGCAAAATTGAAGGACAGGGAAGCACGGAATTTTTTTTCTCATTTAACGACGCATAGTATTATTACCGTCGCCTCTATAAGCGTCGCAATGTTTTGCCTTGCATATATCCTCTTCAGACCTTTCCAGCCTGTCCCATCCGTTTCCTACATGCCGTCACAGACTGCTCTATCAAATGGCGCGGATGTTTCATCGGTTAATAATAAGGAAGATAAATCCGGACAACAGGAAAACTTGGGAGTAGGAAAAATATCTACGAAGAAATCACAGGCAAGATACGAATTCATAGCCGAAACAAACTTGCCGGTGATTCCTAACGAACCGATGAAAGTGTATTTTGATATTGGGAAATTTTCATCCGTTGATTACCTGACACAAACAAAGATCATCGGCGTTGCGGATGAGGGGAAGATCTATTGTTCTGAAGATGGAGGAAAATCATGGGCGTTACAAACCAGCCGAACTTCGAATGATCTTTTTGGCGTGAATTTTATTGATACGGTTAATGGCATTGTCGTCGGCGCCCGAGGTACAATTCTTTTCACTGCTGATGCCGGGCGGGACTGGAAGCCCATACAAAGTGGTACCGAATCCAATCTCATTACCGTGCGCTACATCACCCGCGATACTGTCTTTGCCTGTGGTGCACAAGGGATGATCATGCGAAGTATAGATGGAGGTACTGCTTGGCAGGGGCTTCGAAGCGGCACCACAGCTAGTTTATTTAAGATACATTTTGATAATGCCACGAACGGTGTCATATCCGGTGAGCACGGACTTACTCTTCAAACGCACGATGCAGGTGCATCGTGGCTGCCAAAACAATAAGATCACTCTTAGTTATTTAAATACACAGAGATTATTCAGAGAAAGAAATTCCTATGAAAACCACTTATGTTCGCATCAGAGTTCTTTTTATTCTTTTCTGTTCTGTTTTCATGCTTCGCACAGCAACGGCACAGATACCAAATACTATTTCGTATCAGGGGGCACTCTCCAAAAATGGAGTGGCGATTTCCGGACAGCATTTGCTACACATTACACTTTATGATAATCTCGTTGGAGGCAGTCTTCTTTTTGAAGAATCTCACCAAGCGAATTTTACGAACGGGCTATTCAATATTACTTTAGGCTCGTCAACGCCATTCCCAAGTTCACTTGTATTTGATCGTACCTACTTTCTTGCTCTCAGCATTGATGGCGGCGAAGAGCTTTCCCCGAGAACACCATTTACCAGTGCTCCTTATGCTCTAAACTCTCATATCGCAGAACTTGCCAGAGGACTTACCGGGGATGCACATGGAGTTGTAACAAGCATAAACGAACTCAGCGGAGCGGTAAGAATTATTGGCGACAGCATTACAAAAGTTGTTGAAAAAGGAAACGATCTTATTATTCACGCAGTGTCTTCAGGAGGAAGTGCAGGAATTCAATCAGTAAAAAGTCCTGACAATACAATCGTAATCGCAAACAGTGTCGGTCCGGATGTTACGATCGGTGTTGCTGATAATGCGATAACCTCAGCAAAGCTTGCGAATGGTTCTGTAACGCCTTCAAAGCTTAATCAAGCCGGAGCAACGAAAGGACAAATTCTGAAATGGAATGGAACCGCGTGGGTTGTTGCAAACGATAGTATCGGTGGAAATTCAACTGCTTATTATGCAGGGTCAGGCATTGTGATAAAAAATGATACGATTTCGACAGTTCCTATCAACTCTAACGATTGGCTACTTACGGGAAATAAAAACACGACTCCGACTACAAATTTTCTGGGGACTACAGATGTAAATTCGCTTGCAATACGCACAAATAATATTGAGAGGATGCGGGTTGATCCTTTAGGAAATATCGGTATCGGAACAACGACTCCACAGCAGATGCTCGACATAAAAAATGGGAGTCTGTTAATTTCAAATACAGGGAATGCAGGAAGTTTGATGATTGCTTCGAATGGTGGTGCAAATACAACATCGATCACCACTACAACACAGACGGCAAATATTATTTATCAATTACCTTCTGCGATCGGCACAAAAAATCAGGTGCTCACTATTATGAATGTCATCGGGAATACAGCATCGCTCGATTGGACAAATGTAAGCGGAGGAGGAAATGATTGGCTACTCACAGGAAATACCGGAACAACTGCCGGAACAAATTTTCTTGGGACAAAAGATAATCAAGCTGTTGATATTCGGGCGAACAACACGATACAGCTGCGGGTAAGACCTGATAGTGTGATCCAGCGCGATGGTGGCGGTAATGCGCGCGGTCAGTATGCTGTCGATTTGGAGATTGTCCGATTCGGAGATAATACACAAGTTGCAAGCGGCTTCGGATCAACTATCAGTGGAGGTATTGTGAATGCTGCGACAGGCGGGAATTCAACCGTTACAGGCGGCGCAGACAATTTGGCATCTGGAATGGGTGCGACTGTCGGTGGGATACTCTCCGTAGGCAGTGGTATGTCATCAACAGTTAATGGTGGATACTCAAACGGAGCAAGTGGTAATTATTCTACAATTTCGGGTGGTCAATCGAACGGGACAAGTGGGAATAGCTCAACAATCGGCGGAGGTGCTTTAAACATTGCTGACGGCCTTGTTTCTACTATCAGTGGTGGCGAGAGCAATAAAGCTTCAGGCGATCATAGCACCGTAAGTGGTGGATCACATAATGTGGCACAAGGTTCATATTCTGCTATTGTGGGGGGGCGAAATCTTAAGGTTGGAAATTATGACTTTGGATTTAATGGCGACAATTCTGTGTCGGTCACTGATATTTCTACATTTATTGGACAAGCGTATTTTGGAAACGTCAACATGATGATCGGTAACGTTGACAATACTGCACGAGAACTCCGTTTCTTCGAACCAAATAACTCGCTGACCTATACCGGAACGAATTTTTCGTCAATCAAGGCTGGTACTCAATCGGCAGATATTCTCTACACACTTCCAATTGCACAGCCCACAACAAACCAAGTTCTCACTGCAACAGCAATCACCGGAACAGGACCCTACAATATAACGCTCGGTTGGGCAGATAATGGTAGTGGGAACGGCAGTGTTATTTATGGTCCGACCACTTTGCAAGCGACATTAACTCCGAGAACGACACCTCTCTTTAATATCGCTTACCTTTCGACGGCAGCGAATGCAAATGCTGCTGGCGCATCGATCACTTCAAGCGCAGGAACAGCTGGTAATTTCAATGCGACGGGATTAACGCTAACAGCAACCGGAAAAGGTACTGGCAACACAACAGGGCTCTTAGTTAGTGCTACAGGAAGTACAGGAACGGTGCGTGCCATTGATGCAACAGGAAGAATAAATATTAATTTACCATCAAGCTACGATATCGATGGAAATCATTGGTTATGGATGGGGCCGAATACCGTTGGAACCGTTACAATGGTCGGTAATACATTGAACACAACCAACACAGCCAATGATAATACATTTGTTGGTGCGGTTGCGGGAATGTCGAACACGGATGGAAATGAAAATACATTTGTCGGAAGTGTGGCCGGAACAACAAACACCACCGGGAATGGCTCAACATTCGTAGGAGCAGGTGCCGGAAACTCGAATATTTCAGGATCTCTAAACACATTCATCGGAGCAGCTGTGGGAAACAGCAATATCAGTGGTGATGCGAATACATTTGTTGGAGTATCATCTGGCTGGTGGAATACAACGGGGCAAGATAATACATTTCTCGGAGTATATGCCGGGGAGCACAACTCTACCGGTTCGAACAACACGCAGATAGGCGCCTCAGCTGGAAACGCCAATACAACAGGGCATGAAAATGTCTCTATTGGATATCAAACAGCAATTGCAACTACTACAGCGTATGCGAACACCATGGTTGGCACGAGTGCCGGTGCTTCAGTTGTCAGTGGGTCAAGATATACTCTCTTCGGTAATGCCTCTGATGCCTCCGACAACTTAACGAATGCAACGGCAATCGGCTCACTGGCATTTGTCGGAGCGAGCAACAGTCTCATCCTCGGAGCTATCACCGGCATCAACGGTGGCACCGATACAAAGGTCGGCATTGGCACGACAACTCCATCACAAAAACTCAATGTCGAGAATGGCAATCTCCTTCTCTCGCGTTCCGGTGCAAATGCACCAAGTCAATTGCAATTGCAAGGCACAAGCACAGGGCTTTCAACTTTCGCATCCGGAGCACAGGGAGCGACAACGATCAATTATACTCTTCCAACTTCACAACCAACTACAAATCAAGTTTTATCTGCAACTGCTATCGCCGGAACAGGACCGTATAATGTAACACTCGGTTGGGCAACCAATGGTGGCAGTGGTTTCGTGAACTACGGACCAACTTCTGTGCAAGCGACACTTACGCCTCGGACAACACCACTATTTAATATTGCATACCTTTCGACAGCAGCCGATGCAAATGCTGCCGGTGCAACTATCACCTCCAGTGCAGGTGCTGCTGGAAATCTTAATGCAACAGCATTGACTCTTGTTGCCACTGCCACAGGAACAGGATTGCCTCGGGCGCTCGATGCTACAGGAAGAATTAATATTGATAATGTTTCAAGTTATGATATTTCAGGAAACAGATGGTTGTGGAACGGTGCCAGCCACAATGCGACCGTCACCATAGTTGGCAATACTGGGAATTCAACTAATGCCGGTATAGAAAATGTTTTTGTTGGTTCAAACGCCGGTCATACAAATACCAACGGATATCAGAATACTTTTCTGGGCAGTTATACCGGGTACTTGAATACTACCGGAGCATTTAATGTATTTCTCGGTGATCAAGCAGGATATTCTAATACAACGGCTCAGTTCAACACGATGGTAGGAAGTGAGTCGGGTTGGCAAAATACTGCTTCCAGTAATACCCTTATCGGTTCGTTAACGGGATGGAATTTAAAAACAGGTGCAACGAATACTTTTGTTGGTGTTTCAACTGGTTACCACGATTCTTCCGGTAGTCATAATGTTATGGTCGGATACAATGCCGGGCAATATAATTTTGCAGGAAGTAATAATACTTATCTAGGAGATTATTCCGGTACTGGTGATACCGTCGGAACACGGAATCTCTTGCTTGGATATATTGCCATCGTTGCAACAGGACATCTGAGTAATGCTGCTGCAATCGGTGCAAATTCAGTAGTTAGTGCAAGTAATAGTATGGTGCTTGGCAGTATTAACGGAGTAAATAATGCGACATCAGACGTCAACGTTGGTATAGGTACGACAGCTCCTCTGCAAAAATTCAATGTCGGGAATGGAAATATTCTTCTTTCTCGTACCGGTACGAATGCTCCAAGTCAATTACAATTGCAAGGCACAAGTACAGGACTTTCAACTTTTGCAAGCGGGGCGCAGGGTACAACATCTATAAACTACACACTCCCCATCTCACAACCGACTGCTAACCAAGTTCTCTCCGCAACTGCAATCACCGGAACAGGACCTTATAATGTAACGCTCGGCTGGGCAACGAGCGGCAGCAATGCTTGGAATCTCACCGGTAACAGCGGCACGACAGCAGGGACGAATTTTATCGGAACGACGGATAATCAAGCTCTTGATATTCGTAGTAATAACAATATTGTACTTCGTCTGAATACGAACGGAAGTATTCAACGTGATGGCGCTGGAAACGCGCGCGGAACTTCATCCATCGATTTACAAAACACACGCACGACAGTTTCACAGGTTACCTCCGGAAATTATGAAGTGCTCGGTGGGGGGCAGAATAATACTGTTACCGGTACGAATGCCGTTATTACTGGTGGTGAGAGCAATACCGCGAGTGGCGCAGATGCAGTCATTGGAGGCGGGGGTTTGAATTACATTTCGTCGACCTATAGTACTATCGCAGGTGGCTATGGAGATACAATTGAATTTTCGACAGGATCGACTATCGGCGGCGGTTTTTCAAATATCGTAACGGGTCAATCCTCGGTGATCGCCGGCGGATATGCAAATAGAAATTCTGGAAGTGCTTCGGTAATCTCGGGCGGGGAATCCAATGTTATTACTAACGCTGTTGATCGCGCTACAATTGGCGGAGGAGTTTACAATTGGGCAACTGGGGACCGCTCCGTAATTGCTGGAGGAGGACCGGATACAGCTTCAGGCTTGATAAGCACTATTAGTGGTGGGGCAGTTAATGTGGCAAGCGGTGCATACTCCACCATTGCGGGCGGAAGTTATAATAGCGCGGTCGGAACATATAGTGTTATTTCAGGCGGTACAAATAATTATAATGAAGCTTCGCTCAGTTCGATTGTTGGCGGCGGTCATTTGCGATTGACAGGAACTGGTTCATTCGCCTTTCATGCTGGCAATAACTCGACAGATAGTGCGTTCGTCAATACAAACTACACTGCGTATTTTGGCAACGTGAATATGTGGCTGGGCAATACAAATAATATTGCAAGTCAGCTTAGATTTTACGAAGCACAGAATGGCGGGGTTAAATTCCCTGGAGCAAGCACAAACTTCACCAGCTTCCAAGCCGGAGTTCAATCGGCAGATATACAATATACATTGCCAACTGCTTCACCTGTTGCTTCTGGTAATCTTCTTCTTGCAACTTCAGGTGCGGCAAGTACTATGAGTTGGAGCACAGGTCTCGTCTGGGATAACACCAACTCTCGTCTCGGAATAAATACTACAACTCCATCGCACCCAATACATAGTATCTATAGCGGAACAACCGATGAGACCGCAGCTGTCTTTGGCAATAGCACCGGTTCCACAACAAATCAATCCATTGGAGTATGGGGTGATGCAAGTAATACAGGAACATCAAATACCGGAACGATCGGTGTTCTTGCAACAGGCAACGGAAATGCTACTGCTGGACAAACAAATATTGCATTGCAAATTAATGACGGCGAATTTACCGTGGGGCGTACGACGGAAGCACCCGGCACTGGAACTGATGTTCAAGCAGCAACTGGAGGAACAGCATATAGCGCACAGGGTCCGAGCGGAGTCGTTGAACTCACTCTTGGAGGAGCCGGTGATCTTGTCACTGCTGCTCCGACAGCGAATACGATTCAAAAACTTACAACGATCACTGTCAATAACAGATACTGCCAAGCAGGAAGTATTGTGCTTCTAAATATCGTCGGAATGACTGACGATGGGAATGCTCCTGATCCAAGAGATGCAGCGTTTATTCTAAACGTGGATAATACTGCAAGCGGATCGTTCTCCGTTCGCGTGAAGATGATTCCTGCGGTAACAAACGCAGCAAATTATGCTGTGAACGATAAGATCCAGATCGGCTACGTTATCGTTAATAAATCCAAGTGAGACAAAAAAATATGTATCCCCTTTTTTTGAGATTCCTTTTAACACTGTTCTTTCTGCCTCTGTGTGCGAATGCATTCCACGCACAGCCTCTTATTCAATGGGAAAAATCATTGGGGGGAACCGGTACTGATGCAGCAAATTGTATAATTCATACTTCGGACGGAGGATATGCCGTTGCCGGGTATACAAATTCGAATGACGATGACGTAACGGGATTGCATAATACTCCTGGAAAAGAATTTGATTTTTGGATTACAAAACTCAATAGTAACGGTACAATCGAGTGGCAGAAAACTTTAGGCGGAAGTTTTAATGACGCTGCCATCTGCATCATTCAAACTTCCGATGGCGGCTTCGTAGCAACTGGTGAAACAACATCTGATGACGGTGATGTGACAGGGAAAAGCCCTGGTCATAGTCTTTGGGTTGTAAAACTCAATAGCGTCGGAGTGCTTCAGTGGCAAAAAACTTATGGCGGCACTTGTAGAGAAACTGGAACATCAATTATTCAAACTACTGACGGAGGCTATGCTCTTACAGGATATGCCTGTTCGAAAGATGGAGATGTTACGGAAATTCATTTAGGTCCGGTTGTTGGTGATTATTGGGTTGTTAAGTTATCGAAAGTCGGTGTAATAGAATGGGAAAAAACTTATGGTGGTGAGCAAGGCGATGAGGCTTTTTCTATCATCCAGACTTCAGATGGAGGGTATGCCGTTGCAGGCTGGACAGCTTCAAATGGCGGCGACGTTACCGGAAATCATAGTTTGGGTGCTTTAGATATATGGATTGTGAAATTAAGCAATTCAGGTTCGATTCAGTGGAAAAAAACATATGGAGGCACCGGATACGATTACGGATATTCAATCATTCAAACGAAAGACGGCGGCTATGCCATAGCGGGCAGCACAAACTCAACAGATGGTGACGTATCCGGATCTCATGCCGGTGGGTTCGATATGTGGGTTGTCAAGACAGATAGTAAGGGTGTTATTGAATGGCAGAAGGCACTGGGAGGTTCGGGAGATGATCAGGCACACTCCATTATTCAGACCTCAGACGGCGGCTATGCCGTTGCAGGATATACATCTTCCACTGATGGTGATGTCACCGGCTTGCAAGGAGGTCACGATATGTGGGTAGTCAAACTCTCGGTCGCAGGTGCGATCGTGTGGCAAAAAACTTTAGGAAGTTCAGGAGATGATAAGGCTTTTTCCATAGTTGAAACTTTGGCCGGAGAATATACAGTTGCGGGATTTGCAAGTGTGAACGATGGTGATGTAACCGGCAATCATGGCGGACCTGATTTTTGGGTCGTAAAATTATATCCTGCTACTTTGGTATCCGGTACACCCGTTCAAGGAGTAATTAATCTTTATCGCGAAGTGGTTGCAATTGATACATGCTATAATGCGATTACCCTATCATCTACTGGGGGATTTAACGTAGGAGACCGTGCGCTTCTGATTCAGATGAAAGGTGCGACCATCGATGAAAGCAATACGAACACTTTCGGTACGATTCAAAATCTTGGTAATGCGGGAAATTATGAACTTGCAACGATTACAGGTATAACTCCAACTACCCTCACTATAAAAAATCAACTGCTTCATCAATATAGTCCATTAGTTGGCAGAGTACAAATCATTCGTGTTCCCTCATATCAAAGTGTTACAGTAACCGACACAGTTAAGCCGCTTCCCTGGAATGGAATCGTCGGAGGGGTCGTAGTTCTTGAAGCTTCCGATACTATTTTTCTGAATGCTCCTATTACTGCCGATGGCATGGGCTTTCGCGGCGGAAATGTTTCTTCAGCCGGGAGTAAAAGCGGTTTGACGGATTATGTTGTGGATGGAAGTATAGGCGACGGAGGATTTAAAGGCGAGTCTATTGTTGAAGTTGACCCGTCAGTAAGCGCTGGAAGAGGACCACTTGCAGGCGGCGGCGGAGGAGGAAATGCGCGAAACGCAGGTGGAGGAGGTGGAGGGAATTTCGGTGCTGGTGGAGTCGGTGGAAATCAATTGACGGCGTTTAGTTTTTCCGCGCAACCGATCGGAGGCCTTGGAGGAGGAGGAATTTTTTATGGGGCATTGGGACAAAAAGTATGGATGGGCAGCGGAGGTGGTGGGGGTCAGCAACTTAATAATAATGGAACAGCCGGGGGAAACGGTGGAGGGATAATCATACTTATTGCAAGGACGATCAACGCAACAGGATCAAAAATTTCTGCCAATGGACTTGGAGCATTCACTACAAATGGGGGGGGCGCAGGTGGCGGTGGCGCTGGCGGAGTAATTATCGCTAATCTAACAGACCTCGCCGGAACAGTAATGGCTGAAGCAAATGGAGGCGATGGGGGTAATAACGATGAGGCAAGTCTTGGGGCAACCTGCTATGCGCCAGGAGGAGGAGGAAGCGGCGGTGTGATCTATTCTTCAGGAAATTTGACGGTGACTCCGGGAAATTTGGCTGGAGGCAATGCAGGTAGTGTTCTAAATAGCAGCGCTTCTTGCAACAATACGAGTTATGGTGCAGCATCAGGTGATCCCGGTTTTTCTTTTAGCGCGAAGTTAGTAATCGAAGGTTTTAGTTCTGTTCAGTATCCTTCAGTACTAACTCATGCCGATTCAATCTGTATAGGAGACCAAGTTACACTTTCTGCAAGCGGCGCAGTATCGTACCTATGGTCACCTGCGATGGGATTAAGCGATGTAACTATTTCAAATCCAGTTGCCACTCCATCAACAACGACAACGTACACTGTTCTGATGACAAACAGTAGTGGCTGTGCTTTCACTGACTCAGTTACCGTCACTGTTCGTCAAAAACTCCAACCCCAAATAACAGGGACACAAGTATTATGCGAAGGAGATTCTGCAATTCTTGGAACAACTGGAAATTATCAATCCTATCTTTGGTCAACGGGGGCGACAACGCCGACGATTACAGTCGGCACAAGCGGCACATATACAATAACAGTTCAAGCCAGCGGAGGATGCTCAGGAACATCGGCTGGATATACGGTGACGGTGAACCCGCGTCCCAAGCCATCAATAACTGCATCTACTCTCCTTCTTCTAAATTCGGGCGATCAAAGCATTCTCAGTGTAGCTCCGGGATTTTCAAGTTATGTTTGGTCAACAGGCGAAACGACAAATCAGATCAAGGTCTCGACTATTGGAACATACATCGTAACTGTAACCGACGTAAACGGCTGCACGGGGAAAGATTCGGTGGATATTGAATCACCGGCATCATTGCCAAAAGTTGATTTAGGCTTACCTGTGATTCAAGCCTTTCCGGGGGATCATGTCCTGATTCCGATAAATATTATTTCGTCGCAGAATCTTGGCAATAGCGGCGCAACTGATTTTACCTATTCAATTCGTTTTAATAGGTCATTGCTTACTCCGGTTGATCCTAATGTTCAATCATTTTCATCCGGAAGAGAACGAACAGTGACGCTGACGGGTACTCGCGCAAACACGCTTTCTTCAGGAGCACTTATACAAACTGAATTTATTGCTGCGCTCGGAGATACTACTGAGACCACTCTATATTTCGATTCACTCTCTTGGACAAATGGAAAACCTGTAGTAACTAAACTTGCCAATGGACTCTTTCAACTTCTTGGTGTTTGCCCGCAAGGAGG
The DNA here is from genome assembly GCA_038210275.1 of Kapaibacterium sp. (SeqCode). Taxonomy (GTDB): domain Bacteria; phylum Bacteroidota; class Ignavibacteria; order Palsa-1295; family Palsa-1295; genus PALSA-1296. The sequence goes on along the minus strand of JBBQWV010000004.1, from coordinate 188,148 downwards.
AAATCGTTTATTTAGTCAGGATGGACGCATCCTTCTCAGTTCTGCGAAACCGAATCCGACGCATGGTATGACAACGCTCGACTATCAATTACTTGAAGAGGGTACAACGCAATTGATGCTTATAGATATGCTTGGCAGAAATAGTCTTACCATTGTTCATGATTATCAAAAGCCCGGTGTTTATCATGTTGTTTTCGATGCTTCACAGTTAATGAACGGAATTTACAATTGCGTTCTTCAGACACCAAGCCAGATTCGAATGAGTAAGATGGAGGTGTATCATTAAGAGATGATGCGAAAAACTTTCTTCGCTCTTGCCATTTTTTTATTTAATAGCCTGCCTCTACTTGCTCAAAATCAGCGCGAACAAACTTCGCAATTTGGAGCTTTCATTGACGGCGGATTAAATTTTCATAACGCAAATTTCCAAACTCTTCCCGGAGTGCCAAGCTGCTGCCCGCGTTATGAAAGTGGAATTGGCTTAGGAATAAATTCCGGAGGATTTTATGATTTGTTGATGGATTCTCCATTCTCCTTCGAGTTTCGTTTGGGTTATTCTACAATAGGCGGGACATTAAAAGCTGATGAAGCCACAACTGTTATTGTAAATGATTTACCGACTACCGGAATGTTTGAACATACAGTCGCAGCAAGCGTCGGACTTCTCGGTTTTTCCCCTCTCATAAAATATTCTGTCTTCAAGCAATTGATCTTTATGGGCGGACCAACTATTGGCTGGATCACCTCTAATACTTTTTCTGAAAAGGAAGTGTTGCTGCAACCGGAAAGCGCAGGTACTTTTGAGAATGGTCTCAGAACGCGAAATAATTATTCCGGTCAGACGCCCGGGGCTTCGAATTTCTATGCCAGTCTTAACGCTGGTATTCAATACAAACTTCCATTTAATTCTTCGGGCACAATGTTTCTTTTGCCTGAAGCGCTTATTACCTACGCCTTGACTCCGATCGTAAAAGGAATGAACTGGCATTCGAATTCTATCAAAATCGGAGTAGCATTACAATATGCATTATTTAAGGATATTCCGCAGCCAGTCGCACCGCCCCCTCCTTCGCCACCTCCACCACCGGTAGTTGTTACAAAACCGATACCGCCTGTTCTAACCGCGACGCTCCAAATGGCAATGATTGATACCGATCTTACGGAAAAGCCTCTTCGTGAACTGGTCATCGAAGATTACATTCGGACACAATACCGTCCTTTGTTGAATTATATTTTTTTTGAAACAGGGTCTTCCGATATTCCATTGCGTTATCACCGCCTTTCACAAACACAGGCACAGTCATTTACAGCAAGCAGACTCAACGAATATGAGACTCTTCCCCTTTATTATGAAGTCCTGAATATTATTGGGAAGCGAATGAATGAGTATAAAGATGGAAAATTAACCATTGTCGGCTGTAACGATGATCTGGCTGTAGAAAAAGGAAACAGATCCCTTTCCCGGACTCGTGCAGAAAATGTTTTTAATTATTTAAAAGATACATGGCAGATCGCTCCATCACGAATGAAGATCGAGGCGCGCAATCTTCCGGAAAAACCCTCAACTGTTTCTGACACTGACGGAGCACAGGAGAACAGAAGAGTCGAGATTTACTCAAATCTCTGGCGGATCATAGAGCCGGTTCTCAGTACCGATACAGCACATATCCCGAAGCCTTCTGTCGTTCGATTTATCCCTTCCTGTGTCGCCGAAGCAGGAGTTCGTAAATGGGAAGTTGCTGCAATTGAAAGTGAAAAAAAGCTCAAAGATTTTTCGGGCAAAGATTCTCTGCCGAATAGATTAGACTGGGAATTGGAAAAAGAACATGGGATTGTTCTTGCTTCGCTCGACACGGTAAGTTCTACATTAAGCATCGGAGATAAGATCGGACAAGAAACAGAATCACAACCGGTTAATCTTCCTGTTCGGCACTATACTCTTGAACAGAAACATCGTGAAGGTTCGATTGATACAATTATCTCACGCTACAGTCTTATCCTTTTTGATTTTGATCGTGGTGTGTTAAGTGAAGCCAATCGCCGCATCGCAGATTTTGTAAAGGATCGAATTACCGACGAGGCAAGGGTAAGCATTTTTGGATATACTGATCGAATTGGAACAGATGAATACAATCGCCAACTTTCCGAATCTCGGGCACGTTCAGCACAAAAATATATTGGTCTTGATAGAGCAGAAGTAAAAGGTCTTGGACGCCGAATTTTACTCTATGATAATTCGCTACCTGAAGGACGATTCTATTCAAGAACCGTAACGATAATTGTTTCAACGCCAACCAGAAGATAGGCGACATGAGTTATATAACCTTCACTATTTTGAGAAGTAGTCATTTCTGTGGTCATCACCAAAAAAAATGCTCATTACAGTGTGTAACAAGCATTTATAACCTATTTGTAGCGGGGGTAGGACTTGAACCTACGGCCTTCGGGTTATGAGCCCGACGAGCTACCAACTGCTCCACCCCGCGATCAAAAATTTTGTGGGACGGGAAAACTCCCGTTATAGGTACAAGGTTCCGATTTTGATTTCTTAGAAGGCATAGGAGCCGCCGAAGCGGTTGATATTCGATCTGACAGGTCCCATAATGCTCAGCGAATAATCGAGTTGGAGCTTTTTGAGTACCATGCCAAGACCGACCGAGAATCCGCCTAAGCCTAAACCTTCAGGTACTTGAAGGTCGCGGCGCTCCTGATTCTGATAGCCGAATCTGAGCCGCATTATTTTCGCGACAATAAACTCTCCGCCTAGGGAGAAATCATTGAGGGCATAAAAAAAGTTATGACCTTCGAGATCACGGGATAGATTATGAAATGCAAGATGAACGGTTAGCGGCAGGCGTTCAAGTTTTTTCGAAACGCCGAGTTGAAGATCGAATGGTAACGCTTCTTTTGTGCCATCGTAGAATGAAAGCTGCTTTCCGATATTGATAGCCGAAAGACCAATGGTCAGTAGAAGCGGTTTACTTTCATAATACACTCCGAGATCCGCAGCTAATCCTGACGAGCCGTAACTTCCGGAGACGAGACTTGAAGAAATAAATTTTACTGCAACGCCATAATGGAAGGGCTGATCAGGTACGATTCCTGAGTAAGCAACAGAGAGAATAAAATCTCCGGCTGTGAAGTCGCCTGTTAGCTGACCGATATTATCAGCGCCTTTGAAAGTGCCGTAGCTGTTATAAAGCACGCCGACTCCGACCCAGCTACTCTCGCCCAGCGCTTCCGGTGCCGGAGCAGAGAAAGCGATCGATCCTTGAGTGATACCGCTTCCGATAGGACTTGCTGCAAGGGATAGAATTGTACCCGGTGCTGTCGAATCCCGCAAAGTCTGCGATGAAAGCGCTGCAGGATTACTGAAGATCGTATTCGGATCGTTCTTCATCGCAACGAACGAATTTCCCATTGCCGCAGCGCGAGGAGTAGGGACAGTCTTTAAGAGATCAAAGATCTGTGCCCTTCCGGAATTTTCACTTTGTGAAGTAAGCGGCGAAGCAACTTGCGACGAAGCGCTGCTTGTGAGAAGCAAACTGATGCTGAAAAATATTATTGAGAATTTCGTCATGAATTTATGATCTGAATTTCAATTTTGGGACGGAATACGAGTCCGTCTGATACTAACAACTTCCGAACTGAAAAAGTATTACACTTCTTTTGGGAAGCAAGTTCATTAAAAGAAGGGCAAAAATTGATTCTCAACGGATTTTGCGGCTACGGAAATTTCTTCATTTAAGCCTAAAGAGCCGAGTTATTCTCAAGGAATGCTTATCTTTGTAACTCATTTTAACAACATCATTCACTTTTGTTATGCGTCAGTCTCTTTATTTACCGGCATTTCTTGCCATTACGACGTTTCTTTCTTTTGCGAATCCGGCAATAGCTCAGCCGCCAGTTCTCTATACGGAAACCCACCTTGTCGAGCCTGCTGAACGCGCTCCGCGTGAGCATTCACTCGATATGCAGCGCATGAAGATCGAAGTCTCGTTCGATTGTCCGAAGGGAATTGTCTATGGAAAAGTGACGCATTATTTCACGCCACTCCGCTCAAGCGTTGATTCGGTTTTCTTCGATGGTCCCGGCATTAAGATCAAAGATGCATCGCTGAACGGACAGTCGCTTCGCTTCACGACCACCGCTGAGGGAGTGACAGTTTTCCCAAGCAAGCCGATGACATGGGGAGAGAATGACAGTATTAGTTTTACTTATGAAGCAACACCTCGCAAAGGTATTTATTTTATCGGCTGGAATGATTCGCGCAATATGAGCCGCAAACAGATCTGGACTCAGGGCGAAGGAACGGATAATCGTTACTGGATTCCGTGCTACGACGATTGGGATGATAAGCTGATCACCGAGACTATCGTGAAATTTGATAAAGACTATGAAGTCCTTTCTAACGGCACGAAACTTGCCGAGAAGGAAAACAGTGACGGCACAAAAACTTGGCATTACAAAATGCAACATCGCCATTCAGCATATCTTGTTATGCTCGGCATTGGTAAGTATAAGATCGAAGACAGAAAGACAAAAGCCGGAGTCCCGGTTCATCTTTATTATTATCCTGAACATCCCGAAACAGTTGGTCCGACATATAAAAGCGCTACAGAATGTATTGACTTCGTTGCGAAGTGGACAGGCATTCCTTATCCATGGGAATCGTATTCGAATATTCCTGTGCAGGATTTTATTTACGGAGCGATGGAGAATACTACGGCGACGATCTATGGCGATTTCTTTTTGAATGATGCACGTGGCACTCTTGATCGTGGATATTGGGGAGTAGATGTTCATGAATTAACACATCAATGGTTCGGCGATCTGATCACTATCAGAAATGGTCCACACATGTGGCTTCATGAAAGCCATGCAACATTTTTCCCGAAAATGTTTACCCGTGAAGTTTATGGCGAAGATGCCTATCAGTGGAGCCGTCGCGGAGAGCACAATGCAATGGTCGCTGCCAATGATGCTGATCGCTATCCTATCGCTCATACAAAAGCAGGAGGCTCGCGCATTTATCCAAGTGGCTCGGCAGTGATCGGCATGATGCTCTATTGTTTCGGTGAAGAAGAGATGCGTCATGTGTATCATTATTATCTTTCGCATCACATGTATTCGAATGTCGAGACGAATGATCTCTATCAGGCATTTCAGGATACACTTGGCTTATCACCCGATTGGTTTTTTGAGCAGTGGCTTTATCGCGGCGGCGTTCCAACGTATGAGGTGAGCTATCAGAAATTGCCGAATGAAACGCAGGTGTCAGTTGCGCAGACTCATCATACCGATGAACTGACGAAGCTTTTTAAAATGCCTATCGTCTTTGAAGTGCATTACACCGACGGCACGATGGATTCCAAACGTGAATGGATCGAGAAGCAAACGCAAGTTATCAGCGTTCCAAATTCTTCAAGTAAGCAGATCGCCTACGTGCTTTTCGATCCAGGTGATGAAGTAGTGAAGAAAGTGATCTTCAAAAAATCTTTTGAAGAATTAAAAGCACAGATATTTGGTGCACCGAAGATGCTGGACCGCTATGACGCACTTGTTGCATTGCGGACAGACTCCGTACCGATCTCTCAAAAGCGTGATGTGCTTATCCAAGCGTATAATAAGGCAACCTATCAGGCTATCAAAGGGGAGATCATTAATCAGCTTGCAAACGATAATTCTCCGGAATCTCGCAATATTATTCGCAAAGCATTCAAAGATGCAGCAGTCGAAGTTCGCAGTGCCGCCGTGAATGCCTATCGTTTTATTCCTCAAGATCTTGAACCTGATTTTGCAATGATGCTCAAAGATTCGTCGTATAATATCATCACGACTTCTCTTGACAAACTTTGTGAAAGTTTTCCGCAGAACCGGGCAAAATATCTTGATGTAACAAAAGATGAGATCGGCTTATCGAAAAAGGTACGGATCAAAAATCTTGAGATCAGAGCAGTTACCAATAGTGAGTTTGCCGCATTGAAAGAGCTTGTGGATTACACCAGTATCTCGTATGAATTTGGCACCAGAACAGCGGCGATGGATGCGCTGAACCGTCTCTATTATATGGATGACGAACTCGCTGCAAATCTGATCGATGCACTGCTCTCTACCAATAACCGCCTCGCGGGCTCAGCCAATGGAACGCTTACAAAATATTACGCCAACCCAAAATATCGTGATATGCTGATGACCTATTACAAATCCAAAACCTGGGAGCCATGGCAGAAGGAGATTGTCGATAAAATTATAAAGTAGGGGCAGTCGCCGCGGCGATCGCGTGCCCATGTTGGGGTTTTAGTCAGATCGAAAAGGGTACGCGAGGCGTGCCCCTACGACAGGTCACAAATTTCTGCCCCATCAATTATTTGGAAAACGCAGAGGAATTGCGTATTTTTGTAGGATGAGGAAAGTACTAATAATAACATTTTTGATTCTGGCAAACAACATTTTTGCTCAAGGTAAGTGGACTCCAATTCAAATTTCCATTGGTTCGAATTGTGCCGTTTCGCATCAAGTATATTCCGATTGTCCTAATGAAACACAGGATGTGAATTGGAATAAAGATGAGAGGATTGAAGTTACTAACAGCGGGTCGTTAAAAAATTACAAACGATCGAAAGATTCAATTTCATTTACTTTTTATGATGGCAATACATCGTCAATCTCTTTTGAATTAGATAGTATTCATAAAGTCATGTATAATATTTCGGCATCTTATAGTTCAAGTTCGGGTAACGGAGAATCTTTTTCTTATCAATATGACTCACTGCCATTTTATATTGTTGGCGATACAATAATTGGTTCGTGGACAAACATGTCTTGTGACTTTTCACATTTTTATTATCGGTATGAAGACTCTAGGGGTTGTAATACTGTTACCCGCGGTCATTATGGGTTCCACCAGAACGCATTTCCATTATCTTCAACATATAATGGTTATTTAATATTTGTTGTTTCTGACGATACTAAATCTGTAAGCGAAAAACCAATTAATCCATTGGGTATTAAGATTTCTAACGACATTCTATCTCAAAGTATTTACCTGTCATTCCCGTCTCTCTTTAATCCGCAAACTCTTTTCATCTACGACATCCTGGGAAGGGAAGCGGCGAGGGAGGAGATTTCTCCGGGCACGACGAAATATAGCATTCCGTCATCGAAGTTTCGGAGTGGATATTATTTTGCGCGGCTCGGGAATATGAGCGGACATTTTGAGGTGTATTGATAAACTGAGACATGCAGACTGAGAGTCCGTCCCACTTGAGAAAATATCGTGGTAGCTCTTTTCTTTAGTATTTTTGTTCTCATAACTTCATATTTTGATTTGTTTTGCGAAAGAGTTTTTTTTCTCTCTTTATCGTTTTATTAATGCTTTTGATCTCCGCGCCGCTTTTTGCGCAGGAGAGCGATTCCTCTGCCGTAAAAGAAGATTTTCGGGATTCAAAACTACATCATATCCTCTTTGATGAGCCTCAGAAAAATCCATTGCCACGGACACTTCCTTCAGGAGATCAACACCAAAAATCAGGCAGGACATCCTTCGAAGGCGGCATGATTTTTATTGATCTATTTGGCGAGCAGACTGATCTTGATATTTCAGATTCCGGAGGCATTGCAAGAGTGGTTGATATTCGATTGACCGATCAACCGGAATATGCAGATATTAATCGAATCAATGATGACACCGTTGAAATAGGAATTTATCATCGCGATAAGACAACCGGTTCACAAACGAACTCGCCTTTCTTTCTTCACCGCTTTGATAAAGATCATACGAAGGAAGTCAGGATCCATCTTCGTGGCGGCGATGACTATGCCATCGTTCGCGGCTCGGTGAATTCAAGTATTCTTGTTAGAGTCATTGGCGGAGAAGGGACTGATGAACTTGTTGATAGCTCTCATGTCAGCGGACATACTCTGCTCGTTATCCCGAGCGAAGCGAAGATGACGTATTTTTATGGCGAGCCAAGCGAGACGAATTTTATTTATTCTCCCAGTACTGTTTTGAATTCTGATGCATATAAAGAAAGCGATTCGCTTCGTGATTGGGGAAGTAAACTATTCTATTATCCCTGGCTTGGCGCATCGAATGATCTCGGAGCATTTATCGGCGCAGGGATTTCACTTGCTGATTATGATTTCCGCGAAGATCCGTTCGATAAAATAATTAATCTTCATGCCGCGTATGCGACGGGACCGAAGAAATATGTTTTGCAGTTAGATGAGTTCTTTCCTCATAAACTTGGTGGGGAAGTTTCTATCTCGCTCCGCGCATCGTCACTTGACATTCTGAATTTTTTTGGATACGGAAATACAACTTCACTCGATAAGATAAGATATTCTGCATCAAATTATAAATTGAATCAGCAGCAATTTGTGCTGACGCATTCTTATAAATATACTGTGCTGGAGAATACATCAATCTGGGGTTCGGCAGCTTTGCGATATATTAAGACTGATGCCGACCCGATCAAAGATTCCTCCGTCATCCAAAAGCGCTACTTATATGGAGTAGGACCAATGACCACGGCAAGATTTTCTGCCGGCGTGATCTTTGATTCACGCGACGATCAACAAGCGGCAAGCAATGGAATATTCGCTTCATTCGGAAGTTTCTGGACTCCGGAAATAATCAATAATACTTTTGCATATACGAAACTTCAAGCGGATATTCGCGCATATCTCAGCGCAGATATTCTGACACCGTTTACTTTCGCCCTTCGGATGAAGGTAGATAAAGTTTTTGGAGAGCATCCGTTCTATGAGGCGTGTTTACTTGGCGGAGCAAATGACTTGCGAGGCTATTACCAAGACCGGTTTGCCGGAGAAGAGTCATTGCTTGGTTCTATTGAATTGCGAGTTAATCTTGCCTCATTGAATATTCTCGTTCCGGAAACATTCGGCTTACTTGCATTCAGCGATGTTGGAAGAGTCTATGTTGATAATGATTTCTCGAATGTCTGGCATTCATCTTTCGGCTGCGGTTTTTGGCTCTCGCCTGTTTCGAAGCAGCATACAGTAAGTCTCACGGTCGCGCACTCACCGGAGTCAACACTTTTTTATCTTTCTAGCGGATTTACTTTCTGATCCTAATTTTTCTTTCATGATCTCGTACCGTTCATTTGTGTTCAGAGCACTGGTAGGAATAATAGGCGGAGCAGCGTTCCCGCTTTTTTTCTACGGCTATGATTTGCAGATGATGTTGGGCGGCGCCGTTGTTGGAATACTCATAAGTTTCACGATTTCCTATATTGAAAATGCTGTTCTTCACGAACGATTGAGACGGACGAAGTTTTCCATCGCGCTATTGGCAAGGACGTCGGTGCATCTTTTGGTTATTGTTTTCTACGTAATTCTTGCAGTTGTTCTTTATAATATTTTGGCTTACGGAAGTTCTCTTGCAGAAGTATTTCGTTTGCCGAGTCTTCGCACTTTTCTTTTTCGCGGGGGATTTTTCGCCATTGTCCTTTATGCACTGACGTTATCATTCTTCGTGAACATGATCCGCCAGATGAGCCGTATGTTGGGACAAAATGTTTTGATTAACATGATCATCGGCAGATACGCAACGCCTATAGAAGAAGAACGCATCTTTATGTTTTTGGATCTTGATGCTTCGACAACGATCGCCGAACGACTTGGGAATATCCGCTACCACGAATTGCTTGATGATTACGTGTATGATATTACTAAACCGATCTTAGATAGCAACGGCGAGATCTATCAATACGTCGGAGATGAAGTAGTCGTCACATGGAAAGAGGGAAATGGAAAAGCGACGATGTCCTGCATCGATTGTTTTTTCCTCATCAGCGAAACGATGACAAGACTTGCTCCGAAATACGTAACGAAATATGGTTTTGTACCGGGATTCAAAGCAGGGTTTCACTTTGGGACAGTTGTAACAGGGCAGATCGGTGATATAAAAAAAGAGATCGTCTTTCAGGGAGACGTCGTCAATACTGCTTCGCGAATTAAAGAGACGTGCAGCTCGCTCGGTGCGAAAATCCTTATCTCCAGAGAACTGCTTGAAGTACTTCCTCAGGAAAATACCCCTTATCGGGCTTTACGAGTCGGATCCTTTCTCTTAAAAGGAAAAGAGCATGAGGTGGAGTTATTCAGCGTAGCCAAAACCGGATGAACCCACATCCGGCTGCATTCATAAAAGTGTGCTCCCTGGGGGACTCGAACCCCCGACCCAATGATTAAGAGTCATTTGCTCTACCAACTGAGCTAAGGAAGCGACGTAAAAAGCCATTTCGGGCTTCCTGAGTTCCAAAAAAGTCATTTTTTTTCAGATGTGGGGTGTAACTCCGGGAAGGATGTGGTGTTTTTAAAGAGAGAAACACGGACTTGTTCTCCAATTTAATCAGAAAAAACACTATGACACATACACAGGAAGCCATTAGATCAAATCAGAATCCGAAGGATATTTTAGTCATTATTGGGATAATGGCTACCATTTTCGGCTTTTTCTCGATACTATTTATTGGTTAAGGACCAAAGCGATGTAGAATTCTGAATAGGAATAGAGGCGGCTGAGTTATTGTTTGAGATGTAGGATCGGCGGAAGAGCCAAGATGACTTTCTCCGAGGAAAAGAAAATTCCGTGCTCCTGAGAAAGTAAAAAGCGCTGAGAATGGTAATTCTACAGTAATATTATTATTCGAGAGAATTCCTGAATTATACGTTCCACCATAACTGACGACAAAATCTTTGTATCCGCCCGAGAGTTTTAATTTCGTCGCTGTTTGCGCTCCGACATATTCGACGCCGAACGAGCGGAAATAATCTTTTAAAAATGTGGAGCTTAGCGCACTGTTCACTGCGCCGCTGGCGAGTTGCGATGCGACAGATAACGGAGCATTCGCTAATGAGCCACTATTTGTGCTTGGGACATCGCTTGCAAAATTTCCTGTAGCCAAATAGGTGAGAACGTCTGATCTGACAGGATCATCGGCGCGACTATCTTTGAGGAAATCTCCTTGACTATTTTTGCGATACAATTCCATTGTTATCCGGTTATCCGAAGGCGTACCGGTGACACCTAATTTTATCTTGATCGTTTCGTCTCCACCGGATGAAGTTTTATGCAGTCCGGTATATTCTGCATCAATATTGAGAATCGGATCACTAAGCCCATCAATGAATGTGATAGTCCCTGTAACAGGACTGAAATCTTTTATGAAAGAAAAGCTTGATTTATCCGTCACGGCAATCACACCGCTTACTTTGGGATTATCACCTGCCACTTTTCTGGTGTAGCTTAAATTGTCATTCGTTTTTATCTCGGCGACGAGTTTCATCGGAAACAGTCCATACAATTTACTCAAATTGATAGTAAACCACAGGTTGCCCGGAATGAAGATGTGCAGATCATAGAGCATCTTATCCTGAAAACTAAGTTGTTCAGGTGTGAACTGTGTAAAGGCGGAATGTTTTGACGAATCCGGTGCCACTTCTTGTACCGCTTTTTCGAATACTGTATCATTATATTCAGTGGTATTTTTTTCTCCAATCAGCTCTTTCATTTTCTGTACTAAAGAATCAGTAGTTGCTTTGTGCTGCATCGTATCCAAAGGTTCATCTTCCTTTTTTATTCGATAGGTGATTCCGTCATTGAGCAGATTTGCAGATGAAGCATCGGATTGCGGGAGTGTCAAAAATCCCTGCACAATGCCTATATGACCCGAAAGTTTTGGTTTATCAAATGTACCCGCAAATAGAATTGGATCTCCTTCTGCGCGTATCGCAAGAGGTCCGTAAATTATTTTTAGTGTTTCCTTGGATGCTTCGCTGAGTACTGTCAAACGATTTGTTGCAAGTGCAAGTCTGAAACTATCTACAACGAAGCCTTTGAAATAGAATGAACCGTTAAGTGTTGCTCTGCCATCGGCATCGTCGCTCGGTAAATTTGCAAGATTCATATCGACAAATTTCATCTCATCGTTCGAGAGAAGTAATTTGCCACTGAAATCATAGAGGATATTCGTCGTCGGTAATAGGAATGTTCCTTTTCGAATATCGACCGTTCCTTTATAAAGAATGTTATCTCTTGTACCATTGATGGTCAATGCGATCTCGGAAAGTCCGTGCAAATCCGCAACCACAGGAACGAACGGACTGAACATATCAATAGGGTAGTCCTTTGCAGAAGCACGGATGCTGATCTGGCGTTTGCTTACAGCGGCGCTATCGGCGCTATAACCGGGATATTTTTTTAGTGAGAACAGAAATGGGATACTGTCAATATAGAGACTGAAAGAATTATTTCCGCTGGCAAGAAAATTTTCGCGCCCTTCACGTATGCTCTTATTTGAGAAATCGGCAGTATCAACATGAAGGACTGCATTCCCTGAGAGAGTCTGTTCTTTATATATTAAGTGGACCCTTCCTGAATCGATAGTTACGTCATTATAGGAAAAATTTCTCAGGGAAAGATCCGCGGATATATTCGGATGCGAAAGACTTCCGAACATTGATGCTTTCATTTTACTGACGCGACCACTCATTTTATTCAGTTCCGGAGCTGAAGTCCATTCCGAGAAAAATTTCGGAACATCTCCCAAGTCAAGCTGCGGAGTTTCTAAATAAGCATAGATGACGGAATCTTGCTTGATGCGGAAGCCAAGTTTTATTCTCTGAGCAAATTTATTTTCCGGATCGTAACCGGGTTTCGGAATCATCAATGAAAGGGTGTCAAGATCTATTGAGCCATCCTCTGCAATTGTAAGATGTGAGGGTCGGTCATTTTTCCACACAAATGATTTTCCGAATGCAAGGCTAAGGCTATCCGCCTGAAACCTGAGATCTGGGCTATTCATATTGCCGGTTCCTTTTACTGCAATTCCCAAACTTTGTGCGAGGATGGCATTCACTTTATATTGAAGCTCACCACCGCTCAGAGAAATATCGGCATCGGGCTTTTCGATCTGAATGCCGCTAAATTTTAGGATAGAATCGGATTGAAGTTTAAATTCGACTTTCATCGAATGCAACAGCGCATACTCATCAACTCCGATATTTTCTGCTGAAAAAGAAAATTTAGTATCTTTTAGTCGTAACCGAGGCAGTCCCGAAGAATCAGTCAGAGGAAATCGTTGCCTCATCAAGAAATTATGAATATCTCCATCAGTATGAAAAGCAAGTTGTCCGTTCTCACAACCGATAACCGATCCGTTTAACTTCCCGCTTCCTAAGAGAATAATATTTGGGATAAACGGCGCGACCGGACGAAGATCTTTGATATTAACAGTATAAGTAAGATCAACAGAGTCGGTGCATGAAGAAAGGATGGTGCTTATTCTCACGGAATCCTTACCACGCTTGGCAATGGCATTCGATACATTTTGGATGCGGTCACTGATGATCTTGCCAAGAGTTTCAATATTATACTTTCCACGGAATGTTAGATCGGCAATCGAACTTGTTACAATATCAATGCGCCGCCTTTCGGGTCCCTGTTCGCGATCAAGAGTTGCATTGATCACGATATTCGGTAACGGCTTTTTATTTTGTTCGAGTCCGGAAATTTCAGCGGTGAAACTGCCAACAATATTATTCGGCGATAGCCCTTCGCCCTTGACATTTGCTTCGACCGAAACTCTGCTTGCCGGCGGAAAGATCGGTACGAATTCGGTTACCGGGAGATCAGAAGTTGCGACATCAAAATCATAGGTTATAGTTTTTCCTAAAAGATCAAAGGAAGCATAGTCGCTGTGAAGTGTCGCGCCGGAGGTGAGTATAAGATCAGTGCTCTCTGCAAAAAGCTTACCATTCGAAATTCCACCACCCAGATGGAGTTTTGATATCTGATAATTTCTAAATCCCGTTGTGCCAGTTCCATCTATAGTATAAACTGCCGACATCGTTTTCGGATTGGTGCCTTTTCCTTTAACGCTCAATGAAATATTGAGATCGCCTTTTAAGGACGGATCACCGACGATCTGCGCAAGATTAACATTCTGTGTAATAAGTTTTACATCATATATCATTTGTGATGAACGCAGATCGAAAGCAGTACTTCCTTTGACATTCCCATTGGATGTATGAAGATCAAAATCCGATTTAAAATTATTTGGTGGCCCTACAAAAGTAAGTTTTTCAATATTAAGCACACCATATCTTTTCAGATCAGATATTCCGAGTCCGGGCACATAGCCCCGAAGAGTCCTGTCGCTAAGGTTATTTCCTTTAAGTGACACGTCAAGATATAAATTCTTAGGCGCATGAAGATTATTGACTTTTCCAGAGAAAGAGATGTTCCCCTCATTACGAAATCCAATCTTTCCTTTTCGAATGTTCAACTTTCCAAACTCACCTGAGGCATCAAGATCAAGCGAGAGATTGCCGTTCATGAATCCCAGTTCAGGAATAAATTGCCGAAGCTCCTTCGCGCTGAGAGTCTGTGCAGAGAGCAAAAGCTTCACTTGCGAATGTTGAAGTGATTCAAGATCTTTTCCGTGAAGAACATACAGTGAATCAAACCTCGCCGATAACCGAATACTTGATTCATCGGTAACAAGATATAGATTAGAAATTTCTGTGTGAATATCATTCCGGTCAGCATTAAGCTCGAGATGGTGTAACATGAATGGAGTATTTAATTCATTAAAGCTCAGATTCTCGATCCGAACTTGCTGGATCTTTTCTCCTTGAATATGCGCCCTCATATCCAGATTAAGATTCTGCAAGGAAATATTACTCCAATCAATCGGGCGTTCTTTGGAAATTAATACGTTGGTCTTCGAGGAGGAATTATGATCTATCATGGAAAGACTTCCATCTTCTATCCGTAAATTTTGAAGATCAATAGTTAAATTAAATGGGGATGACGGAGTTTGTGTTGGAGAAGACGATGCTAAAAGATGCTCATAATTCCAAAGTGAATCACCTAATGTTTTCGTTAAATAAATTTTAGGTTTTCGAATGGTAACGGAAGTGACGGCAATATCTTTTCCTGTCAGCAACTGCCAAAGTGAATAGCGCGTGTAAAGTTCATCTGCGGAAATAATATCGGTGCTGTCGGAGCCAATGAGTTTTAGGTGAACATTCCGAATTGTAAAACCGGTAATAAAATTACCGCTAATTTCTCCAAGAGAAATTTTTCCATGGGTGTTTTTCTCAACGAGGTTTTCTATCTGGGAGCGGACGATATTTCTAAACCAAGAAGTCTGAGTAAATGCACCGACAAAAAAGATAAGTATGATAAGTACGAACAAGATGGTGAGCAATGCTCGCCGTGTTTTCTGCATGAAACTCCGCTTTTGTTTCGGCGGCGTTATCTGTTGTACTTCTTCGGTCAAATCTTTTTGTTACAAACTGATACCTAATTGCGTAGTTACTAACACGGAAAGCATACTCTAACGTTTTCATAAATGCCACTTAATACCATGAGTTTTATTTCATTTTGCTGTAAAAAGCGGCAACCTGAAGCATATATGAGGGCGTTGTAGTATTCTTATGAACGAAGAAAAATCTTGGACGCGCAGCGAAAGCCGAATGCAGCGATTGGAAAGCTCACTTGCCGGGCGCCAGCCGGAGCTTGTTTTAGTCATCGAAAACGTGCATGATCAGCATAATCTTGGCGCTATTCTCCGCTCTTGCGATGCCGTCGGGGTAATGAGAGTAATGATGGTTTATTATATCGAATCGCCGCCGGAGATCAGCAAAACCAGCGCATCCGGGGCGATCAAATGGTTGAACTTCGAAATGTACAGGTCAATAGAAGCCTGCTATGATAAATTGAAAGAGGAAGGATTTCAGATCCTCGCAACGAAGATCGAGCCGCACGCAAAAGAATTATATTCATACGATCTTACCACTCCGACAGCTATCGTGATGGGCAATGAGCATCGCGGCATTTCTCAAGAAGCAGCTGATGGCGCTGACGGACTCATCTATATACCGATGCGCGGAATGGTGGAAAGTGTAAATGTTTCTGTCGCTTCAGCTATATGTTTATTCGAAGCGATGCGACAGCGCGAAGCGAAAGGTATGTACGCAAAACCGCAACTTAGCGAAGAGATATTACGTTCGGAACTACAGTCATGGATAAAAAAATAATTTTCACGTTAGCTAAAAATCGGACTTGAATTCACTCTCCCTTTCTCTGACATCCGGAAGCCTTTGGCTTTTTATCACCTCACTTATCGCGGGTTTTTCGCTTTCTGTGTGGACCTATCGCCGCACCGTTCCTCGGACTACGCCGCGTCGCAGAAGATTACTTATCTCTCTTCGTGCGATCGGGCTTGCACTGATTCTATTTATTCTTTTTCAGCCTGTCCTTACTCTCACAAAAACGAACGAGCTTTCTCCGAGGATATCACTTGTTCTCGATAATTCAAAATCCATGCGCCTTCCCCAATCAGGAAGTGACACTTCATGGAGCAAGAATCGAAGAGCGGAGATGATTGCAAGTGTAAAGAAAATTATACCGGAAGATATTCTTTCGAACGCTGAAAAATTAAATTCATATTCTTTCAGCGAACAAACAGAAAACTTGAAGGGAGCGCTACCAAATTCACTTGATAGCTTGAAAGCAGATGCTTCTGTGACAGATATCTCCTCGATATTTTCATTTATTCAAGAAGAGCAAAAAACAAAAAATATCGGAGCGATTATTCTTTATAGTGATGGTGCGTATACTTCCGCTTCAAACCCGATCTATTCTGCCGAAAAATTAGGAATTCCGGTTTATGCTGTTGGTCTTGGTGATTCGACAGAAATTCGCGACGTTGCATTGTCGGAAATATTTACAAATGAAGTTGCAACCATCAATGTTGCGCAGCCGGTTGACGTAACTATCCACAGTGTTGGCGCAAAAAGTGGTGACCGAGTTATGGTGTCTTTATTTGCTGAGGGAGAAAAAATAGGCGAAGAAGCAGTATCTCTTAAAGAAGGAACAAGTGATTATACATTAACCTTCTCTTTCCTTCCAAAAAAAGAAGGTATAGTTAAACTCACCGCGAAAGTGACACCAAGTGATCCAGCGATGGATGCAACTAAAAAAAATAATATCCGCATCAGTTACGTGAACGTCCTCAAAAATAAATTTCGTATTATCCTTTTCGCCGGTTCACCAAGTTCAGATGTCTCATTTGTAAGAGATTATTTTGAAGGGCGTAAAGAGATAGAGTTTATTTCGTATGTGCAGAAGCAAGGCGCGGAATTCTACGAAGGGAATCCGACTGCTGAGAAAGTGAAAGATGCTGATCTTGTTATTCTCATTGGTTTTCCAATCGCATCGACTTCGAATGAATCAATCGCTTTAATTCGTAAACTGCTCGTCGGTGAATCCCGCCCAATGCTCTTCATTCCTTCGCGTACTCTTGATCTGGATAAACTGCGAAGCCTCGAAGATGCAATGCCGTTCTCTTTGAAAGGCGCTAAAGCTTCAAGCAATGAATTAAAGGTTTCTGCTGCGCTTACAGCCGATAAAAAAGATAATCCGATCTTTCGTGCAAAAAGTGAACAGACTTCGCAAACAAAATGGGAAAGCCTTGCGCCACTTATTAAGACCGAAACACATTTCGCTGCAAAACCTGAAAGTGATGTTCTTGCCGATGCAACAGTTCAAGGCGTAAAACTTGGCGAGCCTCTTGTCATTTCTCGAACCGTGGGAAAGTCGCGACAAATTGCTTTTACCGGTTATGGTCTGTGGCAATGGAAGCTCACATCCTTTGGCAGAGAAAGAGCGTTCGCTTCACTTTCAAGAAAAAAAGATTCTGTTGCAATTGGCGAAAGCGCTCTTGATATTTTTCTTGGCAATTCCACACGCTGGCTTGTTACGCATGACGATCAAAAGCGCGTTCGTATTGCTCCAACAAGAAAGCTTTATGATGCAGGCGAAAAAATCGAATTTACTGCACAGATCTATGACGAAAGTTTTATCCCACTTGATGGTGCAATTGTCACGGCAAAAATTATCGGAGGTAATCTTTCTTCCCCAATCGCATTAACTCTCGAGCCGCTATCCAATGGTAGATACTCCGCAAAATTGCCGCAAGGTCTTGCCGCCGGAGATTACACATATTCCGGTGAGGCGAAGACGGATGCAAAACTAATTGGTGCTGATGGTGGAAGATTCAATGTCGGTGATTACTCTCCGGAATTTGCCGAGCCAAGAATGCGCAGCGATATTCTCCGCGCACTTGCCGAGCGAACAGGCGGGAAATTCTACACTCCGGAAACAGCAGCCTCGATAATGAAGGACATAGAGGCGAGTTCGAATTTCCATGCAAAAAAACTTGAAGAGAAAAAAGATTACGAAGGTCGCAATATGTGGCAACTCCTTATTCTTGCTGTGATGTTCTTTAGTACAGAATGGTTTATTCGCAAACGAACAGGGATGCTATGAACGAAGTCAGAAGTAGGAAGTCAGAAATCAGAATTGATCGTTGTTTCAAACTTCTGATTTCAATTCTATTTTTCATGCTTTTCATTGACGGAAGAGTTTACTGTCAGTCCAAAGGCGATACGACATTAACTGCTCCTCTTGATGATTACAGACATTTTATCATGCCGACCGGCAAACCGATTCATGGCGGATATTTTGGTTTTTGGGAATTGGCATTCTTGCAAGGCGGATTTGGAGTTAGTAACTTTTTATCTTTCTCCGGAGGAATTACAGTCTTACCGACCGTTGCCGCAAGATCACAAATCGGTTATCTACAGGCAAAGGCCACGCTTGCTGATGAAGGTGGGATTTCATTTGCTGTCGGAGGAAATCTTTTGCGCTTAACAAGCGAGCATCTTTACTTTCATGCATTCGCTTCTGCGACGATGGAGATGCAAAATGAGACTCGCTATACAGGACTGCTTTTTCTTAAATTAGCGGGACATGATTTCCCCATTGTAACCGTCGCTCCTTATGGGGTATTTGGTCTCTCTTACGGAAGTCCTCTTGGCGCTGGAATAGGATTTGATACGCCGATCAAAGGCATTCCGAATACTCGCATTGTCGCGGAAATTTGGAATCACGATCTCTCCTCGCCGAGCAAGATCGCATTGCTTTTTGCAGCAAGGGTTGAGAGCGAACGATTTAGTTCAGATTTTGGGTTTATGTACTTCTCACTTCCGTTACTTGTCCCGGTAGCAAATTTTGTGTGGAGATTTTAATTGTATCAGAGAATCAACCATGAAAAAACATATAATTGTATTCCTTCTATGTGTACTTTCTATTTCCGCTTACTCACAGGAAATAAAGATCGCCCCCAAGGCTATTCCCGCAATTGTTCGTCAATCTTTTCGCGCTGCATATCCGAACGCTAAGATCAAGGGTGCAACGAAAGAAACCACTAAAGGCGAAACCGTTTATGAGGTGCTTTGTAAAGATAGTCTTGCAAACAGAACGATCAGCTTAACCTCGGATGGAAAAATCATCGAAACCGAAGAAGATATTACTGTTGATCGCTTGCCTGAGGCGGTAACGAATGCCATATCTAAGCAATACACTAAAGGTAAGATCATGAAGATCGAATTGTCTGTCAAAGATTCCAAAATAGTATATGAAGTTCTCCTCAAGATGAAACGGAAAAATACGGAAGTTGCATTCTCTCCTGATGGTACCATCGTCAAGAGTGAGTAGCTTGAGTCTCATCCGATGCGGAGTTTTTTTTTATAACTGACAAATTTTCTTCATGGTGCAAAAGCAGAGTCGAGACGGTATAACTTTTCCCTGCTTGAAATCAATTCTTGTCATTTTTCTTTCGGCTTTTATTGTCGGTTCGTGCTTTTCGCAAACCCGAACGCTCGGTGATTACTATACTTCTGCCCGAAGATATAACGCCACTTTCGTTGATTATCAAAACCAACTTGCATCGTTAGGGTATGATAGTTCAAAGATCAGCAGTACATTCCTTCCGAAAGTAAATTTTATCAGCCAAGCAATGCTCGCTCCGGTGATCGGAGGAATTGGTTATGATAGCTCAATATCGAACGGAGGTGTTTACAGCGCACTTATCAGCGCTTCGCAATATCTTTTTCAAGGGGGTAATCGCGATCTGCAATTGGCAAAGTTAGGTATCCAAAGGCAGTCTCTGGGGACAACGCTCGTCATTAATGAACGTGATCTTTATAAGGGCATCACCACGCAGTACGTTACTGCGTATTCCGATCTCATCACTATTCAATCAGCAGAGGAAAGTCTGAAGATATTAGATGAACAACTTGCCATCGTGAAAGAACTTGTCAAGAATGCTGTGTACTCTCAATTAGATTTTCTCAATCTTGTCATCGCTCGCAACCAGCAACAGATCGCTTTGCTTCAGGCACAGACTCAGTACACAACCGATCTGTTCAAATTGAATCAATTATCAGGAATCACTGATACCTCATATATTATTCTCCCTGAACCACAATTGAATCCTAATCCGACTGCTTCATTGCCCCAATCTTTACGTGCTCGTCAATTCACACTCGATAGTTTATCAATTGAATACGACAGGTCATTGCTTGATTGGACATATAAACCAAAGTTAGGGTGGTTTGCAGATGCGGGTCTGAATACGACTGACCTGAGAAATACGTATCATAATTTGGGTTTCAGTGTCGGGTTAAATTTTACTATCCCCATTTACGATGGCGGACAGCGTAATTTTGAATACGAAAAATTTAATCTGGCGCAGAGTACCATCGCAGCAAAATCCCGCGCATTCTTTATTGAAACAAATATCGGGAGGATGATGCTGGGTGAACAATTGCGAGCACAGGATTCTCTTGTCGGTGAGTACCGAAAACAGATCGAAAGTATCGGCGAACTTCTGCAATACCAAAAACAGATGCTTCGGCAAGGTACGGTGAAAATCACCGATCTTTTGCTGACTCTTAATACGCTCAATGCCACGAGACTAAGTCTTCGTCAGGCAGAAGTTTCCAGGTTGCAAACTATTATCGAGTTGAATTATCTCAATCAATAAATTCTTGCGATGAGAAAGATCACGATCATATCAAAATTATTATTGCTTGTCGGCGCACTCGCTTCTGCAAGCTGTTCGCATAAAAGCGAAGTTAGCGAAACCGTGAAGCCGAAAGTACCTATTACCGTTACCCAAATGGTAATGGCTCCTATCTCGGAAAGTATGACTCTGACGGCGACTTCTTCGTATCAACGCAAGAATGTTGTTTCGGCATTACTCCAAGGTTATGTTGTTCGTGTTGATGTGGCGGTTGGAGATCATGTTTCGAAAGGGCAGGTGATATTTGTAATGCAGACCAAAGAGTCCCATACATTGAGCGGTTCATCTATTCCTGATTCTCTGAAACAATTCACGGGCAAAATATCAATTCTTGCTTCGTCATCCGGAATCGTAACATCGGTCATGCGTCAAAGCGGAGATTATGTACAGGATGGAGAGCAGCTTTGCACAATAGCCGATCTTGGTAGTTTTGCATTTGTTCTGAGTGTCCCTTTAGATTATACAAAATTTCTTAAACTCGGAGAAACATCTGATTTGATCTTACCCGATAGCACCCATATTAGATCACGCATTGAGAAAAAACTTTCTACTGTTGATGCGGCTTCTCAGACTCAAAATTTTTTGGTTGTTCCAACTTCCGGTCTCAATGTGCCGGAAGGAATTATTGCTCAGATAAAACTGCCGACAAATCAAAAATTCAAAGCACTTACTCTACCTAAACAAGCCCTACTCACAGATGAAACAATGCAGAATTTTTGGGTGATGCAATTGAGGAGTGATTCTATGGCAGTCAAAGTGCCTATTGAAAAAGGAATTGAAACCGATGCTGCTGTTGAGATACTTTCTCCACCATTCTCTGCCGAAGATCGGTTTGTACTTACCGGGAATTACGGAATGGAAGACACGGCATTTGTCATTATTAAAAAATAAGAGCAGTGGAAAACTTTTTTGTTCGTCATAAAAGTCCGCTTGCAGTTACAGCATTTATACTGATAATGGCAGGGGTATTTGCATATACGCAAATGCAAACCTCACTTTTTCCGGAAATTACATTCCCGAAAATAAAAATCATCGCCGATAACGGTCTTCAACCTATCGGCAAGATGATGGTGACGGTGACGAAACCGATTGAGCAGGCGCTCAAGCAAGTGCCCGATATTACCACAGTTCGAAGCATCACCAGCAGAGGAAGTTGCGAAATATCTGCATTCTTGAATTGGAGTGCCGATATTGATCTGAGCAAACAGCGCATCGAATCAGCGATCAATCAGATCAGGAGTGATCTTCCAACAGGTGTCGGTATCTCTGTTGAGAAAATGAATCCCTCCATTCTTCCGATCTTAGGATATAGTATTGAAGATAACGCGCGAAGTCCGATTGAGCTTGATCTGATTGCTACTACACAAATCATCCCGTACCTCTCACAATCACAGGGAGTTGCCGCAGTGCGCAGCGTCGGTGGAAAGAAGAAAGAATATTGGATCGAACCCGACCAGCGAAAATTAGTGATGCTTGCTTTGGATATTGATACCGTCTTTCAAGTATTGCAGCATAATAATTTTATTACTGCCAACGGATATTTCTCAGATTACCGAAGGCTGTATCTTTCCGTAACAGATGCCAGCATTGCTTCACTTGAGGATCTTAATAATCTCGTCATTCGTAATGATAGCAAGCGTGTGACATATCTCCGGGACATTGCAAAAATTTCAGTGCATGAGGAACAGCAATATGTCCGTATCAACTCAAACGGAAAAAGCGGAGTCTTAGTCAATATCGTAAAGCAGCCAAATGCAAATCTGATCTCAGTAACTGATGAAGTAGAGAAAAAAATAGCAGAATTAAATTCGGGTTTATTGCCCAAGGGAATGAAACTCGTACCATACTATATTCAAGCTGATTTTGTGAATGATTCGATCAGCAGCGTACGCGATAGCCTCATGGTCGGCTTGCTTCTTGCGATCATCATCTCTATTATCTTTTTGAGGTCACTGCGCTCCAGTCTTGTCATCCTCATTACGATTCCGATAACAATAGCATTTGCATTACTTGTTATTCATGCAGTCGGGTATACATTTAATATCATGACGCTCGGTGCGCTTGCCGCCTCTATAGGACTGATAATTGATGATGCAATTGTCGTTACCGAACAAATACATCGTTCTCATGAGGAGCACCCTGAAGAAGATCCTGCAACGTTCGTTCAGCAATCAATTGCTTATCTTTTGCCGGCAATGATCGGATCGTCGTTAAGTACTATCGTTATTTTTATTCCGTTTGTACTTATGAGCGGTGTTGCAGGAGCATATTTTTCCGTGCTGACAACGACGATGATCATCACGCTTATTTGTTCATTCCTCGTTACGTGGATATTTCTTCCTATTATTTATTTATTTATTGCCAAGCCTCATTCGGTAAAGAAAATATCAAAGAATGACGAAGCAAAAAAATGGCGTTGGGTTGATTATTTTATTCATCATCCGATTATCAGTTTTGCATTTACTGCTCTTTGTATCGCCGTCATAATTCTTGTTCCGCCGCTACTTCAAACAGGATTCCTTCCGGAGATGGATGAGGGCGCTATCGTTCTTGATTACTCTTCGCCTCCTGGTACATCGCTCGATGAGACGGATAGAATGCTTCGCGATGTAGAGAAAATGATCGTAAAAATTCCGGAAGTACAAAGTTATTCCAGAAGGACCGGAACACAGATGGGCTTTTTTATTACCGAGCCGAATAGAGGTGATTACCTTATTGAACTCAAAAAAGATCGCACCAAAACAACTGGCGAAGTAATTGACGATATTCGCAAAAA
This sequence comes from Kapaibacterium sp. (SeqCode), assembly GCA_038210275.1. Lineage (GTDB taxonomy): Bacteria > Bacteroidota > Ignavibacteria > Palsa-1295 > Palsa-1295 > PALSA-1296. The sequence continues at coordinate 164,409 of JBBQWV010000004.1, read as the reverse complement.
GATCGAATCGTCGCAACCCGCATTAATAGTGGATTTCGGCCAGGTTATCGGCGATATGTTAGGCGATCTGATGAGTTCGGTGCAACCAGTCGAGATAAAACTTTTTGGAAGTGACCGAAAAAAATTAGCAGAACTTGCCGATACTATTTCTCACATCGTCGAGCAAGTCCCCGGAACGGCTGACGTTTTTCGCGGGATAACGATCTCAGGTCCTTCAGTTAATGTTTTGCCGGATTATCAGAAACTCGCACAATATAAGATCAGCCCCGATAATTTTCAGCAGCAATTACAAAGTATTTTGCAGGGTGTGCAGACTGGTACTATATACGAACATGAATTGCAAACTCCGATTCGTTTGATCTATCCCCGCGCCAACTATGTTTCAACGAAAGGATTGGAGCAATCGCAAATTTTTGCCTCAGGAAATTTAATTCCCCTGAAGTCCGTCGCTTCGGTTTCCGTTCTTGAAGGCGATCCTGAGATCGAAAGAGAAAATCTCCAGGGAATGGTTGCGATCACTGCACGTCTTAACCAGCGCGATCTCGGAAGTGTGATGAGCGATATTAAACAACATATCAGCGCTTCAATTGTGCTTCCGCAAGGTTATCATATCACCTACGGCGGTGCATATGCCGAGCAGCAAAAATCTTTTCAAGAGCTTCTGATGATCCTCCTACTCTCTGGATTGCTTGTATTTACTGTGATCTTATTTTTATTTAAAGATCTTCAGATCGCTCTTCTGATTTTAGGCATGGCTGCGATAGGAATTTCCGGTAGTCTGCTTGCTTTATTCATCACGGGGACACCGCTCAATGTAGGAAGTTACACAGGACTAATAATGATGGTTGGTATTATCGGCGAGAATGCAATCTTCACATATCTTCAATTTCGTGATGCACTCAGAACACATTCGGTTGATGAGTCAGTCGTGTATGCGATCTCGACGCGGCTTCGTCCAAAACTTATGACGGCTCTTGGTGCGATTTTTGCACTTGCCCCGATTGCATTGGGAATCGGTACCGGGGCGCAGCTTCATCAGCCGCTTGCTATCGCAGTGATCGGCGGATTTATCTTTGCGCTTCCGATTTTACTCATTGTTCTCCCAAGTTTCCTTCGTTTGATAGAGGGTAGAAAAGAAAAAAGAAGAAACTCGGAAGTTGCTGGGGGGCAAAAGATCATACAGAACTCTCTCACTCCATAACCCGTTTATACAACTCATTCCGCCTCGGCGGACACGTGTGGTGTTTTGATAAAGTCAGCTTGCCGCCACGTTAAAGAAAGAGCTAAAGCGTCTTGTGGAAAGATTTGTTTTTCTATCCCTGGCGCATAATAAAATGTTGTCAGGGATTTTTTATGACTGAAGAGACAAATATAAATCAAGAACTAAACTGTACGTACGATCCGCTCGTACTATTCATGGCGCATTATGCCGATGCGAAATCAACGAAGACGGAAAAATCTTCGTACGAAGGCATGGCAGTCGAAGAACGCTTGAAGCAGCGCATTATTGATGGCGATAAGATCGGCTTGGATTCCGATCTTACCGAAGGTCTGAAATCATATCCCGCTCTCGAAATAATTAATAATATTTTGCTCGGCGGCATGAAGGTCGTCGGCGAGCTTTTCGGCTCCGGTGAGATGCAGCTTCCTTTCGTACTGCAATCTGCCGAGACGATGAAAACGGCAGTGAAATTTCTCGAGCCTTTTATGGAAAAAGTCGAAGGCGAGCAATCCAAAGGCGTGATGGTTCTTGCAACAGTGAAAGGTGATGTGCATGACATCGGCAAAAATCTGGTTGATATAATTCTTACCAATAACGGTTATCGCGTTGTGAATCTTGGCATCAAAATGGCGCTGGAGCCGATGCTCGATGCATTCGTTCGCGAGAAAGCCGATGCTATCGGGATGTCGGGTTTGCTCGTGAAATCAACGGCGATCATGAAAGAGAATCTGGAAGTGATGCAAGGAAGAGGTTTGCAGATTCCCGTCGTTCTCGGAGGCGCAGCGCTGACCCGGAAGTTTGTCGAAAAAGATCTTCGTGCTCTTTATGGTGGTACGCTGTGGTATGCGCAAGATGCATTCGATGGTCTTCACTTTATGGAAAAATTAAAATCCGGTACGATCAACGATGTTGTTTCGGAATTTGCCGAAATAGATGAATTGGGTGAGATCGAAGAAGAGCTTGATAATGCGACCGGCGAAGAATCGAAGATGGTGCTTGCAAAGAGAGATGTACCGTGGCTGACGAGTCCAGTAGAACGGACTCTTAGTCCGTTCGGGGACAATACGGACGGACTAAGAGTCCGTCCCACTGGAGAAAGAGTCCATCTCTCTGAAGAAATTGCAAGACTTTCCGATGTTCCTACTCCGCCATTTTGGGGAGTGGATGTGCAGGAGCAATTTATACTTGATTCTGTTTGGAAATACCTTAATGAAGTTGCACTCTTTCGCGGACAGTGGCAATTAAAGCGCGGAAAGAAAACAGTCGAAGAACACAATAAGCAGATCGAAGAAGTTGCGCGTCCGAAACTGCATGAATTAATGCTTCTCTGCAAACAACAGCATATCTTAAAACCCCAAGCTGTCTATGGATATTTTCCATGTTGGTCAGAAGGTGATGATCTTATTATCTTGAAGCCGAATGACATTGCACCCACAGAACTTCAGAGTAAATGGAATTCAAAGATTACTCTTGATACGCTTAGTGAATACAAACGGTTCACATTTCCTCGTCAACCTGGCGGAAAACATTTATGTATCTCAAGTTTTTTCCTGACAAAAGAAGAAGCGTTCGCACTTGGCAAACCTGATGTTGTTGGAATGAGCGCTGTTACTGTCGGCAGAAAAGCAAGTGAATACACCGCTAAGCTTTTTGCTGAGAATAAATATGTTGATTATCTTTATCTTCACGGTTTCTCCGTCGAAACTGCCGAGGCGCTTGCAGAGTATCTTCATAAAATCATCCGCGCTGAGCTTGGCATAGGTAGCGCTGATGCAGAAGATATTCACCGTCTCTTCAGCCAGGGCTATCGCGGCTCCCGCTATTCTTTTGGCTATCCAGCATGCCCGGATCTGGAAGACCAAACCAAACTTTTCGACCTGCTTCATCCCGAGCGTATTGATATTACTCTCACCGAAGAGTATCATCTTGAGCCTGAGCAATCCACAACCGCGATTATTTGCCATCATCCCGAAGCACGGTATTTTGGGATACGGTAAAAGACACTACGCAACTAATTTCCAATAAATCGGATTATTCTGCGCATTAGCTACTATGCGCAGAACAGGAATTATCATTGCCCTTGATCTTTTTCTCCTCATCATTTGCGGATTAGGGGTATATCGCCTTGCCCAAAAGCCTGCTTTCCCGGCAGAACTCGATAATAAAAATGGTGACATATATGTAAAAAATACTTCAACTCAAACACGAAATTCCTTAAAGCAGGGGGATACAATTCTTACTATTGCAGGGCAACACGTACATTCCGAAGGGGAAGTGGAGTTTTTGTGTAATGAGCATGCAATAGGTACTATCGTTGAAGTGGCAATAATGCGAGGTGATAAAATACTGTTAGTTGGAGCACCGCTTATAGGTTCGTATTCTCAAGGCTCAATAATAGTAGAGACGCTTGCTGGCTTTGTGTTTTTTTGTATTGGGGTGTTTGTTGCATTGCGCCGCAACAAAGATAAAGCCGTCATCGCATTTCATAATCTTTGTGTTACGATTGCCGCTCTTATACTATTGACGACGGGATACTATAATATTTCACCTTCTTGGCTGGGATATGGGCTTGAGTTCTTGTTCTTCGCTTCATATATACTTGTGCCGGTCTTCTTTGTGCGATTTATGCTTGTCTTCTCGGATTCTAATTTTTCCAGAATACGAGTTTTACCCATCTATTTTATTGCCGTTCTCCTTTTTATTTGGATAGGAATTACATTTGCAAATGCCGTGATTCCTTCAATACACTTGGAAAAATATGGCCCTTATAATATTGCCTTAACGGCAGTAAAAATATTTTTCGCTGTGATATTTTTTGCCGGATTATATATTAGTTACCGGTCATACAGAACTTCTAAAGAAGAATTTGAGCAGCGTAAACTTCGATGGATATTCTTCGGCATTGCTTTCGGTGTCTGTGATTATATCTTCCTACAGCTCATTCCGCAAATCATAACGGGTAAAGCTCTCGTCAGTGAAGAAATTGTTCTGAGTATTTCAGTTATTGCTCCAATAAGTTTTGCTATTGCTCTTGTACGGTATCGCATCTTCGATGTCAATCTCCTAATCAAGCGCACCTCAGCGTATGCATTAGTGATCGGTGCAATGCTTCTTATATATTTGGCAATTGTTGCAGGGCTATCATCACTTATCCATATTTCCGAATCTTCATCGTCTGTCGTAAATGTCGTAAGCGCTCTGATGGTTGCCTTGCTTTTCGGACCACTTCAAAGAATAATTCAGAGAATAATAGACGAAACATTTTTCCGGGTTTCCTACAATTTTCATGAAGCACAACAAAATATTTTAGAAGAAATTAAATTTGCAAACAACAAAGTTGCATTGGCAAATTTAATCATAGAGCGAATTCAAACTATTTTGCCTGTAAAGAAGGTTGGTTTTTTTGTTGTCGAATCTCCCTCGGATAAATTGCGACTTTTATCGCATCAGAATTTTGATATTATTGAACGTAGGAAAATTGCGCTTGAAAAGAATGCACTTAAAACAGGACTTGATCTCCCTGTTGCACTGCAGGATAAAATAGAACCGGGCATTAATTTCGAAATTGCTGATGAGCAAGTCTTTAGTCGTTGGGGCATGGCTTTAGTACTGCCAATGCTTTCATCAAACCGCAGTATTATTGGCTTCCTCGTTCTTGGTGAAAAACTTTCGGGTGCGCGATTTAGCATGGAAGATGTCTCTCTTCTAAATTCAGTTAGCACTCAATCAGGCTTGGCGCTCGAACGATTCACGGTTGAATTTGCCCTGCTGCTGCAACAGGCGGAATCCGAAAGACTTTCCGAACTGAATAAATTAAAATCCTATTTCGTCTCAAGCGTCTCACACGATCTAAAAACGCCACTTACATCTATCCGTCTTTTTGCAGAACTGATGCAGAATAATGAAAGCCTTTCCTCCGAAAAGAAGAATGAATATCTTAGCATCATTGATGGTGAGGCAGATAGACTTTCACGGCTGATCACCAATGTTCTTGATTTTGCGAAGATCGAAAAAGGTACGAAAGATTATAGGTTGGAATCAATTGATCTGAATGACATCGTACAAAATGTGATACGCCTTCTTGATTATCAAATCCAATCGAACGGCTTTCAGATTCAAACTATATTGGATTCTACCCCACTTCCAATTCGAGGCGAGTCCGATGCGATTTCCGATGTGCTAATAAATCTCATTACGAACGCAATGAAGTATTCACCATCCGATAGAAAGAAGATCATACTTTCTACATCGCTTGAAAATAATCAAGCTATAATTAGAGTTGAGGATGAAGGTTATGGAATGGCAGCGAATGAAATAGAATATATCTTCGAGCCATTTTACCGAATTAATAATAGCGTTATGAAATCTGCCGGAGGCGCAGGACTTGGACTTTCTCTCGTGAAACATGCAATGGACGGACATAATGGAAAAGTGGAAGTGAAAAGCGAGATCGGAAAAGGAAGTATTTTTGCATTATATTTTCCAATATATTTAGTATGAAAAAAATTCTTGTTATTGAAGATGACCCGGCAATCCGTAAAGCATTGGAAGCCGGTCTAAGTGAAGATAACTACGATGTATTGCTTGCCGCTGACGGCATTGACGGATTCAAGCAGGCAAAAAATCCGAGCATTGATCTTATCCTACTCGATCTCCAATTGCCCGGAAAAGACGGCATGGAAATATGCAGCCAACTTCGGAAAGAGGGAATCAATACTCTCGTGATGATGGTGACAAGCAAATCCGAGGAAATAGATAAAGTTCTTGGGCTGGAGATCGGTGCTGATGATTATATGACGAAACCCTTCAGCATCCGAGAACTCAAAGCTCGAATAAAGGCTCTTTTGCGCAGAACGCAGGATCTGAAAAAAGGAATAGAAGAAGTATCCTTCGGCGATCTGCATTTCGATTTCAAAAAGCAGGAAGCGTTTAAGAATAAAAATCTGATAAAGCTTTCAGCGAAAGAATTTCAAATTATTAAGTTCTTCATAGAGCATGAAGGTGAAGTATTAGGACGCGATAAACTCCTTGATGAGGTTTGGGGCTATGATGTTTTCCCTACTACCAGAACTGTTGATAATTATATTCTCTCCATTCGGAAGAAGATCGAAGACGATCCTTCTGAGCCAAAGCATTTAGTTACCGTGCACACATCGGGCTATAAGTTTGTTAAGTAAGATCGGCTCATATTCACTTGGTGACATTTTTTTGACTCCCCTCCCATAATTCCGTGACAAATTGAGCTTCCCCGTAAATTATTTTTGTAGGCAATAGTACACTTATTTCTATTGCCAATAAATAATTATAGAGAAGAATATGAAAGAAATCCCGAATACCCTCGTCATTACCGATTCCATGTATAAGAAGAAACCAATGTATTCTATGGGGGATAGACTCTTAATGCGCTTTATTAACGATCCGCGCGATCTGCCTTTCATGTACTTCCTTGTTCAGGCAACATTAATAATTGTGCCACTCATAGTTCTTCTGTATATCGTTGCTATTCCGTGGTATTTTGCTGCATTATATGTGCCGTTCAATATTTTTCTTTTTATGGACCGCTTTATTCTTCTTCTTCATAATACAAGCCACCGTCCGCTTTTTCGGAAAAAATATCAAATACTCAATCTCTATATCGTTTGGATACTTGGTCCCCTTTTTGGCGAATCGCCCGAAACATACTTTGTACATCATATCGGAATGCATCATGTCGAAGAAAATCTCGAAGCAGATCTCAGTTCGACGATGTCTTACAAACGTGATAGTTTTATAGGATGGTTGAAATATTTTTTTCGCTTCTTTTTCGGGACTCTTTTTGAGCTGAGTTTTTATATGGCAAAAAAAGGTCGTCGGAAATTACTTATTCGCATCGTTGCAGGTGAACTCACCTTCTTTATTTTAGTCGCTCTCCTTTGTGTGATAAATCCGGTGGCGACACTTTTCGTCTTTATCTTGCCATTTATTTTTTGCAGGTTTGCAATGATAGCAGGGAATTGGGCACAGCATGCGTTTATTGATTCATCGCGTCCCGAAGATCCCTTCGCAAGCAGTATTACTCTCATAAATTGTCGGTATAACCGCAGATGTTATAATGACGGATACCATATTGGTCATCATCGTAAGGCTCGGCTTCATTGGACGGAGTTGCCTCTCGAGTTTCAGGAGCATCGCGAACTTTACAAAAGTCAAGGAGCTATTGTATTTGCAGGGATAGATTTTCTTATGATCTGGATATTGCTTATGTTTAAGCGATACGATATTCTCGCACGCCATTTCGTTGATCTTCAGAACCCGAGACGCAGCATTAAAGAAGTTATAGCGCTTCTAAAAAATCGTACAAAGGCAATCCCTGTGCGATAGTATAGAAAATTAAATTCGATTCCTCCTTGCATTTCCCTGGCAGCCTCCCGCTTCCATGACAATTCTTTGACAATCTCCTGAAAAATCGGTGACAATCCGTGTCTTCCAATTCGCCATTTTTGTACTCGATAATTCACTATCTCTTTTAACATTTTTTTACAAAACATCATGAAAACATCAATTAGAACAACAGCAATAATGCTCTTCGCAGCCTCATTGCTTTCTGTATGTACGAATTCAATGGCTCAGACAGGGAATATGCAGCGCGAAGATGGTAAAACATCGCTTGTGCAGGCGGTCTATGGGATGGGCACAAACTTCAGCCTCTTGAGCGGCATGGGATTTTCATTCAAAGAGCATTTCTCGCATAGTCAGTTTTCCTATATGCTAACAGGTTATGTCTGGAAAGATCATGCCGGAGCTACATACGATTTCGGACTGGAAGTTCAATACGACATTTACATAAAAGACCTAACCAGGTTTTATGTCCTTGCAGGAGCAAGTCAGTTCTATAACGGCACGCGGGAAAACCAGTTCGACCCCGCTTCGGGGCAATGGAATCTGATGCAGGAAACAAATCATCTCGATGGTCCTACGCGCCTCGGCGCCGGAATCGGATTCGAAACGGCTCTTAACGATGCAATTGGTTTTTATGCTACTTTAGCCTTGACGTCATTCCAGCCATCAGGAGATCTTCAAATGATGCCTTCAACCGGTTTAATGGTTTACTTCAAATAAGTAAATTGATACATAGATTTTAATTTTTTACCAATTAAATAATAAGACAATGAAACTAGCAACGACTATCTTAGCAATGTGTCTCATCTTTTTGACAGCTATCAGATGCAACGCACAGACTGATACCATTACGATACTTCACGTCAATGATTCGCATTCCGGGCTGGCACCGTATGGTCCACGAGGGACGGATCTCAAAGGGACACGCGGCGGCATTGCCCGTGCTGCAAGCGTCATCGGATATACAAAGATGACTGAGAAAAATGTACTGACTCTACATGCCGGAGATTTCTCCGTAGGGGATATCTTTTATAATGCGTACTTCGGAGTGCCGGAACTTCGCATTTTATCAGCTCTGGGATGCGATGCAATGGCAGTCGGCAATCACGAGTTTGATCTAACTCCGGCAACATTAAAGCAAGTGCTTGATACAGCTTTCGTTGGTGGCGGAGCATTTCCATTGCTTTCAGCAAATTGTGTTCTTGAAGATTCGACAGTACGTTCACTGAAGAAATACATTCAGTCTTATACTATTAAAACGTATGGCTCGACAAAAGTGGGAGTATTCGGATTGACTACACCTTCAACTAATCTTCTTTCGCAGCCTGCTCCGGCATTCCTTGATACGAATCTCATTCAAATTTCTTCTGCTATGGTTGATACTCTGAAAGCAAAAGGATGCAAAGTAATCCTGCTGCTTTCTCATTTAGGATACGATCTTGATTCACTTGTAGCAAGCTATGTCCCCGGAATTACAATGATCATTGGCGGACATGACCATTACGTTTTTCAAACTCCGCGAACAGTCGTTAATCTTGCCGGCGATACGATACCAATCGTTCAAGCAGGTGCACATTATTCGCATATCGGAATGATGCATATTGCAGTGACCGGATCAAAAGTAAAAATGCTGGATTATACGATGATGCCTCTTGATGAAAATATTCCCGAAGAGCCAAACACAAAAGCTGTGATCGATAATCTCATGCAAGGAGTTGAAGCAATGTTTGGACCGGTGTATTCGCAAAAATTAACTTCTGCACACGATGACTTCGATGAAATTGCCGAGAACCTGACTTCCGAAGGCAATCACGATACGCCAGTCGGCAATCTTGTCACCGATGCATTCCGCGCAGAAACAGGAGCAGATATTGCGATTGAAGTTGGCGGTTCAACGGCGGATAAATTATATAAAGGCGTAATTGTCGGAGCAGATATTTTCAGAATGATTGGCTATGGGTATAATACCGATAATGGATTAGGCTATAGGCTTGCCACATTCAAGATGAGCGGCTCTGCACTTGCACAAGGTTTAGAATTTGGGCTTTCCGATATTGAGCATAACGACGAATTCCTTGTCCAAGCATCAGGGATGAAATATTCCTACGATCCGAAAGCGTCGGTGTACAATCGTCTTCGAAATGTCACTGTTGGAAACTTCGCTCTTGATACCGGGAAAATTTATACAGTTGCAGCAAATGAATTTGCAGCCCTTTTTCTCAGCTCGATCGGTATCCCATTTACTGATCTGCATATATATAAAGATACTTCCGAATACCAAGTTGTTGCTGCTTATGTAGCAAAGCAAGATTCGATCAAGCCTCTCATACAAGGCAGAGTGAGTTCGTTGAAACTGGCTGTCACAAAAAATGCAGAAAGTGCTGAGACTACTTCACTGCGAATTTTTCCGAATCCGGCACGAGACCATGCAACGGTTACATTGCAATTAGAAAACCCATCATCGGTGCGAATCAAAATTTATTCTTCACGCGGAGTTGAAGTTGCATATCTTGATGAGCCGCTTTCCTCTGGAATCTTCACAACGAATATCTCAACGGATAGCTTGGCTGTCGGTACGTACTATTGCATTATGTATATCGGGAATAAGGAATTAAAGACTTCATTTGTGGTTATCAAGTGAGCATTATGAAACTCAAATCACTGTTTAGCCGATCAAGAATACTGATCGCGATCTTTTTCTATAGCTCCGTCGTCGGGTTTACTTCCGGCGACGGCAGCGGAGAGAAGACATGGGTTGATCTCGTTGCAGGAATAGGATCGTTTACGCACATCATTAAAGATTGCAACGGCAATATTCTACGACATGATGACTATCCGATAACTGATGCCGGAGCTACCATTGAGCATAATTATGGTATCGGAACATTTATCGGAAAGCTCGGAACATTCAGTATCACCAGAACCACTTCGTATATTTCAGATAAGTATCAGGAATCGCCCTCGGATGATCTTTCGTATTCTTCGAGTTATATCGGCGCAGGCATCGGTTTAAATTTCCCATATCTTGGTATTGATGGCGGAATTCTCTATTTCCAAAATATCAGCAGTGCTCATTTACCAATACAAAACTCTCACTACCAGCCGATGGCAAAGCTCCGTATCGGATTTGAAGATAGTTGGTACTTCTCTACGAGTTTTTTTCGGAATACTCCACTCATGGTAAATGGCGGACTCTATGATCTCGGATTAGGATTCAAACTCTCCGGCTCAAAATCCTCAGCGTGGTTTGGGTTTGGCGGTGGACCTTATAACGAAGGTCAATTCATTGCACGGGTTATGATTGCACCGAATGGCTGGAAGGCAGCAGTTCATCTTTCGGGAAATTTCGGTTTAGGTTCAGATGGGACGGAATACGGAGTCTCTGCCGGTTTGCGATGGAATTTTCAATAATGAAAATTCCATCGCAAACTCATAACGTTATCTCTTTCCTTCAGCGCGTTCTAACTTTTCCTTCAACGAACCAAGTTCTCCGAGAGAGAAACTCGATCCTTGAGGAGTGGAGCGGTAATTCTTAAGCGTTTTGCGTTGTGCTTCTTTTTCCGCGGCGATAAAAGAGAGTGTGATCTTTCCATCGCGGCGATCATATTCTAATACGCGCAAACCTTCGATGGGCTTATCTTTTTTGAAAACATCTTCGAGCTTTTCGATGCGGTCATGGCTCAACTCACGGCGTGGAACAAAGCCTTCGTTGCCATCGGCAAATGCGACGACGATTCCGCCTTTAGTAATTTCTTTGATCGTTGCATCATGATCGGTGCCAACTTTATAATTCTCCTCACGCTGACGTGCAGGATTTTCGACTAAGCGTTTTTTCGAAACGGAGATGCGGCGTTTTTTGCCGTCAACCGTTAAGATCTGCACCTCGAACTCATCACCGACATTCACTGCCGAGGCAACAGTCGGAATTCTATCCCATGAAATTTCGGAGATCGGCAAGAAGGCAGTGATCTTCTCACTCAGCGTAACCTCTGCGCCGAAATCATTAATGCTCAGAACGGTGACGTTCAGCTTATCGCCTTCATGAAATTTACTGAAGCTTTCGAGATACGGATCGGTGGTAAGCTGGCGCACACCAAGTTGAATCCGGCGATGCTTCTTATCAATTTGTAAAACTTTTGCCGAAATTGTCTGTCCGCGCTTGACAACTTCATAAGGATGGTTGAAGTGCTCCCACGAAAGATCTTTACCAAAGATCATGGCTTCGACGCCGGGACCCAGATCAATAATAACATCCTTGATATTAAATGACTTCACCTTCGCTTCGACGGTATCGCCGATATTGATCGTCTCAAGAATTTCCTTCGATGATTTTTTCAGATCATCTTCGAGAACCGACCGATGCGAAACGGAGATCGCAGGCGTGCCATGCTCCATCTTCAGATTAATGATGCGGACGGGAATAGTCTTCCCAAAATATTTTGCGATATTGCGATCGGGATCAAGATCAATATGATTATTCGTCATCATCGCTTTCACGCCGCCTTCAAGCTCTACTTCCAAGCCGTTATTCGCCCATTTGATAACTTTAGCATCAACGATCTGGCGCGAGCGGCGAAGTTTCTCGAAGGGATCGAGAGGTCCGGCAGTTTTTTCCGATTCTGCAGGTAGAGACGCGCCATGGCTCGTCTCTACGGGGGTTTCAGAGGTTGGGGACTCTTCGGTAGCGGCAATTTCTTGCACTTCTGCCGGAGTTTCAGGAGTTACAGTATCTTCAATCTTCTCGGTTTCGTCGTTTTGGTTTAACATATTCATAATCTTACTCGTCATGTAAGCTGCATCCGCATGGGGAATCAGGCTATCAGCCAGCAGCCATTTTTTCAAATTGGGAAGAGGAAAACCAAATTTAAGGGAAAAACATCCCAAGTGGGATTGAAGTAGGGAGGAATCGCTGAACCATTCATTTCCCGAAGCGATTTTAATAGCGAGAAATCTATCATCTACTTTATAGCTATGAAAGCTCGTCGTCTGATCTTTCTATTTGTTGTTCTCTTTGCTTTTCTTCCGGCATTAGCTCCGTCTATAGCTCTTTCCCTCCCAAAAAAGCATACGATATATTTCGGAGGCGCTTTAGGTTTTCATTACAGCCCAGACAATCTCGAAGTTATAGTCGGTGATACAATAGAGTGGAGTGGTAATTTTACTAAATTCGGATTAGAATCTGTTTCAGTACCTTCAGGGTCTCCAAGTTTTAAAGCCGACTCAGTTCCTACATTTCAATATGTTGTTCGTAAACAAGGTCTTTACACATATAGAAATCCAGTTTATTTTTCGATTGGTATGCAAGGGATAATTCTTGTAGATTCTATTAAACATGGTCTCACAAACGAAGGTCGAGAATTCTATTTAGGTATGTTATATCCCAATTATGTATATTCTCATACTGGTGGACTCAATGCTTTTTTTTCTGTGAATGCAATGATAACTTCATATTATGAGAATGAAATTCATATCTCTTATTATGATGATCTGGGGCATGAAAAGACACCATCAATTTATCATATATCTGCACAAGGCTCTTTAAGAATACCCCTTGATATTTCTGCGATGTTCATGGATACGACTTCAGAGCATAGTGCCTACCGTGCTTGTCATATTGTATCAGCTTCGCCTATAACAATTGAATACCTAAGCATTGGTGCTTCTTCCGGTGGTAGCTATTTGGCATTGCCAGTAGTATCACTTGGGAAAAATTATGTAGTAGCAAGCTATAATGATAACCCAGGCGAAGGTTCGATTTCACCTGCTGCATCGACTTATAGTGCTGGCGAGTTCTTAATAATTGCAACAGAAGATAACACAAATGTTCGAATTACTCCAACATCGACAACCATTGGCGGTCATCCAGGTATATTTACAGGGATAGGTGCAAACGGAAAACCTCAACCATATTCTATTCAACTCAATAAAGCTCAAACTTATCTTGTTCGCTCAAATGGAAATGATAATAGTACCGATCTTTCGGGGTCATTGGTAGAATCTAATAATGCTATTGCTGTGATAAGTGGACATGAAAATGCTGTTCTTGGCGGAACAGGTACTTATCCATATGAAGCTCGTGATTTCATGATTGAACAAATGGTACCGTATGAATTGTGGGATTCTACAGGATATATATCAATCCCTTTTGCTGAATCAAAAGTTTTAGGGGATGAGGGACATGGTGATACTTATCGAATTTTTTCTTTCGATACTGTAAATTATAACACTCATCTGAATGTCACAGGATTTGGGGGATATGACTTTTCGACCAGACGCTTTTCTGTCCCTGAACTGCATGATGTTACCGGATCGATGGAAGCATCTTCAACTGGTGGTCATAAGTTTAGTGTTATGCAGTATGACGAACGTAGTCATAGTTCTCAACCGCCATACCCTGCTCCAAGTATGATGACCATTGTACCCAAATCACGTTGGAAAAAATTCTTTGCTTTTAATATCCTAAATAATATATCACTTACTCACACATTTGACTTTGAGTTTATTAACGTGCTCTCTTCGCATTTAGAAGCTATTAACATTTTGATTAGTGGACAAACCTCTGTTCCTCTTTCGAGCCTTTCCCGCAACCAATTATTTAGTGGTATTTCTGCAACCGATAATTCACTGAGTGGAATACAATATAAGTTGCCTACCCCTCTTTTTAGCGAGCCGCCATCCTGTTTTCTGTATTCTGAATATCCATTTATGGTTTATTTTTATGAAATGCGCTACGTCACTTCACAGAATGAGCCAATACCTTTTTGTCATGAATACGCCGCGCCAGCAGGAATGCAGCTCAATACCGGAGTAGCTCCTTCATTTAGCATAACGATTGATTCTTCGAATTGCACTTCTTGGCATTTCTGTGTAACTGATACTTCGAAAACTGATCCGGGAATAAAATCGGTGATGCTTATTGACGATCCTGATGGAGTGTATTTTGAACCCGGAGAACAGTTGAAAAATGTAAGCTTCGATACTCTACTTACTTATTTGCCGAATGAACTTCGTCCGCAGGGAGTAAAGCAATATTGCTTTGATGTAAATATTCTTACTCCTCTTCAGGATGCAATCGCTCCGGTTGCCATTGTCGATAATGGCGGTAATGCCGTACTGATTAATCTTTTTAAATCAGCTCCGCCTCTTAAACTCAGCACCACCCCAACCTCTCTTCGCCCCGATAGCATTGTCTTTCCGGTGAAGAAGATCGGCGATCAGATCTGTACGACGTTCGTCTTAAAGAACTCTGCCAAAATAGGCGGAACAGCCATCACGCTAAATTCGGCGTTGCTTACTAATAAAGATACATCCTATAAAGTAGTAAGCATTACGCCATCACTTCCGCATTCGATTGCGGCACAGGATTCGGTGAACGTGCAAGTCTGCTACACCGCAGCAGATTCATCGCGTCATAGAGATTCTCTCATCATGCAGACCGATTGCTTCAGCATCGCAATCTCGCTCGATGCTCATGGCTCAACAGGTTTAATCAATGCAAGTGATCTTGATTTCGGAAGTATTACCATTGGCGACACACTTTGCAAGAATCTGCAAATTAAAAATGTCGGCACGGCTCCCTTCACCTTAACGAAATCTTTTATTTTATCGGATAATATAAATTTCTCCGTTGATACAACACATCTTCCAGTCGTCATTCAACCAAACGGCAGCGTACAAATAAATATCTGCTTCCATCCAAATCAAGAAGGACCCATATCATCGGGCATAGATTGGAGCAGCGATCTTGAAAGCTCATTCGCACACTCGATAAAGAGTCATTCCGTGTTGAGTGGAAATGCAACTCCAAAAGCCGGAGTAAAAACTTCCGCAACTTCTCAATCATTCTCAATTCATCCAAATCCAGCGAATGATCGAATCATTGTGAGCTTCAGTGGAACAGACTTTAGTCCGTTCAGGCGGACTGAAGTCCACCCCACTGCAGGAGTGTCACTTTCGATGTTTGATGTTCTCGGTAGGGAAGTCTATAAGCAAGATATTCTCTCCGGCGTATCTCAAGTCGAGGTTCCTGTGAGAGGATTGAGTGAGGGAGTATATTTTGTGCAGCTGAATTCGGGAAGTGGTTCGATAACGCAGAGATTTATGAAAGTGAAATAGGAGGTAGTAGTGGAACGGACTTTAGTCCGTTCGGAAAGACGGACGGACTAAGAGTCCGTCCCACTGGAGAGAATGTCGTTCTTTCATGAATAATTATTCATCAAAAAGGCACCTATTTATTTTGGATGGGCACCTTGACAAACGGGGTTTTATGTCGTATCTTTGCATCCAAGATTTATGGGATTAATACAGGATTATATCAGGATTGCTCAGAGCCGGCTAAAGCCGGCTCTACTATTTTAAAGGAGAAACTTGCGCGTGCGAAATGTTATAGTGTTGATTTATAAAGAACTTACAGAGGCTTCCCCCGAATTTTGGGTTAGTGCTGAGCTTTGAGCGATGAGCTATGAGGACTGGGGGGGAGGACTGAGCTATGAGTGATGAGGACTGAGGGGGAGCAAGTCGGGGTTAAAACTATAGCGTCAAAAATGGGAAGGGTATTTCTTTTGACTTTAAGGTTTTGACTTTTGACTTCGTGATCTCAACAAATCCCGGTTCAGGCAAAAGAACCGGAAAAATCTGAATTGAACGGATGATTGTAATGATAATGGAGATACTTAACTTACAAAGTATTTCGCAGCTCATTTCGACAAAATACAGCCGATTGGGATTTTTTTGTCGTAATTTTGTATTAGGGAGTATGCGCATCTTCAGGTAACGTATGTCAACACTTGCAATAGAATCTAATCCGCGACGAAACTCGCTTTGGCTGAAATCGCCAAAGTGGGATCTGACGTGGATCTCTCTCTCGGTCATTTTGATGATCGTGCCCTACGGAACGTACTACCTTGGTCAGGCAATCGGTTTCGATCCGAATAAAGCGCGCATTGCAGTTAACTATCTTATCGCCGGCGCTATCGGCGGTCCGCACATGTATGCGACCTATACCAGGACGATGTTCGAGCCGACCTTCCGCAAGCGCTACTGGACGATCATTCCGATGGCATTTATTATTCCTTCGCTGGTTATCTATGCAGCGATTTTTCAGTTCACTTATTTGCTGACGTTCTTTTTCTTTTGGGCAAGTATTCATGTTTTGCATCAGATAATTTTTATTGTTGATTGCTATAATGAGCGCCAGCGTTCTTTCCTGACAAGGTATTCCCGCGTCATTGATTATGCCGTAGTTCTCTCGGCACTCTACCCGATGGCGATGTACCGTTTCGTGCATAATACTTTCCAAGTCGGCGACCAACCGCTGTACTTTCCCGAATTTTTGAAAGTTGATATTGTTTGGTGGGCAGCGAGTGTGATATTTGCGATCTCATTCGTGCTCTATGTTGCCAAGACGATCAGGGAATTTCAGCTTGGTATAGGCAATATCCCGAAGACGATCCTTGTATCTGTAACAGTTCTTGCCGCATTCTTCACGCCGTTCTTCCATGAACTGGATGTGGCGTTTCAAGGACTGAACTCTTGGCATTCTTTCCAATATCTTGGCTTGACTTGGTATATCAACCGCCTGCGCTATGAACGCGGCGAGATCACCAAACCTGCTATCAGAAAACTTGCCGAGCCAGGGAAATGGTGGAAATATTACGGCGCAAATCTCATCGCCGCATCATCGGCGTTAATGATTATTCTTCTATTACAATTTACAAAAGCGTATCATCATTTATCCGATGACCAGACATATTATATGATCGTCCTCTGTTTCCTCCTGACGCATTATTATCACGATCATATTCTCTTCACAAAATCGGAAGAGATCAGGACGGCAGGCTCGGAGCTGGCGTAACTGGACTAAAGAAGTGGAACGGACTTTAGTCCGTTAGTGGGGAAAGGAATGATTCGGACGGACTGAAGTCCGTCCCACTAACCCAAAGAAGTCTTCCCTGAACTCTATCTTCTTTCCGTTTTGTTATACGCATCCCAATAATTTTTTTTAATCACCACTAATATAATTACTACTATGCCAATGTTTACACGCAATGCATCTGCAAAATGGAATGGAACCGGAAAAGAAGGTAAGGGATGGGTCGCTACCGGATCAAAGGCGATCGATGTTGCCTATAACTGGAATGACCGTTTCGGCGAAGGATCGGGTACGAATCCTGAAGAGATGATCGCTGCAGCTCATGCAGCCTGTTTCAATATGAAGCTTGCTTTCGTTCTTGACGGAATGGGAATGACGGCAGAGGAGATTAATACAACATCAGCGTTAGTCACTGACAAAGCTCCAGGCGATTGGACGATCACGACTATTCATCTTACCACGACAGTAAAATGTCCGAATGGTGATGCCGCAAAGTTGCAGGAAGCAGTTGACAATGCAAAAGCAAACTGCCCGATCTCTCGCGCATTAAAAGCAGAGATCACGGTTGATGCGAAGTTAGTTTAATTTTTAATTGTATCGCGCAATGATCAGTTACGATTGATCATTGCGCGGTCATAATCTTAATAAAGAAGGTCCCGAAATTCCACATACTTTTTTTGAAAAGCTTGTGGTGCCTTTATAAACAATTCAAAGCAGTTTGATAATCTGGTAACGAACTTTCTTTTGTAAAAAAGGTTGTACGAACCTCATAAATTATTTTTCCCGTGAAAGTACGAGTTTATTTCAGTCCGAATACATTAGATGAGATCGCGCTTCGTGATAAGACGATCGTCGTGATCGATGTGCTTCGTGCATCAACGACGATCACCTATGCGATGAATGCCGGTGCACGCGAAGTGATTCCGGTCAGTTCTGTCGATCAGGCGATGAAGATCGTCGGCAATCTTTTTTCTACGCTAACGATGTTATGCGGGGAGCGTGGCGGCAAACGTATCGAAGGTTTTAAACTCGGTAACTCCCCTTCTGAATATACCAAAGAAGCGGTAGAAGGAAAATCGCTGATCCTCACGACAACGAACGGAGCAGTAGCACTGACCAAAGCAAAACACGCACGACATTGTTTTGTAGGTTCTTTTGTAAATATTTCTTCAGTAGTTCGCTCACTAAGTGAACTTCCGGATCTTGAACAAACCGGACTTGCGATTATTTGTAGCGGTAGAGAAGATGATTTCTCTCTTGAAGATGCAACGTGTGCAGGGATGATCTTGACAAAGCTTGAAGAAAAAAATCTGAATATCGAACTCTCCGATAGCGCCAGATCAGTCCTTTCGATTTATCGCGAATATGGAAATAATATTTACGGTACTCTCATGCAAAGCGATCACGGAAAATATCTCACCTCCATCGGTTTTGCCGATGACATTAAGACGGCCAGCGAAATAGATAGCGTCCCTATTGTCCCGGTCTTGGAACAGACTGTGATTAAGAAGAAACTGAGTTATTAAATTTTTCCGCTCTTTTCCTCAAAAATTAGGGAGTTATTCCCGGAACTCCGTGTTTATAAATGGGGATTTGTGGTGAATTATAGCATTTCGCCATTCTTTTACTATGAATTCCTGATCGGAGTGATCTCCTAGATCGTCTGATTGCAGACTATTATGTCTGTAATCGGAAAAATTCTACGCAATGTTTTGCGAAGAATGAAAGTACGTTATGCTAAACGAATTCGAATACTCAAATCGTCCATCTGTTCGCGTCTCCCGTTCAGGGACATCGCGTGCTGCCGGTTATTCAAGAGTTATTCCAATGGAGCCGGACGATGTCTCGATTCCTGAAGATTCGGATTTTCTTTATCCGCAAGAACTTGAGGAAGTAGAAGAGCCTCCCGTACGTCAGCGCCGCCCAAGAGGAGCACGCCCAATGCCGAAGCGATTATCGGAAGAAATTGAAGAGGAAGAAATAAAAGCTCCTGCGACGACAACAAGAAGACGTTCCGCCCGCGCTGCATCCGAAGCGCCTGCCGGAGAACAGATTCCACTCAAACTAAAAACTCCTCCAAAGAAAACGGATTCGACTGTTAAGCAGCGACAGGTTCTTGGAGTTCTGCTTATCATGAGTGCAGTGCTTCTGCTTCTCGCTATTATCAGTTACAGTCCGCAAGATACTTCACAAGCTGAGACGAGAGTCGGCGATCTCCCAGCCGTTTTTACGAGAAGTGATCCGACGGTTAATGCCAATGCCGATACAGCGCATAATTGGCTCGGGCTTGTCGGCGCGATGCTTGCAAATTTCTTTATCAATAAAACGATCGGTTATGCTGCCATAATTTTCCCTCTGTTCCTCGGATGGTGGTCGCTTGCACTGTTCAAATTTTCTACGAAGCAGCGCCGCCGCCTTACGCTTGCCACGACGTTCATGCTTATTAGTGCAGTACTTTTTTCGGCAACGATAGGCACAACGCAGCTTATCAATGCTTTGCCGCATCTCGACCGCGAATGGTCAGGTGCAATCGGACAATTTTTGGGCTTGACATTTACGAGACTTATCGGATCGATAGGCGCATTGCTGATCTACACGACTTCATTCATTGTGATGCTTGTCTTCGCCATTGATCTTGATATCGAACTAACTTTCCGCAGAATGCAGGGAGGCTATACAGGTCTTTCAGCGAAGACGCGTATGAAACTGATCGAATTTTGGGATAAGCGAGAAGCAAAAAAGCATGAAAAACTTTTGCGCAAGGAGCAAGCTTCAGAAATAGTTGAAGAAGAAATTCAAGAAGATGATATTGTAGCCGAGCAGCCGAAAATAATTATTCCAAAAGCAGAGAGAATCGTTGTAAAGCAACAGGAGAAGAAAAACATTCCTGTTGTTCCCCCAACTCCTATTCCTCTTACAGTTGAAAAAGAAGAATATCTTCCACCGGAAAATAAATCCGAAGAGCTTGATCCTGCACGAGATATTATTATTCGTTCGAACGGAAACTCGCAGACATTCACGAATGGAAAAGCTGCACCATCGGAATCATCAGAGAAAATTTCTCCGAATGCTCCATTCTTAAAAGTGCGTCCCGCTCCGAAGAGTGCAACGCCCGCACAGCAAGCTATTCCGAGACTGACAAAAAATCCGGATGATGTGCTTGGAGAAAAGAATTTCGGTTTATCGCGCTTATCCGGCGGAGCATTCGCTGCAGCAGCGCCGCGTTCAGTTAGAGTATTGCCGACAGATATTTCCAATGAGCCTGAGAAGGTGTCAACGCCGATCATTGAAGAACCGATCGCCCGAATGCCCGAACGCCTGACACCTATTGAGTCGCCTGAAGAAAAAAATTCTATCATCGAGATCGGCGACGAAAAAGTGTTAAGCAACGAAGCTCTTCCGCATTCACTTGATACTGCAAGTGAATTCAGTGCAATCGTTATCGAACCGAAAGTTGAACCGGTAAAAGTTGTTGAAAAAGTTGCGGCAACACTTTTCGGTGTACTGGAAAAATCAATTGTTCCGGAAAATCCCTACAACGAAAATCTTAGCAAGTACCGTCATCCATCAGTTGAACTTCTTACGCCTGTCGATCCGGCAGATGAGATCGACGCTGATGATGAAGAACTTGCAAAAAAAGGAACATTGCTTCGTGATAAACTTGCGACGTTCGGAGTCGAGATAGAAAATATCGTCGTCACTCCCGGTCCCGTCGTCACGCTCTATGAATTTACTCCTGCCGAAGGTGTGAAGGTTTCGGCAGTTGGAAATTTGACGGATGATATTGCGCTTGCTATGAAAGCCCGCGGTATCCGCATTATTGCACCGATGCCGGGACGCGGCACGATTGGCATTGAAATTCCGAACGACCATCCAAAGATGGTGACGATTCGCGGCGTTCTTGAAAGCCATGCATTCAAAAATTCGAAAATGAATTTGCCGCTGGCTCTTGGCAAAACAATTTCCGGCGACGTCTATATTGATGATCTTTCGAAGATGCCGCATTTGCTTATTGCAGGTGCAACCGGTTCCGGAAAATCTGTCGGCGTAAATGGCATTATTGCATCGCTTCTCTATGCAAAAAGTCCGAAGGATGTAAAATTTGTTATCGTTGATCCGAAGAAGATCGAGCTATCCTTGTATAAAGCTCTTCGCGATCACTTCTTAATTATTTCTCCCGAAGCAGGTGAAGAGATCGTTACGACTCCGCAATATGCAGTGCTTGCACTGAAGGCATTGGAGATCGAAATGGAAAAACGATATGACAGACTTGCAAAAGCTGCTGTGCGTTCGCTTGCCGATTATAACTTAAAAGTTGCGCAAGGAAAATTAAAATCAACACAGGAAGAGCAACATTATCATCTTCCATACATCGTCGTCATCATTGATGAACTTGCTGACTTGATGATCACTGCCGGACGCGAGATCGAAGAGCCGATCTGCCGCTTGGCGCAGATGGCGCGTGCTGTTGGCATTCATCTCATTCTTGCAACGCAGCGACCATCAGTTGATGTCATCACCGGAGTTATCAAAGCAAATTTCCCGGCGCGTATTGCATATCAGGTTGCAACAAAAGTTGATTCACGTACGATCTTAGATTCTATGGGTGCAGAGCAATTGCTTGGCAATGGCGATATGCTCTATCTGCCATCGGGCACTCCGAAGCCTATACGTTTGCAGGCTCCGTATATTTCCACCGATGAAGTCGAGGCAATGGTCGAAGCGATCTCATCACAACAGGGTTCGGGCTACAGTTATTCACGTCCGTGGGCGCTTCCATCGCTTCGCCAAAAAGGCGGCGGCACATCGAGCGGAAATGACGACGGTGAATACGACGAGCTTTTCGAAGAAGCAGCTTGGTGTTTTTTCCGCAATAAACAAGGCAGCACCTCAATGCTCCAGCGCCGCCTGAAAATTGGTTACTCCCGCGCAGCAAGAATCGTTGACGAACTCGAACGCGTAGGTATCATCGGTCCATCAGATGGGGCTAAAGCCCGCGAAGTCCGCATCGAATCCGAAGAAGAATTGGAATTGGTGCTGAGGAATTTGGATTAGATTTCTGAACTTAAAAAGTTTGGAGTTTATTTTCCCGTCGCATTGTTAGAAAATCATGAGCAAGGAACAAATTATAGATGGGGCGCTTGCGCTGAATGAAGAAGATCGTGAGCTTCTTGCTGAGAGATTGTTGCTAAGTATCGAACATGCACCGCCTGAAGAGATCGAAAGACTTTGGATGGAGGAAATAGAAAAGCGACTTGAAAATATGCGTGCCGGCAATACCACATACTATAACGGTGAAAAAGTATTAAGCGATCTTCGCGCAAGACTCAGACAGTGAGATATACTTTTATCCCCGAAGCAAAAGCGGAGTTTGATGAAGCATTTAGTTACTATGAAAAGCTTGTTCCGAAGGTAGCCTCCGATCTCCTTGATGATTTCGATGCCGTTATTTCCAGACTACTTCTTTTTCCCGAAAATGCTCCGATGCTTCCACAAGGCATTCGAAAAGCTTTACTAAGGCGTTTCGAATATAATATTATCTATGAGATTCAGGACGATGAAATAGCTATTGTTGCCTTCATGCATTAAAAAAGAAAACCCGGCTATTGGAAGAAAAGAAAAGCATAAGCGATCTCCTATTAAGACCAAAGCCCACGAAGTCCGCATTGAATCCGAAGAAGAATTAGAATTGGTGCTGAGGAATTTGGACTGAGGCGAAAAAATTTCGTATATTAGAGGGTGTAATTATAGGCACCTATGATAAAAAAAGACCCAAAAGAACATTTATTGGCACACTCAGAAGCAAAAGTACAACTTTTGAATGAGTATCTATCACGATACATAAGGATTCTATCTCTGGCCGGCTATACATCTGAGATTAAAATTTATGATGTATTTTGTGGGCCTGGATTGTATAAGGATGGCGGCAAGGGAAGTCCGATAGTTATTCTTGACGCAATAAATAATTTTCATAACTCTCTAAAGGCTACAGGCAAAGAAGTTTCTACTTATTTTTCCTGTAAGTTCAATGATGTCGAAAAGTCCAAAGTCGAAAAATTAAAAAATAATATTGATTCTCAATATGGGGAATTAAAAAAGATAGTTGGAATCACTATTACTTCTAATGATTATTCCGAAGAAATAAAGACAATCTCAGATGAAGTGTCCGAATTTGACGACCAGAAAGGGTTTGTTTTTATCGATCCTTATGGCTATAAAATAAAAATTGGTGATATAAAGAATCTCGTAGAAACAAAAAAAGTCGAGGTCTTACTTTTTTTGCCAATTCAATTCATGTATAGATTTGCAAAAAAAGAGCCTCCCCCTTTGCTTCGGGAATTCATGAGTGATTTAGATGATGAAGGTAACTTACCTAGCTCAAATTCGCCATTTGAATATGTGAAAAATTTAAGAGATTTATTTGCAAAAAAAATGGGGAGGGACAATTTCGTTGTAAGTTTTCTTATTGTCAAAGATGCCAATACGGTTTTTAGTTTATTTTTTTTCTGTTCGCATATTCGAGCGTGTGAAAAAATGTTAGAAGCTAGATGGGAAATGGACTCTGAGCAAGGAAGGGGCTGGAAATATAATGTAGCTGGCATGGATTCTCTTTTTGCAGATAGTAGTCCCGAAACTAATTTTTTTGAGGAAAAAATTATCGATTATCTGAGAAGTGGCAATAGGTCTAATGGTGAAATATTTCGATTTACTATAGATTGCAATTTTTTACCAACCCATGCAACAGAAGTTCTTACGAAGCTACAATCGGAAAAGAAAATTTCTGTATTGGAAGCGGATGGGAGTAAAGCGAGAAAAAGATCGTTCTATATTAACTACAAAGATTTTTTTAACACACCTAATAGAGTTACTATTTCTTTAATATAACGATGGCAGCCTTATCACATATCGAATGGACAGAAGTTACGTGGAATCCTGTCACCGGCTGTGACAAGATTTCTGCAGGGTGCAAGAATTGTTATGCTGAGCGTATGGCAAAGCGATTGAAGGCAATGGGATCTGCTCGATATGAGAACGGATTCGTGTTGACCTTGCATGATGACCTTGTCGATCTTCCGCGAAAGTGGAAGAAATCACGCATCGTTTTTGTGAATTCCATGAGCGATCTTTTTCATTCGGATGTGCCGGAGGAATTCATAAAACGCGTTTTCAAGACGATGAATGAAACTCCGCAGCATACATATCAAATTCTGACAAAGCGCAGTGATAACCTACTCAAACTTTCTAAGCATCTGAAATGGACAAAAAATATTTGGATGGGAGTAAGTGTCGAAGATGAAAGAGTAATCGGCAGAATTAAGGATTTACAAAAAGTGAAAGCTGTTACTC
Organism: Kapaibacterium sp. (SeqCode); assembly: GCA_038210275.1. Taxonomy (GTDB): domain Bacteria; phylum Bacteroidota; class Ignavibacteria; order Palsa-1295; family Palsa-1295; genus PALSA-1296. Next base: position 139,591 of record JBBQWV010000004.1, on the reverse strand, counting down.
GGTTTCTTTCTTTAGAACCACTTATCGGTCCGCTTGATAAACTCCCATTAGATGGTATTCACTGGGTAATCGTTGGTGGTGAATCAGGTCCGAAGTCAAGACCGATGTATCATGCTTGGGTTGATTCTATAAAACGACAATGCCAAAAAGCAGAAGTCGCATTCTTCTTTAAGCAATGGGGAGGTGTCCAAAAACACAGGTATGGTAGAGAACTTGATGAAAGAACATACGATGAAATGCCTGGGCATTATTCAGTCAAGAAGGACTATTATCCCCTTGTTACAATAAATTATTAGGCGGGAAATATGGCTCTGATCTCCCAAAGCACATATACTTTTCATGCAAACGGAATAAATGTGCGACTCGCATTTCTTGTGCTGCAATCAGCGAAGGGTGTTGTTGCGAAGAAAGTAATGTTTTAGTCCGTAACTTTGCATTCTATGAATGCAAATAACTTCCTTGGAAAGAATGGCTTTTGGCTGATTATTATCGGAATCGTGATCTTCCGATTCATCTATAGCCTCACGACAGAGTTTTGGTTTCCGGATCAGGATGTACTGCAAATTTATTTGATCGGGTTAAAATCGTTTACGACTCATACCTATCCCTATTTCGGCGCTGATCTGGTGTATAACGGTTCGCAGATTCCCGGCGCATTACAAGGCTATCTCGTTTCAGCAGGGTGGTTTATCTGGAAAATACCCGAAGCTCCGTTTATCGTTCTGAATATTTTACTCACGCTGAGCATGGGCTTCCTTGCATGGTATGCCTCGAAGCGTTTGCCGGATTATTCGCGATTATTCATTTGGGTTTATGTTTTTCTCATTCCGTGGTCTATCTGTTATTTTACGCGCATCGTTAATCCTTCGCACGTAATGCCCGGAGCGATCTTGTTTTTTATCGGTATCTTTGAGATCTATCCACCGCTGCGAAAAAATATTCTACCGCAATGGCTATGCTTTTTCTTTTTGGGAATTGGAATATTTTGGATATTCCAATTACACATGTCCTGGGTATTGCTCGGTCCGTTCACGGCAGTGGCATTTTATTATTTACTGCGTACCAAAGATATCCGATTGATCGCAAAAAATACCGGTTCATTTTTGGTCGGTTGTTTAACAACAGGAAGTCTCCTCATTCCTACACTTCTAAACTACGGTCTTTCATCCGAAAAAGGAAAGAGTGTTTCCGGCATGGTAGAACTGCATTTGGAGCACATCGGTGATATTCTAAAATTACTCTCTACTTATCTTGCGTATGCAAGTTTTGATGTGACGAGATTTATCGGTGGCAGTAGCGATGCCCGAATTGCATTCTTGAAAGATTATCCGTGGGCAGCACCATTCACCCTCATTGTCGGAGTTGTAGGTCTCACACAGGCGATCTTTTTGCTTTATAGTTTTTTCACTAAGAAAAAAGGGGACATCATGTTCCGCAATGTCGCCTTTCTTGCTCTGTGCGGATTTCTTCTTTTCTTCTTTCTGTCATTATTTTCCAGAGTCGAACCGCCTTCTCATGCAGCCGTGCTGTTCTTTCCTATGATGGTTCTTTATTCTTTGTATGCTTTGCGCAAACCTTTGCAAAAGAAATGGATTCAGCGAACTGCGCAAATCACATTTGCTTCGGCAGTGATCATGTATTCGGCAATTGCACTGAAAAATTATTCTATGATCTCAATGTATAAAAATAGGGAAGTGATCGTAAAGGCTTTGGAACAGGATGATTATACTTTAGTAGGGAAGAGAAGATATGAAAAATAATTTAAAATTAAAAATTGTGTAATCGAATTTGTTGAGTCCCGTAGGACGGACTCTTAGTCCGTCCGGGGAATGGAGGGCGGACTAAGAGTCCGCCCCACTGGAGAAAGTCCTCATTTTTAATTCCCAGCCATCATAATTCTATCGGCAACCTGCTTACCGAGTGCCCGTGACTGCATTGCCGGTTCAAGGGTGTAGCGGTCTTTGCGTTTTGGTGTGGTTGTGGGAGCTGAGACCGTAGTCATGAAACGAGTGCGTTCTTTTGGATCAACATATTCAGGCTTTGCCTGCGAAAGATGCTCCTGCTTGGATTGCCAGCCATGCTCTGTCCCTTCGGCAGCAAGCATTACAAGGTGATTCTCGCGGTACTTGGCATTTAATATATCAAGCGTATGCATCAATGACTCTTGCTTTTTTTCCGAACGCGCATCATAAGAAAATGTAAGCTGCTTCTCATCTCCTTCAGCAAGATCACTTAAGATAATACCGAGCTTTTGATAACGAAAACCTTCGCGATAAATATGCTCGAGCAATCTATGTACATGGGCGATAAGAGCGGGAGTGTAAGAAGTTGGCTCGATGAGTGCATCGGCAACTGAGTTGGAATATTTCGGATCGTCATTGAAGCGGTTCGTGTGCACAAAAACTCCGGCAACTCTGGCAACGAGTTTATGCGCACGTAATGATTCGGCAGCCATGCTCATAAAAAGTGCTGCAGCTTCTTTTAATTCAGCAAGCGAAGTAACATATTTTCCGAATGAGCGCGAACGCATGATCTGTTTTGGTGCTGCAAGATTTGGCGCAAATTCAATACAGGAAATTCCGCGAAGCTCCCAAACCATTTTTAATCCGCCAATATGCAGATGGTCTAAGATCCAATGGTCAGGCATTTTTACAAGTTCTAAGGCATTGCGAATACCTTTATTCTGTAATAATTTTTCGAACTGCCTTCCGACTCCCCAAAGATCGCCGACTTTAAGTTCACGCAAATACTCATTGCGCTCTTCGGGCAGACCGTAAAGATTCAGTATGCCTTCATGTAACGGGTCTTTCTTTGCAAATTCGGAGCAGACCTTCGTCAGCGTTTTCGATTCTGCAATGCCGATAGAAACGGGGATCTTCACTTCTTGCAAAATTTGATCTCGCAATCCGCGAAGATACTCTGTCGGTTTTTTCCATTCTAATCCGCGCAAATTGATAAATGCTTCGTCAACGGAATAGACTTCCACTTCCGGCGAGTACTCGCGTACGATGCGCATAACTTGCTCTGAGACCTGCATGTAATAATTAAAATTTGCGCTGAAGACGCGAACGCCATGCTTCTTAAAAAGATCGCGATATTGATACGCAGCTCCCGCCATGGAAACCCCCATCGCCTTCACTTCATTCGAACGAGAGATCACAACGCCATCGTTATTCGAAAGCACGACAACAGGTTTCCCATTTAACGAAGGATCGAGCGTCCGCTCACAGGAAACGTAAAAGTTATTACAGTCAATTAAGCCGATCATACCTGATGATGTGAACAAATAGGCACCTATGGAGTAGTTCCAAAATTAGGAACGACCGTTCATAAATTACGTTATAATTCGTTCGTGTCTTGCATATTTTTTCTGATCATGAATCTTATGAAAACAAATTTAATGGTACTCGGTTTTTGTATGATGTTTGTTTGTAGTTCACTGCATGCCCAATGGAATGCTGCGACGGACGTGCTTGTGCATACAGAAGCTCTTGATTCGACAAAGACCTCCTCCCTTATGAATGTTATTTCAGATAAAAATGGCGGCGCTTGGGTACTATGGAATCAAACTTATACGTCATACTATAGAGATAGCACAAGGATCTATGTGCAGCATCTAGATTCGAACGGATATGCAACACTTGATTCTAATGGGCTGGAACTCAATGATACAGGAGCTCTTCAAGTATTTGGCGACGCTCTTGCTTTGGATGATGGATCATTACGGATCGGATATTGGATCAAAAATGATACGAGCTACGAAACCCCCGTATTTCTTCAGAATATTTCATCAACCGGAGAAAAATTATTTGGTAATAGAGGAATTCATTTAAAAGATTATTCTACTCGCTACCATCAAGGGCTTCGTTATAACGGAATGTTTGCTTCGAACGACAACAGTTTTTGTGTGCTGTATACTGCTAATGGAATTCCATCGCCAGGAATTTATCTTCAAAAAATTGATAAAAATGGAGCGCTGCTATTTGGTGATACAGGGCGGTTAATCAGAGCTTCGGAATTGACGTCTGATAGCCATTTTTCTCCAAGTTATGGGACTGTTCATTCTGATGGAAAAGGCGGTGCATTTATTACTTTCACAAATCTTAGTTTGCCAGATGATTCCTTATGGATGCAATGGATAAATAACGATGGCTCATTTCATTTTTCAAATAGAGGAATTGTGCTCTGTAGAATACAGCACGGATTGATTCCTTCAGCCATCAATAGTATTACCGTCCAAACATATGGAAACGGGTTTATCTTTTATCCCAGATTTAATTTAAGCCAACCATTCTCCGGTGGAAAAAATCTTTCAATCTTTACCTACGATTCATTGGGACATCATCTTAACGGAGAGAACGGAGTCGCAATATTTTCCGATACCGATGGATTGAGCATTCTCCCATCATTTTTTCCAAATGATGATGGCTCAGTCGTATATTTTTATCGCAAGGGAGATAACAATTATAGTCCAGTCTATATGAGAAAGGTATCGGCAGATGGTACGGATCTTTGGGGCGGAGGCAAACCTGTTTCAGAAATTGATTCTACGAACATTGGAGCTATTTCCATCACTACAGGCAATTATGGGTATATGGCAATTTGGGATACCGGGATGACTACAACAAAGCTTCGTGCTCAGTTATATGATTTTAATGGTAATGCCAGGTGGAATACAAAAAATGTTATTATTGGCAGCGGACAAAGTGGTTATCGTTACGGACCATATCAGACGCGGGATCAATTCGGAAATTGCATAGCCTGTTGGAATGATAACCGAAATCTTTCCTATCCGCACTCGGAAATTTATTGCGCCAAGATCGATACGATGGGATTTCTCCCAACGGTAATTTCACGGAGTGTGCATATTGTTGATCAAAAAAATGCAGCTATACAATTATATCCTAACCCTGCCCAAAATTATCTTTATTATTCTGTGGTATCACAATTTGATGGAATGCAAATTCAGATCAATGATGCACTTGGACGGAATATATGGAATGGCAATGATGCGAAAGGGAAGATCGATGTTAGGTCATTTGGAAAAGGCATGTATATCATGACTGTAAATACTAAGGAAGGTATGCAGTCAATTCCTTTTGTCATCTATTGATCCGATGAATTAATCTTCTTAATAAAATGCACGATCGTTTGTTCTCCATCGAAGCCGATGTGCCGATGAAATTTCTGGCTTTCAATATTTTCTATTTCCGTATCGGAAGCAAGTTCAGTGCAGCCATGTTTACGTGACCAGTCTTCTGCCAGAGAAATAAATTCTTTGGCAATGCCTTGTTTCCGAAATTCCGGTTTAACATATATTCCTTCAATATACCCGACAGGTGAAGAGTTCGAACCTTCAACATAATCTCTGCGAATGGAAAGATTTGCAAATCCTGTGGCAATGCCATCGTCAGCTCTCGAGATTAATATTTCATCATTCTCCGAAGCGAATAATGTATAGAATAGCGATTCCATATCCCCCTTGTTTTCAGAAGGCCATAGGCTAAGCGCCATTTCCAGCCAATCGGGAAGATCAGTTTTTGGGGCAGAGGAAAAATTCATTACTATTTTTTTCGTACTTTTTTAATTTTTGGTTCGGTTAATAACCAACCTTGAGTTTTTGTCCATTGCATTTTCCACGTGCCTTCATAATTTTCGGATATTTTTTTTCCGTTTTGTAAACGATCAATAGCAGTAAGTGTTACGTGAACGGTACTATCGGAAACTCTCATAGTATCGACTACGGCAAATATGGAATCAGTATTGTTATATCCCGCTAACCACGCTTTAAGTGGGTGCGCGGATCTATACTCTTTACCAAGAAATTGATAGGCAGTTTCGTATTGTTTATCAGTGAGCAGATCGTAAAAATGATCCGCAGCGCCTGCCGCCATTTCGATAATTCCTTCTTCGGTTGAATCAGTAAGAATTATTTTTTTATTCTTTATCCGATAGAAGGAAGTCCACAAACTGCTCGGACAGCAATTCGGCTCCCAACCTCCTGTATATTCCGGCTGGTAAATGAGCAGCGTATCGTTTCGCATTCCCATACCCATCTTATACCCATTACCCCATTCGACAAGAGAAGGACTCGTACTACCTTGACGAAAGACGGCATAGCTCATTGCACCAGCTGTTCCTCCGCAATAAAAGAGCATAGCGGCTTCTTCGATACCATTACCGTCAAGGTCACCGTAGAAAATATAATCGAGCGCCGGAAAACCTCCCGGAATAGGGTCACCAAATGTTGTATCAGAACTAAGCACAAAATATTTTCCCCATGCAGTATCAACTCCGATAGTATCAATAGAAAAATCGGGACTATGCTGAAAATATTCCATCCAATTTGTTTTCCGAATGGATGTATCACGAATATGCGATTGGCTCAATGCACTGTTCGATACAAAAAGAAGAATCAGAAATACGGCTATCTTCATTCCTATTATGCTTTCTTCCCGAAATTTGGATTCTCAATAATACCAAATATATTTCCGAAGGGATCAAATACTGTAGCGACGATTATTCCACCGCCAACATCTTGCGGGGCGTGATGTTCAGTTGCTCCAAGATCAAGAAGCCGTGCATACTCACCCTGGCAATCATCAATTCCCCAATAGGTGCCGATGTTCGTGCCAACAGTGATGCCATTCATATTCGGATCGAGTCCGAGTTCGAAACCGCCAACATCAAAGCCAACATAGAACGGCTCATCGAAATACGGTTGCGAGATCAGAACGGCAGAATACCATTCCTTAGCTTTTTGAAGATCAGGAACGTGATAGATACACGTACGAAGTCCGAGAAATGTGAGCATAGAAATAATGAAAATGAAGAGCTATAAATATTACAGAAGACCAGCAGGTTATGACATCTGTTGATCATTAAGTACCAGAATCATCCATCGTTGCAGATTCTCTTTCCATCTCTTGCAAAGCCAGCATTTTTTCGGAGTTGTTGAGATCCTCTTCAAGTAGTGATTCGTAAATGGGCATATTTCCGGAATGCTCTGCAACTAAGTATGAGATCAGACATGCAAGGATAAGAACAAAAAGTTGCTCCTGATTTCCCGTCATTTCTAAAATTAGTACGATACCAGTAAGTGGTGCACGAACAATAGATGTGAACATTGCTGCCATTCCTACGACGGCGAATGCAGCCGGTGTCGTACCCAGTTCGGGGAAAGCGAGAGCACTGACCTGCCCGAAGATCAATCCGATGATAGCTCCGAGTACCAAGAGTGGCGCAAAAATTCCACCTGGTGCACCAGATGAATACGAGAGAATCGTAAATCCGAATTTGACAACAAAGAGAGCGATGAGAAAGAAGATCATATCTGAAGAAGCAAATTTGCCCTGCAATATGCTTTCAGCGGTGCGATGTCCACCTCCGATGGCTTCCGGTAACCACCATGCGATCAATCCCGCAAGTACTCCCATGCTCGCTGTCTTAACCCATGTAGGATAAGTAAGTTTTTTTGCCTTCCTCACTCCTCCAATAAGTAACTTGTTAAACCATACTCCTGCATAGCCGGTGACAAGCCCCATAAGCGCGAATAAAGGAAGCGCGGTTAATGAAGGCATCGGATAGCCTCGAATATGGAAAGATGGTAGCTGACCGGTAAATATGCGGTTGATTGCGACAGCTGTTACGCAAGAAATAAATGCGCTGCCAAATGTCAAGGGAGAAAGCTCCTTCTGCAATTCCTCAATAACAAATATGAAACCCGCAAGAGGCGCATTGAACGCTGCCGATAGTCCGGCGCCTGCAGCCGCAGCAATTAACCGTTTTGTTGCATGCTTTCCCGTATGCAAATACTCTGAAGCTCCCTTACCGACTGCTGCTCCCATTTGTACCGTCGGACCTTCTCGACCTAAGGAAAGGCCGGCTCCGATTGACAATAATCCGGCGAAGAATTTTATAGGCAATAATTTTTTCCAATTCAACTCACGAATATTGAGCAGAACTGCCTTTATATGTGGAATGCCGCTTCCGGAAGCTTCAGGTGCAAATCTCTGTGTTAGAAAACCCCCTAACCCCGCAACAACTCCAAGGACGATAGGTAAGACAAGCCAACCAAAGGTTGGGTATGATTTAAGACTTCCAATTAAGGATATTCTGGCGGTTTCAACAAAATCCAGTGAAAGCTGGAAAAGTACGGCAACTCCGCCGACTATTACTCCGATGAGAGCAGAATGAATAAATTGATTTCTTCTTCGAATACCGAGAACATTATCACTGCCAGGATGAACCTGTGTTGCGGTGTCCCCACTTGTACCATTTGTGGCAAGTGTTTCGAACGACGGTTCTATCTCATGCTCATGTTGTTGCAATTATTTTTTCCTTTTCTTTGTGACTGAAACATCAAATATCATCGGTGCGTCGTCTTTGATAGTGGTCAAACGGAGGAATGCGGCGAAGGTAACCACGAACTGATGGTGCATCTCCGACTCCTGCTTCTGCAAATTTTTGATTTTCAGGGATGGGTTAGTTTAATGATGATACAACTCTTTTTTAGGCGTAAGAAGTTCTTTGATTGAACGGGTTTGCTGTTCTTTGATAACTTCTGCTAAGCGAGCTTTATTGCCCGCAAGAATATCGCTGCGTGTGATAATACCGAGCAAGTGGTGATCATTTCTTGAGAGAACCGGTAATCTCCCGACATCATGATTTAACATGTGATTTGCTGCTTCACGAAGTGTCGAATCATCATAAACTGCTGTGAGCGGACGGTGGATGAGTTCATGGAGAAGAGTATTTTCGGGGAGTTCACTACCAAGAAAATCTCTTCGTGTGAGAACGCCAAGAACATTTCCGGTTTCATCAACGATAGGATATCCTTGATGAGTTGATCCATCTGCTTTTGAGCCAACCCAACTACGAATTTCCTGTATTGTTTGGTCTGCACGTAACGAGGTTGGCGGATTGGTAATGACATCTCTGATAAGAACTTGTTCCAAGTTATCTGCAGAATAATCCGAAGGTACTTTCACACCTCTGCGAGCGATTTTTTCCGTCATGATCGTGTTTTTCATGAGTAGGCTGGATGCCAGATATGCCGCAGTACATCCACCAAGCAGAGGCAGCAAACCTAATGGCTGAAGTGTTGTTTCAAACGCCATCACCACAGATGTTAAAAGGGCTCTCGTTGCACCCGCGAAAAGCGCCGCCATGCCGACGAGCGCGGCTATTCGCAGATCGATTCCTGCAGCGGGAAATAGCCATAATGCAGTCGCACCAAAAACCGTCCCAAGCCCAGCTCCTATCGTAAAGAGTGGAGCCATCGTTCCACCGGATGTTCCGCTTCCAAGGGAAATACACCAGGAAATAAACTTTACACAACATAATATTCCAACGAATTCTACGGTAAGATTATTTGAAAGCAGATCATTGATATTGCTATAGCCAACCCCAAGTGTCCGCGGAACAAAGAATCCGCAAACACCAACTGCAATAGCTCCCAAAGCGGGCCACCACATCCAATGAATCGGAAGTTTTTCAAAAAGGTCTTCGACTGCATACACAGATTTTGTTACAAGTACCGAGCAGATGCCGACAATTGCACCAATAATAATATAAAGTGTAAGAGCTGTGCCCGATGGCTGCACTAAATTCGTCATCGTAAAAATAGGTGCTGACCCTTCAAAGACCATACGTACCCCGGCAGCAGTTGCTGCTGCTAATGCAACAGGAATAATTGAACGTGCTTTAAATTCGAAAAGAAGAAGCTCGATGGACAGAAGCACTGCTGATACCGGAGTTCCGAAAACAGCAGACATTCCTGCGGCTGCTCCGGCTGTGAGCAAAATTTTTCTCTCACTTGGAGCAACAGGAAATATTTGTCCAATGAATGATCCCAGTGCACCCCCTGTAGAAATGATTGGTCCTTCGGCTCCGAATGGTCCGCCGGTACCAATAGCAATTGCAGCTGATAGCGGTTTTAGGAATGTTATCAGTGGGTGAATTCTGCTTTCATTGAGAAGAACTTGCTCCATTGCTTCGGGTATTCCATGCCCACGAATCCCTTTTGCTCCATACCTTGCCATTACCCCAACAATAAGTCCACCGATGATTGGAACAACAAGAACAAAAAGTCCTAAAGTATTTCCTGCAGGTGAAGTGATGTCGAAAGAAAATTTCCCAAAGAATGAAATATTGGTAACAAGAGCGATCAATCGTATAAGCGCTTGGGCAATAAAAACTGCTGCAACAGCAAGAGCCATGCAACTTGCTGAAAGTATCAGAATACTTTTATCAATAGGTGCACGTTCATGAGGAAAATTTATGGCATCAAGAGTGACACCTAATGTGGGTGCTACAGGTAATCCTCCTGTTGTAGATGACCTCTCGATCTCCTTTTCATGCTGGCTCAATTATTTTTTCTTGCCTTTCTTTTTAATGGTATCATCAAAAAGCAGTGGTACATCTTTTTCGGGGATACCTGCTTTTTGGAGAAATTGTTGTAAGGTCTTCGAAAGCTGGCTGCGTGAATCGGCCTTCATGCTTTCTAAAGCTGTGATGATCGTATCTTGAACTGCATGGGGAGCTTTTTTTAGAAGTGCTTTTCCTTTGCGGGTGAGCGAAATGTTAAGCTGCCTTGCATCGGTTTTTGATTTTGTTCGAGTGACTAACCCCTGGTCGGCAAGTTTTTGTACGACAACCGATACTGAACTCTGATGTGTCAGCGTATGCTCGGCAAGCTCATTAACGGATAGCTCGGATTCCTCCCCAAGTTTATGGAGCACGAAAAGCTGGGCTGCGCTTAAGCCTACCTTTTTCTCGGAATCTCGTGATGCGACACGAATAGATTGCACCAACCGACGGATACCGTCGAGGATAATACGTGAGTCATTGCTGACAGTATGGTTAGTGTTGTTCTTCATATTATATGGTATCCCATATATTCTAAGAAATTACAATACGAAAAATATGGCGGAAGTGTTCCGCCTTTACAATATGGTGGAGATAGCTAAGGGAATTACCCGATACAACAGCTCAGGCTACAGTGTGGTAGACTGCTTGCACGTCGTCATCTTCTTCGATCTTTTCGATCATCTCAAAAACTTCTGTGGCTTGCTCTTCTGTAAGCTCTTTTGTTGTTGTTGGAATACGCTCGATCTTTGCTTCAGTTACGGTGATGTGTTTTTCTTCCAAGCCTTTCTGCATCCCTACAAAATCATGGAATGAAGTATAGACGAGTATTTCATCATCTTCTTTCTGAATATCTTCTGCTCCGAAATCAATAAGATCAAGTTCAAGATCTTCCATATTGATTCCTGCAGCCGGGAGTTTGAAAACGCCTTTGCGTTCGAACATAAAATCAAGTGAGCCTGCTGTGCCCATCGTCCCACCTGCGCGGTTGAAATACGTGCGGATATTTGCAACGGTGCGTGTCGGATTATCGGCAGCGCATTCGATGACGATCGCAATGCCGTAAGGACCATATCCTTCATAGACCACTTCCTGAATATCGGCAGCATCCTTACTTGATGCACGGTGAATCGCGCCCTCGACGCGGTCTTTCGGCATATTCACGCCCTTTGCATTCTGTATAGCCGCGCGCAATCGAGGATTGGATTCCGGCTCGGGACCACCAAGTTTTACAGCGACGGCAATTTCTTTGCCGAGTTTAGTAAACGCCTTGGACATCTTATCCCAGCGTTTCATCTTGCGTACCTTTCGGAATTCGAATGCTCTGCCCATTTCTTAAAAGTTATTTTGCGAAGGAGAAGTAACAAATCTTTTTATTGGAGCGATTCAGGAAAATAACAAACATTTATTTACCTCCCCATAACTGATGAAATGCTGCATGTGCCTCTTTTTGATGAATTGCTGCCTCCTCAATCATTAATGCTTCTGCTGTATAGCCGCTTCCGACTCTTTCTATAATAATTTTATTTTCTTCGATCCGGTAAAATATTCTCCAACTTTTAATTGCAATTGCATACCCACCATTTTTTTCCTTAAATATTCGCTTGGATGGGTGGGGAAGCGGATCATTCCCTAAAACTCTCTCCGCTATTGGAAGAAGTGAGATCCTATGATTTGATTCAAGCCAATCTAATTGCTCTTGAGCAACCTGACTTATGATGAACGTCAACTTCTCTCTATTCTCTTCTATATTAATTGTCTCTTCGAGCCATCCGCATTGAGCATTAGGAAATGCTTCGGCATAAGGAAGATAGGGCTTAATATCAAAGATAGGAGATTTATCCAGAATATCAACACCCTCGACATAAAGATTTCTGCCATCAACTTCGAGAAGTGTTACCAAAGAAAGTCCTATCGGATTCGGACGATGCGGTGACCGCGTTGCAAAAACCCCGCGCTTTATTCTGTCACCTCGTGGAGGCAGCACTTTCGGCTTCCAATTCGTATTGCGATGGAATTGGTAGATCAGCCAGATCTTCTCGAAGCCTTCGAGATCTTCGAGCGCCTGTTCATAATTATTTCCCGTGTTGAGAATAATTTTCCCCGAAGCACTTTCTGCCGCTGCTCCCGGCTGTCTGGGAGCATCACACCGGTCAATATACGGGGTGCGGATAATGCCTATCGGATTCAGTGTTATTGGCTCTAATTCACTATTCATAACATTTTCTTGGCACGTCAATAGGTGGAATCGGGTTTTTGTAACTCAATATATTCTTGATATGCTAAAAAAGATCGAAAGATTCATTAATCTTTTCACTTCGCTGAAGGTACAGAAGGTAAAAACAGTGCGCGGGATTCCCGATGCACAGTTTTATAAACCATACTATAGCCCCTGGCTTGGCTATGGCGAGTTCAAACCTTTCGTCGAAGCGGCAGAGAAATATACACTTGTCACCGCAGATAGGTGCTATGTACTTTATACACTTGGTAAACAAGCGCTGAGTTTAGGCGGTGAGTTCTGGGAATGCGGCGTCTATAAAGGTGGCACAGCGATCTTGCTTGCAAAGGTCATCGCTGAATATGGTCCGTCAAGCGGCACAAAACTTCATCTCTTTGATACCTTTGAAGGCATGCCTGATGTGAATGCGCAGAAAGATTGGCATAAGTCAGGTGACTTCAAAGATACTTCTGAAGAAGCAGTAAGCGGAAGGGTTGGTCATCCCGAGCTTGTCGTTACACATAAAGGATTTATTCCCGACACCTTTAAGGGCTTAGATAATTCAAAAATTTCTTTCGCACATATCGATGTCGATATTTATCAATCAATCCTTGATTCTTTGGATTTTATTTATCCTCGGCTTATGCCGGGAGGCTTCATCGTCTTTGATGATTACGGTTTCCCAACCTGCCCCGGTGCAAGACAGGCTGTGGATGAATTCTTCTCTGACAAACCCGAACAGCCCCTTGCAATGCCAAGCGGGCAGGCAATAGTTTTTAAATCAAAATAAATTCAGAATTCTAAGTTTAGTTTAATACTTCACCGAACATCCATACGGTCTTGTTGAAGTTGTCTCTATATCTTTTCCTGCCATGAGCGCGTCAAGTGATCGCGCGACATAATTTACTTTTGCGTCTTTGCCACCATTTGCTGAGCGGTCATCATCTATTGCGCCTTGATAGCGGAGAACTCCTTCTTTATCAATAACGAACATGTGCGGAGTTGTCTTTGCTTCGTAGAGATGTCCGACGGTGCGGTCTTCGTCCATAAGATTGGCTGTTGCATGCGATGACCACTGAGTGAGGATCACTTTGCTTTTTTCAGCATTGTAGGCTTCCGGATTATCAGGACGTGTAGAGTTGATCGTTAACCAAACAACGCCTTCTCCTGTATATTTCTGCTGAAGCGATGGCATGTGCCCGTTCTCATAATGCCCTTTGACAAATGGGCAACCTTCATTGATCCATTCAAGGACAACGAGCTTGCCTTTGTAATCAGAAAGCTTTACGGCCTTGCCATTAATATCCTGAAGCGTAAAATCAGGAGCGGATTTACCGATAGCGGGGGGAGTGGCATTGGTGATTGCGGGAATGAGCATGGACATCATTGTTAGAAAAATTGCGATCTTATTCATGATTTTAAATTATATAAAAAACATTAAGCGTGTCATTGCGAGGAAGGCTTTAGCCTGACGAAGCAATCCCCATAGCTTGTAATTCCTAAATGTCTTCCTCTATTTAGGGGATTCCTCACATCGTTTTTCTCACTTCGTTCGAAAAATCTCCGTTCGGAATGACATATGAACCTAAAAATTTTCGTCATCGCATCACGAGTCCTTGCGATGTCACTTAAATTTCAAACGCAAAACCTCGGCTATTGTTTCTCAATAGGAAAATTTACTTCATATCCATACGTTCCGATTAATGCTAAACCCTTTATTGCAGTTAATTTCGAATCTTTACTTTCCGGCGTAAGCGTCAGCGTTATGCCGGTTTCACCGAGGAGGATATTTGTATAATCAACTACGTATCCATCAACGACTTCAGGGAAAAAATCAGTAACAGTACCCGGAGCCATTTCGAGAAATTTTATGAAGACGGAGAGTTTTCCGTCGGCTTCTGTTACCGTAGTGCCGATCTTATCTAAATTAAATCCTTCTCCGGGTTGTGGAAGTTTAGCAGTCCAACGGTCAAGCAAATGCTGATTGTCTTTTCGCTCAGCTGCAGTGACAGAATCGGCATTGAGTTCAAGTATTGCCGAACCCGGCAGACATACTTCTTTGCAAGCAAGCCACGTCGTTTTTATTTTGAAATGCGGAGATGACTTTACCCCTGCCGGAGGTTTGATCGGAAGCAGAAAAACAACTTCAGAATCATACCCATATAGCGTTTCATTTCCGGTAATGTATTTATGCGGAGTCGGGAATCGGAGTTCGCCGCACTTATAGCCATTTGCATCGGTTAATTCAGCCGTCATCGGCAAACCTGCATCGCCGGGATTTTTCCAATACGCATGCCAATGCGGTTCGAGCAGCATCTTTATACCAATGGTAAAGCCTTTGCCGTGCGTGATATTGCCGGAAAGAAGAGAGAGATGCGAAACCGGATTGCCTTTATAGGTTTGCGAAGATGCGGGCATTGCAGCGACATTGAAAAGAATAACAAAACAAAATGCCATTGCGAGAAGTCCGCGAAGTGGACGACGAAGCAATCTAAAATCTTGAAATGTGGTATTAGTAGTTGACATTTTAGATTGCTTCGGTCGCTGATGTGACCTCGCAATGACCTGAGTAATAATTCTCATCGTACAATCGTCATCTGTTTCGTGATCGTCATACTTCTTGTTGAAAGTCTGTAGAAATATTTTCCTGAGGGCAGTTGCGCGCTGTTCCAATTAATATTGTGATCGCCTTCATCAAGAGTTTCCGAAATTAATGACGCTAATTTTTCGCCAAGCATATTATATATATCTAATGAAATATATGCTCCTTCGCGAAGATGAAAAGATATTGTCGTCAAAGATTGCGCGGGATTTGGATAATTTTGTAAATGCGAAATTTCATCGTGCAAAGTATTTCCTTCAGAAACAGATGATGTTGAAATGATAAATGCTCCACAGACCGGCTTGCTGAGATCACGTTTATTGCTGTCTCTATCTACGACAATACTATTGCTGATATTTCCTGGCGGCTCGATGGGGGATGGGGGCAGCCCCGTCCACGAAAAATTTGGGATCGGAAAAGCTTTTGCGATCGTAAAAACTGTACCGCCGGGTACAGGATGAAAATTACCGGTAGCAGCGTCAACAAATTTCGGTTCAGCCGAATTGATCATATTATCCTGAAGCAATTGTATCTCATTGCACGAAGGGTTCGATGCTCCGCATCCTGTACCGGTCGCGATACCCAGCGCTTTGGTTGATTTTCCATTCCAGATAATATTCCCTTTGATCTGCACATTATCATCAGCAAAAGCCGGCTTGGGACATGCGGCATTGAACGCCGTTGCGGTGATCGGTCCGTGAATGGATAAGTGCGATGAGGCAGTAACGGAATCGCTGCTGTTATTAAATATATTATTGTAAATAAAAATATTTTTATTTGGGATCGGAGCCGTCGAACTGTCATCAAGATTGAAGTACCACGTTCCCCAAGCGCCGGAATCAATGCGCTGCTGGCAGACATCTTTATCAACTCCGCGGCAGCGTTTGCCGAGGCTCAGAACGACCAGCGAATTATTCAAACCCGTTTGATAGAGCGTGTTTTGTGCAAAGAGAATATTATATCCGCCGCTGCAGGAAAACCCTGCTCCACTGGTGTGATGAATAATATTATTAAAACATTTGATGTCATACACTTCGTAATGTACCCACGGCATTGCCATCTGATCGAGACCGGTGATCGTATCGCGCGATGAAAATTTTATACCACTGCCGGAAGTATTGTTGATCGTATTTTCTTCAAGAGAAAAATATGCTACACCTCCCTGAAAATAAATGCCATTTCCGCCGGCATGATGGATCGAGGATTTTTTAATATGCCCATACTGCGAGGCAAATATATTGATCGCGTTATCAGACGAATACGCGAACTCGCATTGCTCAAAATATATATACTGACATTGATACACACTTGCGCTGAACGAAGCAATATCCGCCACACTCGGATCTGCCGAAATGAATTGGCACTTTCGAAACAGCAAATGATCGCAGCCTCTGAAAATTGAAGTATAAGAAGCCTGACTGAGCGTAATATGGACGCCGATAAAATAAATATAATTACATCCCGTCACATCAATTGATGGAAAGATCACCGAGCCGGTATCATCGGCTGCTTCAAAGATCACCGGATAATCTACAGTCCCGAAAACCGATTGAAATTCGGAAGGCACATTATCAACCGTATATTTTCCGGGCGCAAGCAGAATGTGAAATCCGGTATTATTCAGAGTCATGCTTGATGGGACGATCGCCCATGCATAGCTGATGGATTTTAATGCCAGCGCACGCGTTGAACCACGTCCCGGGCGATCTAATCCATTCACAGGATCAACCCAAATCTCGCGTAGCGTCGGAGTGCCCATATCGTAATCATCATCGGCTCTGCTTATACGGCAGAAGATGAGAGAACTCAAGGTCAACAGAATATAGATCGTGTGTTTCGCGAATGTGTTCATTGGTATCCTTAACGTATTAAATGCTGTGATCCGCCGCGGCGTGTTTTTATGTATATATCCCCTCGTCCGCAATTAGTCAGAACAGTGACAACAACAACTCCAGTGGCAGAATTAATGAGCGAACGTATTGTATATGAAAAGACGGATATTTCGGGAGAATAGTTCTTGCTATTATTACTCCTTTTTCAACCCGGAACCAACTCCCAGTATTCCGCGTAGTTTTCATGTCTGATATGTCTGACAAAAGACTTTCCTTGCTTTTAAAGCGACGTTGAGAGTCGAACTCAAAATAATATAAAAAAAAACAAACTCAAGGAGAATAATATTATGAATATCGGAGTACAAGGCTGGCAGGATTTGCAAGTTGCATTGCCGCACCCTCCATTGTTCAAGTAGACAAATTATATGAAAACCACCTTTGTAACCCTTGTTGTTTTTCTGTTTTGCTATTCGGAAGTTTTGGCGCAGCATAAGTGGGTAAAAATCAACTCACCTATCGTCGGAAAACATGCAGTAGTTGATTTTTTTTCCGCAGATAGTGGTTACCTTGTAATAGATAGCTCACTTTTTTTTTCATCTAATGGGGGTACTACTTGGACATCTAGACCCCGCTTGATTGATATTACCACCAGTTTACATTTTGTTAATGCTGATACCGGGGTTGTTATACATTATCACTCAGGTAAAATTTTTCATACTGTTAATGGTGGCATTTCGTGGCAAGAGAGTGTTCTCATCGGTAAAGATACCCTCAATGTTGACCTTATGCAATTTGTCTTTCAGCAAGGCACTTCTTTCGGCGTTATCTCTAATTTATGTTATGGATGTCAGAATTTTAAGGGTGGTTTACTACCTTATTCGACCAATGGCGGTATAGAATGGCATTTAAGGGAAACTGATTTTTTCTATCAAGCATGGAATTTTGCATTCAAGTCACCGAAGGTTGGTATCGGTGTATTTGATAATGGATTTCAGATGCTTTTTTTAGGATCAACAAAGGATTCGGGGGATCATTGGGTAAGAAGCGATTCGGGAATAGCCAGACGTGCTGGCACAGAAGTATCAATTGCATCATTAAAAAATGGTAATTGGCTATTCAGTCTTTTTGATCATGTTAGCTCATTATTCTATACAAGTACTGACGATGGCGATAGTTGGAATTATACATCCTCGGTTCAAGGTGAGATATCTTCAACTACTTTTTTTGATAGTGTTGGATTTACTACAGATTATACTTATAGTACTTCAGATTATGGAAATAGTTGGGTTGAAGAGCATATACCGTCTTCACATCGGGTGTTTCAATTTAGTGTGCCATCAACTCAAGTTGCCTATTGTATAACGGACTCAGAAATTTTTAAGACCGATAGCAAAAATGCTGTCACTATAAATAAATTAAATCTAAGGTTTACTCTTCTTTCCAATCCCATCACCTCCTCGGCTGATTTCCAATTCGAGGTATTGAAAGCGCCGGAAGTATTCGAGCTATTTGATCTTCTCGGCAGGCAGGTTTTGCGCGAGGAGCTTTCGGCGGGGCAGGCTTCTTTGCATTTAGATATGCAAAGCTATCCGGCAGGTATCTATTTTGCCAGATTAGGGAATGAGACAGTGCGGTTTATTAAAATGTGATAACGAAGAAGCTTTCCCCAGAGAATAAATGTCGATGGGCACCTTGACAAACGGGATTTTATGTCGTATATTACTCCAATTATGATGGGCACCTATCGGGGGAAAGGATGAAGGCGGAAGGATGAGGGATGAAAATAAAAGGGAAGGAAAAGATGCAAATGTGCACAACGATATACTTGAATTATAAGGAGTTACAGTCGCTCACCCGGGAGTTTGGGGAAAGGATGAGGGATAAAGGATTAAGGATGAAATTGGGGCAGTGATTCAGGGTGTCTTTCTGCTAAAGACTAATAACTAAAGACTAAAGACTTTGCTGTGTGCAGAGCGATGTTGATGAATTATAATGGGTTACGGGGCAACTTGGCGGTTTTTAGGCGCCTATCTTATTTCCCCACCAGCAGCATCTTATTCCATAGCTTTCCGCCGCTTTTCGTTTCGAGAACGTAGTAATAGGCTCCAGCCGAGACAGGTACGCCGCTGTTATCAGTGCCATCCCAAAAAGCATCTTGCTCGCCAACAGATTGCTGCTGCTTATCAAGGAGGGACCTGACTACTGCTCCGGAAACGGAGACGATCTTAAGCGTTACTTCGTCGCTCGTCGGAAGTTCGTAACGTATCCGAACACTTCCGGCTTTTGAATCGGAGATGAAGAATGGATTCGGAAAACTTTGTTCTAACCTGAGAGCCGATGCTGTAGCTCCGTACCGTACTTCAACAATATTCGATAAATGCGAAGAGCCATCGAGATCAATTTGATTCAAACGGTAAATATAATATCCGCCATCAGTTTTCGGATCGAAGAAGCTGTACGATTTTTCTGTATTCGAATTTCCTGCACCTGTTTGAAAGTAAAGATCTTCGAACGCCTGATAATTATAACTGCGTTCAATATAAAATCCCGAATTACTTCTTTCGCTATCAGTTTTCCAATCAAGCTTTGTACCTGTCGTCGTTTTCGTTGCCACAAGTCCAGTCAACTCTACGGGCAGGATATTTACATTGCCTTCCCAAATACTTCTTCCATGTGTGCCGACTCTGATGGTAGTTTTGTTGGCATGCACTTGCACATCCCAGCACGGAGCAAGCCCAATACCTGATCCGGCAATAGACCATGATGCTCCGGCATCGCGAGTGTAGTAGATACCGTTATCGGTTGCAGCATACCATACTGTTGCAGGACTGGTGGAATCCAGCGCCAAGCAATTGACCGGAACGCCGGGAAGAATCTTGCCATTGGTACCCGAAACATTCGTCCACGTTGTTCCTGCATTTGTAGTAAGCCTCACGCGTGAAAGGGTTGTCCCATAAACTTCGAATGATGCCAATGCCCAATCTTTATCGGTCGGGCTACAGACGATTGATCGAACATTGCCATTAGGTAATCCGGAAGATTTATCCGCCCAGTTCGTACCGCTATTGGTGGTGAGCTGAATCTTTCCGCCCTGAAGACCTGCCCAATAATATTGGGAATTCGCAGGGGATAAACCGATTGATTCGATAAAATAGGTATTGTTATTATAGACAAATAAAGGAGAAACGGTACTCCATGAACCCCCGCCGTTTACGGACTGCCATAAATGCTGTCTGCCGGTAAAAAGCGTTGCATTGTTTTTCGGAGCCATAATAAACGGAGTCTCCCAATCGGATGCTTCGTAGTTTCCGCTGCCTTGAACAAATTGTGGAGCGTCGATATTATTATAATTAGCTCCGCCATTTGTTGATTTAAAAAGATCTCCGAATGGTCCTTCAACATAAATCGTATTCGAGTTCGTATTATCAACGATTGGCTGAAATCCGTCACCGCCAAAAATAAACGAAGGACCTTGACCGTTGACAAGTTTCCAATCTCCTTGATCTTGCGCACCGCCATAAGTTTTCAGGTAATCGCCGTTATCCAAAGCGATATGGTAGAAGCGCATTGTCTGCATTCCTGTCGAGCGGTAAGACCATGTTTGTCCGGCATTGGTTGAGCGATAAACACCGCCATCGGTTCCGATAAATACGTTGCGTGAATTTTTCGGATCGAGTGCAATAGATTGATTATCTACATGGACGTTTGTATTACCTGAGTAATCGCTATAGGCATGCCAAGTCCCGCCACTATTAAAAGAATAATATGCTTCGACACCGCCAATATAGAGAGAGTCATTGGTTGTGGTCGTCGGAGCGATCGCCAGATAAAGGTCATACCACCCTTGAGGTCCGTTACCGCCGGGATTAAAAAGCGAAGAGGGAACGGTCGTTACTGAGCTAAACAATAATCCTGAATTTACAGATTTATAAAGTCCTTGCATATTCCCATCAGGTTTTGCCATCAGACAATAGACCTTCGTTTTATCGTTAGTAGGAATTGCCAGCGCTGCTTTGCCGATAGTATTTCCGGCGGGCAAATTCGCCGTCGATATCTTTGCCCATGTCAGTCCGTCATTAATTGATTTATAGATTCCACATTCGGCGGCAGTTCCGCCAGGCTGATTGCCCTCAACAAAATACATGATCAACTGTCCTGCGATAACCTGACCCGGGATAATATCCCAAACAACGCCGTTGGCAGTATAAACCTTTGTGAAGGTTGTACCTCCGTCTGTCGAGCGATAAACTCCGTTGCTGTTATTATAACTGCAAGCAAAAACGATTTTCGAATTTGTCGGATGCACAAGTACTTTGTTTATCGTAGCGGGAAGTTTCCCCGCTGCCATACGTGCCCATGTCGCTCCGGCATCAGTTGATTTATAAAGCCCAGAACCCGGCAACCCATCGGATGCGACTGAAGGATCGCCTGAACCAACATATATCGTCTTCGGAGACGATGGATCGACGGCGATCGAAGCGACTGCAAGATCAGGAATAGTAAGATCAGTCATCGGAGACCATGAAGCGCCTGCATTCACCGTTTTCCAAACGCCACCGCCTGCGGCTCCGGCATAGATCGTATTGCCATCGGTCGGATCGAATGCGATTGCTTTTGTGCAGCCGCCGGTATTCACCGGTCCGATGTTCGTCCAAGCGTTTGCAAAAATCGGAAGTTTACTGCCAGAGACTTTATCCGAAGTCATCGCTGAGCGAATCATATCGGCTTTGGATTGTGCGAAGGCTTCGATGCGAGCTTGGCTATTATCCACTCCGTCTGCTCCTGCATAATGCTGTAAATCATGGAGCATACGTGCAAAAGGCTTTGTGCGGCGCACCGATTCCGGGAGTGAGTTAATGCCTTTATACACTCCAACTTCGCGAGGAACAGTGACGGGCTTTGCCAGAATTTCATTCTCAAGACTTTCGGATTCCTGCGCTCTTGCAGATTGAGAAAAGCAAAACGAAGCAGTAAGAAGAACGAGCGTTGCAAATTTGTAAAATCGAGACATAGCTATACTGTTGAGGTAGTTTACTCTTAGATTCATTTAAAGAAGCAGGCGGGGGCAGCTACTTGTAAATTCATTTATAGAACAATCAGTTTCACAAAAAGGGTTTAGGGGGAAGTCAGGCACCTTTTAATGTCATTACGAGGAGGGCTTTAGCCCGACGTGGCAATCTAAAAACTTCAAGTTAGAGACTAAAGTTTGAGATTTTAGATTGCTTCGTCGTCGCTTTGCGACTCCTCGCAATGACATTGGTTTGTTTCATTAGACACTGTAAAACTCAATGAATTTTCTTTAGGGATTCTTCCCCCCATCCATATTCGTTCTTCTACCATGCCAACACAACGTAAACCGTCGCCGCATGATGATCAGCCATCATTTGGCGAAGCATTTATTCCTACCGAAGCAAGTGAGCGGTTCGCGCCGCTTGCTGAGAGGATGCGTCCGAAAGATCTTTCGGAGATCGTCGGACAAAAACATCTGATCGGCGTAGGCAAGCCGCTTGACTTGATGTTCCGCTCAGGCAATGTGCATTCGATGATCCTTTGGGGTCCGCCCGGAACGGGAAAGACGACGATCGCCCGTGCACTTTCGCAAAATGCAGGCGGCGCGTTCTTTGCTCTATCGGCAGTATCGAGCGGAGTGAAAGATCTACGCGATGTAATAGCGGAAGCAAAACGCGCAAATGTCCGCAATAAAAAACGCAGCATACTATTCATTGATGAAATTCACCGTTTCTCGAAATCACAGCAAGATGCGCTGCTCGGCGCTGTTGAAGATGGGACGATCACTCTCATCGGTGCAACAACAGAAAATCCATCTTTCGAAGTAATCTCTCCGCTTCTCTCTCGAGCGCGAGTATATGTTTTGAATTCGCTTGAAGTGCAAGATCTTGAAGACGTACTTGATCGCGCAGTAACACAAGATGAAGAATTAAAACAACTCAAAATTTCATTTGGTGAAAATGCGAAGAAATCTCTTTTTGGGTTGAGTGGTGGTGATGTTCGCAAAATGCTTTCGGCATTAGAACTTGCTGTTTCGATGGCAGGCGCAACAGGCGCTGATATTCATATCACACAGGAGACCATCGAAAATTCTTTCGGACGCAAAGCATCGCGCTACGATAAAGGTGGTGAGATGCATTACGATATTATCAGTGCATTTATCAAATCCATGCGCGGCTCCGATCCGAATGCTTCGATCTACTGGCTTGCGCGAATGATCGAAGCGGGCGAAGACCCGGAGTTCATCGCTCGGCGCATGATCATCCTTGCTTCCGAAGATATCGGTAATGCCGATCCCTTTGCTCTATCAGTTGCTGTAAGTTGTTGGGATGCTGTCCGAGCAGTTGGCTGGCCCGAGTCTCAGCTTATTTTTTCGCAAGTCGTTGCCTATCTTGCCTCGGCTCCGAAATCAAATGCGGCAACCACAGCCATCGGCGCTGCGACAGCCGATGTTGCAAAAGATCCGAACCTTCCCGTGCCTTTGCACTTGCGTAATGCACCAACAAAACTGATGAAAGAACTTGGATATAAAGAAGGCTATAAGTACGCACATAATTATGAAGGCGGTTTTACCGATGAGATCAACTACTTACCCGAAGGCTACGAAGATAAACTCTACTACGATCCCAAAGGATACGGCAGAGAAAAGCTCATCCGCGAAAGACTGGAGCAATTAATGCCTGGGAAATACGGGAAGAAGGAGTAGCTTTTTAGGTCACTCATTTTTACCTATACTAAAGCTTGTTTTTGCAAAGAGATTGTGGTATTTTTGCAGTTCTATAATTGCACTAATAATGTATGTCGAAGAAAAAGAACATCCGTATCGAAGATATTACTGAGAAAGATATCCTTTCCTTGTATGAGGGGATACTACCATTATTGAATAATAATCCTGAGAATCTCGATGTTGCCCATCAGCTAAATAAACTTTTGATCCGATTCATTTGGTATGATTTCTTTCATTATACTATGACCGAAGTTAATAAGAGCCCGGGGAACGAACATTTTACAATGTTCAAATCACAATGGACTGACAAGAACGAAAGTAAGACAAAGTACGAGATTGTCGCTTCAGAAGAGCAGGACCCTGATGCGATATTTGATGCCAGCATTGAGCACAACTATCAAAATACCATTAAGCGAATGAAGGAGAGCGTTCCTGATAAACCTGATTACCATTACCATAGATTAATATCAAGGGTGCCTCAGAAAGTTATGGTTGGCTTTTTCAAGTTCAAAGATAAAAAAGAGGATAATTCATTCTCTGAAAATGATCTTAGGATTTTTAAAAAACTATCACCGCATATCTTACTCCTATTCGGCACTATTTTAAATCCTATCTTTAAGACAAAATCATTCCAATACTTCGATGCTTATTCACACATTTGCGCCGACGTTTCAAATAACTTTAATCTTTCAGAGTCCGAAACAAAGCTTCTTCCCGAAATTCTGTTCGGCTATTCTAATGAAGAAATAGCCGAAAGAAATTTCGTCTCGCTTGCAACTGTAAAAAAGCACATCCAGCATATCTTTAAAAAAACAGGAGTAAAGAACAGAATGGACTTCATCGGGAAATTCTTTACTTCACCAGAGCGAGTCGAGCTTTGAGTTCCGAAAATTTGGGGCAAGAATCTTTGCCAAATAGAAATTATCCCTTGGGATGAATTTATTATTTTGCAGCTTTTAGTTGTAACGTTCGCTATGACAAATTGTTTTTTTGATTTGTAATTAACTATCTTTTTTATATCATGAAAAATCTACATCATCCTTCCTCATTCCTTGCATTGCTTACTACGCTGCTTCTCGTTGGAACTGCGAACGCCCAGTCGATAGCTATTGGTAAGGTCTCCGCTCAACGATTCTGCGCAGGGGATTCTGTATCAGTCGATTTCACAGTAACCGGGTTCTTTGGGCATACGAATGTATTTACGCTTCAGTTATCAAATTATGCCGGCGGCTTCGCAAACGGTTTTCAAAATATCGGTTCGATCACCGATACTCTACCCGGAAAATTTACTATAAAGGCGTCGATACCCGGCGCCGTAGGGGCGGCACAGTATCGTATTCGGATTATCGGAGCGGTTCCCTATATCGAAAGCCCCGATAATGGAAGTGATATTTCTATCAGTACAACACCCTACGCAAAAGTAGAGTATAAGACGATGGCTTTCCCAAACGGCAATAACGCACCGATAATAATGGCTGGTGTGGCAACACAATTTTCAGCTACCACATCGGGCGGCCATACCCTATTGGTCGATTCAATATTCTGGGATTTCGGATCTGATGCGACGCCTCAATCAGTAGTTGGCGGACTATCACAAAATGTAACCTTTGGCAATAGTGGCACGAAAAAGATTTCTGTTCGAATCGTCGCTGGCAATTGCGGATCAACAATATATACTTCAACAGTTTCCGTCTTTGGCTGCAATCCGATCATACCGCATAATGCCATTGTTATTGATTCAGACTCAAGTGCCGAACAAGGTGGATACGGCGGGCACGTTTATTGGGTCAATCCCGGAAAGACTTTCTCCCTATATGGAGCTTGCTGTGATACCGTTTTTGCAGAGCCGGGTTCGACTATTAAAAGCGGCTTGCAATGTGTTGTTTATTTGAAAAAAGGAGCCGTGTATTCTTCGGCTGAACTTGGCTCACTTATTATAAGTAAAGGCGATGTCACTAGCCCGGAATATGGACCGAATTACGATACTTACGCATTCAGTTGTTCCTCGCTGGAGTTCGATTATTCCGTCGCTCCGCCAAACGTTGCTCATCCATTGGCAGTGAATGATAATGTTGTTACCAATCCGATCGAGATTTTCCCAAATCCCACAACCGGAAGCATCACAATCCAAAGCGCCCCTGAAAATATCGTGAATGTAACGGTTCTGAATCTTCTCGGCGAGACATTGATTTCTTTGCCGAAGTATCAAGAATCAAATTTCACGATTGATTGCTCGAAACTTGTTCCGGGCACATACTACGTAAGATTTCAAACGACGAATGGAGTGATTACGAAGAAGATTATCCGGCAGTAAAGCATTTTAGTCCAGGTTGGGACGGCATAATCTTATTGGGAGGTCGTTGTTCCACCATCGGGGAAGGGAAGAGACGAGCTTCTTATAAGACAAGCTCCTTGAGATCAACTGAATAATTTTTGCGATAACTCTGCTCTGGAGATTTTCTGATGGATGGCAACATCATTCAGTATTCCCATCAGTGTGCCGAGCTTTAAGGGGTTATGGAGTGCACAGCAATATGATGCTCGTAAGGATGATTTGCAGTCAAATACACATGGCTTCCTTTTTGACGAATGACCTGATACCCTAATGGCTCAAGAACTTTTATAAGTTATTTGCCGGAAATATCACGGGGTATCTTCATGCAGCGAGGACTTCTTCGCGGACAAAATGAAGTCGGATGATCTTCGGAGAGGCTTCATCGCCGTAAAAACAATCCACAGCTTCGCGGACATTGGTACGCAATTCTTCCTCGGTATCGGCTTGGGTGAAAATAGAAACTCCGAGAGCTTTGGCATTATATCCGTCCTCGATCGCATCTTCAACCATAAAAATAATTTCATTCATATACTAAAAAACAAACAATCGTCTTGATGGTTCACTCGGAGTTCTGATAGTTTTAGCATCTCCAAGTCCCGATGTGGATGGCATATCAGTATCCCAGAGTGTCAGACCACGAGAGAGATTATTAATAATCAAACGTATTGTCCCAGTTAAAGGCAGCTAAATTTAGAGTAAATTTTACGTCAAGATCTCAATTTTTCCTCAACTTCTCCGACCTCTCATCAAACAAGTCCTATATTTGTAACGCGAAGTTTGTCGCAGGGGCGGCATTTTCTTTCACAAAGAGTTGTTTTCTCGGAGCTTTTTAGAACATCTTCATTTCTCATACATAAAGATGCTGAGCGAATTTAGTCACGTATTTGCTTTTTTCCTACTTGCAATTGTCTTTGTTGCAGGCGGCTTAGTCACCAATTATTTTATTCGTCCGGCGAAGCCGAACGAGCTAAAGCTTTCTATCTATGAATGCGGCGAAGACCCCATCGGTTCGGGGTGGCTGAAATTCAATATCCGCTTTTATGTCGTCGCACTTATCTTTATTCTTTTCGACGTCGAAATAGTTTTTCTTTTTCCGTGGGCTGTAGTCTATAAGCAAATGGGTGTGCTGGCATTTTCCGAAATGTTGGTATTCCTTGCTATTCTTATCGTAGGTTTTGCATACGTTTGGGTAAAAGGCGATCTCGATTGGGTTCGTCCGACACCTTATGTTGCCGAAATGAACGATCTCATTTCCCGCGATAAGCCGCGCATCGCACCAAGACCGGTGCCGACGATTGCAATGCCAGTGCCGGAAGAAGTATTGAGTAATTAGTCTTTAGTCGTTTGTCGTTAGTCGTTAGCAGAAGAAGATTGCTAATGACGAATGACTTAAGACTAAAGACTGACCTCTGCTAACGACTAATAACTTAAGACCAAAGACTGCGCAGATGGGACTTTTAGATAAACACGATAATCCGTTTGAATCCAGTAATATAGTTATTACCGGAGCCGATACATTGCTGAACTGGGCACGCCTATCGAGCTTATGGATGATGGGCTTTGGGCTTGCCTGCTGCGCGATCGAGATGATGGCTGCTTCGGCATCGCATTATGATATCGGCAGGTTCGGAGTTATTCCGCGTCCCTCACCGCGTCAATCGGATATTATGCTTATCTCCGGAACAGTGACGCTGAAAATGGCAACGCGCACAAAGCTTTTGTATGAGCAGATGCCCGATCCGAAATATATTCTTTCGATGGGATCATGCTCTAATTGCGGTGGACCGTATTGGGAGCATGGGTATCATGTACTCAAAGGTGTTGACCGCGTAAT
The DNA here is from genome assembly GCA_038210275.1 of Kapaibacterium sp. (SeqCode). Taxonomy (GTDB): domain Bacteria; phylum Bacteroidota; class Ignavibacteria; order Palsa-1295; family Palsa-1295; genus PALSA-1296. Next base: position 111,666 of record JBBQWV010000004.1, on the reverse strand, counting down.
TCCGGTTGATGTGTATGTGCCCGGCTGCCCACCGCGCCCGGAAGCGCTTCTGGAAGGACTGATTAAAATTCAGGAGAAGATCAGAAAGTCATCGCTTGCAAAGTCGGCAGTATAGTAGTGTCATTGCGAGGAGGGCTTTAGCCCGACGAAGCAATCTCAAAACTCTGATGATGAGACACTATGTAAGATTTTAGATTGCTTCGGTCGCTGGTGCGACCTCGCAATGACGTTACCAAGAGTGTGTGATAAGAACAGATAATGACGAATACAGAAATATACGATAAACTCAAAGCTGCATTCGCCGATAAGATCGGTGATTGGCATGAGCAGACAGGCAGCGAGTATATGAAGAAGACAAGTTCATACGCTGATGTTGCCGATGCTGGGTACATCCGTGATGTTTGTTTATTTCTGCGCGATGAAGCCGATCTGGAATTCGATAGTTTGTTGCTTTTATCATCGCTTGATAATGGCGATAAGACTCTATCGGTAGTCTATCATCTCGAATCAAAATCGAAGAGACACTATTTTGCATTGAAGGTGACAGTGCCTGAGAATAATGCCAATGTGCCAACGGTAACAGGCGTATGGTCTCATGCTAATTGGCAAGAGCGCGAAGCTTGGGATATGATGGGAATAAATTTTGTAGATCATCCTGATATGCGCAGAATTTTACTTGACGAAGATTGGGTGGGACATCCGCTTCGCAAAGATTATAAGCAGCCAGAATTTTACAGAGGAATGAAAGTGCCGTATTAATTACGAATTAGAAATTACGAATTACGAATGGCGGAAGTTTTAGAGAGAACAATGCAGACAATGCCGGTACCGGTGAAAGTAGTACCGGCGGAAAAGATCGAACCGAATAGGATCAGAACCGAAGAAATGGTTCTGAATATAGGACCGCAGCATCCGTCAACGCACGGAGTGCTTCGCTTGGAAGCAGTTCTCGATGGCGAGTTGGTTATAGATGTTGTTCCGTTTTTGGGTTACTTGCATCGCTGTTTCGAAAAGCATACTGAAGCGATGACGTATCCGCAAGTCATTCCGTACGTTGATCGTATGGATTATCTTGCTTCAATGAACGGTGAGCATGGCTATGCTCTTGCCGTTGAGAGAATGATGGGAATTGAAGTGCCGGAGAAAGTGGAATATATCCGCGTTCTTTTTGCAGAGCTTCAGCGCATCGCATCGCATCTTGTTGCTGTCGGAACGTTCGGTTTGGATACAGGTGCTTTCACGCCGTTCCTCTATTGCTTCCGTGATCGCGAAGATATTTTAGAAATGTTTGAGAAGACCTGTGGGGCGCGTCTTCTGTATAATTATATTTGGATCGGTGGCTTGTCGCACGATCTGCATCCTGATGTCATAGGTATGTGCCGCACTTTCGTCAAGAAGAATCGTGCAACACATAAGGAGATCAACGAGCTTCTGACATTCAATAAAATTTTCGTTGAGCGTACAGCAAACATCGGCATCTTAAAACCTGATGTTGCCATTAATGGTGGTGCTTCGGGACCGATGCTTAGAGGTTCAGGAGTAAAGTGGGATCTGCGCCGTGACGATCCGTATTCTATATATGATAAGTTTGAGTTTGATATTCCTGTCGGAACGGGAATGATGGGAGTTGTCGGCGATTGCTTTGATCGCCACTGGGTAAGAATGTGCGAGTGGGAACAGTCGCTTAATATCATTGAGCAGATCTTGGAAAAATTTCCGCAAGATGATAAGACCGATGTGCAGAAAGCTGTACCCAAACGCATCAAGCCAGGTATTGGAGAAATTTATGCACGTACGGAAACACCTCGCGGAGAATTAGGATATTATATTGCATCGAAAGATGGAATAAATCCGTGGCGTGTGAAAGTACGCTCACCGGCATTTGTGAATCTGAGTCTGCTGCCGATCATTTCGCGTGGCTACCTGATGGCTGATCTGATTATCATCTTAGGCTCGATCGATATTGTGTTGGGTGAAGTAGATAGGTAAATAATTAGAAATTACGAATTGAAAACAGTGTCATTGCGAGAAGTTGCGTAGCGACGACGAAGCAATCCCCTAAATCGTAGCAGACTCTTAGTCGCTATAATTGCTTAAGGAGATTGCTTCGTCGGACTAACGTCCTCCTCGCAATGACATAGAAAAAAATATGTTTCAAGACTTAAACGAACTTCTTGTAAGCTTGATAGGCAAAGGCGATATGGCTGATATTTTATCAGTCGTTGCGTATTGCGCCTTGCCGCTTGTGATAATTCTTGGCTATTCGCTTGTAGCGATCTTAGGTGAGATGAAAGTTTCTGCATGGCTGCAGGATCGCTTAGGACCTATGCGTACAGGACCTTACGGCATTTTGCAGCCGATCGCGGATATGCTGAAGCTTCTACAAAAAGAAGATACTACTCCTGCGCTTGCTGATAAGAAGCTATATAACGCTGCACCGTTCGTTGTGTTTATCGGAAGCTACCTTGCATTTGCTGCGCTTCCATTTGCTTCGATCTATGCCGGCGCTCGTGTGAATACGGGTATTTTTTATATCGTTGCTGTTAGCGGTGTTGTTGTTGCAGGATTATTGATGGCAGGTTGGGGATCGAATAATAAATATTCTCTTCTTGGCTCAATGCGTTCAGTTGCACAGATCGTCAGTTACGAAATTCCTGCTGGGCTTGCAATCCTTTCAGTCGTGATGATCGCCGGAACAATGGACTTGCAGACGATCACAAAGTTACAACAGGGCGGTTTGCAGAATTGGTTTATTTTTGGCGGACCGAAAAGTCTGGTAGGTTTTGGTGGAAATTATGCATGGCTGCTTACGCCGTTGATGCTCGTCTCATTCGTAATGTATATCGTTGCTTCTCTTGCTGAGACTAATCGTGTACCGTTCGATATTCCGGAAGCTGAATCCGAACTTGTTGCAGGATATCATACAGAATATTCTGCAATGAAATTTGCACTGTTCTTTTTGGCAGAGTATGCTAATATGTTCGCTGTCAGTGCGATAGCATCAGTTTTGTTTTTAGGCGGATGGAATTCACCGATACCGGGATTTCTTGATGCACCATGGATGGGATTTATCTGGTTTATCGGTAAAGCATTCTCATTTGTGTTGATTCAGATCTGGATTCGTTGGACGCTTCCGCGTTTGCGCGTTGATCAACTGATGTATATCTGTTGGAAGGTGATGATTCCGTTCGGCATGGCGACGGTATTACTTGTTGGCACGATCGTGACGTTTCTCGCACACTAAATGTGGAAACGCCGACTGATCTTTAACGCCATCTTTTTTGTAGGGACTCTGATTGCAGGATTTGGATGGATGGGCGAGTTGCGTGAATGGCCGCAAGCTGTGACAGCGTTTTTGAAATTTGGGAATTTGGCTATCGTCGGACATATGATACAGATCGTCGGGTTGTTCGGAAGTTTACTGACTCCGGAAACCATCGAAGAAAAGACAAAGGACTTTGAGTAGATATAACTATGAGCGGATATTTTAAGGGAATACAGGAAGGATTGGGGACGGCAGTCAAGGGAATGACGATTGTCATGAAGCATCTTCTTAAACCGAAGGTGACAAGACAGTACCCAAATCCTGACGACCGATTCCAATTACCTGAGCGTGCGCGCAACAGGCTTTATGTGAATATGGATGATTGCATCGGTTGCGATCAGTGTTCGCGTGCTTGTCCTGTGAATTGCATTACGATTGATACGGCAAAAGTTGTTGCTGGAGAAAATATCGGCACGACATCGAACGGCAAGAAAAAATCGTTGTGGGTGACTCGTTTTGATATTGATATTGCAAAGTGCTGCTATTGCGGGTTGTGTGTCTATCCGTGCCCCACAGAATGCATTGTCATGACGGATGTCTATGAATTCTCGGAGTATGACCGCGTCAATCTGATCTATAATTACGCAACGATGGATGCCGCAGAGGCGGAAGTTCATACTGCTAATGCAAAGAAAGATGAAGAACGCGCAGCCATCGAGCGTGCAAAACAGGCAGAAGAAAAAGCGAAAGCTGCCGCAGCAAATCCGGCACCTGCCGCTCCAGCGGCTTCAGCGCCGACTGCACCGCCAACTGCCGGAGGGGTAAAGCCGCCGCCATTCGCTGCAAAACCGGGAGGGATCAAGCCTCCGCCATTTAAAGCCGGATAACATACAAGTTTAGAGAAAATATGTTTGACATAATTTTTTATATTTTCGGTGCGATCACACTTATTGGAGCGGGTATAACGGCGTTCGCGAAGAATATCGTGTATGCTGCTTTTGCATTGCTCTTTACTTTTTTCGGAATTGCCGGACTTTACGTCATGGCAAATGCAGATTTTCTTGCAGTGACGCAATTGCTTGTGTATGTCGGTGGAATTCTGATTCTGCTTATTTTCGGCGTTATGCTCACCAGCAAGATCGGTGCGGCAGATATTCGCATTAATACCGGTACCAGGTGGGTGCCGGGAGTATTGGCTCTTGGAATGTTTGCAATCCTTTGCGCTGCATTTTTTGGATCGTCAGCGACGCATATTGAGAAGACTGCCGATGGAAAATCGAAAACTGTTTCGTCATGGGCTTCGCATGATACAAAGCCATGGTCGAGTACTCCCCAATGGAGTAAGGATGCAACTACTGAAATTTTAAAAAAGAAATACGGCTCGCCGGATGAAGTAAAAACGAATGAAGGATCTTCAGGTACTGCATCGGAGATCGGAAAACTTTTCTTGACAGATTTTTTGCTTCCGTTCGAAGTAATTTCCGTTTTGATCTTAGTTTCTCTTTTGGGTGCGACGATGATCGCAAGGCGTGATCCGACACCTGAAGAGAATGCAATCGCAGAATCAGTTTCATAAAAGAAATTTATGACCGTAGGACTAAATCATTTTCTTGTCATCGGCGCAGTACTTTTTGTGCTCGGTATCTACGCGATGCTTTCGCGCCGCAATGTCATTGCAGTTCTCATGGGCGTTGAGTTGATACTGAATTCTGCGAATATTAATTTTATCGCATTCAGCCGCTATGGCGGTGTGAATATCAACGGGCAGATGGCTGCGATCTTTGTGATCGTTATCGCTGCAGGTGAAGCCGCCGTTGCACTTGCCATTGTACTGAATATCTATAAGAATTTCAAATCGGTTAATCCATCCGAAGTGGATTCGCTCAGAGACTAAAGCTTTATGCACCAACTACTATCGCTTTCGCTCGTTATTTTAGGACTGCCGATGCTGTCGTTCTTGATTATTATTTTTAATCAAAAACGGTTACAGGCAAAAGCGCATCTTATCGGCTTGCCAATTCTTGGCACTGCTCTTGCTTTAGCGATCTATATTGCTTATTCAAAGCTTTCAGGAATTCCTGAGACGCTGAACTGGACAACAAAATGGATCAGCTTCGGAAATGTCCCTGGAGTTGGTGAATGGAATTTGATGACAGGTATCATGATCGATAATCTGACGGCGATCATGCTCGTCGTTGTTACACTGATCTCTTTTCTTGTGCATTTGTTCAGTAGCGTATATATGAAAGGGGATATTCGGTATGCAAGATACTATGCCTATCTTGGTATCTTTACCTTTTCAATGCTTGGTATCGTCATAGGTAATAATCTTTTTTCACTCTATATTTTTTGGGAGCTTGTTGGTTTTTCAAGCTATGCACTCATCTCGCATTGGTATGAAAAGCCCGGACCGCAGCAGGCATCGAAAAAAGCATTTATTGTTAACCGAGTTGGTGACGTAGGAATGTGGACCGGCTTGATGCTTGTTTTCGGCACATTCCATACATTCAATTTTAGTGATATTTTTGCTGCAATTCAACACGGCTTACCTGCAAGTTTTAGTCTTCTCGGAATGAGTCCCGAGGCAACGCTTACTGCTGCCGGAGTGCTTATTTTCTGCGGAGCAGTTGGCAAGAGCGCACAATTCCCACTGCACGTTTGGCTTCCTGATGCTATGGAAGGACCAACTCCTGTATCAGCACTTATCCATGCTGCGACGATGGTTGCAGCCGGTGTGTATCTTGTCTGCAGAATTTTCCCAATGCTCACAGGCGATGCAATGCTTGTGATCGCAATGATTGGCGGAATTACAAGCTTTATCGCTGCATCAACAGCGTTGACGCAAAACGATATTAAGAAAGTTCTTGCTTACTCGACCGTATCTCAGCTTGGCTACATGATCATGGCACTTGGAGTTGGAGCGTTCAGCGCAGGCTTCTTCCATTTGACGACTCATGCCATGTTCAAAGCATGTCTCTTTCTTGGTTCAGGTTCTGTGATCCATGCTATGCATCATTCATTGCATCATCTGCATGATCATCATACCGATCCGCAGGATATGCGCAACATGGGTGGACTCTTGAAAAAGATGCCGATCACGGGATATACATTTATAATCGCAACACTTGCCATCAGCGGCATACCGCTTATGAGCGGCTTTATGTCGAAGGATGAAATCTTAGCAGGGACGACGGCATATAGTCAATTGCAAGGTGGTATTGCATCGGTGCTACCCTATGTTGGTTTCTTAGTAGCGATGATGACAGCATTCTATATGTGGCGTCTGGTCTTTATGACTTTTTTTGGTAAGCCGAAGAATCAGGAAATTTATGATCATATTCATGAATCTCCGAAAGCAATGGTGATTCCTCTTATCGTTCTTGCAGGACTTTCATTCTGGATTTGGTACGGTGCTAATCCTATTGATCCATCTAACGGCTGGTTCATGAAATCATGGGCTGCAACTCCAGCTCAAATTGTACCGGAAAATACGGAAGCTCATTTTGGCGGAGAACATAAAACGGCTGAAAGTCCGAAGGCAGAAGGAACAAGTTGGATCGCTGATGCTAAATCTGAAAAACCTGAGATGATGCCTCATCAAGAAATTCTTGAGCATAAAACTCATGAAGTTGCAGGCAATGGCATGATCATTTCGATCTTTATGGCGCTGACCGGCATTGCGCTTGCCTGGTTTATGTATCTGAAAAATACCGCACTGCCCGATAAGATAGCAAAGGCCTTTGGACCGCTCTATAAATTCAGTTTGAATAAATGGTATTTCGATGAGCTTTATGAATTTGCTTTCGTTGGTTCATTTATGCTGTTTGCACGTATGTGTTCGTGGTTCGATACGAACATCGTTGATGGTATAGTTAACGGAGTAGGAAAATCAACAATATTGGTTTCGAAGATCAACGGATGGTTTGATAAGTACATCGTTGATGGACTCGTAAATCTTACCGCAGGAATTACACAGCTTATAGGACTAGCATTCCGCTCCGTTCAGACAGGAAAGATCCAAACATATCTTGCCTGGACGCTTACAGGTGTTGTTATTGTGTTTGCCGCTATTGCTTGGAAATTATTATGAAGAGAATAATCCCCATATCGCTCCTTGTTATTGCACTGCTTTTTGGAGCAGATATATCGCCAATTCAGGCGCAAGCTCCGCTTTCTGTCAATGGTCCAAAGCTCATGGATGTTGTACCCGGGGTGCTTTACCTTCGCTTGAAACCTAATCATGGGATCGACTTCACAAATTTAAGTCCAACGCATACAGGGAATGCGGCGCTTGATGGGATCTTTGCACAAATTGGAGTGACGGAAGTTGTGCCTTTTAACCCTGATCCGATCAACGACCCTTCGCCCATGCCGCGTGGGATGGAGAGAATGTACGTTATTCATTTTTCGGAAGAGCAAGGTTCTCCTCGCATCATCGGGCATGATTTCTCAAAGTTGGATGTGGTTGAAGGAGTAAGCCCGCGTTTTATTTTTGAGCATTGTTCATACACTCCGAATGATCCGCAAGTACCAAATCAGTATTCTCTGGATAATGCGCACATGCATATTTTGGATGCATGGGGAGTTTCAAAAGGCAACTCAAATATTGTGATCGCCGATCTGGATGAAGGCGCAAATTACAATCATGAAGACCTGGCAGCAAATATTTTTAAGATCGGAAATAACTTCGGTTATGATATTGTCGGCGATAATGGAACGTCGCAAAAATTTAAACCTGATAACGATCCGATGCCAGGACCCAACCAGAGTCACGGAACATTTACTACCGGATGTATGGGCATGGTTCCGGATAACGGAAAAGGTGGAGCCGGTTCGGGGTTTAATTGCAAGATCATGGTCATAAAGATCGCCGATAATTTAGGAAAGCTTTATGGCGGATATGAGGGAATTACTTACGCTTGGATGCATGGCGCAAAAATTCTGAATTGCTCCTGGGGAGGTTATGAATCCGACCAGACGTATTTGGACTTCGTTCAGGTTTTTATTGATTCTGCTTTAGCGAATGGTGCGCTTGTCGTTGCAGCCGCAGGAAATGATACAAAAAATATCGATAATGCAGCGACGCACTTTATACCTGCCTATTCAAAGAATGTACTGAGTGTTGGCGCAACCGATGCATCGGATAAGCCCGCTACATTTTCAAATTTCGGAAAAACCGTAAATGTGTATGCACCCGGAGATAATATTCTTTCAACGACATTCCCAGGTAACAGCGCCTATGATTATTCAAGTGGTACATCATTCGCCTGCCCGCTTACGGCAGGTGTTGCTGGATTAGTACTGGCGAAGAATCCCGACTGGACTCCGAAGTTTATCACAAGGCAAATAATAGAAACGTGTGATAACGTCGTCAATCCCACAAGCCGTACTTTCTATTGGGGCAGAGTGAACGCCTATAAAGCATTAACGGCTCAGACCGTACCGGGTGTGGGAATTACCACATATAAGGTAGATGGAATTGTTAAAGGCGGACTGAAATTTGTAGATAAAATTTACACGATAGATGTAACGTTCAAAAATTACATGGCTGCCGTTAAAAGTGGCGGCAATATTCAAGTGCAGTTGCTTCCAATTGATGGTTCTGTCACTCTGTTGGGTGGATATACTGTTCTGTTAGGACCAGCGAGTTTAGGTGCAATGATCTCCGGACAGCAAGCTGTAGGTTCGTTTAAATTTTCTCGCGACGGTACTGATGGTGGTGCCGGAACCCAGCTTCCATTATACTTTGCAGTAAGTTATGGCTCTGCGACAGTGGAAGGTTCAAAATATTACGATACACTTGTTATCAATGTTGATATTATAAGCGACGATATTTTTGCAACGAAGGGCGTGACAGACCAAACTTCGAATATTCTGGAACTTGGAAATACGTATCCGAATCCTGTTGCAAATGATGCTACAATAAATTTCGAACTTGCTTCCCGTGAATACGCTAAACTCAGTATTTGCGACATATTAGGTAGAGAAGTAAGTATTCTTTCCGACGGCATGATGGGTGCAGGCAAGCACTCAGTCAATCTCAATGCACATACACTTGAGAACGGTGTATATATCTATAAACTTGAAACTTCGGATGGCGCAATCATGACAAAACGCATGATCGTCATTCATTAATAATTTTTTAAACGCAAAAAAAAGAGAAGAGAACTTATGCAGCTTGGCTTTCCGATCTTATCCATACTGACGCTCCTGCCAATAGCAGGAATGATCGTCACGGCGTTCGTGCCGAAAGGTAGTATTAAGATGATTCGCGGTATTACCGTCGCGGTGACGTTGCTGCAAATCGTCTTTGCCATTATCTTATGGGCAAATTTCAATGGCTCAATGGCAGGCATTAATGATGCCAAGAGTTTTCAATTCATGGAAAAGCATGAGTGGATAAGGATATCCGGTCTCGGAGTCTTTGGCAATGTTGCCATTGATTACTATATGGGAATTGACGGACTCTCAGTACTGATGGTTCTGCTGACTGCTTTAGTCTCATTCATCGGAGCGATAGCAAGTTTCTCCATTGAGAAGCAGCATAAAGGCTACTTCATGATGTACCTGCTTTTAGTAACAGGCATGATGGGTGTTTTCGTCTCTCTCGATTTCTTCCTCTTCTATATCTTCTGGGAGCTAATGCTTCTTCCGATGTATTTCCTCATCGGTATTTGGGGTGGACCGCGCAGAGAATATGCTGCGATCAAGTTCTTTATCTATACACTGTTCGGTTCAGTATTCATGCTCTTGGTGATGATCGGACTTTATTTCTCGACTCAAGTCATGATCGGGGGAACAGCGTGGCATACATTCAGTATCCTTGATATGATGAATCCTGCTAATCATGTGGCAGGTTCGATTTTTGCGACGATAGGGAATACGTGGCGATACGTCGGCTATCTGGGACTCTTCCTCGGTTTTGCCATTAAGATTCCGATGTTCCCATTCCATACATGGCTTCCCGATGCTCACGTAGAAGCGCCGACGGCAATATCAGTTATTCTTGCGGGCGTACTTTTGAAGATGGGTACGTATGGTATTCTGAGAATGTGCTATGGTATTTTTCCTGAGATCGCCGTTGCAACGAGTCAGTATATGGTGATCTTCGGATTTATAAATATTGTGTATGGTGCATTCTGCGCAATGGCTCAAAAGGATCTGAAAAAACTTATCGCATATAGCTCGGTCAGTCACATGGGATACGTCTTGCTTGGCATGGCATCCCTGAACTCGCAGGGTATGATGGGGGCGATATTTCAGATGTTCAATCACGGTACGATCACAGCAATGCTCTTCTTAAGTGTCGGCGTTCTCTATGATCGTGCTCATACTCGTGGATTAAATGAGTTTGGAGGACTTGCTAATAAGATGCCGAAGTACTTCGCATTTGTGGTGATCTGTTATTTCGCATCGCTTGGTTTGCCGGGAATGTCAGGTTTCATTTCTGAAGCATTTGTTTTCCTCGGTGCTTTCCAGGCTTTCCAATTCTGGACGATTCTTTCGACGCTTGGCATCATTCTCACAGCCGCATATATGTTGTGGGCATTACAGAGGATGTTCCTCGGTACGCTTCCTGAGCGCTGGAATAATCTGACGGATATAAATGGACGTGAGCTTGTCGCACTTGTGCCTCTTGCAGCGATCGTAATATTCCTTGGAATTTACCCTTCGCCGGTAATTAATTTAATGTCAACGAGTGTGAATCAACTTGTGACCTTCGTCAATGCTGCAGGACCGCACGTCGTTCAGGCAGCGTCGATAATGAAATAGTTTTTGTGCTTTCATTACTTTTTATATTTCGTTAAGATGCATCTACAGCTTCTTGATATGAGTCTGGGTGAGCTTGCTAACGGCATGAAGCCGCTTCTGAGCAAGACCATGTCGCATTTTTTGCCGGAGACAATTTTGACGGGCGGATTTTTGCTGGCGATCATTCTCGATCTGTTCATCCGCAAACCGAGTCAGAAAAAGATAGTCGGTTATTTCGTTCTCGGAGTTCTTGCAGCTGTTCTCTATTTTTCATGGCAGCAGTGGATGCCATTCACTCAAGGGAAGCCGTGGGAAGGTGGCAACATGATATTCCCCTATATGACAACGCTTGTTCCTTCGATAGGAATGGCAGTCGTAGATAATTTTGCAGTTTTCTTCAAACTACTTATTGCGTTATCTGCGATCTTTATCGTGTTGATGTCATTACTTTCTCGTGAAGTAGAAGAGCGTGGCAATCGAAACGGTGAATATTTTTCTCTTCTTCTTGCGCTGACACTCGGGATGTTCCTCATGCCCGCAGCGACCGATCTTGTGATGATGTATATTGCGCTCGAACTTGTTTCGATCACGAGCTACATCATGTCCGGATTCATGAAAGATAATGCGCGGAGCACAGAAGCTTCCATGAAGTATGTGCTCTTCGGTGCTTTTAGCTCTGGGCTGATGATATATGGATTTTCTCTTATTTACGGATTGACGGGTTCGACGAGTATCATTGCGATTCGCGCCGTTCTTGCTGAAGGCGCTGCAACGCATTCTATAAATATGGTTGCACTTTGGATCGGCGTTATTCTATCTCTTGCGGGAATGGGATATAAGATCAGCGCTGCACCTTTCCATTTCTGGACTCCTGATGTGTATGAAGGCGCTCCGATTCCTGTCACAGCTCTTCTCTCCGTTGCTTCTAAAGCGGGAGGATTTGGATTACTGATGAGGTTCTTGCTTTTTAGTTTTCCGGTTGATCAGAAAACAATGGAGCCCATCCTCAATTGGCCGCTTGTCATAGCTGTGCTAAGCGCTATCACAATGTCACTCGGGAATTTCGCCGCATTGCGGCAATCGAACATCAAGCGTATGCTTGCTTATTCTACTATTGCTCATGCAGGATATATCATGGTTGGCTTAGTTGCTGCCGGAGCAGGTGTGATGGAACTTGGCAGTGGACGAGGAGGTAGCGATGCGGGAATAGTCTCGATCATGATCTATTTCATCTCCTATCTCTTCATGAATCTCGGAGCATTCTATGTGATCATGCTGATAGCAAATAAGATCGGCTCTGAAGATCTTGAAGACTACAAGGGATTTGCGAAGAAGTCGCCGCTACTTGCGGTATGCCTTAGTGTATTTCTTGTTTCGCTTACCGGCATTCCACTGACGATTGGGTTCATCGGAAAGTTTTATGTATTCTCAGCGATCTTAACTCAGCCGAAGTGGTTTTGGCTGGCAGTAGTGATGGTGCTGAATTCTGTCGTATCGCTTTACTACTACGTTCGAGTGATGCAGACAATGTTCATTAAGGAGGCAGATGCCAATACTGCGCCGCTGACGAGCGCGCTTTCAGTCTCGGCAGATGGAACGCTGAGTTATTCTATCCTTTCGAAAGTATTTATCTTTGCATTCCTGATCCCGACTCTCTTCTTCGGCGTGTACTTCTCACCCGTCGTAGATTTTACGAGTAATGTCATTCGCTTCTTCTCATTACAATAACATTTCATTGTGATCCCATTCGAAATTACCGTTGAAGAGCTTAAAGCGCTGCGCGATGAAAACAAGCCGATGCAATTAATCGATTGTCGTGAGCCAAATGAATTTGAAGCCAGCAATATCGGAGGCACGCTTATTCCGATGAATGAGATTCCACAACATCTCACCGAATTTGACGCCGATACAAACCTTGTCATCATGTGCCGTACCGGAAGCCGCAGTGCAATGGTAACTGAATTCCTCCGCCGCAACGGCTTCCCGAATGCTCAAAACCTCAAGGGTGGCATCTACGATTGGCATGACAAGATTGATCCGAGCGTGCCGAAATACTAAGATAATTACGAATTATGAATTGGATTTCTTCCAAAATTCCCTCACCGCATGAGTAAACGAACCCATATCTAACTTCGAAATTGGGTGTGGTGAATTCGGATGAATGGCAAGATAGGTTTTCTTTTGGTCTTGGGATCGGTAGAGTTTAATGATTTCCGGAAGGGTAACAAGATCATCTCTATCGCCTACACTTAGTAAGAGGGGAGCTTGAATTTTTCGGAGGTCTTCTTCACTCAGTTGTTCTACCTGAAAATGTTCGATAATACTTCTCATCGCACCAACAGTCTTTTCTAATCCGTTCGTTGAATGCATCGCTGATAATATTTCAAATCCTCTCTGTGATCTCGCTTTTATCTTTTGAGTATCAAGCTGCGCAAGCGATTCGGCGATTGCCTCATCGGTCCAATAAAATTTCATTGCATGGCTGAGGATACTATGCGCCATACTCGGAGCAATGAGTGCAAGTTCCAACGCTACATATCCTCCGAGGCTATAACCGATAATATCAACGGAATAAATTTTAAGTTCTTCCAAAAGTGAGCGAACACTTTCAGCAAGCATTCTCGTAGTCAGTTTGCTATATGTAGTAGTGCTTTCGCCATGCGAAGGAAAATCAAGAAGGATCTGCTTGCGGTTTTCGTAGAACGATGAAAGCTTCTCGAATTCTTTATGAGTGCTGAGGGCGCTATGGAGAAAGAGAATAGGGCGTTCATGGGATGGAGATTCCCAGTTTCGGAGGTCGTAGGAAATGTCAAGAGAATCAAGATGGAAAGTCATACAGAGATAATCTAAAAAATAGTGGTTCCGACTTTAGTCGGAACGAGTGGTATTAGATGACACTTTATGGCTTAATATAAAATGGATATTCGGTAACACCATTTGATAGCCCTGCTTTAATAGGATTATTCCAGATATATTCCCATTTCTCTAACAACTCCTTTGCGTTTCGAATAAGTCGGTCAAAGCTTTCCTTCTGCCAAATGCTCCCCAAAGTATTCGTTAGTTGATTGATACTCCGTGCACTCGAACCCTTTATTCCTTGAAGAATTTCAGAAAGGGAATACCAATAAGTAGAAGAAGGTTTTTGAAGTGGTCGTAATAAAAGGTGAACGTGATCCGACATAATAACACCGAGAAGAAGTTCAAATTTATATCTATGATCTTGGAGAATTCGTCGCTTAATGCATTCACGCGCTTCCTCGGATAACTCATTCACTGAGCGAAAAGTGACGAAATAGCAACATCCACCTACTTGCCAGTGTGGAAGATTTCCCCGATAGTATTTGAATTTGTTTGTTACTTCCATCCTGTGCGATAGAGAGTAATTTGCAATTGACTGGTCGACTAAAGTCGACCCTACTATTTTGTCTGTTACAAATTTCCCCTCAGATCTTGCTCTCTTTCGATTGCTTCGAAGAGCGCTTTGAAATTGCCTTTGCCGAAGCTTCTTCCGCCACGTCGCTGGATAATTTCGAAGAAAAGAGTTGGGCGGTCTTCGACAGGCTTTGTGAAAATCTGTAGCATATAGCCATCGTCATCGCTATCAACGAGGATACCGAGTTTGGCAAGTTCATCTATTGGTTCGTTGATCTTCCCGACACGAGATTCGAGATCTTCGTAGTAGCTTGATGGGACTTTCAAAAATTCAACACCTTGCTCTGTAAGCTTGGTTACTGATTCAATGATATTTCCGGTAGCAATTGCAATGTGCTGTGCGCCGGGACCATTATACCATTCGATGTATTCTTCGATCTGCGATTTCCTTTTTCCGGTTGCAGGTTCATTGATCGGAAATTTAATTTTCTCTGATCCGCTTGCAACGACTTTCGACATAAGCGCTGAGTATTCAGTGCTGATATCTTTATCGTCGAATGACACGAAGAGGTGAAAGCCCATGACTTCTTCGTACCACTTCACCCATGTATCCATCTGATTCCAGCCGACATTCCCCACTACATGATCAACTGCCGCAAGACCGACAGGACGAGCGATCTTATCCTCTGAAGTAACGGTTCGATAACCGGGCGCAAAGCCTTTATAATTTTTGCGGTCAACGAATGTATGAATCGTATCGCCGTACGTTCGAATAGAAGCAGTACGGTAAGTTCCATTCTCATCGGTGATCTCTCGTGGCTCTTGGACTCCGACTGCACCACGTTTTGTCGTCTCGCGAAATGAACGCTCGACATCATCAACTTCGATTGCTATGACGCTGACACCATCACCGTGTTTTGCAAGCATGGCATTGATCGGATGATCCTGCGTCAGAGGCGTTGTTAGAATGAGTCTGACCTTTCCTTGCTCCAAGACGTAACTTGCGCGGTCACGCAGACCGGTTTCAAGACCTGCATATCCAGTGAGCTTAAAACCGAAGGCAGACCGATAATAATAGGCTGATTGTTTGGCATTGCCTACGTAAAATTCGATGTGATCGATCCCTTTCAAAGGGAGAAAATCCTTAGTTGTTATATCGGTTTGAAGTCTTTCTGCGACTAATTCTGCTTGTGCCATGTTCTCTAAATATAATAAAACAATATCGTTTTGCCTGAGATTCTTGTAAATCTGAAAACACTTTTTTTGCGACTATGGGTTCAAAAACGAACTGATAGCATCTTGATTTCCTTTCTTCTATTATCGGCTCTTTTATTCTGCAATAATTCATCCATTTATGCTCAGCCTCAAACCGCGCCGAGCCAAGTCAAATCCGCTCAAGAAATATTAGCATTACAGAGACTCCAGCAAGGCATCGAAAATGATATTAATAACCAGAGATTCAGCAATGCATTTATCGGAATAGAAATTAAGTCTATCAAATCCGGAGAATCGTTGTTTCATCAGAACGAGAATAAGCATTTTCTTCCTGCATCAAATCTAAAACTGCTGACAACTGCTGCTGCGCTCGGTACACTCGGTCCGGATTTCCGTTATTCAACGCAGCTTGTGACTAATGGCAAAATACACAAAGGAATTTTGAAGGGCGATCTGATTATTCGCGGAAGCGGTGACCCTACCTTTGGCTCTCCTTCGATGTTCCCTGATAAAGACCCAACATTTATTTTCGATCAGTGGGCAGATTCGCTGGAGAAACTGGGGATTGAAAAAATTGATGGCGCCATTATCGCTGACCCTAATTATTTTACCACCGATATTTATCCTGATGGTTGGGCTGTTGAAGATATGCCTTTTTATTTTGCCACAGGCTCAAGTGGACTTTCTTTTGCCGATAATTCGGTAAGTGTTTCTATCACTCCGGGTTTACATAATGGCGCGAAAACGATCTATGAAACTGCGCCCGCAACAGAATACTTCACCGTGGATAATGCTGCTATCACCCATGAGGCAAAATTAGGAAGTAAAGCGACAGGTAAAGATTCTTCCATGACCTCAGTCTATGTTCCTTCGAATACTATAAAGGTCACACGACAGTCGGGAGAGAATGCGATCAGTATTGTCGGAACAATTGATCGCGGTGCAACAGGAGTGCATGAACAGCTTTCCGTCGAGAATCCACCGATGTATGCCGCTACAGCATTTCGCGAAATGCTTGAGTATCGAGGCTTTACGGTATCTGGCGGAACAATGTTGTCATCAGAACTTGACGAAAAGATTGACTATGGCGAAGACGAAATGTTGTGTCAATACATAAGTCCGCCTATGAGTGAGATCATCAAAGTCGTGAATAAAAAATCGCAAAATTTTTATTCGGAGCAGTTGTTGCGAACGATAGGAAAAGAAATGCTCGGCAGAGGGAATTGGGAATCCGGTATTATTGCTGAGAAAAAATATTTATCTTCACTTGGCTTGGATGCTGATAAGATAATGCTCTTTGATGGCTCCGGACTTTCTCGGATGGATCTTATCTCTCCGAGCGACATTGTTGCTCTTTTGCGTGCGATGCAGCGTCAATCGAAGATATTTCCGGCATTCGATTCATCGTTGCCAGTGATGGGTATAGATGGCACTCTTTCGAAACGCTTGCGAGGAAGCGGAGCAATGGGGAATGTTCACGCAAAGACCGGATTTTTAACGGGGATCAGATGTCTAAGCGGATATGTAAAAACCAAAGATGGCGAGTTGCTTGCCTTCAGTTTTATGGTGAATAATTATATGATCCCCACTCGTGAGATCAATGATTTGCAGGATGGACTGATACTGCGACTCGTGAATTTTTCAAGGAAGTAATGGCTGAGATTACCATTAGAAATCATTTTGATGCAAACGATATTGTAAAAATTATCGAACGGCATCGTATTCTCTACAAGGAGGAATTCGGCTATTCTAATGAATTTGGCGATTATGTCGAAAATTCATTGAAAGGAGATATTGACTGCATTTGGATTGCCGAATTAGACGGTACATTTGCAGGATGTATTGGAGTTGTTCGTGCGAATGAGTATTCTGTTCAATTACGTAAATTCTTGGTTGAGCCAGAAATGCGTGGTCACGGCTTGGGAAAAAGACTTATGAAATGCCTTCTCGATTATTGCATGGGGAAAAATTATACAAAGGTGTTCCTTTGGACAGTCAGTGAACTTTTGGCAGCCAGAAAATTATATGAAGAATTTGGTTTTACTCTTATTGAATCGAAACCTAAACAACTTCTTTGGGGTAAAGAGCTTATCCAAGAGCGGTGGGATTTGTCTTTGAATCCAAACCGTTAAATGAACGCAGCAATGCTGAAACACTAATCAAGGAGAATAGTATATTATCTTATGAAGAAATCTCTTGCGTTGTTTTTTCTCACAATCACTTGCTCAGTTTCATTTGCCCAGCTTCCTCCCTGGACGCGCTTTAAGCTGGATAACGGTCTGGAAGTGCTTGTCTGCGAAAATCACCTAACGCCGATTGTAACAATTGAGGTTGCCGTTAAGAATGGCTCGTTTACTGAAACGCCTGATATTAACGGACTCTCGCATCTCTATGAGCACATGTTCTTCACTGCCAATAAGCGCGATACAAGCGAAGATGATTTTTTAGACCGCGTTGACCGACTCGGAATTGTCTATAACGGAGAAACACATGAGGAAAATGTGCAATATTATTTTACTCTCCCAAAACAAAATTTAGAAAAAGGTTTGGATTTTATGGCAGTGGCGATTACCTCGCCTCTGTTTAAGCAATCGGAGCTTAATAATCAGATCACCGTTGTCAATGGTGAATTCGACCGTAATGAGGCAAGTCCTTATTTTAGTTTCACGCGAACCATGTCTCAAAAAATATGGGGCGATCTATGGAATCGTAAAGAACCACTTGGTGTCCGACCTGCGATTAATGCCGCGACACGGGAAAAGATGCTGATGATTCAGAAAAAATATTACATCCCGAATAATTCTTTACTGATCGTAACCGGCGATGTGAATACCAGTGATATTAAAAACCTTGTACCAAAATATTTTTCTGATTGGAAAGCGGGTTCGGATCCTTTTATCAAAGATCCTTCACCGGTGATTCCACCTATTGAAAAGACAACATTCGTTACAGATTTTGTCCAGCAACCTACCGCCGCCGTTGAGGTCAGGTGGCATGGACCTTCCATAGGCATAGATGATAAATCTACTTACGCAGCTGATGTATTCAGCGAGATCATTAAACAGAATGAGCACGAATTTACAAAATCACTTATGGAATCGGGCGTTGCTTTGGGGAGTAATTTTTGGTATTACACGCAGCGTCTTGCCGGACCAATTCAAGGTGATGTGATTGCTACGCCCGAACGACTTGTTGATGCGATGAGGATATTTTGGCAGCAGTTCGATAAATTTACTGACCCGCATTATTTCACTGACGAACAACTTGAAACATCGAAAGCACAGCTTCGCAGCCGTATTCTTTTCGAAAGCGAAAAATTTTCCGATTTTGCGAAGACGATCGCATTTTGGTGGGCTTCCACCGGGCTTGATTATTACGAAGAGTATCTTGACAATCTTAAAAAAGTGAACCGAAGAGATATTAAGAATTATATAGAGAAATATCTTACCAATAAGCCGTATATCCTCGGACTAGCGATCGACCCAAATTCCGTCACGCGCCTGAAACTTGATCCGGCAATGTTAAGTCACGATGCCTTTAATTTGAAATGATAGTTACGAAGCAGCAAATGAAATATCTCTATATTGCGATCACTTTTTTTGTTATTCTTTTTCTTTCCGGAGAAAGGATTTCGATTGCCCAGCCTCCGAATGACGATTCCTCTATCAACGACGTCCAGGAATTTAATTTTGATGGGATTGATGTGCTTCTTCGCGAAAGCAAGGAAACTCCAGTGGTAACCGCCATACTATTTATCAGAGGTGGCACGAGTGCAATGCCTGAAACCGAGCCTACTGCGAGTGAGTATTTTGCAATGACAGTTGTGGCGGAAAGCGGTTCGGAGTTAACGACAAAGCAGCGTTTTCGCCGAGTCAAACTGAGAATGGGGTCGGATATCGTCAGCTCTGATGGACGTGATTTCTCCGTTCTCACTATGCGTTCGACGCGTGAGCATTTCGATACGACATGGAAATTCTTTTCAGAGATCATCGTGCATCCTACAATTGATCAGACAGAATTTCAAAATTTGAAACGTAATGCACTGGTAAGTTTTCAAGGCAGACGCGATGATCCTGATTTCCTTTCCCGCACGATTCTCGATTCTATCTATTTTCTTGGACATCCTTATGGAAGGCGTCCGACCAAAGAAGATCTTGAGGGGCAGACCCCTGAACACTCACTCGCTTACTACAAGTCAATCATGGTGAAATCCAGAATGCTTCTTGTCGTTGTCGGAAATATTTCGCGCAGCGAATTGGAAAAAAAGATGAAGAGGGACGGACTGACGGGATTGCCGCAGGGCAATTACGTTCAGAAGGATCTGCCTGTTCCGGCAAAAGCAAATTCTCCGGGAGCATTTTTTATCCCTATTTCGAGGAATCTGCCGACAAAATATGTGATCGGATACCATCAAATTCCGAGTAAAGGTGATCCTGATTATTACGCTTACGTACGTGTTCGAAATTTTTTCGGGGGCTTTCTTTTTCAGCATTTGAGGGTACAATCAAATCTTGCTTACGCTCCGAACAACGATGATATTGATGGGCGTACTGCTGTTGAGATGATAACCTTTCAGACACCTTATGTTGATAGCGCTATTAAGATCATCTTTAAAGATATAGATTTTTTCCAGCAAAATACGCTGCTTGAATCGGCGATCAAAGGGAATGTTGCTAAGTGGGCAACAAGTAATTATCTGAAGCAGGAAACGACTGGTGAGCAAGCAGGCGCTCTCGGACAAGCACAGCTTTCGACAGGCTCGTGGCGCAATGCCTTTATTTCATTCGATAAACTTGCAACAGTTACCGGAGAAGATATTGTCCGCGTTGCTAATAAGTATTTCAAAAATTTTAATTGGGTGGTTGTTGGAGATACGAGGGACGTTGATAAAAAATTGCTGGAGTCGAGATAGTCTCCTCTTGTCACATTAGTATAAGTCCGATGATCGCCGCTGCCAAGACGATTAACGGCTCTGGAATCTTAAAGAGGAATAACAGCACGACAGTGACTCCTGCAATTGCCACCGACGGAATATCGTTCAGCGAATGTCTGCTAAGAGTTACTAATGATCCCACGATTGCGCCTGTCGTTGCCGCAGTCACGCCACTTATAAAAGCCCTTACTCCTGCATTCTTCACGATGCGCTCATAGAATGGAGTGAGTAGTATCACGAAGAGATAAACTGGAATGAATACTCCGAGAGATGCTGCAATAGCTCCCGGAAGAGATGACACAAGATAGCCGATAAATGCAACGGTGATCACGACAGGACCCGGAGTGATCATTGCAACGGCGACTGCATCAACAAATTGTTTATTTGTTAGCCAATGATATTGTTGGACAACTCCACCATAAAGAAACGGCACAATAGCAAGCCCACTTCCGAAAACAACCGTGCCGGCTTGCATGAAGTAGAGGAAAAGATCAAGAAAAGATCTTGAACCTGCAATGAC
This sequence comes from Kapaibacterium sp. (SeqCode), assembly GCA_038210275.1. Classification (GTDB taxonomy): domain Bacteria; phylum Bacteroidota; class Ignavibacteria; order Palsa-1295; family Palsa-1295; genus PALSA-1296. The sequence goes on along the minus strand of JBBQWV010000004.1, from coordinate 90,609 downwards.
AGGAACAGCATCAAGAATATAGAAAGGGATAAAGAGACGAAGCTGCTTGCGCGAAAAGATCGTATCCTTCGTTACATAAATCAAATTCACAAGCCCTGCGCCAATGAGCAGCCACAGAGGCTCGCCTTCAAGCAATGCAGTTGCAATAGCTGAAACTCCGAAGAGTATCCATAGTAATATGTTTTTCCCAAGCGCTGTGATGCTTAACCGATAAGCCGATCTCACCATGATACCAAGAACGGCTGCGCTTATGCCATAGAATGCGGCGGACATCCACAACATCTCCCCATATTCTTTATAAATAATGGCAAGACCAATCACCATTAAGAAAGAGGGAAGAATAAAGAAAATTCCTACAAGCGTTGTTCCAAGTATTCCACTGCGAATGAAACCGATATAAAGAGCAAGCTGTGTCGCAAATGGACCGGGAGCAAGTTTACTGAATGCTAAACCTCGGACGTATTCTTCATTAGTAACCCATCCGCGCTTTTCAACGAGGTCGCGCTGCATATACCCTGCAAGTGGAACAGGTCCCCCAAAGCCGATTGTACCGAGCTTCAGGAAATATAAGACAAGTCCTTTCAGCGAATAAGAATTCTGTTCTCGAAGTGTCGGCGGTTCATTCATGTCGGGGAAAACACGGATTATCTATAGGAATGTTACAAAAGAAATTGCAACCCGCCAAATCCAAAAAACTCACCACCATGTTCAGGCGTTGCCGAAGTATTCAGTTTTCTGCCGAATGCAGCCACCACATCTACCGTCTTTAAGATCTTATATGAGGCGCCGAAATTGACAAATGTTTCTTGGTTAAAAAAGAACTCATGTTCGGCTCCGACCTGTGTCACGGTATGTACCTTAGCAAATGCGCCATGCAGTTCTGCCATGATCGCCACGACTTCGTCGAACTCTTTACCTATCATGATCCCATAAAACCCATGTGCGTCAGTTCCAAGTCGTTCAACTCCCAATTGAATTCCTAACTTAAAGGCAGAGAATTCTTTACTGATCGCTGCGGGAAGTTTAAACCCGTATTCAACCTTTTTTCCGCTTTCATTATTAAAGGCGAATATCACTTGCGGGTAAATAGAGTAATCAAGTTCATCATCTAAACCATCGGAAAATTTGTATTTTGCACCAAGTTCAATCACATCCAGACCACTTGCTAACGGCTGACTTTTTTGTGCGATCCAACTCATTTCATATTTTAACTGCAAATGTTTGCCGACTCCGTAATTCAAATCCAGGATAGGTCCTTCCAGAGTATTTGCCTCGGCATTTCCTTGGAATGCAAACCCGATATTATTTTCCCATTTCCCGTCTCCGGGCACATCGGAGTCATCGGTCATAAGGGGTGGACTTTCCTGAGATCGAGCAGATTCAAAAGTGATCAATGAAACCAGAATGACAAAGGATAGGATTCGAAAGAAAATTATACGTTTCTTTATCATCGTAAATAAGGGTTAAATGATAAAGAATTACACAATGAGATTTAAATCGGATTCTTTAAATTGAGGATTATTCCTATATTAGTTTGCCTTGATCTTTCTTGATTTCAAAATAAAGCATGAAAACTTCCGTATTTTTGAGCCCGTACTATCGCAACGGATAAACCAAACAAGTGGCAAAAAAACAGTACGGCAACCAAACCAAGTTTATTTTCATCACCGGCGGCGTCGTTAGCTCGCTCGGTAAAGGGATCGTCTCCTCTTCACTCGGTCTTCTCCTAAAGGCTCGTGGCTTTCGGGTAACCATCCAAAAATTTGACCCTTATATCAATGTTGATCCCGGCACAATGTCGCCGTATCAGCATGGCGAGGTCTATGTTACCGATGACGGAGCCGAGACCGATCTGGATCTCGGTCATTACGAGCGTTTCCTTGACGTCAGTATGTCTCGCGCTAATAACACGACCACAGGGCAGGTCTATAACGAAGTGATCCAACGTGAGCGTCGTGGAGACTATCTGGGAGCCACTGTGCAGGTTATTCCTCATATTACCGATGAGATACGCCACCGGATGATGGCGCTTTCTCTAACGGGGGATTATGACATCGTCATCACCGAGATCGGCGGCACCGTTGGCGACATCGAGTCTCTTCCTTTCCTTGAGGCGATGCGACAGTTAATGCAAAAAGTTGGGAAGCAGCACTGCCTCTCTATCCATTTAACGCTTGTGCCCTATATTACGAGCGCAGGAGAATTAAAAACGAAGCCGACTCAGCATTCGGTTAAACAGCTTCTTGAACTGGGTATTCAACCCGATGTGCTTGTCTGTCGCTGTGAAGAACCACTTTCCAAGAGCGCAAGGGAAAAGATCGGCTTGTTTTGTAATGTGGAGTCTCGCGCTGTGGTCGAAGCTCGGGATGCAAGTACGATCTACGAAGTACCTCTGACCTTCGCCAAAGAGAAAGTTGATCAGATCGTTTTGGAAAAGCTCGGACTTAAGACAAATTCAAAACAGGATCTTACAAAATGGCGGAAGTTCGTTGAGCGTATTAAACAGCCGAAAAAGTTTGTCCGTATCGGACTCGTCGGCAAATACGTCCAACTTGCTGATGCCTATAAATCTATCAGCGAAGCATTTATTCACGCCGGTTCGGAGAACGATGCTAAAGTGGAGTTAGTATGGATCAATGCCGAAGAGCTTGAAAAGCATAAATCTGTTGCCGCATATTTTAAAGGCATTGATGGTGTCTTGATCGCGCCGGGTTTTGGCTCGCGCGGAGTTGAAGGGAAGATCAAAGCGATCGAATATATCCGCAAAAACAATATTCCGTTCTTTGGCATTTGTCTCGGATTGCAATGTGCAGTGATTGAGTATGCCCGTAATGTCTGCGGATTAAAGCAGGCTAATTCATCCGAGTTCAAAGAGACGAAAGAGAATGTCATTGACATGATGCTTGACCAAAAGAAGGTCTTGACAAAAGGTGGAACGATGCGGTTGGGAAGTTACCCATGCATATTAAAAAAAGGTACGCTTGCGAATAAAATATATCGTGATCAATTCATCAATGAGCGTCATCGCCACCGTTACGAAGTGAACAATGCATTTCGCGCAACGTTAGAGAAGAATGGGCTTATATTCGGCGGCGTTTCGCCGGATGGAAAACTTGTAGAGATGATCGAATTGCCTCGGGATGTTCATCCATTTTTTATTGGTGCGCAATTCCATCCAGAGTTAAAGAGCCGCGCAACAAAAGCACATCCGCTCTTCAGAGAATTTGTAAAAGCAAGTTTGATCTATCACGAATCAAATACAAAACCTGCGAAAGCAAAGACGAAGAATTGAATACTGAATCTTTTGTGAACACGACGAGCGGTATGCCCCCGATTGCTCGTGCTCATGCCGAAGCCTTACGGAGCCTTATCCGTGAAGCATCGGAAAGAACAGCGTCTTCGACATTCGTGATCGAAGGTCCGCATTTGGTAGAACGTGCATTTGAAAGTGTATCCGGAAGAATCAAGGAAGTGATCTTCACCGAAGGAGCGCTGGAAGATCATCATGCAATTGCAAAACGAGCGGAGCGGAAGAACATCCCAACGTATCTCGTTTCCGGAAAACTTGCCGAGCGTATTTCCGATACAAAATCGCCGCAAGGAATTTTTGCCGTTATTAAAATGCCGGGTGGCGATGCAATCTTGAATGATGACGGAGTGGTAATCGCGCTTGATGACGTACAAGATCCCGGAAATGTTGGGACGATCATTCGCACCGCGGCATGGTTCGGAGTACAGCATATTTTTCTCGGGTCAAATTGCGCCGATCCGTATTCCTCGAAAGTTCTTCGTGCTACCCAAGGAGAAATTTTTGCTGTATCTGTGGGGCAACGTGGGGAACTACGCTCATCGCTTCTAGCTTTGCAAAGAAAAGATTTTCAGGTACTTGCTGCAACAATTGACACTGCTGCGGGTTCACTATATAAGATGGCTTTCGCTCCGAAAGTGGCACTGGTGTTCGGAAGTGAGGCGCATGGCATCAGTAAGCAGATATTGAGCATGGCAGATGGGCAAATAATTGTGCCCAAATTCGGACAAGGCGAGTCATTAAACGTTGCAACCAGTGTAGGCATCATACTTTCGGAAGTCATCCGAAAGAGGCAGTAACCGTGTATATGAAAACAGAAGAATGAAATCGGATTCATTCTCATAATTGGGTGTAACGTTTTGCAGAGTTTGAAGTATATTATAACAAGGGATGTCATAAATGCTGAGGATGATACGTTCATACATAAAGAAAGAAATATTATCCGAGAGAACAGTGTTTACGTCAGCCAATAACAACAACTAATCATGCAAGCCGGGAGGCGGGCAATATGAAGACAACGAAAATAGGACAACCAGGCACACCACAGGAACAGGCTCAGGAATTTCTGCAGAAGGCATACAGACTTCAAATGTCTGGTCATTTGCAGGAGGCAATCGAAAATTATAAAGCGTCGATTGCAATTATCCCTACGGCTGAAGCACATACTTTTTTAGGATGGGCACACAGCTTCTTAGGTGATTACGATATGGCGATCGAAGAATGCAAAACGGCGATCTCGATCGATCCGGAATTTGGTAATCCTTATAATGATATCGGAGCATATCTCATTTCGAAAGGTGACACCGATGAGGCGATCCCATATCTTGAACTTGCGATGAAAGCAAAACGCTACGCAACGCCTCACTTTCCACACTATAATCTCGGAAGGATACTTGAGCGCAGAGGCGATTGGTTCGAAGCCCTCAATGAATACGAAGAGGCGCTGGAGATCGAACCTGGCTACACGCTGGCAAAAGATGCTTATTATCGCTTAATGGCGTTAATGAATTAACAGATGACTGTTGGGTAATGCTGTGATGTTTTTCACTAAACATTGCAGCATTTTTTTATCCGTTTGACGTTTTAGTGTAGTCGCTTCAACTTCAGTTGAAGCGAGCCGACTAAAGTCGGCTATACTAAATAAAGAAATTAAAATCCACAACCATGAATAGAAGAAAGTTTATCGAAACAGCTTGTTTAACCGGCATCGGTATGGTAGCCGGAATGAGCGTACTCAGTTCTCTGGACATTGCCTCGATCAAAGCGTCACCGCGTCCCGGAGTATTTCGTGGCAATCGGGAAATACCATTAATGCTTGCCGATACACCTGATCTTCAAACAGTTGGCGGAGCCTATCATTTAGAGATCGAAGAGATAGACAAAAACATTCTTGTAGTCCGCACAGGCGAAGATACCTTTCTTGCTGTGGATATAAAATGTACACATAAAGGTTGTGACGTGAAGTATGAAGATAAGACGAATATGTTTATTTGTCCTTGCCACGACTCACGTTTCGATCTGAACGGCGTACCCAAAAGTGGTCCGGCAAAAAAACCTCTTGGAGTATATAAAACATCGTTCAAGAATGGGGAAGTGACAATTCACGTACCTGTTGACGGAGATGTGCCGGAAACGATGAAGGATTCGACTGCAACAAAAGTCGATTCTACAGTAAAGAAATAACCCAAAAAAATATGAAATGTGAAATATGAACTATGAAGTTATTGTTACTTCATAGTTCATATTTCACATTTTATATTTCTCAATGCGCACTTCTGACGATATAGTAGAGCGGGTTCGTAACGCCACAAGCATCGTTGATGTGGTAAGCGAGCACGTCCGTCTGCGCAAACGGGGAAAGAATTATCTCGGTTTGTGTCCTTTTCACACCGAAAAAACTCCATCGTTTAATGTAGTTGAAGATAAAGGCATTTTCAAATGTTTCGGCTGCGGTGAAGCAGGGGACGTCTTTAGCTTCGTCATGAAGATCGAAGGTTTGACATTCCCTGAAACATTAGCCAAGCTTGCAAAATCAGCCGGAATAGATTATGTACGGACAGAACGTGGACCCAATGAACGCTCCGAAGATAAAGCCGAACCTCTCATCAATGCCTGCCGCGATTTCGCAGCATTCTGTTACCGAGCACTGCGAAGCGATGCAGGATTCCCGGCAATGAAATACTTGCTTGACCGAGACTTTTCCGAAGAGATATTAAAGAAATTCGGTGTGGGATTTGCTCCTGATGGCAATGCATCCTTCCTCCATTCCGAGGAGATAAAAACTTTACTGATCTACGAACAGGCTGGTATTATCTCCAAGGGCGAACGCGGTGATCATTACGACCGCTTCCGTAATCGCATTATTTTTCCCATCATTAATCAAACCGGACGTATCATCGCTTTTGGCGGGAGAATTCTCCCCGGTGCGAATAAAGAATTAGCAAAATATGTGAACTCGCCGGAGACGCCGATCTACCATAAATCCAATGTGCTCTACGGACTTTTCCAAGCAAAGGATGCTATCCGCAAGCAGGATTTTGCGATCTTAGTTGAAGGTTATGCCGATGTGCTTGCCGTTTCGCAAGCCGGATTCGAGAATGTTATTGCGGCTGCAGGAACGTCGCTGACGACTGAGCAGCTTAATTTGCTCCGCCGTTATACTAAAACAATTGTTCTTCTCTTCGATGCTGATCTTGCCGGAAAGAATGCGGCGCTCCGAGGGATAGAACTTGCCCTCGCTGCTGATTTCGATGTAAGTTGTATAGTTCTTCCCGTTGGTGAAGATCCCGATTCTTACCTCCGCAAAGAAGGTGCTGAAGGATTTGAGCGGCAGTTTGCCCAGAAAACTTCATTCATCGAAACAAAGGCAAAACTGCTGAAAGAGCAAGGCTTGTTTAATTCACCGGAAGGCTCTGCTCGTGCCATTAGGTCACTGGTTGAGACGATCGCAAAAGTCCCTGATACAATCAAGCAAGAACTCTATATCCGCCGCATCGCCGAGAAATTCCAACTTATGGAATCAACCCTGCTTACAGAATTACGAAAGATGACCGGGCGTGATCGACGCGAAGTGACTCGCAAGAAAGTGGAGAATAGTCTGCAAGATCAGAATCAAGCGCAAGAGAATGATAGAATGGAATCGTATTTACCATCAAACATTTTATCTCGTGCTGAGCACGAACTCCTCAAAACTTTTTTAGAAGATACAGCCGTTGCCTATAAATCGGTAATAGAAATTGATTTTGATATTTCGCTGATAGAAAATGAATATGTAAAATCTATTCTCATTACCTGCATCCGTTCGTATGAAGAAAATGGCGAAGCCCCAAGTGTGGCAATCCTCTTAGAAGCATTTCGAGATGATGAGGCTGTTCGGAAGATGATCATTGATGTGTCTGTTGCTGATGAGAAAGTCAGCGGAGAGTGGGACTCGCAACTGAGTACGACAGATATTCATGAACGGCTTGCTCAATCAGCGCTGCAAAGTGCTTCGGCAATCATGTCACAAGCTCTCGAAAAAAGATTAGGGAAACTTCGGCAAGATATTCGCAGTGTAACAGATGAGGTCGAGATCAGTAAAATAATGGAGGATATCCTTGCAACAGCACAGCAAATACGGGACCTAAAAGTATTGAAAGTTAAAACGGTTTTCTAAAATCTATTTCCGGTTTCTTCTTTCCTTGAGCATCTCTTTTGCAACAGCCCAATTCGAAAGCTCCTCTGAACCCGGATGTTGCTTAACCCACGTGGATTTCATAACGAATATCGTTCCGCCGCCGATAAGAGATATTGGTAGCAAGAACATACTCATAATGCTATTATAAAAACCATCGGAAAGTCTCGCACCTGCCTGCGTCATGGATTCTTTGCACATTGGGCAGGATTGTGCGAAGGCTGAACCTGCTACGAACACTATTGCGATGATCGCAAGAGAAAAGAAAACTTTTGTGATGTTACGCATATAATATTCGTGTCATTGCGAGGAGGGCTTCAGCCCGACGAAGCAATCCCCTTGAAGTATTGAAGAGTTTAAGATCCAGTCATTATTTAGGGGATTGCTTCGTCGTCGTTACACGACTCCTCGCAATGACACCCTTGAAAAAATAAAACACTTCTAATCCCGATATAATCCCCCGCCGAGAGCTAATCCTCCGGCCCATAAAGCTTTCGATCTCGGATAAAACCAAATTGGGAAAGCAATATTGAATGCTGTCCATATTCCTACTTGAGTCCAAGCATTCCAATCAACATAATGATTCAAAATTAAATAGCCTGCAATGAAAAGAATCTCGGTGGTAAAAATATTGATATACATTGCAACAACAAATTCTCCCGGTTCACGCTCGTATCTAACTCCGCAGACAGGGCAACGGGCGTTCATCTTGAAATACGTGCTGAACATCTTGCCTTGCTTGCAGGCAGGACAAATTCTTTTCATGCCGCAGGAGATGACTTCACCGACACCTTGTACTCCTTGATATTCTTCACTCATACGTGTTGGGGAAAAATTTGGTAGAGCAATAAATAGATTATCACGCCAGTTACCGAAACATAAAGCCAAATTGGATAGGCATATTTCACGATCCTCTTGTGCCGAATGTCATCGCGCCTAAGTCCGCGACGCAATGCTATCGTTGCAAAAACCGGGACGGTGACGGCAAGCAAGACGTGACTTACCAGAAGTGTCAGATAGATCGGCTTGAACCATGTTGGTTCTTTGAACGTCACACTTAATACATTGTAATGATAGATCACATAGCAAATCAAAAATACGATGGAGACGATGAATGCGGCGATCATCACTTTCTTATGATTCTCGATGCGACGATGCTTGATCTGATTTCTCGCGACCAGAAGCAGAACCGTTGCCGTAGCATTGAGGGAGGCATTAACTATTGGTAAGTCGTAAACGGTCATACTATAAATTTTTATAATGTCATTGCGAGATCGGCACCAGCCGATCGTGGCAATCTAAAATATCAAAGGATTATCCAAGATTCCGGAATTACTTCACGAATCAAGATCTTAGATCGCCACGTCGTTCGCAAGCGAACTCCTCGTGATGACATTGAATTTACTACTGCTTTTCCTCTCGCATCAAATCCCCAATGTCAGTCAAGAGTTTTTGGTTCGTATCATTTGCTGTGCCGTCGTAATATCCGCGGATAACTCCGCTTTTATCAATAAGCACAAAGCGTTCGCTATGCATGATCGGCTCTTTTGTATCGGCATTTGCCGAATCAACCGTCATCTTAAATCCGTTCTTTGCAAGTGAATAAATTGCGGCTACAGGTCCGGTCAAGAATGACCACGTTCTTGTATCGGCGCCGAATTTCTTTGCATATTCCGTAAGCACTTCCGGTGTATCATTATTCGGATCAACGCTGATGCTGACAATCTGCACTCCGGTATTTTTCTTAACGAGTGATTGCTGCAAACTTGCCATTGCCGCAGTGAGCATCGGACAAGTACCTTCGCAATTAGTGAAGATCATATCGCTAACCCAGATCTTGCCCTTCAAGTCTTTCAGTGAAAGCGGAGTTTTATCCTGTTTGGTCAGCGTGAAATCAGAGACGATGCCCAAGGCAGGAAGCGTCCGGGTTGGCTTGCTAAGCACCTGGCCGCGCATCCAATCATTAAGCGCATAAATTCCAATGGCGATAAGTGCCACGGCAAGCACCGTCCATAAAATTCGCTGAGTAGTTTTTGTATCTGACATGATGTTCTTTTGAGGACGATATAAACATAAGTTTTTTAGTAAAAGTTGGAAGGCTTTAGGGTGAGTTTATCAAAGCAAACTTTGCTTATTTTTCTTGTAACTATCAGACATCTAAATCGTTTTCAATGAGGAGTTTTTGTCTCATCATCCTTTTACCGCGAACGAATTTTATTTGGAGGTCTCTATGAATAAAGAAGTCATCGCTTCTTCACCATCTTTGAATCCTTATACTGGCGCATGGGGCTTTGCACAGGCAGCGCATCTTCTGCGAAGGACGATGTTTGGTGCTACTACAACGGATATTACTGCCGTTCAAAAGATGACATTGAATCAGACAGTGGATATGCTGCTGGCTAATGATCCTCCACCGACTGATGCGCCGCTTGTATGGTACCACATCGAATCCGGTGGCGTTGTGGACGGACAGACATGGACGCAACTTGATTATAACGTCACCAATGATTTTAACAGGTCACAATCCTTATCAGGTTGGTGGATCAACTTAATGCTCACGCAGAAAATTTCTATTCGCGAGAAGATGGTGCTCTTCTGGCATAATCATTTTGCATGCGGTATGACGAGCGTTGGTGATGCCAGATATACGTATAAGCAAAATCTTTATCTCCGCGCCAATGCTCTTGGGAATTTCAAAACTCTTGCAAAGGGCATCACGCTTGATCCGGCGATGCTAAGGTATTTAAGCGGCAATCAGAATGTGAAATCTGCGCCGAACGAGAATTACGGACGCGAGCTTCAGGAGTTATTCACGATCGGAAAAGGTCCGGAAACATCGGTGGGGGATTATACAACCTATACCGAAGCCGACGTGAAAGCTGCCGCCAAAGTGCTGACGGGTTGGAAGGACGATCCAAAAACCGTTGGCTACATCTTTACCGCCGCAGATCATGATTCGACGGATAAACATTTTTCCGCTCGGTATAATAATACGATTATCAAAGGAGGTGCAGATCAAGCGGGTGCTTTAAAAGAACTTGATGATTTGCTGGCGATGATATTCTCGCAAGATGCGACGGCAAAATATATTTGTCGTAAGCTCTTTCGGTGGTTTGTTGATTATAAAATTGATGACAGCATCGAACAAAATATTATTGTTCCTCTTTCACAGACGCTCATAGCAAATAATTTTGAGATCAAGCCGGTGCTTTCACAACTTCTCAAAAGTACGCTCTTCAATGATGGTACTTATACAGGCTGTATTATCAAGAATCCTATTGATCTGGTGATCGGGACGGTACGGGCACTCGGTGTTGCGCTTCCGGATCCCTCGAATCTTACGACGCGATATTATGGTTGGATGTCATTGCGCGAATCGGCAGGGAATATGCAAATGAAAATTTTCGAGCCGCCAAATGTTGCAGGCTGGCAAGAGTATTACGAAGCGCCGCAATACTACGAACTGTGGCTGAACTCCGGCACGCTGAATTCTCGCGTGAAATTTTTGGATGATATTGTCACGGATACCTATACGACCGTCGTCCAAGGATACTTGACACAATTTGATCCTACGGCACTGGCAATGCAATCACCAGATCCATCGAATCCTGTGACGCTTATTGCAGACTTGGCGAATTTATTTTATCCGAACGTGCTCTCAACAGTTCAACTAAAAACTCTGCACGATACCCTTCTGCCCGGTTTACCGGATTATGAATGGACGAATGAGTGGGCGGAATTTATAAATGATCCGTTGAATGCAATCAAGAAGGATGCAGTAAATACCAAACTCACGAATCTTTTGAAATATATGCTTGAACTTGCAGAGTATCAGTTAATGTAGAAGTAAATAGTAGGGCGGACTTAAGTCCGCTCGGACGTACTGAAGTCCGTCCCGCTAACAAGAAAAGACAAAATAATTACCGTAAGAAGCACATTATATGAAACGCAGAGATTTTCTTAAAGCCGCAGCACCTGTAACGGTACTGCCATTTCTTGTCGGGGGATTTTCGCTCAAGGTATTTGCGAATAATCCATTTCTGAACTCGCTTGTAACGCAAAGCAATAATTCCGATCGCGTGCTTGTACTTGTGCAGCTCATTGGTGGCAATGACGGCTTACAGACGGTCATTCCACTCGACCAATACGATGCCATCATCGCAGCCAGAGCGAATATTGCAATAGCTGAGAAAGATGCGCTGAAAATTTCTCCGACACTTGGATTTCATCCAAATTTTACAGGGATGAAAAATCTTTTAAATGACGGCAAACTTGCCGTCGTGCAAGGCGTCGGGTATCCCTCACCAAATCTTTCGCATTTTCGCTCAATTGATATTTGGCTTACCGGTTCGGATTATAACGAAGTGCTGACAACCGGCTGGATTGGGAGATACCTCGATCAGGAATATCCAGGATTTCCGGCAGGATATCCAAATGCAACGATGCCTGATCCGATCGCAATCCAGATCGGCGCGGCAGTCTCGCTCGGTTTGCAAGGACAGAATGGCAGTATGGGTATGGTGTTCTCCGACCCAACATCATTTAATGACATCATTAGTGATACGGTAACTCCAACTTCGAACACTCGTGCCGGAGATGAGTTGAAATACATCCGCTCCATCGGCAAACAGCTTCAGACATTTGCTGTGCCCGTAAAAGCTGCGGCAGGAAAAGGCAAGACGCTATCATCGCAATGGCAGTCAGCCGGAGACAATGCGCTTGCTGATCAACTGCGCATCGTTGCACAACTTATCGCCGGTGGATTAAAGACGAAGATCTATGTTGTCAATCTTGGCGGATTCGACTCACATACTGAACAACGTGCAGGACAGGATCCGTTATTAGATAAACTTTCAAAAGCAGTCTCGGCATTTCAGGATGAATTAAAATTGAATGCACTCGAAGACCGTGTGCTTGGCATGACGTTCTCGGAATTTGGCAGACGCATTGCTTCGAATTCCAGCCTCGGAAGCGATCACGGCACTTCTGCGCCAATGTTCTTCTTTGGCACAAACGTAATTGGTGGTATTCATGGTGATAATCCCGTTCTTCCGGCAGCTGCAACGGCTGATGATAACCTTCTAATGCAATATGACTTCCGGCAGATATATGCTTCTGTGCTCAAAGAGTGGTTCGGTACTCCCGATGCGGAAATAATAACGACGCTTCTGAAACCTTATACGACAATTCCTATTATCAAAACGCCTTCCGGTGTCGAGGCGAAAGCTCCGACTGTTATTACTGAACTCCTTCAAAACTATCCGAATCCTTCCAACGGCGGCGAAACACATTTTACTTTTAGAACAACAAGCGGGAATGCATCGCTAAGAATCTACGACGCAAAAGACGAACTCATTAATACTCTCTTTGACGGAGCTACGATTCCCGGCGAGCAAACCGTTTCTTTCAATACCTCAAACCTTGCCAGCGGCACCTATCTCTGCCGCCTCGAATCAGGAGGAATTTCTTCGGTGAAGACGATGGTGGTAGTGAAGTAGAGATAAAGAATCTATCTCTCAACCCAAATATTACACGGATAAATGTGATAGAGTGAGCAATGGAGGATATATTTTTTTTGCGAGGCTTGAATTTTTGCAGCAGTCGGAGTGTCATAATCCTCAAGTGACATTTTGAGGCGGCTATCAAAATAGTCTAAGGTATAATATTTTGCACCTTTGAGAATGTCCTGAGTGGCTTCAGGATAATTATTTCGGATTATGACTGTTGAATCCTTCTCATTATCGAATATGCGTTCTAAGATGATATCTGCATCTGAATGTAAATACGCCTCGGTACTGAGTAGTGCCGCCATATCCAGTTTAGAATATTGTTTTTCGTTTTCTTGATAGAGTTCTATCCTGCAACTCCCGACAGGACAGCTGTTCATTATCGGACAAAAGGGAAAGTGTATACGTACGGTATCTCCCGATACTTCAGAATACTGATTCATCAGTTTTTTACTTGTGTTTATAATAAAGGTGATCCGGTAATCAGATGTATCGCGGATAAAGATCAAGTCATTAACAAATTTTTTTGTTTCACTATCTAGTAAAAAGAGTTTGGAAGAGCCGGTAACATTTTTGATAAATGGCTTTCCTCGGACAACATTAATTGTCGCGATGGAGGAATATTCTATTCCCGAATACTCAAACGTTGCAAACCGGTCGAAGTGCACACCGAATGCGGTAAACACCTGAGCCGAGACGAATCCGGGGATAAGAAAGAAAAGGATTGCCGCTGTTAGAATTAGTGTCTTGCGCATTAGTAAGTGAGTTATTAAAAAGTCTCATTTAAAAAACACTTCCGGAAGATAGAAGTTGCGCTAAGAATAGAACTTGATGTGAAAGACTACATATACACCAGCATCACAATACATCCCCAGAGGATGAGCATCAGGTAGTGGAATGTTAGGGTATTGGCGAAGCCTATTTGTAGATCGGTTGCGGCGGGGAAGAGCTTTGCTTTCCCTGCTAAACGAAAGAGCGCATAGATACCTCCTACAAAATGTGTGAGGAATGTTGCTGTGATCACAAAATACATTCCACCAAAAACCGTACTCATCGTTACGCCGCCTGCCAGCAAGCGCCAGTATTCCATACCCATCGCAAAAACAAAGAGAATGCAGAGCGCAGCGCTGATAAGAACATACATTTGGAATTTGCTTTTGTCAGCTTTCTTCAAGTAGCTCATTGCAACGACCAGTAGAATAACTGAAGCAAGTATCGTCAAACATTCCGGCAGCATATTCATGAATGTCATCGAAGGTGTGCCTGTCGGCGGCCAGATGTCGTTATTGCCGCGAAGCACGAAGTAGCCGCCGAAGAGTCCGAGGAACAGCATGATCGTCAGCGAAATGTAAAGCATGAAGGCAAACCGCTTCGAACTTACAACGGGATTCCCGTCATGAGTAGAGTCGCCAAGGTTTCGGCGTTCGAAAGCTATGGATTCCATAAGTTATAATTTCGGAAAAATAATGATGTACACAACGGAAATAACGATCAACGAGACGATTGTCCCGACAAGCAGCAGAAGAGTTTTTTTATTTCTCTGCCAGGTATTTCGTGAAGTGCGAACTTCGCCTTGAATCTGTTCCATGATTATACTTTATCAATTATCATTAACACGATCAATACCGGTAAGTAAATGATCGATGCAAAAAGCATCTGTCTTGCCGATGCATTGGTGCGTTTGATTGCCACGATTACTCCGGATGCGAGAAATCCTAATCCGAGAATAAGAGCACCGATGAAATAAATATCTCCGGTCAGATGCAGTATTGTCGGATATAAACTTATCGGCACAAGCGCGACAAGATAAATCACCGATTGATGCGCTGCTGAAATTCCTTCGGGTTCAATGACCGTCAGCATCGGAAAACCTGCGCGGGCATAATCTTTGCGGTACATCCAAGCGATAGCAAGAAAGTGTGGTATCTGCCACAAAAATAATATCGCGAAAAGCGTCCAGCCTCGAATATCAATGCTGCCTGTAACGGCAACCCAGCCGATCAAAATCGGAATTGCTCCGGGGAATGCGCCGATGATCGTCGAAAGCGAAGTCAGTTTTTTAGAGGGAGTATAAATAAATAAATATCCGGCAAGCGTGCCGATTGCAAGAATTGCTGAAAGAGAATTTACAGCAAAAAGCAAATAGAGTGTTCCGAGAACAGAAGTAGCTACTCCGAAAGTTAATGCCGAGACTGCCGACATTCTCCCTGCAGGTAGCGGTCGTTTTTCTGTGCGCCGCATTTCTGAATCAGCGCCGATCTCCATCACCTGATTTAACGCACCGCCTCCGGCCGTTACAAGACCTGTTGCAAGAAGAGTGTGAAGCAGAAGAATAAAATCAACCTTACCACTTGAAGCAAGCCAGAAAGCTGCGAAAGTGGTAATGACGGAATAAAAGCCAATTCCAGGTTTCGAAAGATCAAAGTAATCTTGCATGACTGACTTGAAGTCAGCTTGCTTAATCTCCGATGTTGTGATTACTTGTTCCATAAAAATTATTTATCAGTATCATTGCGAGGAGAACTTTAGCCCGACGAAGCAATCTAAAAACTTGAATAGTGACAAACTCTTCAAGTTCTTAGATCGCCACACTCCCTTCGGTGACTCGCGATGATATTTTTTGACTGTGTTCTATTACTTCGCTTTTTCTCGTCAAATGCCGAACCCTCACTGCTAATATAAACTGCGAAGCAAGCACTGCTGCGCCGCCAACGACGTGCAGCGATGTCCAGTTCGGTTCTTTCTCAGAAAGAATAGTCACGGCTCCGAGAGTTATCTGAAAAACTACTAAAATCATTCCGGCAATTGCAGGTTTCTTAAAAGATGGATACTGCTTCGATGCTTTGAGAGCATTTATTGCTGTTGTGAAAATAAGAATAGCAACAACAAATGCCCATGTTCGATGCGCAAAGTTTAATGTTACTCCAACTGAAGTAAAATCAGGGAAGAGATTGCCGTTTGCCAAAGGCCAAGTAGGAATTGCTAATCCCGCGTTCAGATGACGCATAATTGCTCCGAGTAAAAGTTGGACGAAGATCGCTCCAACAGTAATGAAGGTTAATATACGCAGGCGGTTTGAATTCTCATCTGAGGTTCTTATCCTGTCATCACTCCACCATTTTGAAGTAACGATAGAGAGAGCAACGGTAAGACAAAAAGTTATTTGAGCAAGCGCTGCATGAGCTGTGGAGATATACCACGGAAGTAACATCTTTACAGTAACCCCACCGAGAATTCCTTGAATCGAAACTGCCGCTAATGTGATCCAACCAAGTTTTTTCACCCATTGCCGAGGCTCATTTCTCCAAAGCCAAATTGCAAGAATTAAAATTAAAAATCCGACGATTGAAGCATAATACCGATGACCATGTTCATAAAAGATATTCCCAACCATCATGTGAAAGGGGAAGGTAAACATATTGTAACCATAAGTCGTAGGCCAATCAGGGACGGATAACCCTGCTTCATGACTTTTCACCAAGCCCCCTACAAAGATCAGGGGGAAGGTGATACATGACGTAAAAAATGCGAAGCGATGAATCCAGGTCTGTTTCATTAGATTGCATGAAACAGTAATTGGGAGAGCGAGGTTCAGGTTGCTTAATGGACAAAAAAAGAGGCGCAGTTGCCCGCGCCTCCTCGAGAGAGTGAGAAAAATCTATTTAAGTTTTCTTTCTTTCCAACCCCTATTGATCAGGAACAGACATCCAATGATCATTGCGAAGATAAATAAATATAAAGGTAATGGCGAAAAATTACCTTTCGAAGCATCGGCCGTTATATGTGGTATCTCAGATACTGCTCCGAAAATAATTAAGATCCCGACAATTATTTTCCAATTCATAGTGGTGAAAAATTTATCAATGTCCTTCGCTCCAACCTGGAGGCGGCATATTCTGCGGATAGTAATCCATTCCTTCTGGACAATCCGGAGCGCTATATTCATAAGGTCCTCTGAACACATGCGGCATCTCGGCAAAATTACCGTGTGGCACTGGATTAGGAATCGTCCACTCAAGTGTATTCGATTTCCACGGATTTGTCTCGGCTTTCTTGCCTTTGAACAAACTCCAGAAGAAATTGAAAAGGAATATCAATGTAGATAAGCCCAGAATATATGCGCTAATAGACATGAATTGATTCATACCCTGAAAGCGGACAAGATGCGGATACTGCGTATAATCATAAATGCGGCGCATCATTCCGCCGATACCTAAAATATGCATCGGGAAGAATACTCCATTGAATGAAAGGAAAGCCATCCAGAAATGAATCTTCCCAAGTTTCTCATTCATCATTCTACCAAACATTTTTGGAAACCAAAAATATATTCCGCCGAAGATCGAGAAGATCGATCCGCCGAAGAGTACGTAGTGAATATGTCCGACAATGAAATATGTATCGTGAATAAAAATATCGACAGGCGTAGAAGCCATGAAGATACCGGACAATCCACCGATGACGAACATCGAAACGAAGCCAAGTGCGAAAAGCATTGGAGTCTTGAAGCTGATATTACCGCCCCAGACGGTGCCCATCCAATTGAATGTCTTGATCGCCGATGGTACGGCAATGAGCATCGTCGAGATCATGAACGTTGTACCAAGCAAAGGATTCATACCTGATTGGAACATATGATGACCCCAAACGAAGAATCCGAGAATAGCGATACCCGCAATAGCCAAGACCATCGCTTTATATCCGAAGATCGGCTTGCGCGAAAAATTCGAGAGAATATCCGATGCCAAACCCATTGCCGGCAAGATCATGATATATACTTCGGGATGCCCGAAGAACCAGAATAAATGTTGCCAGAGCAAGACTTGTCCACCTCCGGCATGAGCTGTGCCGGGTCCGGAGATCACAGTGCCTGCTGAAAGCAAACCGGTCGGAATAAAAAAGCTTGTGCCGATCGTTCGATCAAAAAGCAATAAGATCAAAGCCGATGCAAGAACCGGAACTGCAAGAAGAAGCAAGACCGCTGTGATGAAGATCGCCCAGATCGAAAGTGGCATACGGAACCATGACATTCCCGGACAACGCATATTCACGACTGTCGTAATATAATTTATCGCGCCGAGAAGCGACGAAATACCCGAACAGAGTAAACTTATCAGCCAAAGATTTTGCCCCCATATCACACCCGAAAACTCCGGTACTGCCGATAGAGTTGGGTATCCTGTCCATCCTCCTGCCGCCGCTCCGCCTTTTACAAAGAATGCCATAAGCATCAAAATTCCGGCAAGGACAGCCATCCAAAACGAGGCCATGTTGATCTTCGGAAATGCCATATCTCCAGCGCCGATACTCAAAGGGATAAGAAAATTTGCGAATGTGCCCATGAGGAAAGGCATAACGGCAAAAAAGATCATGAACGTTGCATGCATCGTGAATGCCGAATTGTAGAAATTATCTAACATTCCGTACATTCCGGTTTCTTTATTGAATGCAAAGCTTTCGTTGCCGAAAATTCCGGCATAGATCTTTGCAAAGAATTGAAAGAAGCCGCTCTGATGATCTGGCCAGCCTAATTGCAGGCGCACGATCAACGCTAACATTCCTCCAACCAAAAGGAAGAACATACTGAAAAACAGGAACTGCTTTCCGATCATCTTATGATCGGTAGAGAAAAAATATTTCCGGACAAAACTCGGTTCATGATGCGCATGACCGCCATGTCCGTTATGCGAAGCGTTCTTGATCTCGGCTGGTAATATGATCGTTGACATATTTACTAAATTAAAAAATATTTTAGTAGGTGTCATTGCGAGGAGGGCTTTAGCCCGACGACGCAATCCCCTAATAGTTTGTAGTCCCTAAATCTCTACCACGATTTAGGGGATTCCTCACATCGCCCGTCGCTGCGGATTTCTGTTCGGAATAACACAAAGAATAAAACTTATTTTGCTTTCACCGAATCCGTTGCTGCAACAACAGCAGGTACTTCCGGCACAGGAGCCTGTGACTTCAGCCAGCTTGCAAGCGAATCATGGCTGACAACATGAACGTACCCCATCATGCGGTAATGCTGCGCTCCGCAGAGTTCGGCGCAAGCGATATTATAATCTCCTAATGTCGTTGGTGTGATCCATACGGCAGTCTGCATTCCCGGAACAGCATCTTGCTTAATACGGAATTCCGGTACAAAGAAGCTATGAATAACATCCTGCGCATTCAGCCTGATCTGAACAGGCTCATTGACTGCAAGATAAAGCTGATTGATCGTCGTAACATCATCAGGAGTATCTAATTTTTTATCAACACCGGGATAGGTGATATCCCATTCGAACTGGCGTGGAGCGATACGGATAACGGGCGCATCTTTCGGAAATTTTGCAGGATCACGAATCTCCGACCAAAGACTGTTACTGAAAATTGCAAGAAAAACGAGAATCACTGCAGGGACAATCGTCCAAGCAATTTCAAGTTTATTATTTCCGTGAGTATAGGTGGCTTTGCGTCCTGTTTTGTGATGGTATTTCCATAAGAAATACACTAGCCCAAATTCGACAAGAACAAAGACAATCATCGTGATCCACAGGATGATATTAAACATACTGTCGATCTTCGGCGCGTAAGTGGAGTTGGAACTTGGCAGCCAGAAATCATCATAGCGATGCGGTGTCGTAGCTTTGGAGATATGCGGATTCATTGCCAAAGTCACATAGTAGTATATGCCGATGGCAGTGGCAGCTATTACGGCAATGGTAAGAAGAATCGTAAATCTTTTCGAACTGGAATTGTTTTCGCTCATGGAATCTCGCAGAAAAAAAGTTTTAGAACGCTGAACAAACCTACTAATGTCAAAATTTTAAAGTCAAAAGGGAGAGAATCCCTTTTGACTTTTGACTTTAAATTTTTGACTTCAGTAATTACTGGGCTTTCAGTGTAAAGTCCGCAGTCTTCGAATCTTTTGCAGCGACGGTGACCTTCATATCAACGCTTTCGCCTTTGCCATCAAGTGTTTCATGCCATGCAGTAACGGTATAATCTCCCGGCGGCAATCCTTTGATCTCGTACTTTCCGTCTTTTCCGCTGACAGAGTAGAACGGATGAGTGAGTACGCCGACATAAGAATTCATCCAACCGTGAACGTCGCACTTCAGAGGCACCATGATCTCAGCTTTCTCAAACTTCTTTTCGATGACCGGTGCACCCTGTCCCTGACCCTGATTGAACTGATCGTTCTTTTCGCCATGGGCATGAACATTGTGCGATGTAGCATCAGAATTTTTGATCTGAAGAGTTTGTCCAACAATGATACCTGCTACGTGCGGTTCATACTGGCAGCCGTGCTGATCAAGAATGACCGCATTTGCCGGTGCAGCGTAGGTTTTTCCGCCTAAACCATCTTTAATATAGACAAAGGTATTCTCAACTTCATTGCCGCTTCCAACGATCCAATGGTCTTCCATCGCTCCGCTTGGATGAGCGGTTTTGCAAACAGGATCGGCATCCATCTTGATAGCCTTGTTAGCAGGTGCAGCACCGTCAAGTTTAACCGTGCCCATAATGGTTGCGCCATTAGCCATATCGACTGTTGCAACAGCACCACCGGCAGCTTCGCCTGGTTTTTCATCGGCATCATCATCGTCTTTTTTCTTTCCGCCGCAGCTTACTAAAGCTACAACGAGAACGAGTGAGAGTAAATAGGAAAGTCTGCGTAAAGTATTTTTTGTCTTCATTGTAATAATATAATTTGTAAAAATTTGGGGTGCAATCAACATTGCCCGACAAAAATACGTAAATTTTGGGTGGGGGACGGGTTTTTTGCATTTCGAGGCATGAAAGAGATTTATAGAGTAATATAGATGTTCGCACGAAAATCACCCTCTTTTGTTCTTAGGCTTTATAATGCCGGACCGAAAACTTTCTCTCGATGAAGCCTACGAAATTTGCCGCACGATAAGTGTCGGGCATTACGAAAATTTTCCAGTTGGCTCTTTTCTGATTCCGAAAAATCGTCGCAAGCATTTTTTTGCGCTCTATGCTTTCATGCGTACAGCTGATGACTTTGCCGATCAGCCGCACCGGAATAAAGATGAGCGCCTCAAACTCCTTGCCAATTGGCGCGGGCAATTGGATCTTTCAGTGGGGCGGACTTCAGTCCGTCCGGTAAGTTCGGATGGATTGAAGTCCGTCCCACTATCCGAAACGGAAAATCCGATCTTTATTGCATTACGTAATACGATCAAGGAGTGCGGCCTTTCAACAGAGTCGCTTTTCAGATTGCTCGAAGCTTTTGAATTCGATGCCAAAGGGGAAGTTCAGTTCGAAACATTCGATGATCTACGGTGGTACACATCAAGGTCAGCTGATCCGGTCGGCGAGTTAGTTCTGGGACTATTCGGATATAAAGATCAGGAGCGGATAAGGCTTTCGAACGAAATCTGTTCAGCGTTGCAACTGCTGAATTTTATTCAGGATATAAAGGAAGATATTGAGAATAAACGGTATTACTATCCTAAAGAAGATTGCGGAATTTTTGCAATTGACATTACCGAAATCCCCCTGAATCACCAAAGGCTATCTCTTGCAACGCTTTTTGAGCTTGAACGCGTCGAAGCGCTCTTGGATAGAGGCACTCCTTTAGCTGAATCTGTTAGGGGCAGACTTCGTTATGAACTACGCGCTATTATCATCAGTGCAAGGAAGCTCATCTCGAAGCTTCGAAAGATAGATGGTAACAGTTATTTAATGCGCCCAAAGCTATCTAAATGGGAACATTTTATAGTGCTTTTACAGTCTTTAATGCGCAGGGTTGACTAACAAGTGGGGCGGACTCTTAGTCCGCCAGAAAAGAGACGGACGGAATAAGAGTCCGTCCCACCTAGACGCAAGAATTTTTATGACATATAAAGTATCTCGTAACGCCGAACTTCTTTTAGAAGAATCTCTAACGCCGGCACCCATGCACGGCGGCAAGAGTAATTTCTTCTATTCGTTCTCGCTTCTTCCGAAGGATGAGCGCATGGCGATGCGATCTGTTTATGAATTCTGCCGCTACACCGATGATCTTGTCGATGAAGATATTCCTTTAGATATTCCCGGAATTGATTTTAAGAAAGAAGCGGCGATCGAAAAAAAGAGAGTCCGCCTGAATTGGTGGCGCGCCGAAGTTGAGAAGTGCTATGCCGGTTCGATGAAACATCCGATCCTCTTCAGTTTGCATAAAGTTATTTCGCGTTTCAAAATTCCGAAGCAATATTTCCTTACGCTTATTGACGGCGTGGAAATGGATCTTGTCAAAGACCGCTACGAAAGCTTTGAAGAATTAAAAGAGTATTGTTATGCCGTTGCAAGCATCGTCGGTTTAATAACGATTGAAATTTTTGGTTACAAGTTTGAAACGACGAAAGAATACGCAGTTGATCTTGGCATTGCACTGCAACTAACAAACATTCTGCGCGACGTGAAGAAAGATGCTTCGATGGGACGCATCTACTTGCCGCAAGAAGATATGCGCCGCTTCGGAGTCAAAGAAGAAGATATATTAGCAGGAAAATACAATCTGAATTTCATCAAGTTGATGAAATTCGAAACTGCCAGAGCAAGAGAGTATTACCGCAGCGCCCGTAAACTCCTCGGCAAGCACGAGCGCTTCACACTTTTCGCAGCGCAGATCATGGACGCTATCTACTTCCGCTTACTCCGCAAGATCGAACTTGCCGAGTTCAACGTATTTGGTAAACGCATCAGCGTCTCGACTCCGCATCAAATCTTAATAGCCTTCCGGTTTTGGATGAGCAGCGTGATATTCAGAGAGCGGGGAGCTTGAGCGGATTTCCCTTTCCCTGAAGAACGACGTAAAAGCCTGCATAATGATCTCCCTCCAAAAATATATGCGCGCTTTTCTTGAACTGTTTTATCAATGAAAAAGCAACAACTTTAGAGAGTTCATCTTTAGATAATTCTGAGAACAGAGGAATGGCTTGGTAAGTAGCAATATCAATTATTGTAGGATCTTTCATCACAAGTTACGGTTGGGTTCGTCCTTCCGAGTAAGTGAATACATGCTGCTCTGCATCATGATCGAGAATTTTAGGGAGTAGAACTTCGCGGCATGTTTGACAACCGCGTTCAACATGAGCAACAAATTCATCAGTAAATTCTTTGAGGATGCTCAGAATGTTCTGCTGATGCTCTACCGGGAGAAAGCACCGGTTACCTTGCGGCGCAATTATTGCACCTTCGGTAATATGGCCTATCGTTTCCATGCCGCCCTCTCCAAGAATCAGCTTTCGAAGATTCGTGGTGGAAATATCAGTCCCTCGTTTACAAGCGCTACATTGGTTACAGGATTCCATCCAAAGAAATTTGGAGAATGTGTATGCGGCTTGTACCATACAGGTACTACTATCATAAACAATAAAACCACCCGATCCCAATCCTGAACCGATCGCTCTCATCGTATCGAATCCGAGCTGCACATTCAATACTCCGGGCAGAATGACAGCATTCGAAACTCCGGAAAAAATTGCCTTTATCTCTTTACCGGGGAAGGGACCGCCGGCATATTCATAGATAAGCTCGCGTAATGTAGTCCCAAGCGGTAGTTCGTAGACTCCGGGCGTGCGGACGTCTCCCGATACGGTAAAGATCATCGTTCCTGGAGAATCGGTAGTGCCTATCTTCCGAAACCATTCTGTGCCGTTTGCAATAATATTCGGAATGTTTGAAAGCGTCTCGACATTATTAACGACTGCCGGATTTAATTCCCATGGGTTTGTTATGAAAAGCCCTTTAACATAGGGTGGATATTCGGCTTCGCGCGGCAATGCCGGTCCGCCTTCGATTACTTCAAGAAGTGCTTTTTCTTCGCCGAGCAAATAGTCTTCCGGTCCTCTAATGATTTCTATTGGAACTCCTCCGAGCAAATTCTGCGCTGTCATCTCACGTAATGCATGGCTGAGCGCATTGTATTCCTTCTCAAAGCTGGTCTTCATCACAACAAAGGCTTTTCGAGCGCCGACAGCATAGGCACCAATGGCAATTCCCTCAAGCAGCCGGTATGGATTCATCCGAATGAGCATCCTATCTTTGAACGTCCCCGGTTCTCCTTCTGCTGCATTACAAACAAAATACTTGACTGGACACGGATCATGTGCTACGGTTGCCCACTTCAACCCAGTAGGGAATCCTGCACCTCCGCGTCCGCGGAGGCCCGACCGTGTAATTTCTGAAATTATCTGCTCACGAGGTATCGCAAGCGCTTTCATTATTGCCTTTCCTCCTCCGGCATGAAGATAGGCTTCTATGGTTTCTAATGGATTTTGGGGAAGGAGTCTATATTCTTGTGAAAGCATATTTATGTTCCGCTAAAAAAATAAAACGTTACTCAGCTTTGTATTGTGGCTTAAGAGATGTGTCATTACAGTTATTGACGCATATCACTTCCTCGTTGAAATAAAGTCCCTGTAGAAGCAGAAAATACTCGGGATATGCGCTGTGTGTGAAATATTTTTGACTAGCCATTCCAATATGTCTAAGCGCGTCATCCATTTTTTGGGAGCAGTTCACTTCGTTATCTTTTTTTTCGTTTCCCGTTGACGCATTTTCGCTAAGGTTTTTCTAAGATAACGATTGTATCCTTCGGGACTCATCCAACCTTTAGGACAAGGCACAACCTTGATATCTTTCCCCGAAAAAAATAAGAACTGGTGGCTGTTGGAAGTTTTCCTGCGCAGGCGTATTTCATATTGATCTTTGGATCTACTCCTTATCCGTCCGATGCGGCCATCAGGTACTTTCACACAGCTTCCTAATTTTAATACGCTGGTCATAGCATTATCCTGTTCTTCAATTATCTTAATTTCTGGATAGGTAAGTTTTCCATTCCTCATCTTTGCAAAAGAGGTAAGCTTATGTTTGTACGCTGATGTCATAGACATTATATGTCTGACTTCCCATTTTTGCTTGACCATCGCATCAGCAATCATAGAACGGTGACAGCGCCAGGGGAGCGCTTCAGCACACATGATGACGCTTGGCTTCTTTTTTACTTTTGCTATCAGTGCCTTTAGTGCGCTGCTAAACTCGTCTGTTTGCATGTAGTCGGCATAACCGCGGAAAGAGGCATTCCTCCACCCCATATTTATCGAGTCCTTTTTTGCATGTCGCAAGCCGCCGAGCTCCCGGTCATGTGAATATTGGATCTTCGATTTTTTCAATCGAGCCGCTAACCTCTTCTCATTGAATTGAGGATTGTGCCGTGACCTCGGTATCGTCCTAACATCGACCAATTGTTTAATGCCATATTCCTTGAGTAAGCTTACAAATTCGTCAATCGGATGAGTGGAATGTCCGATGGTATAAAGGATCTCGCGAGGTATTCTTTTCTTTTCTACCATAAAAGTATTTCAGCTGCTATGGTCGTCCATCATGACCGTGTATAAGCATCGTGAGGAGCCAAAGAATCAACCGGCAGGAGTATGTGCCATTGTTAGAAGAACGGTTGTTTCCTCAATAGCCTCTAAACCGTGTAAAATGTCTTTATGCAATGTCAGCAATCCACCTGTCCTGAGATCGACCGACTCATTTTCTAACTTGAATCTTAACAGTCCTTCTATTACGAACAGACTGATCGGTGATTCTGCTTTATGCATCTTTATTTCGTTTCCTTGGTGCAATACCATCACTACAATGCGCATCATCTCATTTTTCATGAGCGTCATAGCATTGTGTTTGCCGGATGTCCAATCCTCTTCCACCTTCAACCGTTTGAGAATATCATCGAGATCGAAGTGAAGGAACGGGGCATCGAGAGGGCGCTCTGAATCTGGTCGTGGACGCGTGTCAGGAGTTTGCATAGATTTAATTCCCATTTTATTTGTAAATACACCCAATCACATTCCCTCATTCTTATTGCGAAGAATAAGGAAATGTGAAATCGAGCATTATATTTTTACGGTTCAATGCGTTTTGTACATTGGCACGGGTTATCTTTCCCACCGACAGTCGTCATATTTGCCGGGCAGGTATTGTCTCCGTAGTACTTCTCTTTGATGTAGAACCCGGCGACCAAGAGAAGTACTGTTGCCGTTATTATCACGATGACTTTTGAGTTGATCTTGCCTAACATGTCTATCGCCTCACTATTCCATTTGAATCCACAGCCGATGCGAACTTCGTTCTGAAATCTTTTAAGTGTAACGATGGTCTTTGTTGTGGTGAAAGTGAAAGTATATATGCTACCAATGCCCAACGGTCATCATCTGAAGTGAATATGTCTTTAAATGAGGGCATGGGTGTACCGTTCAATCCGGCATTGAATGTCCGGTAAATATCCTGAGGGGAGTATCCATTCTTGAATTGCCACTTATAGGTAAGATCTGCCGTCTTGATCTCATTTTCCCATGTGTCTTTCAAACCGATCGACGACGGACCATCACCTACGCCGAGTTCGCCGTGACATTTTGCACACTGGATCTGTGTAAACACTTGCTTGCCATGCTCGACCATTGATGCGAGGTTTCCGGGTACTGCCGGTATTTGTAGTAGCTCCGGATCTTTCTTGGCATTCCAGGCATCCAAAAATCTTTCGGAGAATGTGATGAGATAAACGCTAAGGTTATGAATATCTTCTTTTGAAAGAAACTCTGCCCATGCCGGCATTGTGCCGCCTGGAACGCCGACGCGGATTATGTGCTCAAGGTCACCGATTGTCGGAAAAGCTCCGCCGACCGTCGAACGAAATTTGTAAAGACCAAGACGAAAATCACGCGGGGCAACTTCGAAACTTGCAGCGAGAAATCCTTTGCCATCACCAGCAGTTCCATGACATGGTGTGCATTGCGCACGGTACAAAACCTGACCTGCTTTTGCCGCATCAAATTCACGCATTTTGGGAGGCACAACAGGAAGCGGCGGATTCGGATTATACTTTACCGCTTTTGCAACTCCAGGTTTAGTTACCCATTTACTTGTGTCATCAGTAAATGACATCGCGATAAGATTTGCATTCAGTTTGTTCTTCGCCCAACCGGCTTTACAAGCAAATCCCGGTCCATAAAGATCATACATCTGGAAGAATTGAAACGCCTTCGCGTCAGTCAGAACTTCACGAACTTCGTGGAAGTAGCGTTCGAAACTGTATTCGAAATCCACACCTTGCCCCCCAATGAGATAGATCCGTTCTCGCACAGGATCAACGACTGCTTCCTGATGAAAGAGATAACGATAGTAAGGACTATTCGGTCCGCCGCAATATTCAAGAAAATTAACCCACGGAGTAGCAGATCCGGTATCTATCTCAGCGAGCCGATCTTTAACATTAATACCATACGTGCCGCCGTATTTTTCGAAGAATTCAGGGAATTGAGTGTCTTTCCATCTGTGCTCGCCGATCGTATGACCGATAGTGAATCCGAAACTTGCAAGTGTATGAGTTTCCCAGCGCGAACCCGGTGCCCAGTGAAAGATCACGCCGCCTTTTGGTCCGTCCCATTCCGTCCCACCATACTGCTCGACCTGATGCTCGGCGAGTTTATTAT
The DNA here is from genome assembly GCA_038210275.1 of Kapaibacterium sp. (SeqCode). Taxonomy (GTDB): domain Bacteria; phylum Bacteroidota; class Ignavibacteria; order Palsa-1295; family Palsa-1295; genus PALSA-1296. The sequence goes on along the minus strand of JBBQWV010000004.1, from coordinate 63,129 downwards.
TAAAGCACCAAAAAACGAAATCAAGCCAGCGTTCATCACCCGGTACCAGGGTAAGCGTTTCAGCGTTAAGGTCGTGATCTGGATTATAGCTCGTTCGAATTCCTTTCGTTCGTGTAGCCCATTCTTCTTTATCCCAAGCAAATCCGGGGATGACGTGATATTTGTCGGTGGCTTTCTTCTGTCCAAAGAAAAAAGCACCAATGCCTACTGCAATGACCGAAACAACGCAGATGGCAAGTGTAAGTTTCATATTTGATTTCATAACCGAATTTTTAATGTATTGAAAAAAGAATGTTCTAAACCCTATTATTGCAGGTGTGGGCTTTAGTCCGTGTGAATGTCTCACGATGAAACGCACTTGTGGACTATAGCCCCGCCCCTACCAATGCACCCTACTGTGCTTTAAGTGTAAAATCGATGGTCTTTGAATCTTTGGCACCGACAGTAATTTTCTGATCAATCGTTACACCCTTGGCATCTCCGGAAGATGTTTCATGCCATACGCTGATGGTGTATTCTCCCGGAGGAACGCCCTTGATCTCGAACTTTCCGTCTTTCCCTGTAACAGCAAAGAATGGGTGATTAAGAACTCCCCCGTAGCAGTTCATCCAGCCGTGGATGTCACACTTGATCGGAATCATGACTTCTGCTTTGTCGAGAGTCTTCTCTCTTGCAGGGGAGCCTGCCGACTGTCCTTCATTGAACTGCTCATTCTTTTCTCCATGCGCATGAATGTTATGCAGAGTTTGATCAGAGTTTGTGATCTTTAACTTCTGTCCGACCATCGCACCGAACACATGTGGCTCATATTGACATCCTTTTTGATCAAGGGAAATCTCAGAAGAAGGGGGAGCATAGGTCTTTCCGCCCAAACCATCTTTTATATAGACGAATGCATTGGTAACTTCACCACCGGATCCGACAATCCAATGATCTTCCTTCACTCCGACTGCGTGTGCAGCTTTGCAGACCGGATCGGCTTCCATTTTAATAGGCTTGTTATCGGGGGCTTTTCCATCAAGCTTAACAGTGCCCATTATTGTGGCGCCATTTGCAATATCAACTGTTGCGGCAGCTCCGGTAGGAGCAGGAGCACCTTTATCAACTTCATCGCTGCTCTCTTCCTCCTTTTTCTTTCCACCGCAGCTCACTACTGCAACAACTAAGAGAAGAGAAATAAAATAGGAGAGTCTTTTTAGAGTATTTTTCGTATTCATTTTTTTGTATTTATTATTTTTTTTATCGTTGTATGTTTTTATTCTTATAACAAGCCAGTAAATTTATTGCCAAACCGATGAGCAACGATGCAAAAGAGTCAATGAAGCGTTCGCCTTCACATCGTTACTCATCATGTTCAGGATATTATTTATGTGCTCTTATCTTAAAGCTTTCTTCAGATTGTGGTTTTTCTTTTTCCATTCGGATGGCTTTGGGGAAGAGAATGGAATTCTCTAAAAAGACGTGCTTATGAAGATCTTGTTCGAAAGCGTCGAGCTCTTGATACAGAAGGCGCATTGTTGTGCAGGCGTCGTCGGGGGGACTATAATCACAAAGGAGTTCGCGAATGTGCGCTAATTCATTTCCGACATCCTCATGTTCAGCGAGCATAACTGCTATTGGTCCCGAAACACTCCCGAAATGCGAGCTTGGTGGCACACATCCATTAGTATGCGCTTGAGCGAGCTGTTTGATGAACGGAAATAAAACCGATTCTTCCTTCACCATATGCCGAGTAAGCGCCTGCCCGCTACTGAAAAAGATCGCCTCCGCTTCTTTTACTTCCGGATGTCTCTCGCCATGAGCACGAACTACTTTTTCGAGGTGGAGATTAATGAGGGGGATCTGACTCTTGACATACGAATGATGATTGTTGACGATATAGTCAATTAAAAAAGGGAGCTCCCAGTGGAAATAGCGCTGTGATGATTCCTCAAATGTCACTTCGGAAAGTTCGGCAGTGACTTTATCGCTATCGAGACCTTTTACTTTACATGCTTCTTCTAACGAGACTCCGCCTTTACAACAGAAATCCAATCCATATTTTTCGAAAACCGAAGCGCTGTTGAAGTTTTCTGTAACGAAGTCACGCAATGATCTCTCAGTGGTAAGCATATTTTTTTTATAATACGTTGTCTTAAAATTTATAATAAACGGTCACGCGAGACACAATATCATTGTCCGATTTGAGTTTCTCAATAGCACCGTTTGCTTTGTTAGAATAGCCGGTATACCATAGATTTGGCATGATATGGATATTATTGTATGGCGTCCAGTCAATACCTGCAACGATAAAATTCTCGTTCGATGTGTTGTAACCTTTCGGATATTGTACTCCTGAACTCACGTAGCTATTATCAGGATTGAACATATCGTAACGAGCGAAAAAATTAAGCGTGTTCTCGATTATCTCGCCTCTTATAAAGACTGAAACGCCAAACGGCGTGATACTGGCAGTATCGTGTAAGCCGCTCGAGAAATTACTATCAACTACATTATGAGTCTGAGTCTGCATAAATCCCTCTATACCAAAAGTGAGTGGCTTCGTTTGATATGCAATGAAGAACTTCATAGTCAGGATATCCTTTGCAGGAGCATCTGAGGTGCGGTTGAGGTCGCCATAGAGATTGAGGATAAGTTTCTTTTCGAAGAACTTTGCCCAAAGATCGGCATATAGTTTTTTGAATTTATCGGTTTCTAACTTCTGCGCCGAACCGTTTGCGTACAATAGGTCATAGCCAAAGTTCTTCGCATCGTCGAATGAGCCTTGAAGTCCCAGACCAAGGTCGGTGGCACTTGCTATCTTATTCTTATCCAGTATTGTTTTTTCAATCGAGCGGTATCCCCATACTTGTTCTGAAAGCGAGGGGAATGCCGGCGTCAACTGTGCACCAAAGATGAGATCGCTTCCGGCGAAGATATTCTTCCAACGGATGTTCGCAAGTTTTAGGTAAAACGTGCGCTCATTTGCCAGATCGACGGTTGCTGATGCACCACCACCATCTTCATAAGCAAGGAGGAGCTCCGCAGTAAAAGTCTGTGAAATATTATAATTGTAGCCGAGATAAAAACGTCGGAGCTGAAAGTTAGAAAAGGTTTTGGGTACTCCGGAATACTGTCCGACTCCGCGGTTGAGCGAGTCTGCGAGTATCTTGTAAGAATAATCACCAAAAACTTGAGAGCTAAATTTTCCCGATGGCTTAAAAGAGGAATCTGTTTGTGCATTGCTAAGGCGGACACTAAGGCTTGCCATAAGTATTATGGAGGCAGTAACAGTAACTATGTGCTTCATCATTCTCTTTGTTCGATTTTTTGTTTCTTTGACAGCAAGAAGATCTTTCCTTCAATGATCTCTACGATGCCTTGTTGCTCCATTACTTTGATCGTCCTGATCACCGTTTCCACTCGCAAGCCCGTCATATCGGCAAGCTGTTGACGCGTAAACGGAACGACGAATTCTTTTTCCGGTCTTATGCCCCGATCTTTTTTCAGAAAATACATCAGCGCTTTCAACCGGTGCGCTGCTTCTTCTACTGCTACTTCGCTGAGCATCATTGATTTATAGATCAGCCGTTCGCTCAGCGTCTGGAGTAATCCGAGATGAATATCAAAGTGCTCACGGAGCAGATCAATAAAGCGATCATAAGAAATTTTCCAGACTTCGCTTTGCTCAGTAGCCAGAGCCGATGCGGGGTATCTCAACTTTGCGAAAAATGGTGGTTCTCCAAAACTTTGTCCGTTTGAAAAATACCCCTGAATGAATTCGCGCCCCTGCTCACTAAAATGAGCCATCTTCATTCTGCCGCTTTTGACGATGAAAAAATGTGTGGCAGGTTCATCCTGCCCGAAAAGCATTTCTCCTTTATCAAGAGCCATTAGCTTCGCGCCATATTGCGTAAGAAGCTCATCGCTGAATAGATTATCCATGATCTACTATTGATTACAAAGTTACCTAATTCGGCTGCATAAGTCCTATGACATAGGTCATAGGACTGCCATTTTTCTAATACTTATTAAAGATATAAACACGAAAGTTCGTATTCTGCTCCACAAAAGGATTATTCCGGTTACGGAGATGTTGAGTGCATAATGGAAGATTATAAAACTATCACAGAATTCATGGAAGCAGATCACAAAAGGTTAGATCAGCTTCTTGATAAAACGTTTGCCGATCCCGAACATATCGATCTTGAAAGCTACGCCGCATTTCGCCAAGGTCTCCTGAAGCATATCGGATTGGAAGAAAAAATCCTGCTTCCGATGGCGCAGAAATTGCGCGGTGGCGAACCGCTTCCGCAAGCGGCAAAACTGCGCCTCGATCACGGAGCCATTGCCTCGTTATTAGTACCCGCACCTACACCACAAATCGCACATGCTCTGCGAACTGTGCTTGCAAAACACAATCCCCTTGAAGAAGGACCTAACGGCGTTTATGAAGAATGCAGAACACTTGCCGGAGCTGAGGAAGACGCATTGCTTGAGCAATTGAAGTCGGCAAAAGATGTTCCGGTTGCAACTCGCCTCGAAACTGAAAAGGTTTTGACAGGCATCCGCCATGCTCTGGTAAGAGCAGGTTTCAGTGAAACGCTTCTGGATTAATTGAGGGGACTGATCCTCTGCTTTTTTCGTTTGAAAAACGGTAGTATTTTTGCATTTCAAACTTCAACAGAATATATTATGAAACATCTCCTAAGTTTTATCATTTTACTTTTTGCTGCGCCACTTTTCTCGCAGATCGTGATCGAGGGAAGAGTTACTGACGGCAACGGCAAGGCACCAATTCTCGCCCATGCGCATATCAGCAAAAGTGCGGCGGATATGAAAAACAGCAAATCATATCAGTGCGCGAAAGACGGATCCTTCGAAATAAAAATTCCGAAAGCAGGAATTTACACTCTTCGCATTAGCGCCGCCAGTCATCAAGAAGCGACCATTCCGCTTATCCTCGATGAGAAAGATAAAAATGTGAAGTTGAATATTCAGCTTGATCCGAATCCGTATACAAAAGATATTGAGAAGATCACTGTCCTTGGCGATTGGAATAAATTTGCTTTTGCAAGCACCGAGTCAATGACTCTGAAGCAAACGGCTGATGGAAAAACAATTTATACTTATGAACGAATTGCAACAGGCGATACACTAAGCTACCAGGTGATGGGAGTTGTGGACGGTGGGCATAGCGTCAACGGCACGCAAGCGGATTATTTTTCTTACGATGGCGGTGGCGATTACCGCTCAGTGCTCAGAACGAAGAAGGGCGAGAAAGTAACGATCACCTACGATCCTTCAAAAATAAATCTTACCGAGAACAGCAACCTTCCGAAAGTAGAAATCTTAAATAATCCGTTCATCAAGAAGGTGTATGAATTAACAGATGCTGTGGAGAAAGCTAATGCGGCGGCGATGGTTCGCCCTGCCGGTGGCGGAACTGCAACGATGTCATCCGAAAAATACCAAGCTGGTATGGATAATATCAAACACGTTTATGAACAAGCAGTGAAAGATGGCGATACAAGATTTGCGCAGTTCGCTGCTGTCACACTTGCGAAGGAGAATAATCCTACGTTTCCGATGAGTGCCGCAGATGCAGCGATGATTCTCAATGCTGTGCCGCCTTCATCATCATTGTGGTCTATGGCTCCCAACGATCTTATGGGATTGCTGCAAACAGTTGATAAAGATTTGGCAGCATCCTATAAAAAAGGTTTAGAGTCTAATCCCGAAAAGTCCGTTCGTGCTGTTGCATTCGCCGACGATATGGATAAAGCTGTTGCAGCGAAAGACGATAAAGAATGGAAAAGACTTTATGCAATGCTCAAAAAAGATTATAATGATGTTGCCGAAATTAAATGGCAGATGGCAAATAGTAATCCCGATGCAGTTGTCATGGTTGGCAAAGCAATTCCGTCATTTGAAGTTGCGCTCTTAGATGGCTCCGGGAAGATCAGCGATAAATCCATGCTCGGAAAATATTATATGATAGATTTTTGGGCTACGTGGTGCGGACCTTGCGTCAGAGAAATGCCTGCGATCCATAAAGCCTACGAGCGTTTCAAAGGCAGAAAAGGATTCGAGATCGTCTCGCTTTCGATGGATGCAGCCGAAGCACAGATCGCGCCTTTCCGCGCAAAGAAATGGAAAATGCCCTGGCTCCATGCCTTTATTCCAGGAGTATTCGAAGCCGAGCTTGCAAAGAAATTCGAAGTGGCAGGTATTCCGAAACCCGTCCTCGTCGGACCTGACGGAAAAGTCGTTGCAATGCAAGAACAACTTCGCGGCGAAGACCTCGAAAAAACTCTTGCGAAATTCTTAGGAGAGGCTAACTGAATCGGAATTAGCAGGAAGTTAGTGCTGAGCAATGAGTGCTGAGGACTGAGTGGGGAAATGTATAATTGAAGTTCGTAGGGGCACACCGTGTGTGCCCTTTTTTATTCCAAAAATCAAGGTTCAGATTTCATAATCTTCACGCTCATTTTCCCTTGCTCTGTTTCGACGGATAAATAATAACTTCCAACCGGTAAATTATTCGGCATCACGATCTGCTCCGAATTTTTTCCTGCTTCGCGGATCTGATGATTGAGGAATATCGCGACTTCTTTTCCGGTGACATCATAAAGCTTCATCGTTACCGATTCCGGTTTTGATAATTCGTAAGCAACCCTTGCGGCGCTATGTACCGGATTTGGATAAATGATTGCAGCGGCTTGGTTCGATGAAGGATGATCAATCACGCCGAGATTTAAGTCGGGTAAATACCTCGCAACGGCGTAATCTTTATCAGTGCCATTGTAGGCATATCCCGCAACAACGATCGCTCCATCGGATTGAAAGGCTACTGCATTTCCGTGGTCATCACCGAAACCGAAATCAGTTATTGTGATGCCTCCCTTACCAAAATTTTTATCAAGGCTTCCATTCGAGTTATAGCAGAGTACGGCAAAATCATCATCTTTTCCGTTAAAAGCATATCCGGCAACGATGATCTTTCCATCAGGTTCAATCACCATGCCATTTGCTTTTATATCACCGGCAGCAAGCCCTGTTTCTACTTTGCCGAAATTCCCAAATGTCGAATCCAGATCTCCATTTATATTATATCTGGCAAGCGCAACATCATAATTCTTTCCGTTGAACGTATATCCTGCGACGACGATCTTCCCATCATTCTGCAAAGCTATTCCATGAGCTTCGTCATCGCTATCATGTAAGGTGGTCAGTACGATACCTGAGTTGCCGAACGAATTGTCAAGACTGCCATCCGAATTATATCGCACCAGCGCGATTTGCCATTGCTTATCATTGAGTGATGTTCCAGCTAAAATTATTTTACCATCCTTTTGCAGAGCTGAGGAATAGGCATAATCCTGATTGACGGAAATATCGGTGGTGACTTTGCTGTTGATGCCGAAGGATGAATCGAGACTGCCATCTTTTTCATATCGACAGAGAGCAAAGTCGTAATTGCGTCCTGTAAATACGTAGCCTGAGGCGAGCAATTTCCCATCACTGAGTTCGAGAAGCGATTGACAGTAGTTTGCTCCGCCGCCGAAATCGGTTGTAAAGGTGGTAATAATGCCAAAGCCTGTTGCAGTAGAGTAATGCTGTAAGACGAACTCTACATCGGTTTTGACCGGATCATAAAAATGACCTGCATAAAGCATATCGCTATCGGAGTGAACAATAACCGCATTGAGTTGAATATATCTCATATTATCCGTAAACGAAAGTTTACCCTGCGCAGAAATTTTTGGATAGATGTTCCCATCCTTGTCATAAGTTATTAGGACAAGATCCAGATCATTACTCAATATCTCAGTATGTCCGCCTAAAAAGATATGGTCATCCGATGAAACCGTAACGGTATTAGCTTCGTCGTTGGCGGGGGAGGTAGTAGTTGTTATTTTTGCGGGATTGCCAAATGATACGTCAATTTTTCCACTAGGATCATAACGAATAAGGGCAAAATTATTGTTCGACGTACCCAAAGTTGATCCACCAAGAAGTATCTTTCCATCAGCCTGTAGAAAAGCAGCATTTGCCTGATCGTATGAAACTGCATAGTCACTAAAACTACTTCCATTCGTACCGAATGTACTGTCCGGTTTTCCATCAGCGGTAAATTGCCTGAGGATAAAATCGGCAGTTCCGCGGAATGATGAAAAACCTGCAAGAATGATTTTATCATCAGAAGACACAAGAAGAGACCTTAATGTATCTTTTACTCCAGCAACATAGTTGTATATTAGTCCCCCTGATCCAAAAGATGAGTCCGGAGTTCCGTTAGAATTATATCGAAGTAGTTCATAAGCACGTGACGAAACATAACCACCCTTCCAACCCAGAGCGACAATTTTCCCACTCGATAAAATATGTATCCCTAAAATAGTTTTTGAAGTAAATCCATAACCAGGTTCACCAGGTCCGGAAGCAAATGTTTTATCTACGCTGCCATCAGCATTTAAGCGCGCAATAACATACGAGAATGTCCCGCCACTCGTATTGCCTGCAACGATTATTTTCCCATCATCTTGGATTGCAATACAACTTAGAGCATCAGCTTGATTGACATCAAAATCCATCGTTACATAGCCTTTAGATTTGAACGAAAGATCAGGACTGCCATCTGTATTATAACGAGCAACAATAAAATCATAACCTGTGACATCTTGATATGTAGTACCGCCTACAAGAATCTTGCCATCATGTTGGAGAGTTAGGAAATACCCAGCATTGACGTAGAGCGATCTGAAAAATTTCACGGCTCTTCCATCTTTACCAAAAGACGAATCTATGGAGCCATCTTCACTCAGTCTTATCATTATGAAATCATATGATCCACCATCTTGATAATTGATTTCCGTGCCTCCAATAATTATTTGACCGTCAGGCTTGACAAGAATTTGTGTTCCAAATTCAACTTGGTTGTTGAAATTAAGAAAAAGCTTTCCATTCTTACCAAATGAAGAGTCAAGCGTTCCATCTATCTCATAACGTGCAACTGAAATTTTTGAACCTCGAGTTAAATCATAAATATCAACGATCGAAGAACCTACGGCAAGAATTTTACCATCTGCTTGCTGTGTAATGGAATTTATTTTATCCCAGTACCCAAAATCGGTAATAATCCACGAAAAATGGTTGAAATTTTTATCCAAACTTCCCGGCTGCGCATTCCCGCTCACAGCAATTAGAAGGACATATATAAAGATAGTGAATTTCATAAGATTTCTGTGCAGCAAAGATAACACATTTAGAGGAGTTTTATTGCAGTGGATGGATATTTGCCCTAAGTGGCGGAGTAAAATTTTGGAAAAGGGTTCTTAGTGTGACTTAGGAAGGCTGAGTGAGGATGAGAAATAGTGGGCTAAGGTTTTCTGGAAAAAAATGACGATAGGCACCTCGACGAACGTCAAATAATTTCGTATATTTGCATGGAGACAAATATATATAAGTGACTTTTTACTAAAATATATACTTTTTCTGTGGAATTTTGTGGTAAAAATTCCTAAGAATCCTGAGAATTACAAATATTTCCAAAATCCTCAAAAAAATCTTTGGCGATTCTGAGCCGGAAACGCCAATTCTGAAAATAGTTTGGTTTGGGCACCTTGACAAAAGCATATTTCGTTCGTATATTTGCATTACAAACTTCGACAAAGTATATTTTTGTATGAGTTTTTAGCATCATACGTTCTGTATGGTGTTTCTGAAAAAAACCTTCCATCCTGTTTATTCCTCTTTCCATAATTTTGTCTTGTGGTGGCGCTAGAGACCTTGTACCCTGCCGTTTAAGGGAAAAATTAATCAAAGAGTTTTATTTTTAGGTATGCGACTACAATCGCGGAAGCGTCATTTCGATCTTTTTCGGGAGTTGGAGGCTGTCTTTCATCGTAGGGGATGGTTTCCGATTTCCGGATTGGTTTTAACTACGATATGTTCTAAACTACGATTACTACGATAAAACCAATGAATCTCAAACCCTGAGATTTATTACTACGATAACTATTTGAGATTGCCACGTCGTCCGCAAGCGTCCGCCGCGGCGGACTCGCAATGACACTTTCTTAAACAACTACTAAACTACAAAAACTACCAACTACTAAACAAATTCGCATCCAGTTTTTCTTGATCGGAGAGTGATCCCCAGAAGGGATATCGCTGCGATCTGTTCATTGAAAACTGAAAAATTTAGAAGTATCTGGCATTCCCCCATACGCCCATACGCCTAAACCCCCAAACCCTACCCCGTTAGGGAGTGCGAAGTCTATTACTTTTGTTTTGCCTATATGAAGATTCTTTTTTCTGTCATATTGCTTCTCGGAGCGTTGTATTTCGTGTGGTGGGGGTACAAAAACCTCCTTCGCCGCGAACGCGATAGCGGCGAGGAATCTGGCGATGGCGTTGGCTGTCATCTTTGCGGATTAGCATATCCACGGGAGCAAGTTGTCGTCGTCGAGAAAAAAGCCGGCTTCGAAAATTACTTCTGCGGCAGCTGCATCTCAAAACTTGCCGCCGATTATAACGAACTCGTCAGAGAATCTATCGCTCCGCCTATCTTCACCGATCATGTTTTGAACGGCGATGATGGAATTGTTGCGAGATATAATTAGGGGAAAATGGGAAATGGGAAATGTGAGATATGAATTTATCTAATCATATTTCATAGTTCCTATCTCATATTTTTTGTGATTGAAATCTATTACGTTAAAGAATAAATTTGGCTCGAATCAGAAATATAGATCTTGGCGCTCGACCGCTTCTCCTTGCACCGATGGAGGATGTGACGGACGTATCCTTCCGCATTGTAGCGAAGCGGATGGGAGCGGATGCCGTCTATACGGAATTTATTTCTAGTGAGGCGATCATTCGTCAAGCGGCGAAATCTATGAAGAAGATGGCGATGCTTGAAGAAGAGCGTCCGCTTGCGATTCAGATTTTCGGCGGAAGCCCGGATGTGATGCGCGAAGCTGCGCAAATATCCGAAGCTGCCGGTCCGGATTTTATTGACATCAACTGCGGATGTTGGGTAAAAAATGTTGCCGGCAAAGGCGCAGGTGCGGCACTCTTAAAAGATCTACCGCGCATGGAAGCAATGGTGAGAGCAACAGTTGATGCAGTGAAATTGCCGGTAACGGTGAAGACGCGAATCGGCTGGGATCATGATTCGATCAACATCTTAGATGTTGCACCGATGATCGAGCAAGCCGGTGCTTCGGCGCTGACGATCCATTGCCGAACGCGTTCGCAAGGTCATAGCGGACCTGCGGATTGGAGTTGGATTCCGAAAATTAAAGCACTCGTTTCGATTCCAATCTTCGTCAATGGCGATGTGAATACACCGGAAGCTGCGTTGAAAGCATTCAATGAAACAGGATGCGATGGGGTGATGATCGCCCGCGCTGCGATCAGCAATCCATTCATCTTCCGTGAAGTGAAAGAATATTTCGCAACAGGTTCTTACACTCCTGCATCACTCGATGAACGAGTAGAGCTTTGCTTGAGCCATTTGCGTCATTCTCTTTCGCTGCACTCGGAAAAATTTGGAATTCCCGCGTTTCGAAAATATTACCTCGGCTACTTCAAAGGAATTTACGGTGCCGCAAGGCTTCGCAGCGAATTAATGTCGATGGATACTTATGCGCAAGTTGAAGAGCGACTCCGCAAATTTGCTGAGAATTTCGAACCGGTAGGGGATGGGTTAGTTCTTAGTGCTTAGTTCTTAGTTCTTAATTGGGAACAAGAACGTTTGTGAAATGTTGTATTAATTATGAAATATCGCATAACAATAGAAGAGGATGAAGACGGCGTGTTTGTTGCTCATGCACCAGCATTGCCGGGCTGTATCTCCCAAGGAACGACTCGCGATGAAGCTCGTTTGAATATTCAAGAAGCGATCATTGGATATCTTGAAAGCCTGAGAAAACATGGTGAGGCTATACCACCTCCGATCACCGAAGAACTAGTTGAAGTTTAATCATGGGATTTTTGCCGCAAGTTTCAGGTAACGATGTTGTTCGTGTCCTTGAAAAGTTAGGATACTATTTCGATGTTCAGCATGGAAGCCATATAATTATGCGTCACTCATCTCCGCCATATCGAAGAGTTACTGTGCCCAATCATAAGTCTATTGCCAAAGGAACACTTCGTTCAATTATCAAAGAAGTAGGATTGACAGTTGAGGAATTTAAAGCTTTGGTATAGAAATTATCTCGAAATCATCAATCTCTTTGTACTCGGCATTCCTTTTTCACCACTAACTCGCAGATAATAACTGCCGTTGGAGAGATCGGAAGTATTGAGATGGAAAGTATTAGACATAACGATTCCACTTTTTCTTGAAACTCCCAACTCATCGAAGAGATCATAGTGAAGTTGTGAACTGCTATTTTTTAATTCTATTAAGACACTATTTCTTGCAGGATTAGGGATAATATTTCTGATCAGATCGATCGAACCATATTGAATGAATTTCGAAAGGGAGGAATCTCCACATTTCTGCGCGAGAGAAAAGTGAACGACTCCATTACTTAAAATACTTTGACATCCTGTTCCATGTACAATGCCGGACATGGTTATATCGGATTCCATTGTATCAGTAAGATACACAAGCGCTCGGAGTATTCCAATTTCTGTTTCACCGGTGAAGGTATAATTTTTCGGGAAATGAATCATGAGTGAAGCTGTATTCGTTGAGGTCTTAAAGTGATCAACGGTTAACCCATTTATTTTCGGTACAAATGAAATTGGAGTGATGAGGTCGGTGTGCAAAATATATGTGTGCTCGGTCGAATCAATCGAAGCCATCTGAGGTAACGGAGTTGAACTATTAATATATAATGGTATATCAATAGTATCAGCAACTGCTCCGAAAATATTTGACGACTTCAAATAAATAATTGTGTTTGGTCCGGGTATTATTTTTAGAGTGAATTTAAAACTCGTATCGAATGGATAATATTCATCATTGATAAAATGAGCATGAACGATAAGATCGCGAGTATTTGCCGAAGCCGGGACGATGGCTACCCAAAGCGTATCAAATAATCCATCACACAAATGATGATGGTGTAGTTGCGTAGTATATTCCGAAGGATCTAATCCGTCAATAGTTATCCCTTGAAAGTTTGCATAAATAGAACACGGCATATTCTGAAAAAACATTCGGACAAATCCAGTGTCGCAAACCAAGATATTCAGAGTATCAACTCCACCGGAAGAAAGATCATAAGCAGTTGTAAGCTCTGATCCCGGTGCCGTAAATGACAATGTTCCGTTTCCGCCATTGGTTGTTTTCCAGACGTCATTACGGTTATTGATGGGCAAACTGCCAGCATAAATAACGGCACCGTTGCCAACTACAGAAAGATTGTGAAAATCCTCATCATCGATCTCTGTATAATCCTGCGCTGGGATATAGGACCAGTTCTTACCACGGTCATGTGATCCCCACATTCCTTTTTTTGGTTGAAAAGACTGGGTTCCTAATGCATCGCAAATATATTGATCGCAGCTACTTATCGCTACCCATGCTCCAACTTCAAAGGCTGCATGGAGCGTATCCCAGGTCTTTCCAAAATCCGTTGAATGAACAAGAATATAGACATCGTCGCCATTAATATCTAATGGTGCAATAAATGTTCGTTCCAGATCATTGCAATGTGCCTGGGCAATCATGCCCATTGTATAAGTTTTATTTACTTTGTCGAGAGTATTGCTATTCCAATTCTTACCATTGTTTGTTGAATACATCAACGTCATGTTGTCGGTAGTATTAATGGTGGTAATATTTTCGGCATAGACGACACTGTCTTTATTGCCAAAGACATACGGTTGCATTGGATTGTCAACTGTAACACCGTAGCTCGTTGGCGCAATAATTGTATCCCATGTAACTCCATCGTCTCCGGATTGAATCAAAGGACCCCATGGGGCGAGGGCAGATGTATCATTTGCGAAAGCAAAAATCATGTTTCCAAATGCATAGACTGAATTGAACGGAAGATTGGTATTATATATGGCTTGCCATGTTATGCCTCCATCTTTGGTTTCATAAACTCCCTTTGAAGTAGCAGCAAATCCTCGATTCAAACCTGTAAAATAAATTTGGCGGATGAAAATATTATTCTGATCAAAATACAGCACAGCCTGCCATGTATTTCCGCCATCGGTAGTTTTTCGTAAATTGGATTGAGGAGTTCCGATTGCGTCAAAAACAAAACCGACTTCTGCATTAAGAAAATAGGGAGTTGCTTGCTTGTAGAGATTTGGTATGGGTACTTTATTCCAATTCGGTTGAGCAAATGAATTCTCAAATACGAATACCGTCACGAGGACAAAAAGAATAGTTGCGGAGAATACTTTCATCTAATCTGCTCTCAGTGCATCAATTGGATTAAGCTTTGCGGCTTTGCGAGCAGGATACCAGCCGAAGAATAATCCGACAAGCGTTGCAGCACTGAAAGCAAGGGCAACTGCCGAAGGCGAGATGATAAGCGTCCAGCCGTTTTGATTCGAGACGATGTAACTTGCTCCGAATCCTAAAAATATTCCGATGATGCCGCCGATTAAACTGAGCGTCAATGCTTCGGTCAGAAATTGAAAAAGAATATTGAAGGACTTTGCTCCAATAGATTTCCGAATGCCGATCTCTCGCGTTCGTTCTGTCACACTGACGAGCATGATATTCATAATGCCAATTCCTCCGACAAGCAAGGCGATTATCGCCGCGCTACGGAGTAAAAGCGCGAGTGTATCAGTGCTTTGCTGTGCCGTCTGCGCCATTTCAACTTGTGAGCGGACGCGGAAATCATTATCATCGCTTGGTTGCAATCTATGCTGCTGACGAAGAATTCTTGTAACCTCAGCAATTGCTGCATCAGTAAATTTTTCATTAGCTACGCTGATATAAATATCATTCAACCATGTGACGGCGAGCAATCTTTTCTGAAGAGTGGCAAGCGGAGCAAGAATAATATCATCCTGATCTTGTCCGTTGGAATTCGAACCCTTTTCATTCAATACGCCAATGACGGTGCAAGGAATATTTTTCAAGCGAATAGTTTTTCCCAGTGGATCTTCGCCATTTGGGAATAAATATTTCACGATTGTTTTGCCGATGATGCAGATTTTCTTTCCGGTTTTTGCATCTTCATCGGTAAAATTACTTCCGCTTGCAAGGCTGTAATTTCTGATGCTCAAGATATTTGGTGTACTTCCGCCCATACGCGTTGACCAGTTCAGATTTCCAGCAACGACCTGACCTCTGGCATCTACCCACGGTGCGACTTCGCTAAAAAGGGGAGACTGCCGCAAAGCATCGGCATCTTTTTCGGTGAGTTTAATAGTGCTTCCGGCTCCGGAGGAAATACCTCCGAAGTTCGAGGAAGAAGGATCAACTTGCAGCATATTAGTCCCCATAGAACTGATCCTATCAGTGACAGCTTTCGAAGCTCCTTGACCGATGGCAGTAAGGGTAATGACCGATCCGACCCCAATAATAATACCAAGCATAGTCAGCAACGCGCGCATCTTATTGCTTGTGAGAGACTGGAATGCCATGGAGATGCTGCTGAGAATCTGCGTTATCATAATCTATAATTCAACGATTGCCGGAGTACGTTCGTTCTTGGAAAGTATTCAAGACGTTCTACCCTGGATTCAAGAGAATGTGGTATATTTGTAGGTAATATATCATGCATTCAGATACCTCCGGGTTCTGCTAAAGCGACTACACTCTATATTAATATTTCGAGAAAAATGAACTCATCACTTGTCAGGAACCGTCCTCGCACGGCGATCTTTTTTGTTTCGATGGCAACTCTACTTTTCGAAGTGCTCATTACTCGCGTATTCAGCGTGACGATGTGGTACCATTTCGCATTTATGGCGATCAGCGTTGCCATGTTCGGAATGACTGCCGGCGCGCTTTTGGTATATTTCTTTCCCAATTATTTTGCAAAGGAGCGTATCCCAGAGCGAGTCACATTTTTCAGTATGTTGCTTTCGATCACGATCCTCTTCGCATTTCTTGCGCATCTCAGCATCCCATTCGCAGCTCCCCGTTCGCTCAGCGCACTTTTTTCACTTGGATTAAATTTCTCAGTTATCAGTATTCCATTTATTTCAAGCGGTATTCTTATCACTCTTCTGCTGACGCGGATGAACGATAGCGCTAAAGGAGATTCGGATGTAAGCCGAATTTATGCGGCAGATCTTGCCGGTGCCGGACTCGGGTGCGTCGGAGTAGTTTTTATTCTGATGTTTGCCGATGCCGCTACTGCTATTCTTTTTTCAGCATTCATTGCAACGCTTGGCGGATTGCTTTTTCGTCCACTATCGGCAATGGGTCATGGACAGCGTCGCGCTGCCATGAGTATTGCCGTGGTGATGCTCGTTGCAACCTGTCTTGGAAGCTACCTCAATACCACAGGGCGTTCACTTTTTCCATTGCTCTTTGTCAAAGGCGCGCCGGATCGAGGTGTCATTTACGAAAAATGGAATAGCTTTTCGCGTGTCGCCGTCTATGACGATCCTGATTATTCATCAACACCATTTGGCTGGGGATTCAGTGATGCAATGCCCCCAGGCAGAACAGCAAATCAGTTGATGCTTAATATAGATGCGAATGCTGCAACTCCAATTACTCGCTTTAATGGAAATTTTGATTCACTTGATTATCTGAAGTATGATGTGACGAATGTTGCTCATTCAATGCGTCCGAACTCCGACGTTCTGGTAATTGGAGCAGGTGGTGGAAGAGATATACTTTCAGCCCTACTTTTCAAACAGAAATCTGTCACCGCTGTCGAGATCAATAATAATATTATCGGCGCAGTTACCGGTACGTACGGCGATTTTTCCGGACATCTGGATAAAATACCTAATGTTCATCTTGTCAATGATGAAGCGAGAAGCTATGTCGCTCGTTCGAAAGACAAGTTCAACATGATCGAAATTTCTTTGATCGATACTTGGGCAGCAACTGCCGCAGGCGCATACTCTCTCTCAGAAAATGGACTCTACACTGAAGATGCCTGGAAGATATTTCTCGACCACTTAAAACCGAACGGTGTGCTTTCACTTTCAAGATGGTATGGTGAAGTACCCGGAGAAGTATATCGAATGGCAACTCTTGCAACGCAGACCTTACTTGACCGAGGCGTGAAAGATCCACGTTCGCACGTTATTGTCGTCAGAAATCATACGGCAAAGGATAGAACATACTCTCAATGGAATATCGGTACGATGCTTTTAAGTAACGAACCGTTTACTGCTGAAGATATTGCTAATCTTCATGCCATCTGTGCCGAACGTCATTTCGATGTAGTCGTAGAACCAGGAATGACCACAGATAAACATTATGACGATTATCTTTCTCCGGATTACATGGCACACATTGGATCTTCTATCCTGAATATTTCGCCGACGACGGATGAAAACCCTTTTTTCTTCCAGATGTTAAACTTCCGCGATATTCTTAATCCTGCAGTGTATAATAATAAGATCTATGATTTTAATATGAGATCAGTTGTGACCCTCATGGGGTTATTTATTATTGTGTTGCTCTTAACTGTTTCGTGTATTGTCATTCCACTTTTCTTGCGCGCTCGGAATACTGATCTGAAAGGAAGTTCAATGCCTTTTATGTTCTTCAGCGCGATCGGACTCGGTTTCATGATCATTGAAATTTCGCAGATCGAACGCTTCAGCGTATTCCTTGGTCATCCGGTTTATGGATTCACGGTTTCGCTCTTCTCGCTTTTACTTTCCAGCGGGTTGGGAAGTCTGACGACGCAATCGCTGAAGCCTGAAAAACTTCGCAGCAGAAGTATGGTTTGGGCTGGGGGCTTGCTGTTTGTTCTGTTGGTTATTGGTATTGTAACCCCAAGCGTGCTTCATAGTTTTTCGGATGCTACCACACCGGTACGTATCGCACTTGCTGCATTGATTCTTGCGATACCCGGATTTTTTATGGGTATGGCATTTCCGGTCGGGATGAAAACGGTGTCGGAAAAATTCGGACATATTACTCCATGGTTATGGGGGATCAATGGCGCTATGTCGGTGCTCGCTTCGGTGGTGGCAATTATGCTTTCGATGGAAGTAGGTATTTCGCTAACCTATTGGATTGGCGGTATTTGCTATGTATTGGCAGCGATCAGTTTACTTCGTTTCCAACGTTCGGCTACGACGAAGCTGCCGTCGGTTTAAAACCGGTTTTATTGTTGCATCGTATATATTATCAGACGTTGCAAATTTAAAAGCTGAATACTAAAAAAGTATAACATTATCTTCTGATAATGTAAGGAAAAGAGAATCGGGAGTTCGTATTTTTGTATAAAGTTTAACGGTAGAGATTTCCGAGTTATAAAAGGTTTGGCAGAGGAGGCAAAAGCCAAACATTCTTTCGAAGTGTAAGAAGACAGTTAACTCGAAATCACACAAATAATATTCCCATCGCAATCAAAGAGGGATCTCTTCGAATTGGGGAATAGGAGTAGATACGTCTGCGATTGCGATGGATACTTTTTAGGATAATTGACCCTCTCATTAATATAATGTACTACGGCGACACCCTGTCTTTAAAAGACAGGGTGTTATTTTTTTCTTCGAAACCCTCTTAGAGATACGCCACTTCTCCATGTAATGATTCATCAACTCCAACCTCTTCTTCTCGCTGCTCTACTTTTACCGGAGTGATCATGTTTATGATCTTTAGCATTCCGTACGTAAAAATAAATGCATAAGCCGATGCTCCTGCTGTTACACCGAGCTGTAAAAGAAAAAACGATGAGTTACCGAGAATCAAACCATTTGCGCCGCTTGAGTTTACGGCTGTATCGGCAAATACTCCGAGCAAGATAACTCCGAGGCATCCACCGACTCCGTGCACACCCCAGACATCGAGCGCATCATCCCAACCACGTTTATTTTTTAATTGCACTGCAAAAAAGCAGACAAGTCCGGCGGCAATTCCGATCAGTACTGCGCTTTGCGTTGTAACGTAGCCCGAAGCAGGCGTGATCGTCGCAAGTCCAGCGACGGAACCTGTAAGCAGTCCGAGGAATTTTGGTTTTTTCGAAATTCTCCACTCAAGCAAGAGCCAAGTCATGCCGGCAAACGATGCGGCAACATCGGTATTCAAAAATGCAAGCGCCGTAACGCCATCAACTTTGAACTGGCTTCCGGCATTGAATCCGTACCAGCCGAACCACAACAATCCTGTGCCAAGAGCGACGAGCGGAATGCTATGCGCTTGCGAATCAGCGACTTTGCGTTTGCCTACATAAAAGACGGCGGCAAGCGCGGCAAATCCTGCAGTTGCATGGACGACAATTCCGCCCGCAAAATCCTGCACACCCCAGCTCGCAAGTAATCCTCCGCCCCACACCATGTGAACGAAAGGAAAATATACAAGCAAAAGCCAGAACGTCAGGAAAAGCATATAGGCAGGGAAGCGTACACGATTTGTAAATGCTCCGGTGATCAGCGCGGGAGTGATGATGGCGAACATCATCTGATAGGCAATAAAAACCATCAATGGAATATTTGGTGTCAAAGTTGAAGGTGTACTGACCGTGACTCCGTGAAGAAAAGCCATATCGAAATTACCAATGATACCACCGAGAAGATCTGAATGCGCACCGAGTGTTCCGCTAAAGCACATCGAATACCCGACGACATACCAGAGTACGGTCGTAAATCCCATCGAGACAAAACTTTGCATCATGATCGAAAGAACATTCTTTCTGCCGACCAAGCCGCCATAAAAAAAAGCCAAGCCCGGTGTCATCAACATGACAAGACTTGTCGCAAGAAGCATAAAAGCTGTATTCCCCGTATCCCACATAGTCTGTTCTCCTGTAAATTGGATGAATAATGAAAAACTAATATACGGCAAAACTTGACCCCAAACGGCTATTTGGGAATTTCGGGAATGTAGAAAGCTGCGGAAAACGTACTCTTACATTTTTTCGTTAGTATCTTATTGATATATTTCAGAATTTTTGATAACAGAAAATCTCCATGAAAATAGTTTCGATCTTCGTATCTTTAGCTTTTCTCTTCATCTCGCAAAGTGTTAAGGCACAGCCAAAGATTATTGTTTCTATTGATACAGCCTATGCCCACACGGGAAAAGTGGAGATACCTCTTAGTGGCTTTGGAGATGAGATAACGGATTTCTATGGTGTATTTCCTGATATACAAGATGTCAGCAATGTTACCATTTGTGGAAAAATTGGAACTGCCGATCCGAAGATAAAACAAATAGGTCTGATACAGCTTACTCCGAAAGGGAAGTTCGACTCTACATTCGGTAAATTCGGCAAGACAATTCTCAACTGGGGAGTTTCTGATTACCCAAATTTTATGCTTGTCACTGCCGATAACAGCAGCGATATATTTCTTGCCGGAGCAAGCAAGCTTTCGTCTTCAGACGCTGACCAAATTCCCGCCATTTATAAATTTAAGAAGAATGGAAATCCCGACAGCAGCTTTGGCGGTGATGGCCATGTTGCCGAGCGATATGATACTGCATCATCAGGTGAGTTCACAAATATTTATACAGAGGATACAACTTTTCTTGCTTGCGGAAATTCAATTGCAAATTCGCAGAACGGACATGACGGTTTTTGTGCCATGCGTTTTTTTGCAAATGGAAAACTTGACCCAGCTTTTGGAATCGGTGGTAAAGCAATTATTCCTGTGCGAATTCACTCAGTCAGTGGATTTCTGACAAGAAATGCGAGCATCACTTTTATTGGAGTTGCAGATAAAATTGATAGCCAACCTCCCGTCATATTACCTATTGTTCTCGCTCGATTTACTTCGAAGGGACTGCCGGATTCAACATTTGGTACAAATGGAATTATGACTACATCGAAGTTAGTGAATGAAACATTCGGAACGATGGTAGTTGGTATGCAACCGGATTACAAGATCGTAGCTGCCATTCCTCCGATTGGTATTTCCGGCTTGATGCCCGTCACACTTGTTCGATTTACCAGTGAAGGAATAATTGATAGTGCTTACGGAACAAATGGTTTTACTGCCGTCGCTTTCACCGTTGGTGAATCTCGGGCACGAGGAATAAATATTGCTAAGAATGCAAAAACAGTTGTTGCCGGAAGTGCAGTTGGTGCATTGGAACAATGTGCTACTTCTCGCAGTAATCTTGACGGAAGTCCTGATATTACCTTAAATCAAATTGGCACGGCAGTCGTTGATGTCGATAGTGGAGCGTATTCAAATTATCTGATTCGCTTTGTAGGCATAGGTCTTAAAAGGTATATCGGAGTGGGTGCTTCAATACACAATGGCATCTCTCAATTCCTGATCGCGAGATTTAAAGATGATACTTTACAGACTGGCTCTGTATCAACGACAGATAATAATTCGCAGATTAGTCTCTATCCAAATCCATCCAGTAAATCAATAACGATTCAAACATCAGAAGGAGTTTTTGGGAATATCGAGATCACTGATGAATTGGGAAAGAAAATAGAAATAACCAAATCGGATTACTCAGTAGATCTAAAAACGTGCTCTCTCGATATTTCACAACTTCCAAATGGCTTGTACTATTGCAGTGTGCAGATCGGAAAAGAAAAAATAATAAGAAAGTTTATTGTTGCTCATTAAGAATTTATCGTACAACGATCATCTTTGCTTTATTACTTCCGACTCTGATTTCATAATTCCCACTTGCATAGTGGGTGGTTGAAAGTTTATAGATAGCTGATCCTGCGAAAAGTTTTTCTTCTAAAAAGATGTTCCCTTTTTCATTTACGATCATAAGTGTTTCGTTACGATCAAGCGATGGAAAAGAAATTGTTACATGATCTGAGACCGGATTCGGTTCTATCGTAATGGAGTTCGCGATTCCATTCTTCTCTTTTACTCCGCCTGTTTGCTCTACCATAAAATTCGCCATCATTCCCATATCGGCATGTTCGAGTTTATGGCAATGAATCAGAAAGAGTCCCGCGTATTCATTGAATTTGATCAGGACATTTACTGTCCCGACAGGATCAAGACGCACAACATCCTTCCACCCGGCTTCTACAGGATCTGGTGCTGCACCATTGCGATCAAGCACCTGAAATTGCACTCCATGAACATGAATAGGATGTGTATTCTGAGCTTCACTGACGAATGTCCACTTTTCCAGTTCACCGAATGGAACATGGGCATCAATGCGGTTTATATCAAACTGCATATCATTGACATGATGGATAGCGGCGAAAGTCCAGATACGCGTACGTTTTGCATCTGCTTCTTGAAATTTTACTATTGCCGGAAGCTGTGTGGGGATGTTGCTTCCGGATGATCCGGATTTAGTAACCTGAAATTGTATCAAGTCCATCTCCGCTCCTTGAGCTACTGTTCCTGATCCCGGTCCGTCGCTGAAGGAAAATTTTATAGACTTTAAGCTAACAGTTTGTCCTTGTGTGTACGAAGAAAAATCAACTAAAATATCAAGCCGTTCTGCGGGTGCAAGCCATGAGTCTGTCAAGGATACCGGTTTATCTAACAAGCCTCCGTCATTGCCGATTACGGTAAAAGATTTTCCATCGGATAGTGCTACTTTATAGAAGCGCGAATTGGAAGCATTTACAAGACGGAACCTATAAAGCGTTGGAGCGACGGGCAAATAAGCATTCGGTGTACCGTTAATGAGTATTGTATCCCCAAGCCATCCGCTATTAATATCTAAGTTGTTCGGAGAATAGATCAGTTGCTTATTACTATCGAACCGCTTATCGGTGATCATAAGAGGAATATCATAATCACCCGAAGGAAGAGCCAGAGCTTTTTCTTCATCGTCTTCGATGATGAACATCCCTGCAATTCCCATATACACTTGCTTTCCCGTATTCATATCAGGATGGGCATGATAAAAATTCGTGCAGGCTCGTTGTATGATCGGAAAATTAACGCTATAAGAACCTCCAGCCGGGACAGCATCCTTAGGGTGTCCGCTCATTGCGCTCGGAGAATGAACGCCATGCCAATGAAGAAGTGAATCCTCAGTGAGATTATTTTTTATCGTTGCAGAAAAAGTATCTCCTTTTTTAACTTTGATCGTCGGCGCAGGGAATGAATTATTAATGAGTAGAACGTTCGTATTAATACCCGGATAAATCTGAGTTGTTGCAGGTGCCAACGTCAGATCGCCGCCTGATATAACAGCGGGAATATGTAATTCCTGAGCGCCTAAAGGAAGTAACGCTGCCCCAGAACTTCCCACAGAAAATGGATTGAGATTCGCTGCCGCAACGGCTGCAATGC
The DNA here is from genome assembly GCA_038210275.1 of Kapaibacterium sp. (SeqCode). Taxonomy (GTDB): domain Bacteria; phylum Bacteroidota; class Ignavibacteria; order Palsa-1295; family Palsa-1295; genus PALSA-1296. The sequence goes on along the minus strand of JBBQWV010000004.1, from coordinate 39,840 downwards.
CTGCCTGAGCAGTACGTTTGATAAATGTTCTTCTGGTGATCATAGAAAATTACAACCGAAGAGCACTATGAAAAGTGCAAAGAATGAAGAAATGATTTCTATTGACGGATCATCCTCTTTGTTATCAGTGCATCCGGCGTAAAAAATTCAGCAACGTATGTTCCTTGAGGAAACGGTGAGAGGTCGATAGAGAAATTTGTTGTGTGTATATCAGTAATTGTAAGTAGAGTTTTCCCGAGAATATCTACAACCAAAACGCGGGTGAGATCTAATGGTGTATCTGATACCATAAAAATTCCTTCACTGGGATTAGGAAATAATTTTATTTCTGATGAGTGTGTTACATCTTTTACATCGCTTGATGCGGGTGTAAAAACTTCAATGGTATTTACGAATCCATTTGCATCTCTGCCTGCCAGAACAAATACTTGATTTCCGGCGATAGTAGATGTAAGTCCGGCTCTTCCGGATAGTGTTCCGGTTGTACTGGGAGTACTCCATGAATTGGTGAGAGGATCAAAAACTTCAACAGTATTCAAATAGTGAATGCCATCAAAACCTCCAATTACAAGGATCTTATTATCTATGACATCTGAGGTAAGTCCTTCGCGAGATGTGAATGTTCCGGTAGCTTGTGGCGTACTCCAAGTATTTGTCTTTGTATCAAATACTTCAGGGGATGACAGGATCACTGCTCCTTGTCCTCCAAATACATATATTTTTCCATCTACTACTGCAGCGGTATGATCTGTTCTCGCTGTTAATTTCCCAGTTGTTACCGGAGTGCTCCAAACATTTGTTGAGGGATCAAATACTTCAAGAGTGCTGAGATATCCTTTGTCGAGATTATATCCTCCGACAACATAAATTTTGTTATCAATAACGAGGGAAGCCGCACGCCATCGAGGTGTGAATGTTCCGGTGGTTGTTGGTGTGCTCCACGAATTTGTTTTCGGATCGAATATCTCGACAATATTAAGCGGTCCACTGTCATTGGCGCCACCCATGACATATATTTTTCCATCTATGACATTCGATGCAGGTCCACGTCGCGGAGTGAACGTACCTGTCGTTGGAATTGTACTCCAGGAGTTTAGAGTAGGATCGAAGACTTCGAGAGCACTGATATATTTACTACCATTAAATCCTCCGATCACATAAATTTTTCCATCAACGGTGCAGCAAGTGGAGGCGGCACGGGCATCGAAACCTGTTGAAGATCTGGTACTCCAGGTACCTGTCAAATCGAAGGGAACATTGGGCTGTGCAAAAAGCGACGAAGGAATGAGAACGATAAAAAAGATATAAAAAAATTGCCTCATCTTATTTGCATCAGTGGTTGAACAATCTTAATTCTTTAAGCAAGAAGGGCGGACTCAAGTCCGCCCTACTGAAAACCATAGAAAGTTAATTCGATCGCAGTTATTGCTTAATAACCAAAACATTGAATAATGTTCCGGTGGTCAGAGCGGTACCGTTTATATTCTCGATCTGCCAATGCCCGGTCGTTGAATTATAAATGACTGCGACAGGGTTTTTATTTGAAATATTACCAGCAGCAACTTGATTGGTAATGAACAGAATAGCCGTTGCATCGCCATCGCAGATCGGATTATCAATTTCCGTATCGGTTGCGGTGATCTTGTTTGCAACCGTAACTGTCTGGACGAATGCACATTTATTTGTGCCCGTTACCTTGATCGCTCCGTTATTCACTTGCAATGCTATACCTACGCTTGACCCTGTGTAGCTTGCTTTTACTCCAGCACCATTCGGAGATACCGTTTCGCCGACTACTCCGTTATTTGTTGCTGAAGTATTCGTAGCTTTTCCATAGACGGCATTGCCACTTGGCGTTTCTCCATAGACGCCCCAGCCGCTGCCGGCTTGGTAGCCTGCAACTCCGATGCCGCTACCGTTTGTGCTGGGATTAATTCCTCTTACTCCGGCACTCCACGAAGCTGGTGATGTGCTAGAAGCTTTTCCGAAAACTCCGGTCGGTCCAGTTAAGACACCTGTGCCAGCATCAGCGCTGAAGGTTTCGCCAAGAACTCCAAGTGAGTTTGCCTGTCCGAATGCCTGACCATGAACTCCGGTAATTCCATCTGCCGTCGAAGCGCCACGAATCGCATCACCTGATCCCGCATTGGATGCTTCGAGAGTGTTTGCCGAATTGCTTGAATTTGTGGTTTGGAAATAGCCGGCGCGTCCTGATGTGCTGAGACCAGTGACGGCATTACCTGATGCAGCGATTCCTGAAACACCGTTCGAAGAATTATTACCGCGTCCTTGTACTCCCGAAAATGACGATGAACCACCGTCACTATATCCAACAACACCATTGTAATTTGTTCCTGCATCACCCCAAATCGCAGCAGTGGTGACAATACCAAGACCTGCACCTGTTCCGGCAAGACCGCGAATTGTTGTGCCGGTTGAACCTGTATTCGCAACCGTAAAGACCGATCCACTTGGATTAGCGCCAATAGCGGTGTAAGGCATTTGCAGAATAGGCTGCTGCCAAACGGCATTACCATTTCCATCAGAAGAAACTACATAATATTTTGTAACGCCTTGTGCGGTGAGCTTTGAAATGGAAACCGAAGTATCCATAATATTTACATTCGTGATCGCATTCGGAGCAATTTTAGAATGGTTGATACCTAAGGGAGCAACACTGACTCCGGCAACAGGTCCGACAGATGATGTTACAGCAATTGATGTATCTCCGGGGGATACTCCTTGAATACCATTGCCTGTTCCGACAGGGACATTGATAGAAATGGTTGAGCCGACGGTCGTAACTTTCGTTGCGCCTACTCCTTCAATGAGAATATTTCCGCTTCTCCCGTTGAGAGTCCGAACTACTCCGATTGCATTTGCAGTAAGAGCTTTTGCGCTATCGGCAATGCTTGCACTTGTTGCAGAGTTCGCGGTTAGTGCAGTTACTGCGCTCGCAGCATTAAGCGCATAAGGAGCGGCTGTCATAGGTGTGCGTGGAGCAAGTTCTGCGCCACCATCAATTGCAATGCTCAAAAAATATTCGTTATCAAATTTGACTGCTGCGGGAATCGGCGTTCCCGCTCCTATCGTAGCTGAAAAAATGCCGTGATTGGCAATTACCTGAATTGACTCAGTGAAGAGAGCTGTCCCTCCTGTTGGAGCAGAGTAAAGATTGAATTGAACAACATGATTGCCATCGGAAATCGGTTTTCCGGTATTATCCAGTGCCAAACCTTGATAGTTTAACACCCTTGGGATTTGCGCCGTCGCACTATCTATCGAAATAAGGAAGAAGAGGCTCAGAAAAAGAGCCGAAAGGAAGAATTTTTTCATGGTATGTCTATAATTATAATAAATATGGAGTGGAAATTAAGCTCGGATAGCTCTACTGAAACACATATTCTTCTAAAAAGTGCTTTTAAAACTCAAGAGGACGCATCTTTCGATGCGCCCTCTTGTAACTATGAAAACACTTAACGAGAAACTACTTCGTTAAGATCATTTGTCTAACCAATCTTGTCGTACCGCTTTCGAGCACATAAACGTATGTTCCGCTCGGAAGTGATGTTGCGTCAAAGTTGACAGTATGTTCACCGGCAGAGATCCTGCCTGAGGTGAGGGTCTTCACGAGCTTTCCGGTCATATCATTGAGGGTGATGCGAACTTCGCCATCTTTAGGCGTCATATACGTGAATGACGTCTTACCCTGTGACGGATTCGGATAGCTCTGCTCGAGGCTGAATCCTTCAGAAGCTGTTTCCTTGACCGATCCTGCAATCGCATTACCGCTCAAACTAACATCTGAAAGCATTCCGCACGGACCGCCGTTTCCAAAGCTGACCTTTGCAGTGAATGTTCCCTTGGTCGTTGAACTGAATTTCAAGTGAACCGTGATGGTCTGATTTGGTGGAACACCGGTGATGGTTGGTGGTCCATCCAAAGTGAACTCCGCTGCCGGTGTGATAGTGATCGTACCCGGATCCCATGTGAAGGAACCGGTATTATTAATCACAATATCAAACTTGCCTGTCTCAAAGACTCCGGTATTCGGAACAGAAGGAGTAACCGCTCCAAGCTCTGCACATCCGGTAGAACCGCTAAGTGGTACACTGACGGATTTATCACTGCTCGTCACATCAAGTGATGCAAGTGATTGTGGTCCGAGTACTGAGGGTTTGAATGTTACGCAGAATTTTGCAGTATCATTCGGTCCTATCATGGATGAAACAGCAGGGGTGACTGAGTAGTCAGCCTTTGCAGCACCATTGATAGCTACAGAATAGATGGTTGCAACATCACCGCAGTTCACAATCTGCACACATTGAGTTGAGTCAGTTCCGCTAGCCGTAATCGGAAGAGTCACATTATCAAAGAGCGATGAAGGGATTGCAGCGATGCAGGAATTGAGTCCGAAGACTCCGAGCAAGTTGCTCAGCGCTATCGTCCTTCCGCCGGTGGTGCCGGTGAAAGTAATTGCGCCATTGCGCAATCCCTGCTGGTCAGGAATTCCGCAGATGGTAAATGTTTTTGAACTGCGTGACTTCAACAAGAATGGGAATGTCAAGCCAGACTTGCTAAAGTTGGTTGCATTCGCACCGGTGATAATAGCGCCGGTTACCATGATATCAGCATCACCGGTATTCTTGAGGGTATCGGTGCGGCAGATCGATGTTCCAACGATAGCAGAATCAAGGATTGGCAGTCCGCTGAATGAATTACCAAATACACCAAGCGGCAAACCGTTGCCGGTCATATCCAGAGTCACAATACTTCCCGTATCGCGTCTTGGAGTTTCGTATGTCGGTATAATATTCGTTTGCAAGAGCAGACGCGCTTGACGTGTACCTTGCTGAAGAGGAATAAAGCAGATACTTAAGGTTTTGTGATGATCCGGTGCGATAGCCATATCGGAGCCGGTGAGGCCGATATAATGGAAATCGCCGTCATTGCTCGTTAAGAAATTCTTTTTGATACGAAGGGTATCAGTACCTGAATTCCAAACATCAACAGTCTTGCAGACCGTATCTCCTTCGGCTGTCGAATCAAATTGCAAAGAAGTCGGATACAAGACGATATGAGGCAAGATTCCCGTTCCCTTAAGGGAAATAGCAACAAGAGGACTATTGCTGGAGTTGTTCGTGATATTTAGAGTTGCTCCTCGTAGTCCTTCTCGAGTAGGAACGTATGTGATTGCTAATGAATCAGTTACTCCTGAAGCTAATGGATTGGCAGGGAAATAGGAAATGAAATATTGGTCAGCATCAATGCCGACTATCTGGAATGCGTTAAAAGTAAGTGGAGCCTGACCAGAAGAAGTGATATGAACCCATTGCGTAAGCGAATCTCCGAGACGAGTCCGTGTTTTCTTAAAGCGGACGAGAGAATCTACACTTATCAAAGGAGAGAACCCTGTCCCATTTAGTGTGATGGATTGAGTGCCGCTATCCTGTCCATTTGATACGATAGTCAGAACTGCTGATCGAGCACCGTTGCCGGTAGGAGCAAATTTTATACAATACTGTCCTACCTGCCCCACAGCTAAAGTGCTTGGTGGTGAACTGACAATAGAAAAATCAGAAGAGCCGGTGATGGATGCGGAGTTCAACGTTAGCGTTCCACCCGTTCCGACATGCTGTACGTTCATGCAAAGCGTTACAGATGTTCCGGCGATCACGCCACCGTAGGTCAGCGTTTTTGGGTATGAGCTTAACTCAACCGGAAGTGGGTAAGCATAACGATAGTTTGATGCCGGCGTAGTAAAACTACTGGCGACACTTACGATAGAAATAAATGAAGGGTTAAGGCTGCCATTGAGACCAGTACCGTGATAGTAGGCATTTGCGTAGTTGACTGAAAAATTATACTTCTCATAGATGAACTCGATCATATTTGTACCTTCGTACATCTTTAACTGGTAGCTGACATTGCCGGAAGCCTGTGACGGATAGTCTCCAAACTTATACCATTCAATAGTAAACACGCGGTTTGGTGAGCTGCCGCTTATTTTGTACATAATTCTGGTACTGCCATCTGGTGCTGAAACCTGCAAACCCATGAAGGGCATGATTGCATTTGAGTACGACGAATTTCCTGTATAATTTTGATAGTTAGGATCCAACGGATTTGTAAAGCTAATATGCCCCCAACGAACATAAATCGTTGAATTTGCTCCGTACGATGTATTGTCGTAACTAAAAGCAAACGGCAGCGGCATGGTGTAAGTACCATAATAAACGCTACCTCCGATGCTAGCGAGCGTGGTAGCAGTTGGGTCAATAATAAGTGGGGAATAGCCACCGCTGAATGTCGTTACCGACATAGTGCTTATCCGCTGAGCGGATGCATTCGAACATGACATCGCGATCGCTGCAAAAAATAGCACGATCACGAAATACTTACGTAGATTCGTTATAGTTTTCATAGATATGTTTTTAGGATGAAGATGCAACACAAAAAAAACAACCACAAAGTAATGTTCATCGAGGCTTCATAAACAATCGGATCATAGTAAAAGCGTTAAAGTAGCAGCAACACAAAAGAAAAAATTACAGCGTACTTTAAACAATCTGCTCAAAAAGAACCGCCCCCTGTATAACAATAATTCCCCCAATTAATAAATTTCCAAAGTATAGAGTTCAAGTCCCTTGCCCCTATATACTTAATGATCATTGCACAATGACTCAGAAAACCTATCGTAAAAAAAATACGTTGGTAATTCCTCGATAATTTAGAAAAAATCTATGAAAAACGTTGTTGCTTTGATCGCATTTGTGCTGTTGCTAATTTCCGGAGGTGTCGCCAAGGCTCAGCGTGTGCCGGTAGAGATCACGTTGGATACGACCTATGGCATCGGAGGAAAGATGGAAGTTGTTGTCGGTGGGAGAAACAATGAAGTCGTAGCATTTGATATTACCCATAACAGCAGAGTCGCGACATTGATCGGAAAGGTCAGTACGGGGACCACAGGAGTCTATCATATTGGTATGGTTCGACTTGATTCGAGTGGAGCCTACGATGCCAGATTTGGTAACGGTGGTATTGCTAATCATTTCTGGGGTGATAATTCAGATTATCCTAATTCGATGATCACTAATCTTGACATAGATAGTACGTATATCGTTGCCGGAGCAAGTGCCGCGCCCTCATCACCAAGCCTTCCTTCTATCTATCGGTTCACCAAATTTGGAATGCCGGACTCTACTTTCGCTGGTACTGGCAGGGTTCTTATGGGCTTTGATGACCATTCCGGGGGAGAAGCTATCCATGCAAATATTTCGCGCGGAGACTATATTGTTTGTGGGAAGAGCCAGTCATCTGATGCCTTAGGAATCACCGGATTTGGAGCCTTGCGAATCACACCCGCAGGCATACTTAATCCAACATTTGGCATAAACGGAAGAGCCGTCATTCCGGCATTAGTACACTCAGTACAGGGCTTTTTACTGAACACTGCGCAGATCTTCATGTGTGGGATCAGCGATACAGGTAACAGAGAACTCTTGATAGCCCGCTTCACGGAATCCGGTGTTCCCGATCCCTTAGTTGGTGTGAATGGATTGCTCCATACCGGGATATTCCTTACCGGTGATACAGTCAGGGCACAGTTATCAGGAGATAATAAGATCGTTATTCTGCTTCCAACTCCAAGTTCTTCGCCGACTCATCTAACGATTTGTCGCTTTGACCCGTTGGGAAAACTTGATACGACTTATGGTGTTGGCGGATTCGGAACGAATGATATTCTGCCTTCCTACCAAGTGAAAGGTTTTTTTCTGGCAAGTGATAACGGCGAAATTGTATCTGGGATGACAAACACAGAAATCGGACATTCAATCTCGACAAGGATCAGCGATACAAGCGCTCGTCCCGACCCCACATTTAATCATAACGGAGTAACCGAGATCGATGTTGATAGCGGAAAATATGCAAACTATTTGAAGTTTGTCAATCCTATCGGTAAACTTGATCAAATCGGGAACATCAAAAGATTTATCGCCATAGGCGGTTCGATCCAGAATGGAATTGAGCACTTCATGATCGCAAGATTTATCGGGCATCCATTCAGTGGAGTTACTGATAAAACAAATGTCAGTGAAGATATTCTTGAGATCTTTCCCGATCCGGCAAGCACACATTTCAAGATCGTAACGAAGAGCGAAGCAATAAAAAATATCCGTATCGTTGATGCATTAGGAAGGGAAGTTCTGAAACTTGGCTCATTGGATTATTCTGCTGATACTAAAACATACTTTGCAAATGCTTCGAGCATCCCCAACGGAATATATTATTGTGTTGCACAAAGCGGAGCAAAGCAGATCGTGCAGAAATTTGTGGTGGCGCATTAATCGCCGCCGTTCGCAATAAAGATGATCTCTATCGCAACGAAAATTACGAAGATCAAACCGGCAAAATAAATTCTATGGCGGCGTGATGTTAGCATCACGGCAATGATAGAGGCAATTAGTGCTCCGAGAGTGATCTTGAACATAATAGATGATGTAGTGTATGATAGAGGAATAACGAGAAAAATGAAGAAATAGTAAGGCAAAAATCCATCCCATCTTCTGCTTAATGTTGATGATTTAAGACTGTTTCCTAGGTAGTGCCATAGTTTGTAGTCAGTAAGTCTCTACTTCCACGTTGGGAATTCCTCACTTCGTTCAAAAAATCGGAGCCTGCACTGAGCGAAGCAAACATGTTCGGAATAATAATCAAACTGAACCACTACCATTTTCTACCCCTTCGCACCAAATCTACCCTTCTGTTGTTTTCCGTTTTCCTAATTTTTTGACCGATTTCATGCCGACGAAAACGAAAAATACCATCGCCGACACCATGCAGACCTCTTCGACGAACGGGAAATCTATTCCTTATGCTCATCATACGCTGAATGCGGATGATCTTGAGCAAACATTTGCATTTTCCGTCGCTCCGCCATCACTTGAGCAAATTCCTGATGGTGCTGTTTTGATCGGTCCAAAAGCTGATGGCTCGCAGTCGTTTCGTGGCACTCTGAAGCAAGCCGGAGTCCCAAAAGAAAAGCTTGTCGAATGGTATAAACTCATGCATCTTGGCAGACTTTGCGACGATGCAGCATCGAATTACTTAAAAAAAGCAATGGGTTGGAGCTACCATGCTCCTTGTGCCGGACATGAAGGAATTCAAGCCGCTTTGGGAATTTCATTCCGTCAAAAGCAGGATTATCTCTTCCCGTATTATCGCGACCTGATGACCTGCCTTGCGGCTGGTCTTACCGTCGAAGAAATTATTCTCAATGGTCTTTCGAAAGAGACGGATGTTGCCGGAGGCGGACGACACATGTCAAATCACTTTGCGAAGATGTCGATCGGCATTCAGAACGGATCGTCGCTGACGAATAATCATTCGCAGCACGTCACCGGATGCGCCAGAGCGATAAAATATTACGGCAAAGATGCTGTTGCAATTTTTTCAGGAGGTGAGTCCGGTTGCTCCGAAGGATTCTTCTACGAAGCGCTTAATGGAGCTACGCATGAAATGGTACCGGCGATCTTCGTGATCCAAAATAATAAGTACGGAATTTCCGTACCTGTTTATGATCAAACTGCAAACGGCAGAGTTGCCGATAACTTCCGAGGCTTTGCAAATCTTCTGATCACCTATTGCGATGGAACAGATATTTTGGATTCGTACCGCGCAATGCAGGAAGCATACGATTGGACCAGATCAGGAAAAGGTGCAGCGATTGTACATGCTGATTGTGTTCGTATGAGATCGCATTCAAATTCCGATAGAGATAGTCTCTACCGGTCACCGGAAGAACTTGCCAACGCCGATAAGCGAGACCCTATTAAGCTCTTCAGAGATTGGCTTATCAAAGAGGGAGTGCTTACTCAGGCTCAAGTCGATGAGATCCATGAGAAGAACACCGTTGAGTTCTATGCCTCAGCCGATAAAGCCGAAGCGGCTTCACCAGCCGATCCTGCAACGGTAGCAGAATTTGCGCAAGCTCCACTTGAGATAGCACGACTGGGAGAATATTTTTTCGAAGAGAATGATGTCAATACGAATTTCTATCCGTATGAAACTCCGAAAGCGAAGGATGAAGGATTGAAATTTATTGACGCTTTGAATCATACGTTAAAAGAAGAATTTCGCTTGAATCCCAACACCTTTATTTGGGGGCAGGATATGGCGAATAAAGAAAAAGGCGGCGTCTTTAACGTCTCCAAAGGAATGCAGCAAGAATTTGGAATCGGCAGAGTATTCAACGCTCCGATCGCTGAAGATTTTATAGTCGGCACAGCCGATGGATTTTGCCGAGTTGACCAAGAAAATATTTGGTGCGCGATCGAAGGCGCAGAATTTGCTGATTACTTCTGGCCTGCGATGGAATCCTTTATTGAATTGACGCATGAATATTGGAGGACAAAAGGACAGTACCTTCCGAATATCGTAATTCGTATCGCCTCAGGCGGCTACATTCAAGGCGGATTATATCATTCGCAAAATCTTGAAGGGACATTTACAACAATTCCCGGAGTGCGAATCGTTGTGCCAAGTTTCGCCGACGATGCGCAGGGTTTACTTCGCACAGCTATGAGAACGAGAGGTGTTACTCTCTATCTCGAACCAAAGGCTCTCTATAATGCTCCGCAAGCAAAAGCATATTCGCTTCGCGATAATGAATTAGTGCCGTTCGGAAAAGCAAAGCTTCGCAGAGCAGGAAATTCTCTCTCTATTATCACTTATGGTAACACAACACATCTCTCTCTCTCTGCAGCCAAGGAATTAGCTGTTGAGGGAATAGAATGCGATGTCCTCGATCTTCGCTCACTCTATCCACTCGATAATGAAGCTATCATGGCAACAGTTGTAAAGACTGGCAGAGTGCTTGTGGTTCACGAAGATAAAATAACAGGTGGTTTCGGAGGGGAGATAGCCGCTCTTATTACTGAGCAGGCATTTACTCATCTTGATGCGCCAGTAATGCGAGTAGGTTCTCTCTTTCAGCCCGTAGGATTTGCCAAACAGCTTGAGGATGCAATATTGCCAAGTGCAGCGAAGATCGCGGAAGCGGCAAGGAAATTGGCGGCTTATTAAGAATATTTTGAGAACGGAATACTAATTTACCGTGCTTCCTGTCGTCATTTTCTTAATGTCATCTCGTACTTTCGCAGCCTTTTCGTAATCTTCACTTTTGATAGCCTGATCGAGATCAACTTCGAGCTGTTCGAGTTTTGTCAGTTTGCGCGGAGGAGCTTTTGGCGCTTGCTGTGAAGAAAGATCATCTTCTTCATCATCCATCATCTCTTCGCCTTCTTCCAAGTTATCGTCATCTTCAGGTACGAACCCTGCTTCTTTCATTACAGACTCAGAGACAAATATCGGAGCGGAATATCTTACAGCGATCGCAATCGCATCGCTTGGACGCGAATCAATTTCCTGATCATCAGAAAGGGTTATCGTTGCGAAGAAAATACCATCTTTGAGCTCTGCGATACAAGCTTCTGAAACTCGGGTGTTTAATGATTCAAGAATATTTTTTACGAGATCATGAGTGAGTGGTCTTGGTGGGGTAATACCTTCCATCTCTAAAGCAATTGCCTGTGCCTCGAAGCCGCCGATGATGATCGGAATGCGGCGCGATCCACCGGACTCTTTAAGTACAAGCGCATACGCTCCGTTCGAAGCCGGGCTTGTGGAAATGCCTAAAATTTCAACCTGTACTTTATCCATTTTTCTGAATTGCGAATCACAATTCGTAATTTTTAATGACTTTTCACTTTCTTCACTTCTTCAGTCAAAAGAGGCAGAAGCTCGAAAGCATCGCCAACTATTCCGTAATCGCAGACGGCAAAGATCGGAGCGTTCGCATCCTTATTAATAGCAACAATAGTTTTAGAGCTTGACATTCCCGCAAGATGCTGTATTGCCCCACTTACTCCAATGGCTACGTAAAGCGTCGGGGAAACGGTTTTTCCAGTCTGTCCTACTTGTTCAGAATGCGGACGCCATCCGGCATCAACAACAGCTCTTGAGGCACCGGTTGCGGCATTCAAAGAACTTGCAAGATCTTCGATCAAACCCCAGTTCTCCGGTCCTTTCATGCCACGTCCACCTGTAATAATGATGTCCGCTTCGGCAACGTCGATCTTCCCTTGCGAAAGGACTAATTCCTTTGTCTGCTCTGCAAAATCTTTATCATCGAATGAAACGCTAATATTCTCTACGGATGCATCGGCAGAAAGTTCTTTCGAAGCTTTCCAAAGATTTGGACGGGTAGAATACACTTTCTTTGGAGTTGTTACTTCAATAGCAACATTTGCCTTGCCTGCATAGACGGGATGAGTTGCAACAACCTTGCCACCAGTATTTAAGAACGAAGTTACATCCGGCACATATCCTGCTTCAAGCCTTACAGCAACGCGCGGAGCAAGATCTTTGCCTCGGCCCGTTGCTGGAATGATAACAACGTCGGCATTTGCTGACTTCGCCGCTTCTGCGACTGCCTTACCTGCTGCTCTCGATGAATAATTACCAAGGCGAGAATCTTCTACTATATATATCTTCGAAACACCGGATTTTTTCACCTGATCGGAAATAATAGCTGAAGCATTATTGGTGACGATCACCGCCGAGATAGTGCTTGCCCCTATTGATTTAGCTGCCTCAATTGCTTCAAATGAAGGTTTGCGGATAGAGCCGTTACGCTCCTCAAAATACACTAATATATTCATTCGTAATTTCTGTTTCGTAATTTTTAGATGACTTTTGCTTCTTCGTGCAGTAATTTAATAAGTTCAGCCGCTGAGGCTGCCGCATTGCCCTCAACTTTGATTATCTTATTTGCACGTTTTTTATCAGGTTTATCCATCGAAATAACCAAAGTGCGAGAATCACTTGAAGTGCCTGCAATTTCTTCGATCGGTTTTGATTTTGCCTTCATGATATTGGGCAGTGAAGGATAGCGAGGATCATTCAATCCTTTTTGCGCAGCAATGATACACGGCAGTGTAAGCGAAATTATTTCTTTGCCACCCTCAACTTCTTTTTCAGCCGTAACATTCGTACCTTCGATCGTTAATTTTGTGACGACCGTTGCTGTGGGAAGATCGAGTAATTCAGAAAGCATCGGTGCGATTTCCATCCCGTCAAAATCAATTGATTGTTTTCCTAAGAGGATAAGATCTGCACCAAGAGGTTTGATCGCATCAGACAACATTTTTGCAACGGAGAACGAATCGGACTTCTCACCTTTGACCAGAATTCCTTTATCGACGCCCATTGCAAGGGCTTGACGGATAGCTTCTTTCGCTGTATCACTTCCGACTGAAATTGCAATAACTTCGCCGCCGCTTTTTTCTTTGAGTTTCAGCGCTTCTTCAACGGCGAATTCATCGTACGGGTTAAGAATAAATTTTATTCCGGCATGATCTATATTTTTTCCGTCACTAGCAAGGTTGATCTTTGCAGTTGTATCGGGCACATGACTTGTGCAAACAATAATTTTCATTCGTATTTTCTTCTCTCTTATATTAGTAGTATTTATGGGCGGACTTAAACACAGGGGCTATGTTCAAAATTTCATAAATCCTCGTTTGGGAAATTGAGAATTGAAAATTGTGAATGGAGAAAGTATCGAAGATCGGATCATCTGATTTCCTTTTCTATCTTTTTTTATTTTTCTCAACACTTTTTTATTAAAATCCGAAAAATTAAGATTTTGAAACATCACATAGAATATGACTTTGTAAGGTAGTAGAGTAATAATTTCCTTATAAATGGGCATGGTAGGGGTTTTCCACAGTGGGAAATCCATTAAATTAAGGTTTGGGAACGCATAGTGTAGTTATCAACTGCCATGTTGATAACCTTGTGGATATTGATGCTGGCATAATCTAAGATGTTATTAACTTGTGAGCTTTTTTATCGAGACTAATTCCTAAGGCTTCGTTTGGGAGCTTTCACAAGTTTCCACAATTATGAATCCCAAAATGTTGTAGAGATACTGTCTTAAAAAATATACGGAAATATTGCCGTAAAACTTGATAAGTGGTGGATAATCTGCGTCATTACCAATTTGTCCCATGTAATTCATGCCTTTTTAATCGGGTTCGCCATCGTCTTCCACATCAGATGGGATCCCCCGCATTTGGTTGAGAATGCGACTTGACCGCCGAAGGATGTAGGGAGAAGGTTTTGAGGCACTCCACCGCACCGGATTGGGCAACACAGAAGCGAGTTGCGCAGCTTCCGAAGCGCTCAAAAGTTTAGCGGGTTTATGAAAATGATACTCACCTCCGGCTTCAATTCCGTAAACGTTTGAAGCAAGTTCGACGATATTCGCATACATTTGTAAAATTCGCTGCTTGCTCCAGAAAAATTCTATAAGAACGGTATAATATGCTTCGATACCTTTGCGAATAAAACTATGCCACGGAGGGAGAAAAAGATTTTTTGCAACTTGCTGGCTGATCGTACTCGCTCCTCGCATCGGACGGTTCGGATGCCGCGTATGTTCACGCTGTGCGTTCTCGATCTCGGTCATATCGAAACCATGATGCTGATAGAACTTTTGGTCTTCTGCTGCGACAACCGCCTGAATAAAATTATCCGGCATTTCGCCCCAACTCAGATTTGTATGCGAGTATCCCACGGATTCTCCGGCGAATAGATGATCTATTCCTCGGAAAAACATCATTGTAGTGATCGGAGGATTAATAAAACGTAAACACAAAACTTGAAAGACAGGAAATAACAGAGCAAAAAGTGCAAGCTTCCAGAGGATAGAAAAAAATTTCTTTCCACGGCTTCGTACTTTTGGCTCAGTAACGTTGTTCTCTTGGCTCACAAATTATTCTAATGAAAAGATACCCTTTAGAAATATCCGATGAATATATTGCTGCTTTGAGCGAAAGGCTCGGATTCGATCTCCGTCCGCAAAGCCTTGTCACACGCATCGGCAAGGCATATATCGCAGAGAATGCCGAAATCGTTTCACGTATCAGTAAAGGACTGACCACAAACCGAACTGAATTTCTTGCCTCAGGCTATCTCAAAGATGAAAAGATTCGCCGTGCATACACGCTGTATTACATGACGACAAATCTTCTGAAAGTTGTCGCTCCCTTGCGTGAACTATCACTATCAAATTTTTTCGAACGGAATTCCCCAATTAATATTCTTGATCTTGGAACAGGTACAGGTGCCGCAGTATGGGGTACGCTAAATTATCTGCATGAGTCAGTTAAGAACCGAGCCACGAAGATCATGCTTACTGATAGTCATCAAGAAAATTTACGTGAAGCGGAAATTTTTTCCGGGCATTTTCTTAAGCAGTATCCGAGTGTTGATGCAACACTTGCCTACGATAAATACGATCTTCGCAAGCCTCAAATTGTCTCAGAAAAAATAAAAAATTCTGCGCCATATCATTTGCTGACGATGATGAATGTGCTCAATGAGTTGGATGAGAATAATGATACAATTCTTTTCGAATCTCTGATGTCACTACTTGATGAGCATGGATCTTTACTCATGATAGAACCTGCTACTCGCGATCAATCGCGAAGACTTTTACGCTTTCGCGATTTGGCAGTCTATCATTCTGCAACAATCTATTCTCCCTGCACAAGACAAGCCAATTGTCCGGCACTTGTTAAAGAAGATGACTGGTGTCATACAGAAAATCATTGGCTACGTCCTCCGTTTATAAAAGCGATTGATGATATCGTTGGTACTCTTCGGCTTTCACTAAAATATACTTATTTAATCATAAGAAAAGACGGAGTAACTCTTGGCGACATCATATCTCAAAAAGCCCTTAAACGAGCCGTAAGTGAGAGATTTGACGAAAAAGGCAGGGTAAGATCAATTCTTTGCGGAGAGAGCGGCAGATATGAACACATTATCAACAAACGGGATCTATCAAAATCAAATCAGGATTTCTCTGAGATTCAAAGATATGATCTTGTCGAATCAATAGGGGAGGAAGCGCGGGAGCATGATGTCAGGCTCCCGAAAGAGTCTGGGTTTAATATCGTGCTCCCAATTTTGGGAGCACGTTAGCCACAAAATGAAAAAAAATCGCAGAAAACGAAGATTTATTTCAAAAACACTTGCATTTAGCTTTATAATGTAGTATATTTGTAGAGAAATGTTCCTGCACCCGGATCATTTATGATTTGGGAGCACGCTCCGTGAGGAGCAAAATGGAGCATTCCGTAGTGTCATTATTGTATTTTGCCCTCTATATATACACAAGATGATTGCAACACTTGACCGCCTTCTTGCGCTAAGCCGCAAACTGCATACTGCAAAGATCCAAAGCGAAAGCGAGCCGATCTTCGTTTCTCTCGATCTCAACGAGCTTCAGCTCTTGAAGCGTCTTGCTGATGATTATCTCGAAGAATCGGAAACGGTTCTCTTCGAAGGTAGTCGTCACATGACTGCGTAATTCGTTAGAGGAGGCTTTTTCTTCCTTAATGAAGTTCGTGATTGAACGGATCTGAATCCGGCTCAATCAGTTGTTCGAAGTTTTGCTGAGATCACTTCAGCTATTTTCTGTAGCCTAATCTTCTCTTCATCGCCAAACCTCGCCAATTCGGCGCTATCAATATCAAGTACGCCATAGAGTTTGCCGCTCGCAAGAACAATAGGTAAGACGATCTCTGATCTCGAATCCGGATCGCAGACGATATGCCCCGGAAATTTCTCTACATCTTCGACTACAATTGTTTCACGCTTGGCGGCTGCGGTGCCGCATACGCCCTTGCCTATTTCAATTGAGGTGCAGGCTGGCTTGCCGCCGAATGGACCTAAGTAGAGGTTGCTTCCGTCGTAAATATAAAATCCGAGCCAGTTGATCCGCTCAATGTTGCGAAATAAATAAGCCGCTGCATTTGCAAGCGTCGTTATGGGATGATCTTTTATATCAAGAAGAGCTTCGAGATCGCTGGTTATTTCTTGCCACATAAAAAAATATGAAATTGGAAATGTGAATTATGAAGAACACCGTTCATATTTCATAGTTCATATCTCATATTTCTGGAACAGAGATTTTTCCTAACTTATATGTCATTCCGAAGGAGCCTAAATTCGCCATAGGCGAATGAGCGACTGAGGAATCCCCTGACAGATTGTAGAACCTTAGTCTCTGCCACGATTTAGGGGATTCCTCACATCGTTTTTTTCGCTTCGCGAAAAAAATCTCCGTTCGGAATGACAACCAAGCCAAGTAATCTGAACTCTTATACCTTACATTTCGTATTATAGTAGTCAGTTGTGTTGCTTTATCGGAAAAGAATTCTTATTTGGCGGAAATAAACGAAGTTGTTGTAACTTCGGTATGCCGAAAGTGTTCTTATTCTATAGTTAGGTTGTTTGCATTAATAACGGAGGAGTAATACTTATGGACCGTAGAACATTTCTCACCGGTTGGGCGCAGCATGATGACGTTGCAGCGACTGCTAATCACTCGCAGAATTTTCAATCTCATGACCGAATACTTTCCACAGGCTTGGAAGCATGGGTTCCGACGACGGCTGAACCCTGGGATGAAGTTCGCGCAGGGCATCTACTTCGCAGAACAACGATGCTTCCGAAATGGTCAGAGCTTTCGCAGATCAGTAAGCTCACGCCATCTGCTGCTGTTGATCTTTTGCTTAATACTGCGAATTATCCTACTCCAAACAATCCTGTTCCACCTTCAATTGCAGATCATGTTACGTACTCAATGAAGGGACTGGATAACGTTCTTGTTAACCAGCTTCGGGGAACATGGAGTGGAGATGATGGGGCGTTGAAGAATTGGTATGCTAATGTACTGTTGACTTCGCCACTTTCTATTGTCGAGAAAATGACCTTCTTCTGGAGCGGGCATTTTACAAGCCAGTTTGTTACCGATGAATCGTATGTTATCGCCCCGCTGCTCTATAGGCAAAATAAACTTCTTCGCGATACCTGTCTTCTGAATTTTAAAGATATGGCATTCAATCTCACTCTCGACGGGGCGATGATTGTTTACCTTGGCGGTATAGCAAATACAAAGGGCAAGCCGAATGAAAATTATGCTCGCGAACTCATGGAGTTATTTACTATGGGTTTCGGCGGAGGGTATACAGAAGGAGATGTCAAAGAAGCTGCACGAATTCTCACCGGATGGCGTGTTGCTCAGTTCAGTGATGAAGCTACGCCGAACGGAATATTTAACACCTATTTTTCACCTGCTGATCACGATATAGGTGCAAAACAATGTCTGGAAGTATCGTTCAGTGCCATTGTCGATGCAGATAATACAGAATTCCTTGTCAAGAAGAATGAGATACAAGGACTTATCAATGCGATATTTGGACTTAAATATTCAAAAACCGTTGCACGATATATCAGCCGCAAGATCTACAAATTCTTTATTTATAGTAATCCTGCCGGAGCCGATGAAGCCGTGATCAGCGCAATGGCAGACTTGCTTATTCAAAATAATTTCGACATTAAGCCGGTGATGTCAACTCTACTCAAGAGTGCACACTTTTTTGATAATGCAAATATCGGCTGTCAGATCAAAACTCCGGCTGAGTATATTATCGGCATAGCCCGTCAGCTTGGTTACAGCGCTAATATGTCAGGCAATATGACGACGATCTTACAGGAGATGTTCAATCCGCCGAATGTCAGCGGCTGGACGGGATGGCATGATTGGATCACGACAAATACTTATCCTGTTCGTTCGACTGTCGTTGCAACTGCAATAGCCGGAATGAGCGATGATGATGTGATAGCTTTTATTACTCAATTTCCTGATTATACCGATGCAAATCTTTTGATCACCCATATTGGTGCGCTGATGCTTCCACGAAAACTTGCAAAGGCTCGGCATGATGATCTTGTTAATCGGCTTGTTGGCGGAGGAAAAGATTACGAATGGCCGACGATCTTAAGCACCGACCACCCAACTGCTGCCCGCCATATGCGTGACGTGCTGACGACTATTTGTAATTTGCCTGATTATCAACTTTGTTAAGAAAGGAATCACGATCATGAAAAGACGTACATTCTTAAAATCCGCACTCGCAGGCGCTGCAGCAGCTCCGTTCTTTCTCGATGGAATTCCGACTCGGGCAAGCACTCCGCTAAAGTACTTAGCGCAGATGCCGCAAGCAAATCTGGATTCACGCATCCTGATCATCTGCCAACTTTTCGGCGGAAATGACGGACTCAATACCATCATTCCTGTTGATGATCCTGCATATTACACTATCCGACCAAGTATAGCGATTCCGAAAGATAAGACAGTTGCGTATGCCGGAATTCACTTCGCACCAAATTTTTCTTATGGTGATAAAGGCGGCTTAGTCAGTCTGTTGCAGCAAGGTTCACTTGCTGTTGTGCAAGGGATTGGCTATCCGTATCCGAACCTGAGCCATTTCCGCTCGACCGATATTTGGCTTTCGGGAATAAATAATTCCGATGCAGATTACCGTCTTGATTCAGGATGGGTTGGCAGATACCTTGAACAGAAGTATCCGAATTTTCCTGCTTCGCTTCCTGATGATCCACTTGCAATTCAGTTCGGCGGTTTCTCGCTTGCATTGCAGAGTTCGAAGGGGAGAATGGGTATTGAAGTTACCAACCCCAGCAAGCAAGCCGGAGTTGGAGCATCTATTGAGGCGCTTGATGATCAAAGCACAGGGACATCCTACTTGAACGAATATAATTTCGTTGCCGATATTGCCGCACGTTCGAATAAATATGCGTCGCGTGTACAAGCTGCTTATGCAACAGGCAAAGCAAGACTCTCAGGCACCTACGGGACCGATGGGTTTGCAACCCAGATGGCAAATTGCGCTGCGCTTATTGCGGGCGGAATGAATACGTCAGTGTATGTTGTCTCTCTTGGCGGATTTGATAATCACGTTTCGCAACTATTACCCGGTGGAAATTTTGATGCAGGAACACATCCACAATTGCTCGGACAATTTTCCGATGCTGTTTCACAATTCATGTATGACATGGTGAAGCTCAACATGGGCGACCGTGTGATCGGCTTGACTGTCAGTGAATTTGGCAGACGTCCGTACGAGAACGGAAGTCTCGGAACAGATCACGGTACATCAAGTGTACAATTTGTTTTTGGAACGCAGGTTAATAGCGGGGCTTTTGGATATATCCCTGATCTGACAAAAATAGATGAGACCGGAGACCTCGTCTATAATATTGATTACCACCGAGTCTATCTGGAAGTATTAACGAAATGGTTTGATATGTCGCTTGCCGATGCGCGGCTTCTGTTGCCTGATCCGAAATCTCTGACAGGACCGCTTGACCCGCTTCCGATTCTTCAGACTCAGAAGAACTACGCGAATTATTCGCCGAATACTGCGAAGCTTTCGATAAGCGGAAATTATCCGAATCCATTTGCTAATCGGACGATGATCTCGCTCGACATTCCGCAAGCAGGACTTGTCACGCTTGATGTTTCTTCGATAGACGGAAAATACAATCGCCGAATTTTCGAGCGTCAGATGGAAGCAGGATCGCAGAGCATACCGCTTGATCTCGACTTATCATCAGGAAATTATCTCTGCGTTGTTCGCTCGAACGGAATGACGGCGTCGAAGATGATTCAGTGTGTGAAATAGACTAAAGTTTTTTTATTTACGTCATTATGAGTCCGCCGCGGCGGACGAAACAGGAGTTTTATGTCATTCTGAACGGAGTCCGAATCGCGATAGCGATGCGGACGAAGTGAAGAATCCCGTAATCGGCGGCAGACTCTCAGATTCAGCCAATACCAACGAGATTCTTCGCTTTGCTCAGAATGACAAATGTGGTTAGGGGTTGCCACGTTGGGCTAAAGCCCTTCTCGCAATGACATTCTATATTTATTATGTTTACGTCAAATTATTGACTAACGAAATTCTTTCCAGAAATTGAAATATCTTTTCCCCATATTTTTCCTTCTCATCTTTGGAGCGTCTTCGCTTGAAGCGCAAAGTTGTGATAGCACCAAAGAATGCGTTGGAAGTGCTCTTCTGATTTCCGTCACCAGCGGCAAAGGTGCCCAGTGGGTAGATGTTGATACTTCGTATCGTCTTCGAAATATAGATACAGCTATTACTTTCGAAGTTTGGCTAAAGCCTGTGTTACAGCCAGGTAAGAGAGCGTATGTCGGTGGGATCTGGGGTCCGAATAGAGATAATAATGACGACTGGGTTTGCTACATTGCCGATACAAAAATTTATTTTGCTCTGAGCGCTCCCAACTCGTATAAAGGCGATGTAGATAATACATTTGCTATCGCCAATATCCCCGATCTCTACACCCGAGGCTGGGTACACGTTGCCTGTGTTTGGGATGGCGCTTCCCAAGAGGCACGAATAGTAGTTGATGGATTTGAAGTTGCTCGTGCGCGAAATGCACAGTATCCGATCTCCGTCTTGCATCATCAGGAAGATGCAAAGTTAAATTTAGAAATTGGAAGTTGTAACGGGCTCTATGATGACACGCTTAATAATCGCACATTCAAAGGAGAGATCGATGAAGTCCGCCTTTGGTCGAGAGCATTATCGAATAATGAAATTCGTTGTCAGCATAATCAATCACTTGTGGGTAATGAAAAGAATTTTGAATTATACTACCGCCTTAATGATTCAGCCAATAGCATCTACTCTAAACCGGGTGGTCTTTGCGATGCAACAGGACATGATCATGTCGCTCAAATGCGAAGCGGCGCAAGGCTCACTGCCAGTGATCGCACCGTCCCGGCAACATTTACACTGACTCCGAATTCCCTCAATGCTTCGCTTATCTGTCAAAATGATTCGGATTTTTTCTTCACGCTTCTCGATACTTCATTCTGTGGTAATTCATTAATCGGTTATACCTACGGCGGAAATTCTGCACTTTTTTCGCTGAGCCAAACGACTTTCAATACGCAGCAAAACGTACCGATCACCTTCAAAGTACATTTTCAGGGCAACTTAACCGGCGCACTTCCGACAGATCTCTACATTCAAAATAATAATCGTTGCGGAGATTACCTGAAGATTCCTATTGTCGTCAATCGCGAAACGCAATTGCATTATAGCTCTTCGGCACTTCTTTTTGATACGTTGTTAGTTGGATGTACAGAAAAAACTTATACAGAGGATTCGCTGAAAATTTGTAATCAGAGCAACGTTCCGATCAAGATCTATAACGTAGCGAATAATAATCCAAAATTTTCTTGGAAAGTTGTTCCCGGAAATGCAGCGCTTCCATTGACCTTGCAGCCCGGAGAATGCTGGTCAATCATTGTTCGGATGGATGTCAATGATACGACAAAAACTCTTTACGATACCTTGCGCGTGACAAGTGATGATAAATGTCCCGGAAGCGGATTTATTCCGTTGCAAGGGCGCACTCAGGATGTTTTTGTGCTCTTATATCCAAGTGCAAAGTCGCAAATCCATAAGATGACATTCGAAGCAGTCTGTCCCGGACAGCTTTCGAACGTCCAGGATTATCAGTTCCGAAGCTTGATGACAGAAAAGGTCTATATTGATACCATTATTTTCTCTACTCCAGAATTTTTCGGAAGGAAGTGGACGTTCCCGATTCTCATGAAGCCGAAGACGGCTTATCAGCCGGAGTTTATCCGTTTTCGTCCTTCAGCTCCTGGCCCATTTGCAGGGCAGATGCAAGTCATCAGTCATTTCAGAGGTTGCACGATCGTCAAGACCATAGATTTTACAGGAACAGGAATTTCCGTTGATGTTGCATTTACCACTCCGAATATTCTTTTCGGAAATGTTTCGATCGGAAAGATCTCGCAGATGAGCGCGACGGCGAAAAATACCGGTACCGATCCCCGGAATATGTCGTCATATCTAAAAGTCGGAGATGTATTTACGATTGTTGCAGGAAAAACTTTCGGACTTGGACCGGGACAATCTTCGAATATTACTATCGAGTTTCGTCCCCGAGAACCGAAAACATATAACGATACACTTTGTATCTTTGATCTGCAATGTTATGGGACGATCTGCATTCCCATCAGCGGCACCGGAGTGTTCGAGAAGTTAGAGTTCGGTCCGCCGTTCGCCGACATTGAAAATGTTCTGGGCTGCCAATGCCGTCAAACGGTAGATACCGTGACAAATATTTCCGGAGTGCCGATCACGATCACGGGCGATGTGCTCAATGATCCGAGCGGCACGTTTACTTTGCTCAATCATATACCGAGTGGGTCATTTGCCGATAAGCAAAAATTTATTTATAATATAAAATATTGCCCGAATGATATTCTTACAGATCGTGCTGATCGCGCGTACATCCAAATAAATCTTTCTGACGGTACGAATTATCAGATGCTCCTTCAAGGCTCGAGCATGGTTCCGAAACTTGCCGTGACGCCGCTGACAACTTATGGTCCCGTCGAAGTCGGATGGCAGAAGGATGACAGTTTGACGATTGAAAATATCTCTGCCGTTCCGGTGCATATCACTTCGGTGACAACGCCTGCGGGATATACATTGCTTTCCACTTCACCTGCGCTGCCATTTTGGCTCAGTCCGCGTGATTCGATCACGGCGTATGTTCGCTTTGCTCCGCTTGCTGCGAAGAATTATATTGGCAACGTTGTCGTCACTCTCGATACTCCATGCGGAAAGCAGACAACAGGAGTGGTCTCAGGTAGCGGGACGATTGTTAGATTAGATGTTGCAGTCCAGCTTATAAATTATGGGCTTGTCAAGCCTTGTGATTGCCAAGAACGCGAGATTCCTTTGACGAATGAAAGCGATTTTATTCCGATAAAAATTGATTCGATCTGGATTGATGACGTTGGGTTAGTAAGCCCGAATAAATCAGTCTTTAAATGGCGCTCGAAATTAACTGGAGATACATCAGGCTCATTTACTATTCCCCCAAAAACCGAAGATACACTTGTTATTACATTCTGTCCGAATATTCCTGCGATACCCAAGAATTTGACGATGAATGCGCAGATACATATCAAGGCAAGCACGAAGGTTTGGAATCAACAATTCAATACCTATCTTTCCGGCAGACGCGAGATGAACTTCCAGCCGAATCAGGCGCTCGTGCAATTCCCGATCACGCGAGTAGATGTTAATGCCGCGCCGCTCAATGTAAGCATTGCCGTACCGGATGCATTTACCAATCCGAGCGGCGACAGTATTATTTTTACGAAAGCAGTTTTTGTGCCAGATCAACGTGTCTTTACTGTTGCCGAATGTGGCGGCAAGCCATTGCCATGGATCGTGCGTCGTGGTCAGAAACTCTGCCTGAATTTCGGATTTCTTCCGCGTGCTCCGAAAATTTATACTGCACGACTCAATCTTTATACCAGTTTCCCCTGCGATGGAATAGATACTTCGATTCTCGTAACCGGCGAAGGTTTTGCTCCGGCGTATGGGGATGCAATGGCATTCGATACATCGCGTATCAATCAGGATACTTTCCATATCACCACGTGCGATACGCTTGTCATCCCGGTAATGATTACCCGGGACATCCCGCAGAGTATCATAGATATGTTATTCCATCTTGGATATGATACAACGAAACTGAAGTATCTTGACATTCAAACCCCCTATACTAATGAAGCAACAGCTCTCGATAGCGATGGCGTTTGGGCTGATCTTAAAAATGCGCGAGATGTGAAAGCTGGAACTGTCGTGTTTATCCGCTTCCTTCCCAAAGGTGATACAGCTAATTTTACGATGACACTCGACAATATTAATTTTGATAGCGACTCTATCGTTTTCTATAAAATTGTTGTAAGTACTGATCGGGCACAGATTATTATAGATGATCCGCAGATTAGCATTCAGAAACAAACAGATTTTGATACGGTTCTTGTCAGGCAATGCAAGGATATGAGCATTGTTGTCCGCAATCCGGGACAAGTCCCGATCAGGTTTGATTCGCTTGCGACATTACCTGCGTATCATAAAGTTGTGGCTTCTGATAAGCCGTACCCATTGACATTACAGCCTGGTGATTCAATAGTATTGACGGTAAGATTTTGCCCGCGTGCGGATAGCTTGATTGATACTTCAGTGTTTTCATTTTCGAATATGCCGTGTCCAATTATTGATACAGGGCATATTCACAGTTACGGATACGCGCCGCCATTCCCGTTCACACTTTCATTTGATCCGCGAATCGGATTTGTCGATACTGTTGGCGGAGTCGTTGATGACACGATAGGCGTCTCTGTGCTTATTGATCGTGATATGCCGCTTACTCCGGTTGATATGAAGTACACACTATTCTATGACAAGTATGCGCTGCAATATCAGGGAGCGACATCGAAATATGCGATGCCAAATATTACCTATATTCCCGGAAGGATTGACATTGATCTGTTGAAATGCGACAGCGTTGTTAAAGGCGAGATCACGAGATTGAAATTCCGTTTGGATGTTCCGGACTCATCGATCTCTTCGCTCGTTCTTATTCCTCGGAAATTTACCAGCGATTCGATCATGTTCATTAAGCCTGTTCCGACAGGAGATACAAGCGCAGTGAAGATCGATCCACGCTGCTCGATCAGTACGCTTGTATTCAAAGGCGGACAAAATTCTTTTGCCGATCCGTATCCGAATCCGACGA
The DNA here is from genome assembly GCA_038210275.1 of Kapaibacterium sp. (SeqCode). Taxonomy (GTDB): domain Bacteria; phylum Bacteroidota; class Ignavibacteria; order Palsa-1295; family Palsa-1295; genus PALSA-1296. Next base: position 14,238 of record JBBQWV010000004.1, on the reverse strand, counting down.
CAGGAAAAATCGAGACTGAAGTGCAGTTCTTCGAAGATGTCAGTCCGAAGTTCACTGTCTTTAATAGTACCGGAGCAAAAATGATGGACGTTCTTACCGGATCAACGCCAATGAAAGGCGGAAGATACAAGATCGGATTCGATGTTTCTCATCTTGCCGAAGGCTCGTATGTACTTGTTTTCGATGCAGGCGAATTCCATTCAACAAAGAGGATCGTCGTAAGGAAATAAAAATGGCAGAGTAAACACATTATATAGTTCTTGGTGAAGCAAATACTTTCTCTCACGTTCATCGTTTTCTTTTCTCTATCTCTGCGCGCACAAAGCCCGCAGCAGGTCGCAAACCCAAACACAGATAAACCTGTGGCTTTTCGGCTTGGGATCTATGGGGATTACTCCTGGAATTTTCATAAGACGACGGCAAATGTCTATTGCTGCGATGCCGGTTGTGGAGTTTTTGGGAATGGAACAGGAAAAGGATTTTCCGCAGGGCTGCTCTGTGAAGTACCGGTCTTTGGCAAGTTCGATGTCTATGCTTCTGCAGGTATTGCCCAGCGCGGAGGAAATTTTGCCGACGCCATTAATAGTAAGGATTCCGTACTGGACCCGAACACGAATAAGTATACAAAACTCAGTGTCACCAATACGTACAGTTCGTCTATCATCGAGATGATAGCCGGTCTGGGATTGAAATTTACTCCATTCAAAAATTTCCCGTTATATGTTCGCAGTGGATTAGTCTTAAATTTTCCGCTCGCTTCTTCATCATATACTCAGACCGAACATATTACTACACCTCAGGGAGTAGTCTATCCGCAAACAGGTACGACGACAAAAGTTGATGGAAGCGGTACGATCATTAATCTGAAACAGACATTCGGCGCAAGCGGGGGACTTGGTTTTCCTTTTCCACTTTCTCAACGATTGACTGCTGCGCCGGAAGTTGAATATTATTTTCCGTTCACCGAAGTCAAGAACGATTACCATTGGAAAACGCAGACATTACAGGCTGGCGTTGCTGTACGTTACAGTTTTTATAAGAATGTGCCGGCTCCGCCTCCACCACCCCCTCCGCCGCCGCCGCCACCTCCACCTCCGCCCCCGGCAAAACCGGAGCCTCCTGTTGCATACGTCGGTTTAGCAGAGCCGAAATCAGTGAATATTTATGAGACGACAGTGACAGAAACATTTCCAATTCTACCATATCTTTTCTTTGATAGCGCAAGCGCCAATCTTGTATCGCGCTATCATACGATCACCTCCGGTGAACGCTCACGTTTTTCTGAAAATGAATTGCCACATAATTCGCTCGGTGCATATTATCATATCCTAAATACTCTCGGCAAGAGAATGACGGATAAGCCCGAAGGAAAAATTACCCTCAATGGCACAACCGATGGAAAAGAAATGTCATCGTCGCAACTTAAAACATTAGCCAAGTCCAGAGCGGAATCAGTAAAAAAATATTTGACTGATGTGTGGGGAATTTCTGAAGATAGGATTGTGATCAAGAGCAGCCCGACTCCGACCATTCCATCTTCATTACGAGATACAGCCGGAATTTCCGAAAATCGCAGAGTTGAAATTTTAGCAGATGATGAATCGCTTCTTTCGCCAGTCGTTCATGCTCAGTTCAAAGAGTATGCAATAACCCCTGAATCGGTGCCGTTTGCGATGAGCGTACGCGTTCATGATCCGATCGCATCTTGGAAGTTAGGAGTGAAGGCGCATGGTGAGGAAGTCTTCACTGCCGGAGCATCCGGTGAGCCTCCTGCTGTTGTTGGCTGGAAACTTGATTCTCATGCCGCCGAAAAACTTGCTGCGAATATCAAAGGCAGCGAAGTCTTAAAATGTGGACTTGAAGTGACTGATACGAAAGGTATTTCAGGCTTGTCTAATGTCGATCTTCCTGCAACGAAGGAATTGAATCCTTACGAGATTTCTCGTCTCTCGCTTGTAGTTTTTGATTTTGATAAAGCCGATATCAATGCTGTCAATAAAAAGATGGTGGCTGAGTTTGTTGCAAAGACCATTCACGATGGCTCAACTGTTTCGATCACCGGAACGACGGATGCAATGGGTGAACTTGATCATAATAAAGAACTTTCCACTGCTCGTGCTTTTGCTGTGCATGATCTTATCAAGAAAGAAAATGCCGTTGCTGAAGTCACGAAAGTCGAAGGTATTGGCCCGACCTATTCACCTGATATGAACTCCACACCTGAAGGCAGGTATTATTGCAGAACTGTGACCGTTTCGGTGCAAACACCGTTGAAGTAGTTTTGAAAGTGGAGTTTTGAGTTATTTGCGGCTTGACGGACTCTAAAAGTCCGCCAATCACATTAGCCGTAATTATGAAATATTTCCTCCTTCCAAATCGTTTTGCATATCACAATTTTACATAATTAAAAAATTATTATGAATTTTCCATTAATGCGCGGGAAGGCGACGAGGCAGCCACACGTTGGGCTTCCTGAAGGGTCATTCGAAGAAGAGCACGGACGCGAAGGTTTTTTTGGACGCGTCTCGCATCTCTATCATGCACATCCGCCGACAGATTGGACGCGCATCGAAGGACCGCTGCGTCCCCATGCCTTTTATCTTGATAAGATCGAGCCAACCGATATGAAGGATGCGAATGGCTTGCCGACAGCTATTCTTTATAATGATGATCTCATCATGCTGATCTCCCGCCGCTCGGAGCCACATACGGCATACTTCCGTAATGCCGATGGTGATCTGCTGTATTTTGTTCATCGGGGCAGAGGAAAATTCGAAACAGATTTCGGCGTTCTCGATTTCGAGCCGGGCGATTACATTGTTATCCCGCGCGCCACTACATATAGGATGATACCCGAGACCAAAGATAATTTCTTCGTCATAGTCGAAGCGCATTCGGAGATACTTCCGCCAACTCCGGAAATGAAAGGTTTGATGGGTATGCATGCTCTTTATGATATTGGCGCATTGACAATTCCTGAATTTACGGAATTCAAGAAATCCGATTCGAATGGAAAAGAATACGAGATTCGTGTCAAAAGACTTGGCGAATGGACTTCAATTTTTTATCCGTTTGATCCGATAGATATTGTCGGATGGCGCGGTGATTTGACGTGCTTCAAGATTAATATGCGCGATATACGTCCGGTGGTCTCTCCGCGAGTGCATCTGCCGCCGCCGGTGCATACCACTTTTCTTGCGACAAATTTTGTCGTCTGCTCTTTTTTACCGCGTCCGCTTGAAGAAGATAAGGATACATTGAAAGTGCCATTCTATCATCGTAATTCTGATTACGATGAAGTGCTTTTTTATCATGATGGCGATTTTTTCAGCCGTGATAATATCGAAGCGGCAATGCTCACTCTTCATCCCCAAGGCATCCACCATGGACCGCATCCGAAGGCGCTGCGCAATCAAGATAAACTCACTCGCACCAATGAATGTGCCATGATGGTTGATACGCGCAACCCGCTGAAGATCGCTCCTGCTGCCGAAGCGGTGGAATGGAAAGAATATTGGACAAGTTGGAAAGATAAAGAAGCAGCAGTCAAATAACTATTATGAAAAAATATTTTATTTTGATTCTTTTGGTGATGGCAATTCCATCACTGCTTGTTGCACAAAATCCAATGCCAATTTTGGTGAATGTTTATCCCGCGTTGGATACTCATTCAATCAGTCCTTTCATCTATGGTTCGAATGGACAATCCGATGATCGCGATGAAAATATCACCGCACGACGTATCGGTGGAAACCGTATGACAGGATATAATTGGGAAACAAATGCCTCAAATGCCGGCACTGATTATCTCAATCAAAGCGATGATTATATGGCATACATCTCCGGTATTACCGGAGCCGATGCGAAAAAACCGGGTATCGTCATCACTGCTTTTCATGACACTTCGCTTGCAATGAATTGCTATTCGCTTGTGACATTGCAGGCGGCAGGTTATGTTGCGGCTGATGTTAATGGTCCCGTTTCTCAGGCAGAAACTGCACCGTCGAAGAGATGGAATCAAGTTTATTTTGCAAAGGGCAGCCCGTTCAGCCTTACTCCTGACCTTACAGATAATAAAGTCTATACTGATGAAGAAGTAAATTTCCTGGTTAATAAATATGGCAGGACAAAGGTCCCTCGGGGCATTCGCGGATACGAAATTGATAACGAACCCGGGCTTTGGCCATCAACACATCCACGCATTCATCCGAACAAACCGTCAATTGCAGAATATATTGCAACAAGCACAGCGCTTTCGAAAGCAGTGAAAGCCGTTGATCCGAATGCAGAAATTTTCGGCGGAGTGATGTATGGATTTAATGAATATCAGACATTTCAGGATGCTCCGGATTGGAATTCGTATAAATCCTACGGCACGTATATCAATGCCTATCTTTCGAATATGAAAGATTCTTCGACGAAAGCTGGGAAGCGTTTGCTTGATGTGCTTGATCTTCATTGGTATCCAGAAGCACAAGGACTTGATAATAATGGGAAACTTACTCGCATCACCCAATCTCAAGTTGCGGATTCAGGAGTGCTCATCGCCCGAGACCAAGCACCCCGTACTTTGTGGGATCCAAATTATAAAGAAAATAGCTGGATCGCTCAGTATTTTTCACCCGTGGCTTTGCTGCCGTGGCTCAAAGCATCAATAGATAAATATTATCCCGGTACGAAGCTTGCGTTTACCGAAATAAATTATGGCGGTGATTCTTCTATCTCCGGAGCGGTTGCGATGACTGATGTTCTTGGGCTTTTCGGAAAATACGATGTGTATTTTTCCAGCTATTGGGGACCTTTGGTAAGTTTTGTTTCCGGAGCGTACAAGATTTATCGCAATTACGACGGCGCGAATTCTACATTCGGAGATATTTATTGCAAGGCGACTGTCAATGATTCATCGGTTGCTTCCGTCTATTCCTCTCTTGATTCTCATGACAGTACGAAGCTCCATGTCATCGTGATCAATAAAGGATTAGGCGAAAGACCGGATTTGGTACTCAAGATCAATTCGGATAAAGTCTATGCTTCTTTTCTTCTTTTCGGGATAAATCCCGATAACCCAAATATCTATTCATGGGGAATACCGACGCATATCACCGGTAATAGAGTGCTGATCGAAGCTGGTCCGCAAAGCATTTATCACTTCATTTTTTCGCTCACAGATAATTCTTCAGTTGCTGAAGATCAAAACCATGCGTCGCAAGAATTGCATTGCACATTCTCCGATGGAAGAACCAATATCCATTATAATGCCTCTCATCAAGCTTCTATACAGATCATTGATATTCAGGGTAAAACAGTCAAGAAGTACGACGGACTTGAAGGCATCGGCACCATCGAATGGCAAGGCACAAGCGGAATGTACGAAGTGCTGATGAATGACGGAGCACATGTTGAAACCCAGAAAATTCTGAATATCAGATAACCCGATGAGTTTAAAATCCCAAACCGTTTTCATCACTGGAGCATCAAGCGGTATCGGACGCGCAACGGCATTTGCTTTTGCAAAGTCCGGGTGCGACCTTCTTCTTTGTGCGAGGCGAATGGAGCGGCTCGAAGAATTGAAGAATGAAATTCATTCGCAGTTTCCTGAAATTGATATTCACATTTTTCAGCTTGACGTTCGCGATCAAAAAGCCGTGCATCACTCGCTTACTTCGTTGCCTGAAGAATGGCGGATGATCGACATTCTTGTCAATAATGCGGGACTTTCGCGCGGACTTGACAAGCTTCAGGACGGATTGCTCGAAGATTGGGAAGAGATGATTGATACGAATGTTAAGGGCTTACTCTACATCACTCGCGAAATTGTGCCGGGTATGTTGATCCGCGGCAAGGGGCATATCATCAATATCGGCTCAATCGCCGGACATGAAGTCTATCCCAAAGGCAATGTGTATGCTGCCTCCAAACACGCAGTGGATGCTATCACCAAAGGTTTGCGGATGGATTTAGTTGATACGCCGCTTCGCGTTACGACGATTGATCCCGGCTTAGTCGAAACGGAATTCTCTAAAGTCCGCTTTCATGGCGACGAAGAAAAAGCGGCACAAGTTTATAAGAATCTCAAAGCCCTCAGCCCCGAAGATGTCGCCGATGCAATCGTCTGGTCAGCATCGCGTCCCGATCATGTCCAGGTCGCTGAGATCATTATTTTTCCTACAGCACAGGCAAGCGCTGCAGTAGTGCACAGGACTATTTGAACCTTGATGAGAAAAAAAAGCCGCAGATTAATAATCTGCGGCTTTTCATTTGACAATGAATTAGAGTTTACTTTTTCCCCTCACTTACCGAATCGATGCCTTCATCTTCTACGTCTTCGGTGTGGGTGATGCCAGCTTCTTTCATCACATCTTCTATGGTGGCATGATGAACGGTGGTTGTGCTGGTTTCGCCTTGCGTTTCGATCTGGAACAGCAGCTCGACATCGTTGGCGGCAACGTCAACTTTGACAAGTGAGCCTTCTTTGACGGAGCCTTTCAATATCTCTTCAGCGATCGGATCTTCAATATATTTCTGCATCGCTCTTCGTAGCGGACGTGCGCCATATTGTTTATCGAAGCCTTTATCAGCAACGAACGCCAACGCCGTCTGTGATAATTCGACCTTCACACCCATCTGCTCGACACGTGCAAGAAGTTTCTTGAGCGAGATCTGAATGATCTGTACAATATCTTCTTTTGTCAGCGAACGGAAGACGATAGTCTCATCAACGCGATTCAAAAATTCAGGATTGAAGAGACGTTTCATTGACTCATCGATCTGATCTCTCATCTTGCCATGCTCATCAGCCGAGGCAGATTCGCCAAAGCCGATGCGTGGCTGCTTCTTGATGTCGCGTGTACCGACATTCGAAGTCATAATGATGATCGTATTTTTGAAATCAACTTTACGCCCGAGCGAATCGGTAAGCTGTCCGTCATCCAACACTTGTAGCAAGATATTGAAGACATCCGGATGCGCTTTCTCGATCTCATCAAGCAAGACAACGGAATATGGCTTGCGACGGACTTTCTCCGTAAGTTGACCACCTTCTTCATAACCGACGTATCCCGGAGGTGCGCCGACAAGACGCGATACGGAAAACTTCTCCATATACTCCGACATATCAATGCGGATCAGCGCATCATCAGCATCGAAAAGATAACGGGCAAGCGCTTTTGCAAGCTCCGTTTTTCCTACGCCTGTAGGTCCTAAGAAAATGAAACTTCCGATCGGACGTGCCGGATCTTTCAATCCTGCACGAGTTCTGCGAATTGCTTTCGTAAGTTTATCAATAGCTTCTTCCTGACCAACGATCACACCTTGCAATGCTTCACTCATCTTCAGAAGCTTAATGCTTTCGCTTTGTGCAACTTTGTTAACAGGAATTCCTGTCATCATTGCGACGACGTCGGCGATATCATCTTCGGTGACGTCATAGACCTGCGTACCCATTTCATCTTCCCATGCGTTGATGGCGGATTCAAGGTCTTGCTGGTTTTTCTTTTCAAGATCACGAAGACGTGCAGCCTCTTCGAAGTTTTGCGTTTTGACGACAAGATTTTTCTGTACCTTGATCTCCTCGATCTTTTTCTCAAGATCTTCGACAGATTTTGGAGCATGAACATTTGCCAAATGAACGCGCGAACCTGCTTCGTCCATTACGTCAATAGCTTTATCCGGCAAGTAACGGTCAGTGATATAACGGTCGCTCAGCTTTACTGCAGCCTCTATTGATTTTTCTGAATAGCGTACGCTATGATGCTCTTCATATTTCAGAGCAATATTTTTCAGGATCTGAATGGCTTCATCAACTGAAGGCGGCTCGACGAGGATTTTTTGAAATCTGCGATCAAGTGCTCCATCTTTTTCGATGAACTGACGATACTCATCAAGCGTCGTTGCTCCGATGCACTGAATGTCGCCGCGAGCAAGAGCCGGTTTGAACATATTGGAAGCATCGAGCGAACCCGATGCGCCGCCTGCGCCGACTATAGTATGAAGCTCATCAATAAATAAAATAACGTCCTTCGCTTTTTCAAGCTCGTTCATCACGGCTTTCATGCGCTCTTCAAATTGTCCACGGTATTTTGTACCGGCAACAAGTGCAGCAAGATCGAGGGTAACAACCCGCTTATCAAATAAGACGCGAGGTACTTTTTTCTGCACGATGCGGAGAGCCAGTCCTTCAGCAATAGCAGTTTTGCCAACACCCGGTTCGCCGATAAGCACAGGATTATTCTTTTTGCGACGAGAAAGAATTTGTGCAACGCGCTGAATTTCTTTTTCTCTTCCAACAATCGGGTCGAGTTTATCCTCGGCTGCATACTTTGTTAAGTCGCGTCCGAAATTATCGAGCACTGGCGTTTTTGTTTTCTCGTGCTTTTTCTCTCCGGCAGCAGCCTGCTTCGGTGCCGGTGTTGCTCTGCCTGAAATAATATTATCAAGCTCGGCACGGATTCCGTCGTAGGTGCAATTAAATTGATTGAGGATCTGAGCAGCGATATTATCTTCATCGCGAAGCAGCGAAAGAAGTAAATGCTCAGTGCCGATCACTTCACTTTTATACAGCTTCGCTTCGAGATAGGTGATCTTCAGCACTTTTTCCGCTTGTTTGGTAAGCGGAATATTGCCGATCGTCAGTGTCGCTCCACCGGAGCGTACGGTATCTTCGATAGCCTTCTTAATTTTATAGAGATCGACTCCGAGATTTCGGAGGATCTTGACGGCAATCCCTTCGCCTTCGCGAATGATGCCCAGGAGCAAATGCTCCGTGCCGATGTAATCATGCCCTAAGCGAATCGCTTCTTCACGCGAAAGACGGATGACATCTTGAACTCTGTTTGAAAAATTTCCTTCTTGTGCCATACCTTTTGGTGTAACAAATTAACAATCTTGTACTTATTAATGACGAAACTTCACCCATGTTTGTTTCACAAACGAATATGAGTTTGTATTCATCTAAAGCTTATATAATTAAACAGAGTGCAGAGAGGCGTAGTTCGTTTAGTATTCATTCTTCAACGTTACTTCTTAACTTGTGCGGCAGTGTTGCTGATAGAAGGTTCTTCTTCCGTTGCACTAGGTCAAAAATCCGTCCCCTTAGCTTCCCAAGCTCAAGGCATTTCCGAATACGAATTACTGGTACGATATGGTTTGCCTCTTGCCCATGAAGATTCTGTTCTTCTGTTATACGGGCAAATGAAAGGATTGTTTAGATCATTGCCGATGATGCCGAATCATTACGGAAAGTGCGGAACAGAGCTGGCGAATGAAGCGCATAACATTCAAATCATTAGCAAAAATTTAAGACAAGCGGTAATTTTTTCGACTCAGTCCTTAAGCGATTCAGTTAAATCTCCGTCCGGTAGATTCACGATCTATTACGATAAGTCCGGCTCGAATGCTGCAACGTCTGAGTATGTAGATAGTATTGCTCATTTTGCTGATGAAGCATACCAATTAGAAGTAGTTGAACTTGGTTACCCCAAACCTCCATACTCCTTTGCAGATTCTACTTGGCATATCGAGCTTCAACATCTTGGTGCAGGATTTTATGGAGTGACCACTCCTTTTGGAAATGCTCTCTCGTCCTCGCCTTCAGGTCTGAAGAGATATCTCTCATATATTACCATTGATAATAGTTTCGAATCAGGCTACGCAACACTGGGATTGCCTGCAGCCCGGATTACCGTTTTTCATGAATTTCATCATGTTATTCAGAATGGAAGTTATGGCACGAACGATAAAGATGTAGCCTTTCGCGAAATGATGGCTGTCTGGATGGAGATGCGAAGCACTCCCTGGGTACCGGATTATTTACAATACATCCCGTCCTATACTCTTCATTTAGATAAGCCTTTCGATTCCATCGATAATATAGGATATTACGGGCAATGCGTTTGGATGCAGTATCTTTCTCAAAAATATGGGGACGAAATTTTAAAAGATGTTTGGGATTTTTATGCGACAAAGCTTCCGGATTATCTTTTTTGCTTTGATAGCATTTTAACTCAGCACGGAACAAATTTTTGTACGGAGTATGAAAGATTTGGAACGGCGATCTATTATACGGGAAGAAATTTCCAGGGGACAAGTCCTTTTCCCGATGCCAGAAAATTTAATGTTGATGAGATCCAAGACACGATCATTGAGCCGAATGTTGCAAGATCTTTCCTTGCATACCCGACATCACTTCATATTTTTCTTTGCGGGTATGGAAAAGATACATCGGTCATCGTTATTTCGCGTTCTACAGATCGCTCGTTCCAAGCGAATGCAACGGTTACAAGTAAAAGTCCTTTGAGCTTTGAGACCACTTATCAATTACTTCCCGAAACATTCTGCGATACGATCAGTTTGCCGACTCTTGTTGCTACAAAAATTTTCCCTCAACCTTTTGTCATATCTTCATCAGACAATCAAGCTGTTCTCAATATTCTTGCCGCCACAAATTCCTCTCAGCCAAGCACGGTTGATCTGAATATTTATTCTGCCGGCAATACGCTCATCCGACATTACGAACGGTCAACCGATCCGAAACTTCAGACGCTTGCCTCAGATCCCTTCGGCGGGTCGTGGTATGTCGAATGGGACGGGCGGGACGATTTAGGCAGAATCGTGCCGAGTGGAGTTTACTATTATTCGGTCTATGTTGACGGTCATCGGGACGGTGGAAAATTTGTTGTTATCAGGAAGAATTAAGTCCGATTTGGTGTTAGCACGGTTCTATTATTAGCGGAATTTCCCGAAAAGGGGTTAATCTTCCGTAATTTTGCAAGTCTAAAGCTCGAAATACTACTTAAATACTCATTATATGGCTTCTACGAACGATTTTCGCAATGGCGCCGTGCTCAAGATGAACGGCGAACTTTATAGAATTGAAGAATATGAGCACCGGACACCCGGCAATTTGCGCGCTTTTGTGCAGGCAAAATTGCGCTCGCTTCGCACCGGAAATTTGAAAGAAATGCGCTACCGATCTGGCGAAGAAGTCGAGATGATCCGCATGGAAAAAAAGACTTTTCAATATCTCTATAAGGACGGCAACGATTTCGTTTTTATGGATAACGAAAACTACGAGCAGATCAATGTATCAGCGGTGGCAGTGGGTGATGTTGCCAAATTTATTCGCGAATCTGATAACGTCGATATTATTTTTGCTGAAGATGGCACGATCGTTGCTGTCGAAGTACCACCTGCAGTGAATCTCACCATCATCGAAACAGATCCCGGCATGAAAGGTGATACCGCAACTGGAGGCACGAAGCCTGCGAAGCTTGAGACGGGAGCGATGGTAAACGTACCGCTTTTCTTAAATGAAGGTGATATGGTAAAAGTCGATACGCGCACAGGTCAGTACATGGAGCGTGTGAAGAAATAATTTCTCTTCTCTCACTTAATTAAAGGAGCCACTATGGACTTAACATATTTAGAGAAAGTTTTACGACTCTTCGATGACAGCACTCTCACGGAGCTAGAGATCGAAGAAGAAGGGGCGCAGATCAGATTAGCGCGCCAAAAAGAGCCTGCAGCACAAATGCAGTATGCAATGCCGCCGCAATATGCGTACGGTCCGCCGCCGACTGCACCCGCAGCGCAAGCCGTCCCAGCCGCCGCCAGTGGCGGAGCGCCTGCACTCTCTGCCAATACTCACGAAGTAAAATCCCCGATCGTTGGTACACTGTACCGCGCACCTTCGCCGGATGCTGATTCGTATGTGCAAATCGGACAAAATGTCGAGGTCGGCGCAACGCTCTGCATCGTCGAAGCAATGAAATTGATGAACGAAATCGAAAGCGATGCAGCCGGGAAGATCATCAAGATCTGCGTTGAAGATGGGCAGCCTGTTGAATACGGGCAAACGCTATTTATTCTTGAAAAGGCATGAAGTTTCGCTTGCTTTTCATAGCTTTTAGTCTTGTTGGATTTTTCGGGCAATCGTTTGCTCAGGAAGAACTTCTGGGAAAGAGTATGAACGAAGCATCCTCATATATGAAGACTATCGATCCCGATTTCAAGATTATTATAGACACGCATAGCTCAGGATACCCAAAAGCACTTCGTCTATCGCATCGATCTTTTCAGAGATGGGGTAAGTTTGCTTCCCTCGATATGGAAATCGATTCATTAGATCGCGTTGCAGATATAATAGTTGTTTTTCCCGGAATTTATCCAGGCGATAGTGTAGAGTACAATGAAAAATTTTCTAAGGGGGAGAGAAAATTAGCCTTGAATGAATTAAAAAAGAAATTTGGCAAGCCTCATCATATTCCTTTTTCTACCAAGTGTGGTAAAGTAGAACAATGGAAATGGGAAGATAAAGTTGGCTCGTATACTTTTCAACGACAGGGTAACGAATGGGGTTTCGCTTGCAATGAAAAATAAGAAATTCTGAAGTGTTTAATAAAATTCTCATAGCCAATCGTGGCGAAATCGCTCTTCGTATCATCCGCACTTGTCGCGAGATGGGCGTGAAGACGGTTGCCGTTTTTTCGGAAGCTGATAGGCATTCGCTTCATGTTCGTTTTGCAGATGAGGCTGTGTGCATCGGTCCGCCGGCTGGAAAGCTCAGTTACCTGAATATCCCGCAGATCATCAGCGCCGCACATCTCACAAACGTCGAAGCAATTCATCCGGGGTATGGATTCCTGGCTGAGAATGCCGAGTTCGCTGATATTTGTACGGCATCGGGATTTACATTCATCGGTCCTACGCCTGACATGATTCAGGCAATGGGTGATAAAGCCCGCGCAAAAGAGACGATGAAAAAAGCAGGCGTGCCGGTTGTCCCAGGGACAGATGGTGTCGTTGAATCGCTTGATGAGGCGATGGATGTTGCAAAAGCGATTGGATTTCCGGTCATCATCAAAGCTGTCGCTGGTGGCGGCGGACGCGGAATGCGCGTTGTCACCAAAGAAGAAGATCTTGCAGTCAATGTGCAGATGGCACAAACAGAAGCTGTTGTTGCATTCGGAAATGGCGCAGTATATATAGAGCGTTATGTTGGAAAGCCTCGCCACATCGAGATTCAAGTTTTCGGTGATCAGCACGGCACGGTCGTGCATTATAATGAGCGTGAGTGTTCTATTCAGCGCCGCCACCAAAAACTTGTCGAAGAATCTCCTTCACCGGTTGTTACTGAAGCATTGCGTCAGAAGATGGGTGATGCCGCTGTCAAAGGTGCTGCAAGTGTTGGCTATGTTGGCGCAGGGACAATAGAATTTTTACTTGATGCCGAGAGCAATTTCTATTTTATGGAAATGAATACGCGCATCCAAGTTGAGCATTGCGTAACCGAACAAGTGATCGGACTTGATCTTATCAAGCAGCAGCTTCATGTTGCAAGCGGCGGAAAAATTTCGAAGAAGCCACGCAAGCCGCAAGGTCATGCCATCGAATGCCGCATTAATGCTGAAGATGTAGAGCACGATTTCCGTCCGTCACCGGGAATGATCAAAAGTTTTCACGCGCCCGGTGGATATGGCATCAGATTAGACTCGCATGCGTATAGCGGCTATGCGATTCCGCCGTATTACGATTCACTTGTCGGCAAACTTATTGCCTTCGGCGCTGATCGCACTGAAGCGATAGATAGAATGCAATCGGCACTCGAAGAATTTGTGATCGAAGGTATTCACACAACGATTCCTTTCCACAAAGCACTGATGCGCGACGAGCGTTTCAGAGCCGGCGATTTCGATACGCACTTCTTGGAGACTTTTGAATGGAAGAAATCGTGATTTAGTGTCATTGTGAGGAGTCGCATATTCGTTACACTCAGTGTAAACTCCGCGACGACGAAGCAATCCCCTAAATCGTGGTAGACTCTAAGTTGCTACATAATATCAGGGGATTGCTTCGTCAGGCTAAAGCCCTCCTCGCAATGACACAAAAATAAATTTTAATTATAAAAACATAAGAACACCATGAATTTTCCAGAAACCCTCACCTATACCAAAGAGCACGAATGGATTCGCGTTGAAGGCAACACTGCCGTTATCGGCATTACTGATTTTGCTCAGGGCGAACTTGGCGATGTGATCTATCTTGATCTGCATTCCGGCAAAGATGTCAAAGCAGGTGACTCCGTTGGCTCGATCGAAGCAGTAAAAACCGTCAGTGATATTTATTCACCGGTATCAGGCAAGATCACGGAAGTAAATTCAGCGCTCAACGACGCTCCGGAAACCGTGAATAAAGATCCATACGCAGCAGGCTGGCTTTTGAAGATCGAAATGTCAGATGCTG
>JBBQWV010000003.1:0-261397 GCA_038210275.1 Kapaibacterium sp. (SeqCode) | reverse complement strand
CTATGCTATGGCTGCCTAAGCTCCGCGGGCTAGTACCGCGTTGACGCTGTTTCTCTCTTCGGAGAGAGGGTGCCCTTCTGCAAAACTCATTAGAACGAGCGAGTTTTGATCACAGGAGTCGTATGTTCGGTCTCTTTCATGCTGAACGTTTTTCGCGCATGATCGTAAAAAGGAAGAGCGATGATGAATGTCGGTTGCCTCTTGCTATGGCATCCATCATTAAATAACAAGAGGATACGTGCGTAGACGCTACGGTACGTGCTTTTCGGACAGGGGTTCAATTCCCCTCACCTCCACAAGTTTAACAGATATAAAAAAGGGTTGATGAGAAGATTATACTTTTCATCAACCCTTTTTATTAGATCCCAAATTTTAATGGATCACCTGCATTGCACGCTGTAAAGTTGTGTTTCCACTTTGCAGGGTATAGAAATATGCACCGCTTTGTAAATTATGTGATGTGAGGTCGAATGGAATTGAATACTCACCTTTTTCAAACTCACCTTGAATGATCGTTGCTGCTACACGTCCTAATTCATCGAATACTTTCAACGATAAAGTCGCGTGATTCGGAACATATATTTTGATAGTAGTTGCCGCAGCAAATGGGTTCGGATAGTTTTGCTCGAGAATAAATCCTGCATCGGATGATTCTTTTACTGCAGATGGGGGAATATTTACGGCAAAGCTCCAGGTTTCACTAAAAGTGCTCCATCCTGCGTCATTCAATGCTTTTACCTTCCAATAATATGTGGAATGGTTGACAAGTCCCGTATCCCAAAGACTTGCATTTTGGATTAAAGTTGCGCTTGTAGTATCGACTTTTGAATTTGTAAAGGTAGGGTTGTCAGCTATCTCCACCCAGTATTTCGTAATACCGGGGCAATCAAAATACCACTTTAAGTTAGTGCTGTCAGCCGTGACGATCGAAGCATTTGTTGGAAGCTGAAGGTCGATTTTTTGAGGAAGTGGTTTAAATTCTTCAAGCCCACCATTTGTGCAAAACCAAATGTGACCGGGACCGTCAACTCCAATATAATAAACAGTGTCATTTGGCAACTGAGAATTTGCTTTATTATACTGAGTCCATTTGCTGCCGTCATACATTGCCGCACCATGTAATGTGCCGATCCAAACATGACCGCAACCATCAACAGTTACCGTATTGACAACGTCGTCAATGAATGTTGCATCAGTTGATTGTGAATATACTGTTGCGTTGGAGCCTGAAACTTTGACAACTCCGCTTGTTTTTGTAGCTGCCCATATATTTCCACCCCAATCGATTGCAATAGAAGTTACATAGTCGTCAGGGAAAGTAGGGTAAGCATCTTTACTTATCAATGTGCCATCACCGCTAGATCCATTAAGCTTAACAATACCAAACTGAAAGGTAAAACCCGCATAAATATTTCCTGAATTATCTACGGTTACAGCGCTTATATTATCAGAAGGGAGATGTGTATTTGTTTGAGCGCTTAAAAACGTGTTCCATGTTCCCGATGTCCGTAAGACACTTAAACCAGCGTCGTTTCCATCCCAGAGCTGCCCTAAATTATCTGTTGCTAGTGCATTGGTATACTCAGCATGGGAATTGGGTGCAACACTTGACCATGTGGTGCCGTCGAACTTTTGCAATCCACCTCCATTGCCTGTTGCAACCCATAAATTACTGCCCAAGGTTGCAAGTGCTAAAACACCGACTTGATTTATATTTGAGGTGAGGTTTGTCCATGTTGTACCGTCAAATTTTACCAACCCACTGTCTAAAGTGCCGATCCAATTATTCCCATTTCCGTCAAAAGCTATCGTGGAAACATGGTCAGAAACAATTTGGGAGTTCGCGACATTATAACGAACCCAAATTTGAGCGGAAGCTTCTTCGGTTATGAAAAAAGCTAATATCAGGAATACAATTGTAAAAGTAAATTTCATGATTTATTAGAATTTGTTGTGTAAACAGTCTATCCTCCGATTCCTCAGTAGGCATAAACTTACTACAAAAATACGCCTTTTTCTATATTGTTATGGCAAAACCACCTATATCAACAGAACTTCTATCTTCCTTGGAGTTGAGTAAAAAACTGATCATAACCAAATATTGTTTAGTAAGTATGAAAATACTTATTTCCGGTTCAACAGGTTTTATTGGTTCAAGACTTATTCCAAAGCTTATTGCTTCAGGTCATGAAGTGACTCGTTTAGTGCGCTCATCTCACAATCCTGGATTATTATGGGATCCTTATAAAAGTGAAGTAGATATTTCGCGACTGGAAGGATATGATGCATTCGTACATTTATCCGGTGAATCTATCAACGGCAGATGGACAAATGCAAAGAAAAAAAAGATATTGGATAGTCGGATTATATCAACCCGATTTCTTGCCGAATGTATTTCTAAACTTAAAAATCCCCCGAAGGCATTTATTTGCTCGTCAGCTATTGGTTTTTATGGGAATCGCAATAATGAAGAATTAACTGAGGATAGCTCCGCCGGAACAGGATTTCTTGCCGAAGTATGCAAAGCTTGGGAAGCAGCGACAAAGCCAATTCAACAAACGGGGATTCGAGTCGTCAATGTTCGTACAGGATTGGTATTGAGTCCAGAAGGCGGGGCGTTGAAACAATTGCTCTTTCCCTTTAAAATCGGAGTCGGCGGTGTTGTTGGCTCGGGAAAGCAATGGTGGAGTTGGATAACGCTTAATGATCTTCTTAGGATATACCAATATTCAATTGAAACTAACGGAATTAAAGGCGCTATAAATGGAGTCTCATCTAGCCCTGTTACAAATAAAACATTCGTAAAAACGTTAGGAAAAGTGCTTCATCGCCCGGCAATATTCCCACTTCCATCAATTGCTGTAAAGTTGATATTCGGTGAAATGGGGCAGGAGTTATTACTCGACGGTCAGAAAGTCATTCCCAAAAAACTTAATGATTCAGGATTCAAATTTGAACAGATAGAATTAGAAGCAGCTTTGAAAAGTATGCTATAATTAAGCAAACTCTGCATTCGAATATACATTCTGCACATCCTCGTTCTCTTCAAGCATTTCAAGCAGCTTCATCAGTTTTTCGGCTTCTTCGTTTTCGACTTTAACTTGTGTTGAAGCGATAAGACCAACTTTATCTTCTTCAACAGGAAGACTTGCTTCATTAATAGATTTTAAAACATTTTCGAATTGTTCAGGTGAAGTCTGAATTTCGAAATATTCCGGGTCACCGGTTATCAAATCATCAGCTCCGGCTTCGAGTGCAATCGTAAGAATTTTATCTTCTTCTTGTCCCGCTTTTGGAATAACGATAATTCCTTTTTTGGAAAACATCCAACCGACTGATCCACTTTCACCGATATTGCCACCATGTTTGGTGAGGATATGGCGCATCTCTGCAATGGTACGATTACGATTATCTGTCGCTGCCTCGATCATAATTGCTACTCCGCCGGGACCATACCCTTCATAAGTAAGTTCTTCGAATGCTGCAGAGCCCTCCGCACCGGAACCTCTTGCAATCGCTCTTTTAATATTATCATTCGGCATTGAGCTTTTTCGGGCACGTTCGATCGCCAAACGAAGCCTTGCATTTCCTTCAGGATCTGAGCCGCCAAGTCTGGCAGAAATAGCGATCTCTTTACCCAGCCGGGTAAACATCTGCCCGCGTTTTCCGTCAGTGACAGCTTTCTTTCTCTTAATCTGTGACCATTTACTATGCCCAGACATAAATTACTTAAAGTCTTTTATGACTAACTGCGGCGTCGTCTTCCCATTGAACTCGTTTTCATCAAGTGCAAATATCACCTCCATATCATCTCGAAGCTTTCTACCTGTGCCAAGTTCCTCAATACGTTTTCCAAGACCGAATCCGATAGCATCTATCGGATTACCGCCAAGATTGAACGGAATTGTATTTGGATTCGTATCGGTACGATTTGCTTTAAAGGCTTCGTAGTCAATTCGATTTTTTGAACGGACATTTGCTTTGAGATGGGGAATACCTTTTCCGACGATTCGTGGAGTACCTACTATCTGAACATCCTTCGAATAAAATAGCGGACGCATATTATCAGGTCCAAATGGAGCAAGCTGTCGGATGACAGCAAAATATTTTGGATTCAGTTCGCCAAGATCTATTGTTGCATCAATGACAAGCTCTCGTTGAAGCATGGAGTCACTTACCATTTCCTGTGCAACAAGATTTATTGCCTGACGTAATTCATCAACACGTTCAGGCTTCATCGAAACTCCTGCAGCATATTTATGACCACCGAAAGTGATGAGTTTATCTTCGCAGCGTTTGAGAGCAGAATGAATATCAAATCCGATGATAGATCGAGCGCTTCCTTTTGCAACGCCATCTATCGTTGTCATAAGAACAACAGGTAGATGATATTTTTCGACAAGACGTGATGCAACAATACCTATCACTCCTGCATGCCATGTCGCATTATGTAATACAATAATTCTGTCGCGTTCGCGGTCAAGCATTTCATCAACAAGTACGACAGCTTCGAAGAATGCTTCTTCGTCGATCTTGCGGCGATTAATATTTTCAAGTTCAAGTACTGCTGCTGAATGCAGCGCTTCATCGGCGGTTACTGCCATCAGCAATTCTACTGAACGGCTTCCTTCACCAAGTCTGCCCGCAGCATTAATGCGCGGAGCTAAACCAAAGACGATCTGCGTCGTAGTGATTTTTCCTTGTTTAAGATTTGCTCCGTCGATCAGGGCTTTAATGCCGGGACGAGGATCTTTATTTAAACGCTCCAAACCATAATAAACCAGAATTCTATTTTCGCCTTGAAGAGAAACGATATCGGCAGAGCTTGCAAGTGCTACAAAATCCAGATATTCATACGCCGCTTCTTTTTTTCCGTAAGATTCAGCAAGTGATTGTACGAGTTTAAATCCTACTCCACATCCACAAAGATGTTTGTAGGGATAATCACACCCCGGCTTTATCGGATTGAGAATTGCATTGGCATTGGGAAGGGTATCGGTTGGTTCGTGATGATCACAGATAATGACATCAACATCTTTACTGCGAGCATACGCCACAGCGTCGATAGCAGTAATACCACAATCAATTGAGATGAGAAGTTTTGGTTTACCTTGAACGTCGTTAAAAAGACGGTCGAGACTTATTGTCGTCAGACCGTACCCTTCGGTAAACCTATTCGGGATATGATACGCAACGTTTGCCCCAATTGATCGCAAAAACATTGTCAGCATCGCTGTACTCGTAGTGCCATCGACATCATAATCGCCATAGACTGCGATCAACTCGCCATTAGTAATGGCTGATCTGACGCGATCTGTCGCAATGCCCATATCGGACATTAACTGCGGCGAATGTAATAAATCTAATGACGGACGAAAGAAGGTTTTCGCTTCATCGAACGTATTTATTCCACGAGAAACAAGAATAGATGCTATACTTTCCGGAACATTGATCGATTGTGATAAACTGCGTGCTGCCTCAATATCTCCCTCAGTTCTCTGAGCAAGATTCCATCGGTAACGCACGTATAACCTTATATGTATTAATTAATTGTTACGAAGTTACGGAATTTTTGAGCCTTGAGCATTAATAATGAGGAAAATGGTTATTCTTAAACTTCTTCATTGGCTTCTACTTAGTCAGTTCGTCAGTTCCTATAGAAACGTGACGAAGTGACGAACTTAGAGATATCCTTACAAAGTTCGTCACTATATATATTATAGTGTATTTGACGAAGTGTCGAAGTGACTAAGTTACGGTTTCTTCCGCTTATTGATCGTTCTGTCGTGCAGAATGATATTGAGAAGGAGCCAGATAGCTCCGCCCGCAGCAAAAAGGAATAAGATGATTGCTATCCCGGGATACCCAAAGATTTGGAAGGGAGTTTCAACTCTCATTAATAAGGAAGCGCCAATAATTAGGGCAGCAAGCACCAGTCCGGTTGTTATACGATTTGCGATCTTTTGGAAACCTTCGATAAGAGTATTTTCTTCCCCGGAATCAATCTGAACTTTGAATTGATTTTTTGCAAGAGCATCAAGAATGCGATTTATTCGACCCGGTACTTCCTGAATAAATTCTTTTGTTTCTATGACGGAAGTGAAAATATTGCTCGGAGAAATATTTTTGAGCAGCCGCTTTCTCATCAGATCGGCTGCATTTCTGCGAATTGATTCATTCGGATCGAATTTTGGGTCGAGCGTAACTCCGACAATATCCAAATTCAGCAGTGTCTTGCTTACCATAGTCAACTCCGATGGCATTTCCAGACCATTTTCTGATGCGGAGCGGATGAAGTTGAGCATGGTACGCCCGACTTGAATATCCTCCATCGTAGCACCTTGTTGATCGGTAATGACTACGCCAAGTCTTCTGCGAAATTCAGCTTCGTTAAAATTCTCAGAGTGGAAGCCGATCTTCAACGCCATATCTCCGGCTTTATCTATATTTCCTTCACTGACCGCAAGAAGAAGTTTAAGGAGTTTTTCCTGCATCAACGGACTTATATGCCCGACCATCCCAAGATCAATGAGAGCTATGCGACCATCATCGGTAATGAAGACATTTCCGGGATGCGGATCAGCATGAAAAACTCCGTCGATCAAGATCTGTTTTAAGTATGCTTGGAATAATTCTTCGGCAAGAGCTATTCCATCAATTTCCATGTGCGCTAATGGTCCAAGAGAAGTTACTTTCTTGCCATAGACGTAATCCATAGTCAGGACTTTTCCTGTTGTATAATCATGAACGGGAGCCGGAACAATGATCTTCTCAAATTCTTTGAGATTTGTACCGATCTCAATAAGATTTTTTGCTTCTTGTTGGTAGTCAAGTTCACGAACTAAGTCGTGTCGAAATTCTTCGAGCAATTGTTGGAAATGAAATCTGCCTCCGAACTCCGTATGTTTATCAAGAAACTCTGCAACTTCGCGTAGAACTTCAAGATCTTCCTCTATTTGTTTCCTGACACCCGGCCGTTGAACTTTTATAACGACTGGTCTGCCATCTCGTAAAATTCCTCTGTGCACTTGCCCGAGTGATGCCGAGGCAACTGGCTTTGCATCAAATTCTATAAATGCTTTGGAGATGCGAACACCTAATTCTTCCTCGACAATTTTTTCAACCTCTGCAAAAGAAAATGGCTGAAGTTTATCTTGAAGGCGTGTCAGTGCCTCAACATATTCCGGAGGAAGCAGATCGTTGCGGGTAGAGAGGAGCTGCCCGAGTTTAATATAGATGGGTCCCATCTTTTCGAGGTCGACAGCAAGTTCTTCCGCTTTCGGATTGATAAGAAGTGGGGGCTGGCTTTCTGATCTCTCAGGATGTTCTTCCTTGTCGAATACTTTTTCTAATCCACTGGATTTCATCAGGTCACCTCGCCCATATTTCCAAAGAAGCAGCGCAATATCTTTATATCTCTTGAGATGTTCAGGTTTTAATGAAATTGACATGAAATAATATTCGTTGTAAAAGTGATTCGTATCTTTAAATTCATGAACTATACAGAAAATCTCTTCCGATTGGATGGCAGGACTGCAATTATCACCGGAGCTTCGCGCGGCTTGGGCAGGGCTGCTGCAATTGCACTCAATGCGTCCGGTGCAAATGTTGTCATTATTGGTCGCGATCCAAAAATGCTTGAGGAAACAAAAGCGCTCCTTCCCGAGCCAAGTAGATCAAGCATTGTCGAGGCAGATGTGACTTCCGATGCATCGAGAAAACAAGTCATCAAAGCAGCATTGCATGATTATGGAAAGATAGATATTCTTGTTAACAATGCCGGTATCATTCGGAGAAATCCTGCAATAGAATATTCCTCCACTGATTGGGATGAAGTAATCGAGACAAATCTAACTTCTGTTTTTCATTGGTCTCAAGATGTTGCAAAAGAGATGATGAAGTCGGGTGGCGGAAAAATTATTAATATTGCATCTGTCCTTTCTTTTTCCGGTGGAATGAATGTTGTAGCGTATGCCGCCGCAAAAGGAGGTATTGCACAAATCACGAAAGCTCTTGCAAATGAATGGGCAAAGCATCATATTAATGTCAATGCGATCGCACCTGGATATTTTGAAACGAATGCAACGGCGGCATTGCGCGCCAATCCTGAACGCACCGAACAAATTTTATCACGTATTCCCGCAGGACGTTTTGGAAAACCGGATGAACTCGCAGGCGCATTTATTTTTCTTGCATCGAAAGCTTCTGATTATATGCACGGTCATATTCTGACAGTGGATGGGGGATTTAATAGCTTTTAAAAATTATGACAAAGAATTGGTTGTTTCGCAATACGGCATCGCAAAAGGGAAGGGTCATTTCGATGACTCCGAAGAACTCTGCTTTTAAGCATCTTTCTGCCGGAAGAATTATCTTAGATAAAGATCACCATTCAGCAAAAGGCATCAACGATGGCGCTGAAACTACGCTGCTATGCTTGCACGGGAAAGGAAAAGTAACGGTTGAGGGAAAAAATTACGAGCTTTCCAGACTTGACGGATTATACATTTCAAGAGGATTGCCCTTTGAAGTGAGTACCGATGATGGTATTGACATTGTGGAAGCCTCTTGCGCGACAGAGAAAATACATCCGGTGAAATATGTAAATTTCGAGAATGAGGTCAAAAACAGCGATAGTCTGACTTTGCACGTCGGAGCCGAGCCATACTTCCGTGATATTCATAAGGTGATAGCCGAGAATGTTGAGGGATCGCGAATCCTCATGGGGGTGACAATGTCCAAACCCGGCAACTGGACAAGCTGGCCTCCGCATGAACACGCTGCAACTCGTGAAGAACTTTATCTTTTCTTTGATATTCCTGAGCCGGGATTCGGCACACAGTTTATTTATACCGACCTGAAAAATCCTGAATTTGTTATGCCGGTTTATGAAGACGATGCCGTAACAATTGTTGAAGGCTATCATCCTAATGTTGCATCTCCAGGGTATCCCATCAATTTTTGCTGGGTGTTATGTTCACTTGAAGATGATACGTGGCGGTCGCTCGGCGGAGTGAATGTGCAACCGGGATTTGAGTCAATGCCGAAAGGACTTCGATGAGAAAGGATGAAAAATTAGATTTCCTGGAACAGCTTTTCACTCCTTTAGTGAGTGATACGATGGATAGGCTTGGGATTTCGGGTTATGTCGTTGATCGAAAGATTCAATCTGTTTTTTCTGATCCTCATGTTAAGATCGCCGGTTACGCTTATCCCTGCAGAGTTATTCCTACTACTGAGTACGTCGAAATAGATACACTATTACAAATGGTAGATTCTATTCCAAACGATTCAATTGTCGTTGTTGCTGCCGATTCGGATATTGACGCTGCATTATGGGGAGGGCTGATGTCCACACGGGCTAAGACTCGTGGTGCGAAAGGCGCATTAGTAAACGGCGGGGTCAGGGATCTTGAGCAAATATCCAACCTCGATTTTCCGGTATTTGGTGAATACCGATGTATTAAAGATATTCGGAGAAGGGGATATATGGCTGAGTTTGGAGTTGAAGTAATGATGGGTGAAGTTCGAATACGTCCGAATGATTTAATCTTTGGTGATGCTAATGGAGTGGTCGTTATCCCCTCTGCTCAACAAGAAGAGATCTTTGCAGAACTGCATTTATCTTTTGAGGGGGAGCAAAAAACAGAATCAGGGTTGCTTTCCGGGAAGAGTGCTCGAGAGCTATTCGGAGAGTTTAAGACCTTTTAAAAAAGAAAAAGCGAGCCTTGCTCGCTTTTTCTCTTGAACACTACTGCATTTTACCTAACCTTAACCATACATTGCAGTTCGTGTCATAATCCCGTGGCAGGGACATATTCGTTATAAATGATTCTTGAACCTCAATTCCAATACAAAAATACGCAAAACATACCTAGTTTGCAACCCCAATTTCACCTACTTCTTATTAATTTTTCAACTTCATTCCAGGAGCGACGATCATTCAAAATCAGAAAAGAAGCACTTAAATTGTGGTTCATTATGCTCTTATCCTACCACAATACTTCCAATGTTACTCGGCTGAAATCATGATGAGTCCAATATGTTCATACGCAATTTTGCCAATATCTTACTCTTAAAAATTATCAGATCATTCTCTGTTCCTGTATTAAAAATAAAGCCTATAACTTGTTACTAATAAAGTAGATGCTAAAATTTTATTTCTGCATAACTTTGCAGGAAATCCTTAAATCAGGGAGTTTAAGTATGGATGTTTTTGAAAGTATTTTCAAAAATCATTTGGAAATAGGAAAAAGTTGTTGTATATTTGTACTGCGAAGTTTAGTAATCGCCACAGAACATAAAGGAAAACGCGCCACGGAAGCCTTCATGTTTTTTTACCACTTCGTCCATTATTGTACTTACAACTGTCGTTAGTCTTGCTTACGCTGCTGTATGCACAACAAGTTTATCCCTTTAGCAGATATTGCGCCACCAATCCTGCTGTACATGGATTAAGTCACAAAGTTATCGTCTGCCACGACTTTGCTCTGTCATTATAAATTCAAAATAGAAACCAAGTGATCCATATACGGCATAATCATGCGCCGTGATTGATCAAGATTTTTTTAATTCGAATCGATTTTCTATCCTGTCACGGGAGTAGAATACGGTTCTTGCGATAGCTTTTTTTCCACGAAGAGCTGACCAAAATTCCAAGCTATAGTGTATCGTTTGGGCGTTACATTTAGGTTTGGGCGGGATACAAGCTACTATTTTATATATCGAAACATTCAGTTTTTTCTTTTTTAACAGGAGGAATGCGTCCGTTTTAGACGCAATGGTACATTCGTCACTTCGTGAAGTTTGCACACCTGAAGGGAAAGAAAACTTATTTACTACGACAACCTATGCTTGAAAAGACAAAGTATTTCCTTTGCGTTCTTTCCATCGCTTTAAGCATTGGAGGCGCTTCCTCAGTGAACGCGCAACCCTTGACGCGTCAGCTTGGAGCCGATGGCTTGGTAATTGATGCGCGTGCGACGCCATATAGAGCGGTAACTCTCTATACGCCTACGACGTTGACGTTCAGCTATTCATTAGCATGGCCAAATACTCCACCGCCGGGACCATTAAGCACACTTGTAAGTGATGTAAATGGAAATATGCAGTGGTCTGCAAGCGGAACGGCAACGCTTCCTCCACTTCCACCGAATAATATTTGGGTAGGAAATGCATCGAGTGTCGCTATGCCTTATGCACCGACTGTACCTGGTGCGTTCTTAACTTTGAATGGATCATCCACTCCTACATGGAGCACATCGCTTCCGATCGGCACAACCCTTTCTATTTCGCAACTTACGACAGGTACACTTCAACCAGGTGTAACATTTAATGTTGGAGGTGGATCAACGATCGTTTCAACAGGTGGTACCATTATTGCTAATAATCTTAACGGTGCTGGACCAGGCAAATATGCCGGTAATACTCCGATTCCTCAGAACGCAATCTCGATGAATATTCCATACCCAGGTATTCAAGCCGGATGCGCAGTGAGTCTGAACATCAATGACCCCAATCTTCCCGGTGTTTCTGTCTATTTGCAAACGATAACTCCTGGTGTCGGATTCACCGTAGATTTCTCAGCAAGCTACCCAACGACTACAGGTATTGTCACCTATCTCGTCATAAACCCTTAATTTTTTTAGTTAACTTCGCATTCTATTTTTTTATTTATTTATTCATTCATTCTCAATAACTAGTTATGAAAAATCACAAACTCTCGTTTCTTGCAGCATTGTTGCTGTGCGTTTTTACCGGAGTATCGGTGGCTCAGCCTCCGACAACGGCGAAGACGTTCAGAATGTACAACAGTGCTACTAATAATATTTCCATCACTGCAACCACAACAGGTGGAATAAGCACATTCACATGGCCTCAGGCTTCTGCTGGTATTTTCAAGAGCGACGCTTCAGGAATTATGTCAATAGGTGCTGTTGATCTCAGCACTGGAGATGTAACCGGAACCTTGACCGTTAATAAAGGCGGTACAGGTAACACTATCGTTGGACCAGCAAATTCAGTTGCTTTCAGCGATGGAACAAAGATCGTTTATACTGCGGCTCCACCAGCAGCAGTAAATTCGTTTCTTGTAAGCCTAAATGGAGCTGCACCAACCTATGCTACAACTATTCCTTCAGGAGTTGGCGTTCCGTTCCAAAATATTACGAGCGGTACAAATACAACAGCAGCTATGCTCGTTGGAAGTGGTGCAACATTATTCCCAACAGGCACTGGTCAAATCGGTGCGAATATCTTTATCGGTACTGGTTCGACCTCGAATGCTGTTGATCTTGGTACTGCTGAAGTTGCTGGAATTCTTCCAGTAGGTAATGGCGGAACAGGTGTTGCTTCAGCAGGTGCTGCAGGTAGCATCCTTCTTAGCACAGGACCTCTTGGAACAAACAACATGGCACCTCTTGCTCCAGGTACTAACGGTCAAGTACTTGGAATAGTAGGCGGCGTTCCTGCATGGACGAGCACAGTTCCAGGTGGACTTGTCGCAAAAGGACGTGTTGCTGGTGATAATGTAAACTTCTCCTACACGATCACTCCTGCAAGTCTTCCTGCTGGCGCAACGATCAATGTTTCATTAGAGAGCGCTACTAATGCAGCAATTACTGTGACAGCGCGCACTGCAACAACATTCACTGTTCAGGCTCCAATTGTTTTGACCACCAGTGATTTCATCAATTATCTCATATTCTAATATGAGCCAAAGCATGGTTGCGCCCTCCGCACGGGAGGGGCGCTGCCATGCAGGTTTTTAGCCTGATAGCCTAATTTGTCTATCAGTAATGAAGAGAAATACTCTCTTCACTATTAGATCTCAAAACGTCGTGGAATTCTCGTTCAATTAACAGATGATAAGCATCAATAAAGCGTAAAAGCGAATGAAGTACATCAAATTTTTTATCGTAGCGTGCTGCCTCATAGCCGGAGGTTCTCAGGTTGTCTTCGGACAATCAGGAAACCCGACTACTAGCGTAAAATTCGTCATGAAAAATGGCGCAGGCAATACCATCACTCTTGCAACTCCCACTACCGGAGTAACAAATTATGCGCTTACCTTCCCACCAACTGTTGGCGGAACAGGTTCAATGCTCTATACGAGCAACGCCACCGGTATATTGAGCTGGTTAGCAGCAGGTACTACTGGGCAGGTCTTGACCATTAACGGGTCAGGTATTCCTGCGTGGGCATCTATCACCACTCCACTTGCGACAGACAACATTTTTGTCGGTAATGCTTCAAATATTGCTACCGCAGTTGCCCCCGGCGGAGCCGGAACAGTGCTGAGCATCGTTGGTACAACTCCAACCTGGAGCAATGCGATCGGCGGCGGAACGAATAAAACGTTTAATATTAACTTTACGGGTGGAAATGATACAACAAATATCAGCAATCCAACCAGTATTACCAATATCTTCGGAACGGTGAATATTCCTGGACTTGCTCTTGGATTGACTAAGGACAATGTCTTTGTTGGTAACGCATCGAACAATGCTGCTCAGGTTCCTCCCGGTGCAGCAGGAACAGTATTATCGATTGTTGGAACAACACCAACTTGGAGCACATCTCTCGGTTCAAGTTCGACAGTAACAACGAATGTTCAGGGTATTACGACGAACATCAATACTTCGAACAGTCCAGGAACGACGACAAATATCGCCAACGGATCAGTAAATCCAACCGGAAATGCCCAGATCTTTATCGGAGCAGGACCGACAGGAAATGGCGGAACAACGACAACCTTTGGCGGTAATGTGAATTTCACTAATCCTGTCACGCTCACGCAGACTCTAGCAACGGATAATATCTTTCGAGGTGTTGCAGGTGTTGCAACAGCATACGCACCCGGTGCAGCCGGAACAGTGCTGAGCATCGTTGGTACAACTCCAACCTGGAGTACGACTTTAGGCGGTGGCGGTTTGACGACGAATATCTCGAATAGCGGTGGACCAAATACGACGAATATCAATAACTCTTCGACAGGTGGAACGACGAATATTGGTAATGCTACGAGCACCACGAATTTCTTCGGAACAGTAAATATTCCGGGATTGACTCTTGGCTTAACGAAGGATAATGTCTTCGTTGGCAATGCATCGAACAATGCGGCTCAGGTTCCTCCAGGTGCAGCAGGAACAGTGTTGACTATCGTTGGTACTACGCCTACTTGGAGCAACTCAATAGGCAGCACAACGACGACGACTTCGATTATTGGAAATGTTACCAACTTCGGCACTACGAATAGCGCAACAAATAATTTTGGTACCGGTACGACAGCGATCAATACGATTGGAAATAACACCGGTCCATCTGTTACCACACTCAATGGTACTGTGATTTTCAACAATACACCTTCCATACCGCTTACGAAGGATAATATCTTCGTTGGTAATGCCTCGAATAAAGCAGCAGCAGTTCCTCCCGGTGCAGCAGGAACAGTGTTGGGTATTGTGGGAACAACACCGACCTGGAGTACAACTCTCGGTTCAAGTTCGACAGTAACAACGAATGTTCAGGGTATTACGACGAACATTAATACTTCGAACAGTCCAGGAACGACGACAAATATCGCCAACGGACCAGTAAATCCAACCGGTAACGCCCAGATCTTTATCGGCGCAGGTCCGACAGGTAATGGGGGAACAACGACGACATTTGGTGGTAATGTGAATTTCACAAATCCTGTCACACTCACGCAAACGCTTGCAACGGATAATATTTTCCGAGGAGTTGCAGGTGTTGCAACAGCTTACGCTCCCGGCGCAGCCGGAACAGTGTTAACGATCGTTGGCACGACACCAACATGGAGCAACTCCATCGGCAGCACAACGACAACGACTTCTATCATTGGCAATGTTACGAACTTCGGCACCACAA
The DNA here is from genome assembly GCA_038210275.1 of Kapaibacterium sp. (SeqCode). GTDB lineage: Bacteria > Bacteroidota > Ignavibacteria > Palsa-1295 > Palsa-1295 > PALSA-1296. The sequence continues at coordinate 246,508 of JBBQWV010000003.1, read as the reverse complement.
ATAACGCTACGAATAATTTTGGTACCGGTACAACAGCGATTAATACGATCGGTAATAACACCGGTCCATCAGTAACAACATTGAACGGAACAGTTATTTTTAATAACACTCCTTCAATTCCGCTTGCTACTGATAACATCTTCCGTGGTGTTGCAGGTATTGCAACAGCTTATGCTCCGGGAACAGCCGGTCAAGTGCTGACAATCGTCGGAACTACACCGACATGGGGAACAACAATTGGTGGTAACACTACTACTACGAATATTTCCAATACCGGAACAAATAACACGACGAATATCAATAATACCTCTACAGGTGGTACAACAAATATCGGCAATAACACGAGCACAACGAATTTGTACGGAACGGTAAATATTCCTAATCTGAATATTGGCTTAACCAAAGATAACATCTTCGTTGGTAATGCTTCGAACAATGCTGCAGCAGTTGCACCTGGCGCAGCTGGAACGGTACTGACTATCGTTGGAACAACACCAACGTGGTCAACACCTACTGGAAGTTTCTGGACACTTACCGGAAACCCAACTTCAACAGCTTGGAATGGCACAAGTGGTAGTTTCCTCGGAACAACAACCACTCAGCCTCTTGTCATTGCGACAACGAATACAACTACTGCACAACCGATCGAACTCTTCACTAATAATACAGAGCGTATGCGTATCGCTCCAAGCGGTTATGTAGGAATTGGATATAAAGAACCGAAATCGATCCTTCATGTTGCAAGTCAGGAAGATGATGATGCCACCAATGATGTCATACTTTCGACTTATAACAATACGGCGAATAATGGCGGTGAATTTGTGACACAACGTTCACGTGGCACAATCGCAGCACCAACGAACGTTGCCAGCGGCGATGATCTTGGAGGGTACAAATATCGGGGCTATTACAATGGATCATTCATTGAGGCTGGTCAGATGGATTTTATTGCTGATGCAGCACCGTCAGCTTCCGGCATTGCAAATCATTTTGTGCTCAATACGAGCAATGGATCAGCAATGACTCAGAGATTATATATCAATAGTGCTGGCTTAACAGCTATCGGTACACAGACACCTAATACACAGCTTGATGTTGATGGTGCAGCAAGTTTACGCCCTGCAACGAGTAATATAACAGCAACTTCTACAATTACTGTAGGAAATAGATCATACCTTCGCATTACGCATGACGGAAATAATGGAACCTACACAATGACATTATCTGATGGCTTACAGGACGGTCAAGTGCTGATCATTCAGGTTGAAGGTGTTCAGGCAACCCCAACAAGCAGGATTTTGAAATTCGATTCCGGAACCAATTTGAAGTTATCGGGCTCATTTGCGCCCAATACGATCCATTCCACTCTTAGTTTAATATGGGATGGTTCAGAGTGGGTCGAAACTGCAAGATCCACCAACTAATTAGCGCGCAATAATCATCAATTGTAAATATTAATTATGAAGCATACAAGATTTTTTCACAGTATAACCATTGCAGCGATTGTATTGACGATCGTAATGAACTTTGGTGGGGCGAAAGCACAAAGCGTCCATAACGAACAATATATTGCATTGCAGAATTATCTTGCTCCGTCGTTTGCAGTCACTTTCGGCGCTTCAAGTCTGCTTGCAACGAACTATACGTTCTTGCTTCCGTCATCCGCTCCGACCGCTTTGGATCAGACTCTCAAAGTTATTACGATTGATCCTATTAATAGCGTCTATACCTTAGGGTGGGGAAGCGCTGCAAATATTACGTGCTGGACGCTGACAGGAAATTCTGGTACTACTTCGTTGATAAATTTCATCGGAACAACCGATGCTAATGATTTTGTAACGAAGACCAATAATATTGAAAGAATGCGGGTTACTTCAGCGGGTAAAGTAGTTGTTGGCACCAATGTCAATCCGGGTCAATTGCAACTCCAGGGCCTTCTCGGATATAATACATTTGCTACCGGAGCGACGCAATCAGTTGGTGTCAATTATACGCTTCCTTTAACAGCACCATCTGTAAACGGTCAAATTCTTAGTTCAACAACAGGTGGAGCAATGAGTTGGACTTCTTTGACGGGTGGTACCGTAACAAGTGTCGGACTTGCACTTCCAACTACTGAATTCACTATTTCTAATTCTCCGGTTACTACTTCTGGAACGTTGACAGGCGCATGGAAGACTCAAAACGCTGCAATCGTATTTGCCGGACCGGTATCAGGAGCAGCGGCAGTACCGACTTTCCGAGCCTTATCTGCGACTGATATACCAAGTCTATCTGGAAGTTACATTGTCAATGGAACTTCACTTCAGACAGGAAATTTTAACATTTCTGGCAATGGTGGCATCGGCGGTAAATTGCAATTCCAAGGAACATCAACAGGAATCACAACTTTCCAAGCAGGAGCACAGGGAGCAACAAATATTAACTATACCCTTCCGATCACTGCTCCGACGAGCGGTCAGGTGCTGAGCAGCAGCAATACCGGTACTCTAAGTTGGACAAATTCATCACCGTCAGGTGTAACGAGTGTAGGATTAGCAATGCCATCTATTTTCACAGTGACGAATTCTCCTGTTACATCAAGTGGAACATTAACAGCTTCGTTGAATTCTCAAAATGCTGCAATCGTGTTTGCCGGACCAATATCTGGGGCAGCGGCTGTGCCTACATTCCGTGCCTTATCTGCGACTGATATTCCAAGTCTATCGGGAAGTTACATAGTCAATGGCACGAACCTTCAGACCGCTAATTATAATATCAGTGGGAATGGTACAATTGATGGACAGTTACAACTAAAAGGGACGAGCACAGGAATTACAACTTTCCAGTCCGGCGCTCAGGGATCAACGACTATCAACTATACTCTTCCGATTGCTCAAGGTGCAACAGGCACTGTACTCCAAAATAACGGATCCGGTGTTCTTAGTTGGGTAGATCAATCATCTCAAATCGGGGCTGTCACATTTGCGATCAAAGGCAGCGATGAAACCATTACTAATAGCACCACTCTACAAAATGATAATGACTTGTCATTTAGCATCGGTGCAAATGAGACATGGGAGGTTGTTGTGCAACTTGATCCTACAACTGACGGGGAAGATGATGATGCTCCGGATATGAAAGTCGCAGTTACAATACCATCCGGCACTTTGCATGTTTATGCTCTTGGCTACGGAGATGACGAAGAGGACATCGCCGGTAGTTGGCTGACGACATCAGGGACAAAAGGGGCTACAAATTTTGTAATCTCTGATGATGATACTGCCGGTCCAATAACTTTGCAAGGAATAATTGTTGGAGGCTCTACCAGCGGAACAGTACACATTCAATGGGCACCTGCTACTTCGACATCAAAAAAAGCTACTATACAAAAGAATTCTTATCTAAAAGCGACTAGAGCAAAATAATTGTTAAAAAATAGAACCTTATAAGGTTTTCTCACCGTCCTCACAAGGCGCCGTAGCCTAAATTACGGCTTGTTGATAAGGCAAACTAATGGCTCCCCGCTTTTTCGAAAGCGGGGGGTTTGTGTTTTAAGGCAGAAATACATTTACGGCTAAGGTAGATGTATATAATGAAATTATTTCATTCTTAGTAAGAATGAGATAAAATCAGGTGTCTTTAATACGGCTCATATTCTGCGGTTTTCCCTCTAAAGTCATGTAAAAAGTAAGAATACTGGCAAATAGAGTATGGTTTGAAGTAGGATTTCGTGATAAAATTATGTATTTTTGTATTACGAAATTAGTTATGCAAAACATTAGTGGAGCAATCTTTAAAATCTTTACAAAAATTTTCCTCACCGCTCACAAGGCGCCGTAGCCTATAATTACGGCTTGTTGATAAGGCAAACTAATGGCTCCCTGCTTTTTCGGAAGTGGGGAGTTTTTTTTTCAAACTTTCTTCTGATAGAATAAATTAATTAGTTTATCTTCCAGATACTATGGAATTTTCAATCCCCTAAAAGGTACTTCAAGGACGTAAATTTTACGCATACAAAATATGTCCTGAGGAATTTAGATTAGGGTAGTTTTTATGTTTTTGTGGATTTCGGGAACAGATTGGGGATAAAAAGTTTTTCCGCATGGCAGATTAACCGGAAATTGGGGAGCCGCTTTGCAAAGTTTCGTGTTATGCGGTGTCTTTTGTAGTGATTTATTAAATAACTTAACGTGAAGAAAAATCGTACTTTAATCATCGTCGTTCTAATATGTATAGCCGGCTCGCTTTGGGCGCTATACCCAACTTGGCAATCCAGACAGTATCATTCGGCCATCGAAGCGTTCGGTCCGAAGGACTCTGCAAAGAAGGCGCAATATATTGTCGCGAATGATGAGTCAATAAAATCAACAAACAAGAAAGCTATCAAACTTGGGTTAGATCTTCAAGGTGGAAGCTATTTCACGATGGAAGTTGATGTCCTTAAATTCATCGATGAGCAAGCCACCAGCAAAGATGCGATCTTTGAACAAGTGTTAGAAGCCACACGCACAGAAGAAGAATCTTCGAAAGAGGCTGTTGTCTCGATCTTTACGAAAAAATTTGCTGAGATCGCGGCACCAAAAGGAAAAGCCCTTGCCAATTATTTCTTATTAAATGATGTCAAAACAGGCGATGATAAGGAAATTGCCACTTCATTACAGAATGGGTCTGATGAAGCTGTTGACAGGGCGATTGAGATTATAAGAAATCGTATTGATCAGTTTGGTCTCACTGAGCCAACTATCCAAAAAGAAGGTACCCGCCGAATTATCATCGAAGTACCGGGTGTCGGAGATCCATCACAAGTGCGTCAGCTCTTGGAAGGAACTGCTCAACTTGAGTTCAAGCTTTTCAAAGATCCAAAGACAGTCAACAAGGTTCTTGATAACATTGATAAGTATATGATGGGTATTGCCCCTGCAAAGCCCGACTCTTCCTCTCTTGTTGCAAAAACAGATTCCGCTTCTAAGACCGACAGTTCAAAGAAGATCACAGCGACACCACCTGTAAAAAAGAAAGAAGTTGCTGCAAAATCCTCAGCGAAGGATTCTGCTTCAGCAAAATCTGATTCCACTGCGAAGATTGCAAAGAAAATGTCACCTGAGGATTCTGCTCGTGTAGCTGATAGTCTTGCTTATGCAGGTTTATCAAAAGAACAGGCTGCAGCTAAATTTGAAAAGGAGCATCCGTTCTCTATCTTCATCAGAAAAGGAGCGAATGCAAAAGATCCGCGAATTTTCGTTCTCGAACCCGATCGCAAAGCAATTCTTGATATTTTAGGTAGAGCCGATATTAAGCCGATGTATGAGGGTGAAATGTCTTTCGCTTTCAGCCGCCCTGAAAAAGATACGAAAGGAAATAATTTCTACGAAATTTACTTCCTGAATGCTCAGCCTGAATTGACAGGAAAATATATTACAGGCGCAGAGAAAGATAGCAAAGACGGTAAAGCTGAAGTCACCATGCAAATGGAGGAAGAAGGCGCAAGAATGTGGGCACGTGTAACTGGTGAAAATATTAATAAACAGATTGCTATTGTTCTCGACGGAGTAGTGTACTCCGCTCCGAGAGTCAACCAAAAGATCGAAGGCGGCAACTCTGTAATTACAGGAATGCGCGATCTTGCTGAGGCAAATTTAATGAAGATCGTGTTGAAAGCAGGAGCGCTACCTGCTCCCGTGAAGATTATCGAACAGCGAGATATTGGTCCATCTCTGGGTGCGGATTCTATCGCAAAGGGTACAGAGTCGATCTTCTTTGGTTTTCTTGCCGTGATGATTTTTATGGCTCTGTATTATGTAACGGGAGGTTTTGTTGCTGATTTTGCCGTTCTTATTAACTTGCTGTTTACCCTTGCTGTGCTTGCAACATTTGGCGCAACCCTTACTTTGCCGGGTATGGCAGGTCTGGTGTTGACGGTGGGTATTGCCGTTGATGCCAACGTTCTCATCTATGAGCGCATCCGAGAGGAGCTTAGTAATGGAAAATCTCTGAAGCTTGCAATTGATGATGGTTATAAGCGAGCCTTTGCACCGATCTTTGACGGGCATTTGACTGCATTCTTCTCAGGTATCATTTTGTACTCTTTTGGTACAGGCACGGTACAGGGATTTGCAGTAACGCTCATGATCGGTATTGCAGCATCGCTCTTTACTGCCATTGTCATCACAAGAATTATTTTTGAAATTCTTCTTGAGCGCGCACCGAATGCTATCAAGTTCGGATAAGACCAAGTAATTCAAGTTAATTCATAGTACATAAATTTTTATAAATAATCGATATGCATTTTTTTCGCAAGACTAATATAGATTTCATCGGCAAGCGCCGTACTTGGTATTTCGTTTCGATCTTCATCACCGTCGCCGGTATCGTTTGGGCATTGGCAAAAGGTGTGGAGTTTGGTATCGACTTTGCCGGAGGAACAGAAGTTCAACTCAAGTTCGATAAAGTCGTAAAGATCGATGACATCCGTTCTTCGATGGATGCAGGTGGTTTCCGCGGTGCGGAAGTAAAGTATTATGGAAGCGATGAATCAGGTGTCCTTATTCGCGTCCGCGAAGGCGCTGCCGGATCTGACGCTGGCGCTCAGACAACGAAGAAAGTACTTGAAGCTATTGCAAAAGGAATACCAGGTAATAATGCAATAGCTCTTCAGAATACTCATATCGGAGCAAAAATCGGAAAAGAGCTTCAGCAAAAATCTCTTTTTGCTGTGCTATTTACGTGTTTGGTAATCCTTATTTATTTAGCATTCCGGTTCAAATTCGTTTATGGAATGGGAGCAGTTATTGCTATTGTGCATGACGTTCTCGTTGCTTTCGCCTTTGCCGTTATCTGTAATGGTATCGCGCCGTGGCTGAATCTGGAAATGAACTCGACCTTGCTTGCCGCTTTTCTGACGATCGTAGGATTTTCCGTTAACGATACGGTTATCATCTATGATCGAATTCGTGAAGATCAGAAAAAGTACAAAGGTCAGGATCTGAAAACGATCATGAACCGCGCAATTAATGAGACTCTTCCACGTACGATTATCACCTCAGGTACCGTTTTTCTTACGCTTGTTGTGCTATTCATTTGGGGTGGTGAGGTTCTTCGTGGGTTTGCGTTTACGATGCTTGTTGGTGTTATCACAGGAACATACTCGTCGATCTTTGTTGCTTCGGCGATCTCCTATGACTGGTTGCATCGTGATAAAAACAAGGTGAATCAGCCTGTTGGAAGAACAAAAACCAAAGAGGTTGCTGTAGTAGCTTAAAATATTTCTATGAATTCCAAGATCACGAAAGAAGGAGCCTTGCTGCGAGTTGATCTCAACGGGGATCTGACCGGAGGCGCAGAGGCAATGAAATTTGCAAAGCTGATGCGTGAAGAGATCACTTCCGCCGGTGCGATCAACGCTGTCATCGTCAATATGCGGGCTGTCGGTTTTGTCGATAGCTCCGGACTCGGAATGCTATTAGGAGCGCGTGAAGCTGCACAATCGGTAGGTGCATCTCTGTCGATCGAAGAACCAAGCGCTCAATTTAAAAATCTTCTTGAGTTGACAAAGCTTGCAGATGTTCTCGGTGTTCGATAAAGCTCGAAATAAATGCCTGTAACAATTGTTCTTGGCTCTCAGTGGGGTGATGAAGGAAAAGGCAAGATCGTTGATCTTCTTGCAGAGAATTGTCAATACGTAGCTCGCTACCAAGGCGGCGCAAATGCCGGTCATACAATACGGCTTCCCGATAATCGCGAATTTGTTCTCCATCTCATTCCAAGCGGAATTTTTCATCCCGGAGTTCTCTGTATCATTGGTAACGGAGTTGTTATTGATCCTGTCGCTTTGCGCGAAGAGATCAAAATGGTCGAAGAGGCTGGCGTTCAGGTAAAAGGAAGACTCTTCATCTCTTACAACGCTCACCTTATCATGCCCTATCATAAGCAGATAGATAGAGCGAGCGAGGCTCGTCTGAGCAAGAGCGGGGACGGAAAAGCAGTCGGCACAACAGGTCGCGGGATTGGACCAGCTTATGAAGATAAATTTGCCCGAAAGGGAATACGCATCGTTGATCTACTGGATCGCAAACTACTGGCTGAAAAACTTCGCCAAAACATCGCCGAGAAAAACGAACTTCTCCTAAAATTTTACGATTCAAAAGATCTCTGTGATGTCGAACAGATCATCAAAGATTATGAAGTCTTTGATAAAGAAATGGATCCGTATATTACCGATACTTCTCTGTTGTTGAATAAGGCGATTGCAGATGGCAAGGATGTTCTTTTAGAGGGCGCACAAGCGGCGCTATTGGATATTGATTTTGGCACCTACCCTTATGTTACTTCAAGCAGCCCGACTGCAGGAGGAGCTTGCACGGGGCTTGGGATTCCACCCACCGCAATCGATTCAGTTATCGGCGTAGTTAAAGCGTATTCGACACGAGTAGGGAATGGACCTTTCCCAACGGAGTTGCTTGACGAAGTTGGCGAACAGCTTCGCAAATCCGGTCGCGAATTTGGCGCAACAACAGGTCGTCCAAGACGTTGCGGCTGGCTTGACGCAGTTGCCGTTCGGTATGCGATAATGATCAATGGAATTGAGTCCATCGCACTCACAAAACTTGATGTGCTTAGCGATCTGCCTGAGATCAAGATCTGCACGAAGTACGAGCGTACAACAGATGGGAAATTGTTAGAGAACTTCACAACCAATCTTCAAACCCTTACCTCTATTCGTCCCATTTATGAAACCTTCGAAGGCTGGAAAAAAGAAGAACTTGAAGGAGTAACGAAGCGTGAAGATTTACCGACGAATGTAAAAAAATATCTGAACGCCATTGAGCGAGAACTGGGAGTGCCGCTTGGAATTATTTCCATTGGCGCCGGTAGAAACGAAACACTTGTCGCCGAACCGAAATCAGTATGATTATTCTAACCGGCGGCGCAGGATTTATCGGCAGCGTTCTCTTGAAGAGATTGAATGACGAAGGGCATACCGATATTCTCATCGTTGACTCTTTAGATACTTCCGAGAAATGGAAAAATTTGATCGGTAAGCAATTCGAAGACTACTGCCATAAAGATGACTTTCTTGAATTTCTCGAAGACGATCTTGATAAAGAGGATGTCGATGCGGTCATTCATCTCGGCGCTTGTACATCCACAACCGAACGAGACGTTGATTATTTAATGCTGAATAATTACCATTTCAGTCAGGAGCTGGCAGAATGGTGTCTTTGGGCAGAGAAGCCATTTATTTATGCTTCGAGTGCATCTATTTACGGAGATGGAGCTAACGGATTTTCCGATGAAACTCAAAAAACAGAGAGCTATAGACCTCTTAATGCTTACGGGTTTTCGAAACATATTTTCGACCAGTGGCTGATTCACCATACTTTTGATCAGCTCTGCACAGGCTTTAGATTCTTTAATGTGTTCGGACCAAACGAATACCACAAAGGGGATATGGCAAGCCTCGTCTATAAGGCATACAATCAAGTTCTTGCTACCGGAGGATTGCAGCTTTTTCGTTCGGGTAATGACCTATTTGAAGATGGCGAATTCTCTCGCGATTTTATTTATGTAAAAGATTGTGTTGATGTTTTGATGTGGTCTTTTAACAATCCTTCTGTGAAGGGAATTTTTAATCTTGGCACAGGGAAGGCACGAACATGGAATGACTTAGCTTCGGCGCTTTTCATTGCGATGGGTAAAGAAAAAAATATTAACTATGTTGATATGCCGGAAGAAATCCGCTCATCGTATCAATATTTTACACAAGCGGAGATAGAGAAATTGCGAAATGCAGGCTACAGTTCAGCATTCACGGACTTAGAATCTGCCGTCAAGGACTATGTTCAGGGATATTTGATGCAGCCCGTTAAATACTATTAATTGCGGTTTTTGCGGGTTGACCTATTTTAATTCGGTATTTTTGCACAAATAAGATATCAGGGATTTATGCTTCGGGTAAACCCAGCCACTTATCTAAACGTTAAACGATAGAATGTTTCAATACATCATTCGCCGGATACTGCTTTTTATTCCAACGCTTTTTCTAATCACTGTTATTAGCTTTGGTATTTCCCGTCTTGCCCCAGGTGATCCTGCGGAATTAAAAGCCGGAGTTGGCGGTGAAGGTGCTATGCGCGGCAGCCAACAGTTGAATGAGCAAATGATCCTCCAGATCAGAGCGCAGTGGGGGCTTGATAGACCTATTTGGTTTTGGACAATTTTTTCGGATGATAAAGATTCTAACGGTCGTCTCAAACCCATTCTTGACCGACTAACTTTTCATTGGAATGGATTCGGTAAAGAAGATAATCAGTATTCGCTCTGGGTGGTGAATCTCATGCACCTTGATTTTGGAAAATCTTTTCAGGATAACAGAGATGTTTTAGATAAGATCTGGGAGCGCGTTCCAATCACTGCTTTGTTAACGGTGATCTCAATTTTGCTTTCATATCTTATTGCAATTCCTCTCGGAATTTACTCTGCGACTCATCAAAATAGTCTTCTTGATAAATTCAGTACCGTTTTAGTCTTCGTACTTTATTCCTTGCCTTCCTTTTGGCTCGCTACAATGGCGATCATCTTTTTAGGCGGTGGTGATTTCTTTGCATGGTTTCCAAACAACGGTCTTCATTCGATGAATAGCTCACCAGACGATCCGTGGATGACAAGAACATTGGATTATGTTTGGCATCTGATACTCCCTATTGCTGCATATACTTACACGAGTTTTGCATATTTATCTCGTCAAATGCGCGGATCTATGTTGGAGGTGATCAGGCAGGATTATATCCGCACTGCACGTGCAAAAGGTCTTTCGAATAAGATCGTAGTGTATAAACACGCATTACGAAATTCGCTTATTCCGATCGTCACGATCATTGCTTATATCTTGCCGAGTATCATTGGCGGGTCAGTGATCATCGAAAGTATTTTTTCTATCCCAGGAGTTGGCAAGTTAGCTTTTGAAGCGCTTACAGCGAGGGATTACCCTGTAATTATGGCGGAGTTCACTCTATCGGCGTTTCTTACGCTTATCGGTCTTCTTCTTGCCGATATACTTTACTCAGTCGTCGATCCACGTATCGCTTTTTCAAAGAAATCAGGCTAATACGATAGTATTATGGCAAAAGATCAGGAAAAAATTATTAAGGATGCCGCCGATAAGGATGAGCAATCCAAAGCCAAGTCTCGCAAGGCTGTCAATCAGTCATTTTGGAGTCTTGTAAGACATCAGTTTAAAAAGAATAGAATTGCTTACGCCGCTCTTTACGTAGTTCTTTTTCTTTTTACAATTGCGATCTTTGCAGATTTTCTTGCAAATGATAAGCCGATCATGGCAAAGTATAATGGTACCCTTTATTTTCCGGTCTTTAAAGACTATCTTGTCGGAATGGGGCTTGATAGATGGGGACCTGATCTTGTTACTGCCGATTGGAAAGAACTTGACCGTGACGGAAAACTTTCTTCAACGATCTGGACTCCGATCAAGTGGCGGTCTTCGAATCAGGATCTCGCTAATAATACTGCTCCTCCTGGAGGCGATCACTTACTTGGTACCGATGCAATTGGTCGGGATGTTCTTGCAGGAATGATTCATGGTTCTCGAATAGCGCTCTCAATTGGATTTCTCTCGATGTCGTTTGCAATCTCCATAGGAGTTATTCTCGGAGCTATGGCAGGCTTTTATGGCGGATGGGTAGATATTGTGATCTCACGTCTTATAGAACTGGTAATAACTTTACCGACATTTTTTCTTATTATCACCGTTGTTGCAATGTTCCAGACAGGTTCTATCTGGTTAGTAATGATATTGATCGGATTGACAAGCTGGCCTTCGATCGCCAGATTTACCAGAGGTGAATTTCTCCGTGTTCGAAATATGGAATTTGTGGCAGCGGCTACGGCATTAGGTTTATCGAATAAACGAGTGATGTTCCGGCATGTTTTGCCAAATGCACTTGCCCCAGTGCTCGTAACATCTGCATTCGGAATTGCCAGTGCTATCTTGATTGAGGCATCACTTTCATTCCTGGGTTTTGGTGTACCTCCGACGATCGTTACTTGGGGAAGTGTTCTGAGCGACGCGAGAGGCAACTTCTCTGCTTGGTGGCTTGCTGTCTTTCCCGGATTTGCAATTTTTATATCAGTACTGTGTTATAACCTTGTCGGAGATGGGTTGCGCGATGCTCTCGATCCTCGTTTGCGGGATTAAAACAAACACCCCACGGAAAGTTTTTTTCTTCGTATTTCTATTTCGCGGAACCAAATTGCTCCATTTTGCCTAAATGACGGCGGATATCGTTATTAGCTTTCTTTCACAATTACATAAATAGTAAAGGGTATTTCTGACTATGCTTTGGACACCTGAATTAGCACAGTATCTTGAAGATGCACCGTGGCCTGCTTCGAAAATCGAACTCATCGACTATTGCGAACGCATTGGCGCACCGCCTGCCGTCGTGAAAAATTTACAAGAGATCGAAGATGAAGATGAGCAATTCGAATCGATTGAAGAAATCTGGCCGGATTACTCAGCCGAAACAGATGAATTTTATTATGATGATGAGCTGAACGAGTATTGATTGTTTGGATAAACAGGGCGGATATTCCCCGTAGTACTTCTTTTTGGAGTATGAGAACAGTACACCGTCTGAAGCTATCTCAGGGTTTCTTCTTAGCACAAAATCGTATTTTGCAACCGATGAAACCGACTCTCATCTTGTTTCTTCTCGGCGCTTTGCTTTGTCCCCTCACCCTCAAAGCTCAGCAACCTCCGGGCATGGATAAAATTCGGAAGCGGGAAATCGCCGAGGTTCGCTTCGAAGGCGATAGTAATATCTCTGATATAGAACTCGCAAGTATTATCGCCACTCATCCATCGGATGTTGCCGGACGGCTTATTAATAGCATCGTATCCAGTTTTGGCACTCCGCGTCAGTTTATTGACGAAGCTACTTTGGATGAAGATACGATCCGGATTTTCGTTTATTACCGAAATAGGGGATTTTTCGATGCGAAGGTTCGGTACGAATTACATGAATCAAAAAAAAGCGTTTTAGCCTGGCAAAAAATAAACGATCAAAATAAATTTCTTCCTCCTTCGAAATGGGAGGCATATCCCTTGATCGAAGATACCGTCATATTTCATATACAAGAAGGGAAGTCATATACCGTTGCCGGTTTTACTTTCGAAGGCTTTGAGCGGCTCCCAATGGACTTACAGTCTGCAGTGACGAAGAACATCGGCATTAAGCCAAAGTCCAAATTTTCGAAAGAGGCATTAGATCAAGAAATAGTGCGCATCAGAGAAACTCTCGGAGAAAGTGGCTACCCTTTTTTATCACTTCCGTATGGATACACTGTCGTTGAGAGAGATACTGGACTTAAGACAGTTACGATTTCCTTGAAATTCAAGCCTGGTCCTCGTATCAAGATAGGGGAGACAAAGATCATTTATGATACTACCTATTCAAAATCCGGTCAGGTTCGAGAAGCAGTCGTGCTTAGGCAGCTCAGCTTGGAAACCGGTAATTGGTATAAAAATTCAGATAGGGTTGCATCAGAACGCGATGTTCAAAGACTTCTAACATTTCAATCTGTCAGTATTGAACTTGATACCTCTGCATTTACTGGTCTTTCCGATTCTGCCAAAAATGGAATGACACTTCCGGTTATAGTCTTCCTTCGAATGCGTCCAACGTGGGAGTTCACTCCAGGTCCTTTTGCAGGTTCAAGTGCTTTAGGAGAATTTATCTTTGGGGTTGGAGCATCCTACAGTAATCGAAATCTTTTTGATGGAGCGGAAAATTTAAATTTACAAGGATCATATCAATTTTTTCCTTTAAGTCAAAAACGCGCAAGTCTCAGCGGGCAGCTTATTTTTCCATATTTTCTTTTCAAGAATGTCCCGCTTATCCTCACACCAAATTTATCTTATTCATCTGAAACAGGAAAGTACTTAGAAGAAATTGCAAGTGGTAGTGCAGGTTCAAATTTTGAGATTTCCAACGACCCTGCCCAGAGGATCAATTTGTCTCCAAAATTGTCGCTCCAATATGTCGTAAGAGACTACATTGATCCAAAACTCAAGCCAATTGGAGAAGCTGCGTTTACTTTGCCGAATCAGTTCAATATGATAATTTCTAACGATCTGGTTTTCGATTGGAGAAATGACATTCAGAATCCTTCTCACGGTTCAACCGTACTGCATACAATAGAGTGGGCATTGCCTTATATTTCCAGTACGTCGCTACCGAGCGCAGCGTATTTAAAAAATATTCTGCAATTTAAAACGTTTGTTAACCTAACTTCAACACAGGAAAGGAGTGTCTTAGCCTATCGTATTATGGGAGGTCTTGTTATGCTCACGCATCCCAATGACATCACAAGAGACATTCTCTTTGAAAATAAATTCTATGGTGGTGGAACAAGTTCTATGCGTGGCTGGGCTGCCAGATCTTTACTTGTATCAAACAATACGAATCCTGGTTGGCCATCTTTTGGCGGTTACAAAATCTTTGAAACAAATCTTGAATGGCGTTATACACCGTTTCATTATCCTGTTGCGATCACCGGAATGCAGCAGATCCTTTCTCCGGTTCGTTTTGCTCTTTTTTGTGATGTTGGAAATGTCTATGACAAGGATGTACCCATTTCTCCCAAAAACTTTGCTATTACGCTTGGCACCGGGTTTCGTTATGTCACGCTTTTAGGAGCGATTAGGTTGGATTTTGGATTTAAATTCTACGATCCTTATCCAGATCCATATCAGCCTGGAACAGACGGAGCGAAGAAAAACAGAGACATTGTTTTGGCGATCCCTCCCAATGCTACAACAGGCGCTTGGATTTTTAATCGCAAAAGTGCTACTAAACTTGGAGATATTATGAATATCGAATTAGCTTTGGGTCAAGCATTCTGATGTTATTTTTTCAATTCCCATATTTCTGAAGGAAAAGAACCCTTAGTAAATTTTGAGAGCAAACTGTCATGACTTGATAGTTGGTCATTGCCATTAATGATCCCATGAAATCGATCAACATCAAGTCCTGTCTGAAGGAATAAGAAATAGTTGTCTTGACTTCTTACTGAATTTAGCACTTTAGAAAGTTTAAGTGAATCCTCAAGATATCCAAGTGATATATCTTCGCGGTGAAGAGCGCGGAAGTACGAACGAATATATCCTTGTAAAAAAGTATATTGCGCGTAGAGTTTATACTCATCATCCTTCGATGTCATCTCATCTGCTCCACCTAAACCATATAGACTCGGCGCAGCAACAAGTACAGAACTATTGAGTGGGAGATTAGCCCCCATCCATTTTATTGCGTCGTTCGCATTATTGCGAACATCGCGCACTTCAGAAAGTAGATGCTCCTTTGATTTTATCATTGGAAAAGCTGAGAACATTCCTGCAGAAATAGCAAGGATACTTATGATTGTCAAAGAGTAATGTACACGTTTGTCTGCAAGATAGGGTTTTGCAAATGAAGCAATTTCCTTTACCATCAATGCCCAGTAAGCACCTGAAATAACTAATATGACAAAAGATAATTCTGTAAGCTGCGTCTTCACAAGCATGACCGTTATTAAAAGAACTGCAAGGATTATAATCGCAGCAATGCTAAATGGAAGAAGCAGTTTATGAATACGATTATTCTTTTCACGAATGATATTGATGATCGGTGTGAAGATCAAAACAACTCCAAGAACAGGCAATGATTTAACTGCCAAGAAAGCAATCAGCAATGAGATTATCAGAACGGCGCAGCACTTGAATAGTGATGTACCCTCACGAATAAATTGCCTCAAGACAGAATACAATAACGGAGTAACGAGAAGTATCCTTGCAATAGGGTTCAATAATGATTCTCCGTAATAACGTAATCTGTCATTTACAAAAAAACTTAATTGATCGTGAGTGAGTGCAGAGATATTGAAAAATCTATTTGAGCGAGTGGGGGAGGCATAATATAATTTGAGAGAAATAGCTAGGAAAACGACATATACAGATATGGCGAAGAGTTTATTGAACAAAGAATTTATCGCCCATGCTTTCTTTATATCAGAGTAACGCATGACAAATGCTCCGACAAATATTCCGTGAACAAGTAGAAGGGCGGGTTCTTTTGAAAGTACAGCAAGAATTCCGGATAGTGTTGCAACTATCCATAATCCTATCCGACCTTCAAGTAGTCCTCGTAAACCATAATACCAACTGGTTGCAACGAACATCAACTCGATTGTGAATGTCAAATCTCCATACCAAAAAAGGACATTAAGAATTGGAAGAAAAGCCAGCCAAAAGAAACCTGTTGTATAATAGAGAGCCGTATTATCCTTAGTGATAAACCGAGCCGTTTTCCCCGCGTATGCTAGTCCGATAAAGAATGATCCGACAAGAGTTAGGTGCCAGGGAAAATAGTGTTCGATTCCAGCAGTATGAGTCAGAATCCAGATCATCATTGCAAAAACAGGTCGGACGCTCCGGACAATTTCGCCGCGCTGCGCATCGAATGAATCCCAGAAGGTATGATCTCGCGCCCAATCCATATGAAGAACATCATCAAGGCGGAACGGCATTAAGTAAACCGTTGTGAAGATAAACAGAATAACAATGCCTCCGAGGATGAAAGCAATGTCGAGAAGTCGCACCGAACGAGTTTTAATGTTTTCTTGTACCATGAATGATTTGCAAAACTATAACATTTTCAGAACAGTTAGATAAAAGAATGGTTTGTCAAGAATTAATACCACAATAAACATTTGACCACTCGCGACTCAAAAACTCGGTTTTATCTTCTGTATGCGCTGATATGTCTCATCTGGGGTTCTACCTGGCTGGTCATTCATATCGGAGCGAATGCTGCGTTGCCACCCTTTACCGGCGCGTCACTGCGATTTCTGCTCGCAACGGTCTTGATATGGGGCTATATATTTTTCAAGAAAATCCCGCTTCCTCAAACTACAAATGAATGGATTTCTGTCATCATTGTTGGAGCACTGAGCAACGGAATCTCATTTGGCGTAGTCTATTGGTCTTCGAAATATATTCCGTCCGGACTTGGAGCAGTTATTTTCGGGACAATGCCACTATGGACAGCTGTAATCTCCCATTGGGTATTTGCTTCACAAAAACTATCATCTTGGAAAATTTTCGGAATTGTTATTGGCATAGCAGGTATTGCTGTTATTTTTTACCCTCAATTCTCTCTTGTTGATTCCACTCATCTTTGGGTAATGGCGATTTTTCTTATTGCGCCAATAGTCAGCGCGATCAGCACAGTGATAACGAAACGCTCAACACAAGCGGTTGCTCCTTTAATGCTTAATGCGATTACCACAAGTATCGGATGCATTATCTTAGGGATTATAGCACTATTCACCGAATCTTGGCAGAGCGTATCATTAAACTTTACTCAACTTTGGACGATAGGCTACCTTGCCATCATGGGCACTATCGTGACATTCGGTATTTATTTCCGGCTTATCAAAGAGACTTCTGCGGTGACGATGACATATGTTTCAATAATTACACCTGTCATAGCTGTCATATTGGGGTGGCTATTACTGGGTGAAAGATTAGACTATTATACTCTTGTCGGATCAGGGCTTGTGATTTGTGGTGTAGGTATTTCATTGCGGATGTAGGATAAAATCAAATCTATATCCTGAAGCGACCCGATTTCAGCCACAGATGGATCTTCTGAAACGCTACCATTGCGATTTAACCATATTGGGCGTATGCCGACTCCCAAAGCCCCAAGAATATCATTAGTCCATGAATCGCCAATAAACACTGCCTCGTCAGCATTTGCACCTGCGCGATCTAAAGCAACCTGAAAAATCTTTGCATGGGGTTTTGCCACTCCAACTTCTTCACTGATGGCAAAAGTATCAATGTATTCAGAAATTCCAAGGCACTTAATTTTCTGAAGTTGCTCATCTAATAAATTATTAGAGATGATGCCTATATCATATTCCTTGCTGAGAGATTTGAGAAGTTCGAACGTCCCCGGAACAACTCTTTCCGCTTTATAATAAGCTTTCGAGTAAATACTGGCGACAGTCATCCCATCTTGCATGCTCCTTTCGTACTTGCATTCTTCCAGAAACCTCTGCCACCGAATCTGCCGGGACTCATGGAGAGTTAATTCGCCTTTCAAAAGACGCGAATGGACTTCTTCCAGAAGTCTGTGACTTATTTCGTTGAGGTGAGAGACGGAATATTCCCCTAAGAAAGGGAATTGCTCTCTGAGCGAAGTAATTGCAGATTCAACGTGATAGCTGTGGTCGTATAGCGTGTCATCGAGATCGAAGAATACGACTTTGACTTTTGCCGTCACTTATTGATCCCTGTATTTATTTGTAGCCTCAACAAGCGCCGAAGCTATCTCATCCTCAAATTGTGAATGACCTGAACGAGGACAAACTATTAACTCGGCGTCGGGAAGGGCAGTATGGAGATCAAACGCATTCTGCATAGCGCAGACAACGTCGTATCTACCGTGTACCATTGTCATCGGAATATGGGCGATCTTATGAGCGTCTCGCAGTAGCTGCCCTTCTTCAAGAAAACAGCGATTGAGAATAAAATGACACTCTATTCGAGCAAAATTTATAGCAAATTGATCGTCAGTAGGTTTATCTGTTGTTACAAGTTTTATGATTGACCATTCCCAATTGCTCCATTTTTTAGCGGCTGCAAGCTGTTTGTTCTTATCAGTTGAAGTGAGAAGTTTATAGTAGGCTTGAGGGTAGCTTTCGCAGTTTTCGAGCACAACTCCTGAAGAAAAGTCTGCCCACTGTTCGGGAAATATTTGACTTGCTCCAATTCCGTAAAGCCAGTCGTTATCTTTATCCCTTGAGAGGAAAATTCCGCGCAAGATGAGATGAGTAACTTTATCCGGATACTTCTGCGAATAACTCAGAGCAAGCGTTGAACCCCAAGAGCCGCCAAACACTAACCACTTTTTGATTCCAAGATGATTACGCAATTTCTCAATATCCTCGACAATATCCCAAGTGGTGTTACCTTCTAAAACTGCTGCCGGAGTGCTCCTCCCGCAGGCACGCTGATCGAAGAGAATGATCCTGTAATGTTTAGGATCGAAGAATCGACGCATATCTGCCGAGCATCCGGCGCCGGGTCCTCCGTGGAGCACAACGGCAGGCTGTCCTTTAGGATTACCAACTTCTTCATAATATAGCGTATGAATATCCGAAACCTGTAATAAGCCGTGATTATATGGTTCGATTGATGGGTAGAGTTCTTTCATTTTTGAGTGATTGAAATTGAGTTGCTGTTGTTATTCATGCAAAGTTACGAGTAAATGACACGAGACCAACTGCTTTTCGCTTATAAGAATATGCTCCTTGCGCGTGAATTTGATCATGCGCTCATTAATCTTTACCGTCAATCTAAGATCGTAGGCGGAGTATATTCGCAAATTGGGAATGAAGCATCAAGTGTCGGAACGGCAATGGCGCTTGGCGATGGAGACATTATTTTCCCGATGCACCGTGATAATGGCGCTCATTTTGTTCGCGGTTTGACACCAAAAGAGATGGCAGTAAATTTCCTCTTTCGTGAAGGAGCGATGACACGTGGCACCGATGGCACGGGACATTTTGCTGATATAAAGAGAAAGATATATGGCAATGTCTCGCATCTCGGCGCAATGGTACCTGTTGCTGCCGGTGCAGCACTTGCACAGAAAATGTCGAAGTCAGGATTTGTAGTTCTCAATTACATCGGCGATGGCGGAGCATCGGTAGGGGAGGTACATGAAGGCCTAATGATGGCTTCAACACTCGAACTACCATTTATTCTCATTATCGAGAATAATCACTATGCCTATTCAACTCCCGTCGAGCATCAGACTCATAATCCAAAATTTTCGGATAGAGCAATTGGATACGGGATTCCGGGAGTAACGGTTGATGGAACAGATATTGAAGCAGTTTATGAAGCGACGATGAAAGCTGTTCAACATGCACGTGATGGTAAAGGAGCATCTATTATTGAGACAGTGACCATGCGTATGCGCGGTCATGCAGAGCATGATGCGTTTGAGTATGTTCCGAAAGAAGTTCTGACTGAGTGGGATAAGAAAGACCCGGTAAGGAAAATATCTGCGTTGCTCCTAAAAAGTGGAGCGACAAAAAATGAAATTGAAAAAATAGAGCGTGATGCAAAGACAGAAATAGAAGAAGCTGTAGCCTACGCAAATTCTTTGCCTGCTCCAAATCCGAATGAGGCTTTTAAGAATGTGTTTGTAAGCTAAGAAGTGATTTCTTTCGAAAGTGGTGCAATGAGAATTTCCTCAAGACTCTGAAGTTCTGCATTCCATCCTGCCCAAGCCTCTGCGTGCCAAAGAGCTTCTTGCTCGGAAGTACCCAGAGTTTTCGTTAGGGTATAAAGTGCGCCAAAGACATCGCCGGAACCTGTAGTATTCAGTATTCCTTTTTGGCTTGGTTCTTTATTCCAAATCTTTTCATTTCTAAAATCGAATGATGTTGCGCCTCGTTCAGCTCGTGTAATGATAACAGAATTTGGCGAGCTGTTCTTTAACGATAACTTTTGGATTTCTCCAAGTAATTGTTTCTCGGAATTAGTCTCCGGTTCTCCAAACCAATCTGATTCGATCTCATTCATTTGTATTGAATCAACATTCGATACCCATTCGCGCCAATCCTTGACTCCTTTAATTCTTCGAGGAAAATTTTCATCGTGTGAAAGTTCACCAAGCACTAATGCATGAACATCTAGATGAATATAAGCTTTCGTTTGGCTACGAATCCACTTTAAGGTATCGAGTGATATATCAAAACCCGAAATCATATTGATAAATAATCCGTCAAGCGATGCCAGATCGACCCACGATAACTCTTCAGGGGTCATTTCCGGTAAAATAAAAGGGCAATGCTCTGTACGGTGTGTCTCGTCCAAATAAACAAGTCTTACTCGGTTCGTCAGTGAATCCGTCTTAAAAAGTTTGGAGAGGTTCTTGAAATGCTTGAGAAGAGAATAGAAGGGTAGGATAATTTCTTCATCAACGCTAGAGGTCCATGTCAGTGGGAAGAACTCAACGTCAACATTTGACTCTCTTGCTGCCCGTTCAAGTGCCGCGTAAGAATAGAGAATTCCCCCCAATGCCTGTGATGTTATCTCGCCTGAGGGAGAAATAATCTCATCTATACAGGGTTGTCCGATGATGCCGATGCGTTTTGTCACAATTTGAGTAAAATGTATAAATTTAACAGAAACTTAATATGGAATCGAAACCTAACATAAGGATAAAATCTTAAAGTGTCATAATTATCGTTAAATTTTCGTTACGGAATGATTACCAGAACAAAAATACTCTTTCTCTGCACCGGAAATTCATGCAGATCGCAGATGGCAGAAGGCATACTTAATCATCTTGCAGGTGAACGGTTCGAAGCCCATAGTGCAGGATCGAACCCCGTTGGATATATTCATCCTATTGCTATTGAGGTTTTGAACGAAATGGGAATTGATATTTCCCACCACACATCAAAGTCCTTAGAGCAGTATATGAGGGAGCCTTGGGATCTGGTGATCACTGTATGTGACAAGGCAAAGGAAGCTTGCCCCATCCTGCCCGGGCATAAAGTGAACGCTCATTGGGGCTTTGACGATCCTGCGGGGTTTGAAGGAACTGACGATCAAAAATTTGAGTATTTTGTGAAAACTGCGATGGAGATCGAATTCAGAATAAGGCTCTTCTTAGATCTTCCCGAGAATGCTCCGCACCATGAATACTATGATGCCGTTCATCATATCGGAACACTTAAAAAAGGAGAAGAGCTTTCCTATTCGTTTTCATGAAAAAATATATTGCTGCCGAAATTCTCGGTACGTTTCTCATTGTATTTGTAGGAACAGGTGCAATTATTTATAACGAGACTTCTTCCGGAGGATTGACGCATCTTGGTGTTTGTATTCTCTGGGGTATTGCTGTTGCAATTTCTATCGTAAGTGCGGGTCGAATTGCTGAAAGTCATTTTAATCCCGCAGTGACTCTCTCCCTCGTTCTTGCAGGAAAATTTTCTGCGAAGAAATCTATTGAACATATAGCCGCTCAGATAGTTGGTGCAACAATTGCAAGTATTGTCCTCTATCTTATTTTCCCGAAGAACGCAACTCTTGGCTCTACTCTTCCGACGGAATCGCCTTGGATATCGGCAGTAATAGAAATTGCTATTTCTTTTGCACTTATGGCTTCGATTGCTCTGACAGAAATCCTTCAAATCAAAAGCAGATTTTACGTCGCACTCATTATTGGATTTGTCGTTTTCATTTTAGCTTACTGGGCAGGACCACTCACTGGTGCCTCTATGAATCCTGCTCGCTCTATTGGTCCTGCAATAATTAGCGGTCATACGGAGTATCTTTTCTTATATCTTCTTGCTCCAATAATTGGGATGTTATTAGCCGTTCCTTTGTATAGATTCAAAAGAACAAATTCTAAACAGTCTGCGACCTAATCACTCAGTCCATTTGTTATTATCATACATAAATTT
Organism: Kapaibacterium sp. (SeqCode); assembly: GCA_038210275.1. GTDB lineage: Bacteria > Bacteroidota > Ignavibacteria > Palsa-1295 > Palsa-1295 > PALSA-1296. The sequence continues at coordinate 223,981 of JBBQWV010000003.1, read as the reverse complement.
TTTAGTGTTGAATGAAAGACAAAATTCGTATTGCATCCGGACAGGGATTTTGGGGTGATCTACCCTCTGCGCCGATCGATCAAGTAAAATTAGCAAGCAAAGCTTCACCGCTTGATTATATGATGATGGACTATCTTGCAGAGGTCACGATGTCTATTATGCAAAAGCAAAAACTTCGTGATCCGAAGGCAGGATATGCGAAGGATCTCATTGATGTGATCGATGCAATCCTTCCTGATATTGTCGAAAAGAATATTAAAGTAATTACTAATGGCGGGGGAGTGAATCCCGAAGCTTGCCGCGATGCGATCTTTGCTGTTGCAAAAAAACGTGGAATTCCAATTCGCGTCGGTATAGTGATGGGTGATAATATTTTAGATACAATTGATCCTCTTCTTGCCGCTGGTCACAAGCTCAATAATATGGAGACAGGTGAGCCGCTTACCGAGGTTCGTGACAAAGTATTAAGCGCCAATGTTTATTTTGGAGCAATGCCCATTGTCGAAGCGCTTCGTCAAGGCGCTCAGATTGTTATCACCGGTCGCACTACTGACACCGGATTAACTCTTGCACCGATGATCTACGAATTCGGATGGAGTGAACAGGATTGGGATAAGCTTGCATCCGGAACAGTTGCCGGACATATATTAGAGTGCGGTGCACAAAGCTCAGGCGGAAATTTCTCTGCTGATTGGAAGAGCGTTAAAGATTTTGCGAATATCGGTTTTCCTATTGCTGAAGCTTATCCCAATGGAGAGTTTATTATTACAAAACATCCGAAAACAGGTGGATTAGTTAATCGTCAAACTGTCGCTGAACAATTGCTTTATGAGATCGGCGATCCGAAGGAGTATATAACTCCTGACTGCGTAGCTGATTTCACTTCGATTCATTTGGAAGATCTCGGCAAAGACAGGGTGAAAGTATTTGGGATAAAAGGAAAACCTGCAACTGATTTTTATAAGGTCTCGATGTCCTATAACGACGGATATTCAGCGCAAGGAAATCTTACCTATACTTGGCCAGATGCAATGGAGAAAGCAAAGCTTGCCGATAAGATCCTACGCTCTCGTTTAAAAAAAGCAGGCTGTGTATATGAAGAAATGCGAACGGAGTTTCTCGGTATAGATAGTTGTCATGGACCCCTTACCCCAGTCAATTATGCTGAGGTTCAGGAGGTCGTCGTAAAATTTGCTGTACGAGGCCAAGATAAAAATTCTATCGTGGAATTCGGAAAAAACATTGCGCCGTTGATTCTTACAGGACCACCGAGCGTTACCGGATTTGCCGGAGGACGTCCAAAGCCCAGCGATGTTGTGGCATACTGGCCTGCTCTCTTGAAGAAAACGGCAGTAACACCAAAAGTTAAAGTGGAGGAAGTAAAATAATGAAAGTTCAACTTCTCGAAATATGCCATGCCCGCTCGGGCGATAAAGGCGATGCAGCCAATGTCGGATTGATTGCTCGTGAGGAGAAATTTTATCCGATCATTAAATTGAAGGTCACCTCTGCTGTTGTTAAGAAGCATTTTAAAGGCATTTGCAACGGAAAAGTAGAGCGCTTTGAACTTCCGAATCTTTGGGCGCTTAACTTTCTTCTCCACAATACTTTAGGTGGCGGCGGGACAGTGAGCTTAAAACAAGATGCACAAGGGAAGACGCTTGCTGCAGCATTGCTTCGATTAGTGATCGATGTGCCACCTTCACTGATGAAGAAACAAACGGTGGCAAAGCGTGTTGTTAAGAAGAAGAAGTTGTAACTTGTGAAATTACTCTTAATCATTCTCTGTATTTTTTTTCTTTTTGCTGCTCAAAGTTGCCAAAAGGATAATCCTGTCACAGCGAAACCTCCAATTGCTATAGATAGCAGCACCGTCAATTATCAAGTCACCGCGCTTGGAATTCACGCGCTCCGAGCAAATGAATTCTATGTATTATGGTTAAAAATTGCGCCCGATACCAATTGGAAAATGATAGCGCCACTCGCCATTATTTATACCGATTCGAAAGATTCGGCTACGATGGTCGGTAAATTTACTTTTACAAAGTCATTGGATAGTCTTCAAGATGCTCTGATCACGTTAGAGCAAACTGCCAATCCAATGTTTCCGGGAATGCAACTTGCTGTTGCAGGTACGCATTTTCTTGATACCACAAAAAAATATCTGACGATCGCTCTTGATTCAAAACCTGTACTTGGGGATTTTTCTTCTTTGCAAGGTGGGTTGGTTTTTACTTCAACTTCATCCGATTCGCTTGCCTATAATCATGAATTTTACTTGATGAATTTACAAGGTGTCAATAAAACCCCTTCGATTCAATCGCTGCCATTGCCGCCGCAAGGTTGGGAATACGGATTGTGGGCAACGGACAATAACTTTACGCCTCATGAAAACTTTTTCTATGGATTATTCTCCACTCCAATAGGACATGATAGCGACAGTACAAATGATTTTTATCCGTTTCCCGGCGGATGGAAGCCTCAGCAAATGAATTTGCCAACAGGAAATATTATTGTTACTCTTGAGCCTCTATTCTATGGTGACCAATTAAAGTATAAAGGAGCTTCGCCATTTACACTTTTGCAATTTAATCGCATCAGATTTATCGATAAGGATAAAAATTATCCGATGACGAATGTATCAGGTCGTGGAATTCCAAGTGGAGTCATTACATTCAGGAAGTACTAAAGAACTCCTTATGGATTTTCCTTACAGCTGATTCAACTTCGTTATCAGCAACCACAATACTGATTGCATTTTTTGCCCCGCCATATGAGATCATCTCGCAATTGATCTTTGATAAAGCTACGAAAAGTCGTGAGGCTATCCCGGCTTCATGATGTAATCCAAGTCCGACTAGAGTGATTAGCGCACGATTCGGGAAGAATTCCAAATGCGAAACGCGGTCTATTTCCTCATGAAGCTCTGAATATTTATGGGTAGATTCCAGTGCAAGTAAAATATCATCGAAGGAAACACTGGTTGCAAGCGGCACTATATTTTTTGTACGTAACGCATCAAAGATTATAGGAAGAGTATCGGCTTGCGGTAACATGCCTATAGCGGAAGCTTTTGCAAGAATAACATTTCGCTTGATAGCAATTCCGGTAACACTTTCCAAATCTTCAGCTTTCGTAACGATCGTGGTTCCTTTTTTCTCCGGCTCTTTAGACGAAAGAACACGTACAGGAATACCAGCCTCAATTGCGGGACCAATTGTTTCCGGATGCAAAACCTTTGCGCCGAAATATGCCATAGTACTGGCATCTTCAAATGCAACGATCGGTTGTGCATAAGCAGTTTTTACGATTCGCGGATCGCAAGTAAAAATACCTGCAACATCTGTCCAGATCTGAATTTCTTTAGCGCCGAGTGCGACTCCCATGATCGTTGCAGAGAAATCAGATCCGCCTCTGCCAATTGTCGTAGTCTCTCCACGTTTTGTCGCACCAATAAATCCTTGAGTGATTCCAATTGCTCCGGCAGAAATTCTCTTTCCGATCAATTTCATTTGCTTCGTGATCTCGCTTACCTGAGGACGCGCAGAAGTAAATTGTGAATCAGTCAGAAAAAATTCGCGAGCATCAAAGAGGTGAACCGTAATTCCTTTCTGAACAAGATCTTCGCGTATCGCATGTGAAAAAATTACTGTCGAAGCTCTCTCACCAGCCGAAAGGAGTTTGTCTTTCATCTTTGGAGTCAACTCACCGAGAAGTTCTACTCCACGAACGAGCGTCCGAAGTTCACGCCAAAGAAAGCGAAGAGCAAGTGAAGCCTCCTGTTCATTTCTAAGTGAGAGATGAAGGTCATGCAGTAATCCGAAATGTCGCTGGTCAAGATCGCTGATGGTTTTATGAGCTTGATCTATCTTTCCGAGAAGTGAAAGCTCTCCGATGCGGATTAAAGAATTAGTAACTCCAGCACAAGCAGAGAGAACAACAAGTGGACGAATGCTCCGCCCAATGCCATGCTTCTTTACAATGGAAATAGCGCGCTGCATCGCCTCGGCATCTTGTACCGAAGTCCCTCCAAACTTTTGTATGACTATTTTAGACAAGTTCTATTTATCTAACCACACCCATTTCATATCGATCCTATTCATCGGGTCAAGCTGATTATCCCGTACCCAAGGCTGCAAGAGGCGGTAATGCTCTTCGTAGAACAATGGAATAGTAGGGCATTCATACGCCATGATCGTTTCGGCTTTGGCATAGATCTTATTACGTTCGATCTCATCGGTCGTTGTCAGCGCCTCTTCAAAATAATTATCAAATTGAGCATTTTTCCACCGAGTACTATTCGGGTAACTTTTCATTGATGCGCTCGGAGGGATCAGCTTACCATATTCAAGATTGAGGAAATTCTCTACTTCAGGATAATCGGCATACCACCTTGTTACCCACAGATCAAGTTTGCCGTCTTCGGATTCATCAATAAGCTGTCCTGCTTGCATTACATGAAGCTCGACCTTTGCACCAAGTGTAGATTCCCACATGTGTTGCACGGCATTGGCTATCTGCAATGGACGAGGTTCATTATATACAGATAGGGTTATACTCAGCTCTTTTCCTTTATCTCCGTACCCTGATTGCTTCAGCCAATAACGTGCGCTATCGGAATTGAAAGAAATTCCATGCACATCATTTATCGGATATTTAGTGAATGCTGGGGGGACTATCCCGTTATTCGCAGCGCCATGCGGAGCATTTTTCAGAATATATTTTACTATCTGTTCGCGGTCAACCGCAAAGCTCATCGCTCGGCGCAGCGCTGGGTTGGAATATTGATGAGAGGTGCAGAGAAAATCAATGAAGTATGTATTCATTGCCATGATATGTTGCAACTGATATTTCTTTTCATACAGCGGCGTAAGTTTTCTGTCATTCGTAATGACATTCTGAAATAATTCTGTCGGAAGAGTGATATCTTCATCCAGAACACCGCGCTCGAAATTCGCGAAGAGTGTTTTATCATCCTTAATAAATGTGTATTTTATTTCATCAAGAAGCGGAAGCTGATTGCCAGCATCGTCATATTGCCAGTATTTAGTATTTCGTCTTAAGATGATCTCTTCATCTGGTTTCCAATGATCAAAACAGAATGCGCCTGTACCTACTGGGTGTTGAAAAAAATCTTTTCCATATTTCTCGACCGCTTCTTTGGCGACAACAAATCCGAAGCTCATCGTAAGATGCTCCAGGAATGGTGCAAATGGTTTTACCAGTTTGATGACAAATGTTGTATCGTCGATAACCCGAAATCCCGAAACCTCAGTTATTTTTTTGCCCAATTTTGCTAGAGAATCACGGTTGAAATAATCATCGGCTCCTTCGACAATTCCCTGAAAGGTGGTGAAACCAATGGTTAGCGTTTGGGGGTCGCAGATTCTTTCAAATGAGTATTTTGCATCACTGGCAACAAATTTCCTTCCTTTGCCGCCGGCAAAACAAGCATCATCATGGAAGAAGGCATTGCTGCGAAGATGAAAGGTATAGGTTATCTTATCGGCTGACATTTCCCAACTTTTCGCAAGTTCGGGCACAAGTTCTAGTTTGCTGTCATTATCAATCAAGCGGTCGTAGATATTGGTCGCAATATCATCTTCGACCTTGCTATTCATTCGCACGGGGTCAAGACTTGACGGATTGCCGCGTATTTCATTGATCGTATATCTGCCACCATATTTCTTTCCACCTTTGGCAGAACGCATGGTTGTCGCTTCCTCTTTTTTACAGCCGGAGCTAAGAAAAAAGAATGGTAGAAAAAACAAAAGAAGAATAAATCTTGAGGGGATAATCATACGTAATTAAATAATATGAAAAAACATCTCAGCTTTTAACCAAGAAGAAGGAGAAGAAGTCGCAGGAAAGTTTGAGACGTGAATCAATAAGAAATGGTGGTCAGAGAGGGAATTGAACCCCCGACACAAGGATTTTCAGTCCTTTGCTCTACCAACTGAGCTATCTGACCCGTAAATGCGAGTGCGTTAACACTAAAGGGTTGAGTTGTAGTTTCCCAATTGAGGAAAACTTCGAACCAACCTTTTATTTCTGCGTTAAACACATACTTAATTTCGCAAATTCAGCAGAATGACAAAGCAGAGCTACTTTTATCTATTTTGTTTATCTTTTGTTCTTTGGACAAATGTGTTTTCACAAACGCGTCCGAAGAAATCGCCAATACTTTCTCTTGATACGATTGCGAAGGCTCAAACTCCCTCCACATCCCCCAAGCGTGGAGCAACAAATTCTAACTGGAGCTTTCTCTCGCTTGATGCATGCGGAATTGAGACTTACTTGAAACAGCATCCAACTTATGACGGCAGAGGGACTATCATTGCGATTCTTGATGATGGTGTTGATCCCGGTATTGCGGGACTACTGGAAACATCCGATAGCAAAAAAAAGATTATAGATGTTCAGGATTTTGCAGGTTCTGGAGATTTATATTGGGAGTCTGCCGAGCGAGATGGAGATAAGCTGATCTTTAAAGGCAAGACTGTACTCACAGGTTTAGATAAGCAGACAATTCATGCTTATGACGGTAATTATTTCTTTGCAAATCTTTCGGAACATAGATTCCAAAATGGTCTCGGCGATGTGAACTTCAATGACAGCAAAGACGATAACTTCGGTGTTGTGATATTTCAGGATGCGAAAAATCATTGGATGGTAATTGTCGATGGGGACGGCGATGGGTCGTTAGCTGATGAAAAATCACTTTCTAACTATAAAGAATTTCAAGATGTTTTTCATTTTCGTGCAGCGAAAGATGTTGACGATAATGACGGAAGATTCCTGACCGGAGCAGTGAACATCTTCCCTGATGAACATCGGATAAATATTTATTTTGCCGATGGGGGGCATGGAACACACGTTGCAGGAATAGCTGGTGGGAATCGTATTGATGGACAAACCGGCTTTAACGGCGTCGCTCCCGGAGCACAGATGATCGCTCTGAAGTTCGCAGACAATACTATGGATGGTGTAACTGTCAGTGGTTCAATGAAACGAGCTTATGAATATGTTGTGAAGGTTGCTCAAGAAACAGGAAAGCCCGTTATAGTTAATATGAGTTTTGGAGTCGGCTCTGAACTTGAAGGAAGAAGTGTCATGGATGAATGGTTAGACTCATTGCTTGATGCTCATCCCGAAGTGACAGTTTGTATCGCTGCCGGAAATGACGGTCCAGGAATTTCCAATATCGGCTTGCCCGGATCAGCCCGCACAGCGATAACGAGCGGAGCTTGTTTGCCTGATGATACAGGAAGAGATCTTTATGGATTAAAAATGTCAAATCCTGTGATATGGGATTTCTCTTCTCGCGGCGCTGAACTTGCAAAGCCTGATATTATTAGTCCCGGCACGGCTGTCAGTACTGTTCCGGATTATGTGATGGGGGATAGATATAACGGTACATCAATGGCTTCGCCTTATACTGCAGGGTGTTGCGCAATTCTCATCTCAGGAATGAAGCAGATGTTTCCTGAATATAAGCCAGTCGCCAATGATATTAAACGTGCATTGCAACTTGGCGCAGTACTTTTTTCTGATATGACGATTCTCGATCAGGGGGCAGGGATGATTAATGTGCCGAAAGCATTTGATTATCTTGTTGAATGGCAGAAGAAAAATTTTCATCCGCATCAATATATTATCTCGGTTCCTGTTCCAAGCAGTGTAAAAAATGGAACAGCGGCATATTATCGTAATGGAATATATCCCAGAAATTCTGAAAGAACAGCGTTCACTGTGACTCCACTCGAATCGTCGTTACCAAAAACTCGTGATCGGTTGCTTAGTTTTAATGCGTTTGATCTCCGGTCAACTGCATCTTGGCTTGAACCTGTTCAATCAAGTGTCTATCGCAGAGGTGAGGGAGCATTTCAGGTTTTAGTGAGTTACGATTCGAAGCAACTGCAAAAGCCGGGACTCTACTGTGGAAAGATACTTGCATATCCGAAAGGTGCTTCTGAAAATTCTGTGCCAGAATTTGAATTATGGAATACGGTTGTCGTTCCGCATTTGCTCACTCCTGAGAATTTATTTAAATCCGAAGTGCGTAATATATTGGTACATCCGGGAAAATTACAGCGCGAATTCTTTATGATCCCGGCAGGCACGAAAGCAGTAAAAGTCTCTCTCTTATCTCGTGATCATTCTTCGAATGTTGATGCTATTATTATCAATAATGACGGCAGAACTTTCTCAAGAGTACATTTTATGATGGGTGAAAAGGAAACGACGGCTTCTCATCTTATCACGGGTGATGAAATGGAGCAGGGAGTTTGGGAAATTGATGTGAAGCGAGGCATTGGTTCTGATGATGAAAAAGAATCGGTTGTTGATCTGAAAGTAGAAGCTCTTCCACTTGAAGTAAAGCAGAATTGGCTTAGCCTTTCCTCAATGGGAAAACCTTCCGGTAGATTCGAGATCACAAATTCCGGTGGGACAGAGATTGCTCTTGAATCAGCCAACGCCGAGATAATAGGGTATGAGCGTTTCATTGATACTATGATCACGGTAGGAGATGCTTTTCTTTATCAATTTACGCCGCATCAAGGCGAGACGAATGCTTCTTTTTATTGTACCTTGACGAGAGAGGATTATAATCTCTTTACTGATATTGCATTTCAGATATTAAAGCCTGATTTAAGTACCGCTGCCAATGGCGGCTTCGATCTGCGCTATGCTCAAGCGAAAGTTGATTTTACAAAGAACGACAATTTGACTTATACTCTTAAATTTAAAGGGGGGCTTGCCAATCCAGAAAAGCCACATCCGTTCAGACTTCTCATCAGGGAAAGACGAGAGCTCCAACAGAAAAATAATTATGAGACACTTAGTTGCAAAGTTAATCCATCATCGCAAATATTATTCCCCGCACAGACGGAATATCTCACTATTTCTGCAAGTGATGTAATTCCTTCCTTGCCAATAGGTTATTCTTTCTTTGGCGATCTCTTCTTTAAATCTGAAATCGGAAAAGTGCAAATTCCAATTTCATTCTCTCACTGATCAATTGACTAAAATATAATTATACTTTAAAAAACTTGTGCCAAAAGATCTAAAGCTCAAACTCAAAACTAAGAGAAAATCAGATAATTGGTTTAAGTCACTGGGACCCGGGCTTATCACCGGCGCTTCAGATGATGATCCGAGTGGAATTGCAACATATTCTCAAGTTGGCGCTCATGCCGGATTTGGTTTATTGTGGAGCATCATCTATAGTTTGCCGATGATGATCTCTATTCAACTTGTCAGCGCTCAAATCGGGCGTGTTTCCGGCGTAGGACTCGCTGGGAATATGAAGCGGCATTACCCTTCATTCATAATGGGATCAATTGTTTTGCTGATGCTTTGTGCGAATATCATTAACATTGGAGCAGATATTGCATCTATGGGAGAGGCAGCAAATCTTGTTCTCGGCGGTAATGCGACAATTTATGCTATTGTATTGACAATATTTGGAATTCTACTTCAAGTTTTTATCCCCTACCGTCGCTATGTCTTTTTTCTGAAATGGCTTTGTATTGTTCTCTTTGCATATGTTGCAGTAGTTTTTTCAGTTAATGTTCCATGGGCTGAAGCCCTTAAGCAGGCAGTGCTCCCCACACTTTCGTTAAATTCTGAAAGTTTGACTTTGATTATTGCTGTACTTGGAACAACGATCAGCCCCTATCTTTTCTTTTGGCAAGCTTCCGAAGAGGTCGAAGAGGAAGAGAATAATCCGAAAGACCAACCGCTTAAAGTGGCTCCTCACCAAGCAAAAAAACAGTTCGCACGTATTCGCAAAGATACCATCATTGGTATGGCATTTTCTAATTTGATTGCATTCTTCATTATGCTTTCAACGGCTGTAACTTTGCACATGCATGGTAAGACCGATATTGAAACTGCTGCACAAGCTGCCGAAGCACTTCGTCCTGTTGCGGGAGAACTTACATTTAGTCTATTCGCAATAGGTATTATCGGAACAGGTCTTCTTGCAATACCTGTCCTTGCAGGCTCCGCAGCCTTTGCTATTGGTGAAATGTTCTCGCTCAATATCGGTCTCGAAAAAAAACCGCGAGAAGCAAAATCATTTTATATGATTATTGCAGGCGTGACAATTGCCGGAATGCTTCTGATCTTTATCGGAGTGAACCCGATAAAAGCGCTTTTTTGGGCTGCAGTTATTAATGGTGTTGTTGCTGTTCCAATTATGGTAATGATGATGCTGATGGGATCAAATAGTGCAGTTATGGGACAGTTTACGCTGACAAAAAGAACACGATTCTTTGGATGGCTCTCAACGATTGTGATGTGCGCAGCAGCAGTTGGGATGTTCCTGACCTTCTAGAAACTTGAGACTGTAATATCGAAAAAGCTTAGAACTCTCGGATCCGAACTTCAAAATTTCGTATTTTTGTATTTCTATACACATAACCACAATTTTCATGAGCGTTTTAGTTGATAAAAAAACCAAGCTTTTAGTTCAAGGGATCACCGGTAGTGAGGGCACATTCCACACACAGCAGATGATCGAATATGGTACAAATGTCGTTGGCGGTGTAACTCCCGGCAAAGGCGGCACCATGCATATCGGTGTTCCAGTATTTAATACCGTAGCCGAAGCAGTCGCAAAGACCGGAGCAAATGCAACGTGCATATTTGTCCCCCCTGCATTTGCTGCTGATGCTATTTTAGAAGCAGAATCGGCTGGAGTTGATCTTATCGTTTGCATCACCGAAGGAATCCCTATTGGGGATATGATTCCTGTTTACGAAGTCATCAGAAATTCCAAGACGCATCTTGTTGGACCAAATTGTCCCGGTGTTATTTCTCCGGGGAAGGCAAAGATCGGAATCATGCCCGGCTTCATTCATAAAGAAGGAAGGATCGGTATTATCTCTCGTTCAGGTACGCTCACCTACGAAGCTGTTAAGCAAGTTGTGGACGCAGGAATGGGGCAATCAACTGCTATCGGTATCGGCGGTGATCCGATCATTGGTACAAAATTTATTGATGCGATCAAACTTTTTGAAGCTGACCCAGAAACCGATGCAGTTATCATGATCGGTGAGATCGGCGGATCTGCTGAAGAAGAAGCGGCAATGTACATCAAGGACAATGTGACAAAACCGGTGATCGGATTTATTGCAGGCCGTACTGCTCCTCCGGGACGACGTATGGGACATGCGGGTGCGATCATATCCGGCGGTAAGGGCACTGCAGACGAAAAGATGAAGACGATGAAAGAGTGTGGCATTCACGTTGTTGAAAGTCCTGCGGTCATCGGTGAGACTGTGAGACAAGTGTTGGAAAAACTTGCAAGCAAATAAAGATAATAACTCTGATGCCTTCAGCAAAAAGCATAAAGGTGTCGGAATTTCTTGAACTGCGCATCGCAAATTCGAACGCTATTGTCATTGATGTTCGCGACGATGAGAAGTGGGGCGAAGGGCATATCCCCGGCGCTACTCATATACATAAGAGCATCATAGAAAATGAAATCGGGTCAATAGTACCGAATAAAAATGCTGAGATATTCTGTCATTGCGGCGGGGGACAAAGCGGTAACCGAGCAGCAGAGGCACTTGCAAAACTTGGCTATAAGAATGTATCTTCAATAGAAGGCGGATTCCGATCATATAAAGCAACCGGAGCGCCGATAGATAAATAGTTTTACTCATATTTTAAAAATTACTAAATATTAAAAAAATGGCAATCGAAAAAACACTGTGCATCCTCAAGCCTGATGCAACGAAATCAGCGAATATCGGAAATATTATCGCTCATATTCAAAAAGAAGGATTTAAAATTCTTGGAATGAAGATGACTCGTCTCTCCGATAGAAGTGCCGGAAAATTTTATGAAGTTCATAAAGAGCGTCCATTTTACGGAAGCCTTGTCGAATTTATGTCAGGCGGCGCTTGTATCCCCATCGCACTTGAAAGAGAAAATGCTATCGCTGAATGGCGTCGCGTTATCGGAGCAACAGATCCGGCTGAAGCTGCTGATGGTACTATCCGTAAACTTTATGCTACCAGCAAAGGCGAAAATGCAGTTCACGGCTCGGATTCAGTCGAGAATGGGTTACGTGAAATAGCCTTTTTCTTTACTGAAGGCGAGTTAGCTGATATTGCTTAATTTGCTTGAAGTTCTTTATTACCCCTCTCTATTCGACGTAGAGAGGGGAATTTTATTTTTATTAAAATAAATCTGTAACCAAATCGCATCTCAGTTGTCTTTTAAAGTATGCTGAAATCGCTTAGGCAACTTAGCTCGAAGCTTTTTGCGAAAAATCCTTGGTGGGAATACCGATTGGATTCGTATGAACAGCCTGATGGCTCCGTCAGTGAGTATCATTATGTTCATACACCCGGTTCGGTCATGATCCTGCCGATTACCGATGAGGGTAAGTTTATTCTCGTAAAGCAATTCCGATACCTCAACCAACGTGAGGGCTTGGAATTTATCGGCGGGGGAATAAAGCCGGGAAAATCTGCCGAAGAATCCGCCCATGATGAATTACTCGAAGAAGCAGGTATCATTGCTGACGAGATAATTCTCATCGGCGAGTTTAATCCGATGAATGGCGTTACCGATGAAATCTGTAACATCTTTGTTGCACACTCGTTAAAGAATACTGTTGCGAAGCCCGATGCCTCGGAAGAATTTGAAGTTGCTGAGTTAAGCAATACAGAGATTTCTGACTTCATCAAATCAGGCATTATTTGGGACGGTATGACGCTTGCAGCTTTTGCACTTTTTGAACAACACAGAAATAAATTTTTATTTACTGATACAGAATGAAGAAAACTTTACAATTCGTACTTCTTGCTATTACTTTGCTGATATCCGGGCAGACAGCATTTGCTCAAAAAGATGCTCCGCCGCGAATCAAATTCAAAGAAGGAGACAGTTACCATGTTAAAATGACGGAAGTCCTCTATCTCAAGCAGCAAACTTCGCAGGTTGACCCCGATATGGTTGAGCCTGCAACAAGAACATCCGTGTATAATTTTTCTGAGTCGATCGAAAAAATAAATCCCGATGGTTCTGCACAAATTGCCGCAACCCTCGATTCATTCACGACGCGAATTATCCTCGGTAAAGTACTAAATGATCGCAATGAATACTTCCGGTTTAATTCGAATAACGATTATGATCTTCAAGTTCGCCTGAAAGATATTCGCGCCTTGCCGCGTGCACAGTTTTTGGGACAGACTTTACGCTACACCCTCGGCACCGATGGGCTTGTGAAAAACTTTCAGAATCTTGCGAGTTTCCAAGTTGCGACAATTGCCCGTTCATTCGAATACGATATGTTTCATGCAATGATGTCGTTTTCCGATTCGCTACGTATCGGTCAGCTTCTTGAACAAGGGTTTGGTGCAGTTGCAGCGTTTACTTCAGGTAAACAGAGCGACGCTACCATACAGACTCCTTATACCATTGCGGAGATCCATGTAACGAGAAATCTTACTGCGCACAGAAACGGCGATCAAATAAATTATAAAGGCACATTTTCGAATACCCCTGAGAAAATTGACTATCTCGAAGGAATTGCTTTCCCGATGAACGTCGAACATTTCACCGGCGGAAGTTACGGCTCGGTCATCGTGAAAAATGGAATAGTCACAAGTGGCAGCTGCGTTGATACCGCTAAAATGGATCTTCATATTGATACGGAAATTATTAAAAATGAGATCGTCAGACATCTAACATTTGAACGCGAGCCGATCACCATTATTCGCGGAACGCAGTTCAAGATCAAAGAGCTTGAAACCCATCACACTGCACCGAAACCTCCGGCATTTGATTCCGATACGAACATGACGGTTGCTCCGGTAATCAAGAATTAGATTTCCGGTAAGGGCATAGCCTGCGACCAAAGTCAAAACTCAAAAGTAAAAAGTCAAAAGGGTAGCGACCCCTTTTTTTGACTTTAAAGTTTTGACTTTTGACTTATTTATTTAAATTGTCAATGAACAGATCGCAGCGATATCCCTTCAGGGGATCAGCCTCCGATCAAAAAAACTAATTCGTTTGTTTGTTTAGTAGTTGGTAGTTTTGTAGTTTAGTAGGTAGTAAAAAAAGGTGTCATTGCGAGGAGTCCGCTTGCGGACGACGTGGCAATCTCAAATAGTTATCGTAGTAATAAATCTCAGGATGAGAGATTAAAAGTGGTGGTTAGTCCACTCATAGCTCAGTCCTCATAGCTCATAGCTACTCCCACAACCCCACAATTGCTCGCTTCCTAATATCTCTTTCATTATTTTTCCATTTACCGGCGAGGATAACGCTCTAAGTGCCATCGAAGCAAAATATCAAAAGGAATAGAAGGCTAGGTTGTGGGCTTTTCAGAAACATCATACAGGACGCATGATGCTCAAAATTCATACAAAAATATACTTTGTCGAAGTTTGTAATGCAAATATACGGATGAAAAGTACTTTTGTCAAGGTGCCCAAACCAAACTATTTTCAAAATCGGCGAAATCAGGCTGGAATCGCTAAAGATTTTTTTTGGGGTGAATTGTGGGAGTAGGTGCCCATGGGTTGGGTGGGGGAAATTCAGAATCAAAAACGTACCGCAAAGTGTGGTTTTTTTTAATAAATAAAAATTCTCTTGTCGGAAAGATAAAGATCAACCACCCCAACCCCTCCTTGAGAAGGAGGGGCTATCGATTTAAAAAAATCCCCCGCCTTTTCAAGGCGGGGGTTAGGGGGCGGTTGACCCTGAGCCTATTGAGATATGCAAATGGATGAATTACAAAAACCGCCCGGCAACGTGCGGTTTTGTTTTTTAGTCCGATTCCCAAATTGCATTCTTCGAGGAAAGCCAACCATTCAGCGTGCGACCACACCGCTGTGGGGAATGTCCGGAATGATTCATTACAGAATGTTGAGAAGTTTATAGAAACTCTGTTTTGAATGTTTTGAAAGGGGTAATTTATCTTACATCAGCTTATAAAAAGTCTGACCTTCATGCTCTAAGTTGCTCTAATTGCTCTTTAGTTTTCGCAAATACAAAAAAATCTGCATTCTTAATAACTTTATTATTATAATAAGCAATGTCTGCTTTTGTAACTTTATTATTAAAAAACTTCTCACCCTGTTCCTTTCGAAAATGTATGGACAGAGCATGTTGTGGCGAAAGAGGATAATAAAGCTCAAGATCTTTTACCTCTCCTTTTTCATCAAATATGTCATTAAGTATATTAAATACTGGTTGATCACTTGCAACGAAGTTCTCAGATGTATTATTTGTATGAAAAATGAATCTAATATCAGGATTCAAAGAAATATTTTTTGCCATAGCACCTGCAATGATAAAACTTAATATATTCCAAGTTTTTTTGCCAGCTCTTCCATTCTATTACCTTGAAAAGTTTTTTGGACAGCCTTCTGAATATTTTTTGTTCTAAAATATTGAACACATAAAAAGAATATCGCGTCAAACATGTAATCATCTTTTTCGATTGTCTTAAGATCATCAATGTTACGGTAGTTAATAAGTTTAAACCCGAGATTTTCTACCATTCCGTGCGCTTGTTCCATTAGGTTTATTTCCAATTCTTTGATTAAATTTTCATATTGATCATTCTTAATAGGGAATTCCTTATCTAAATCCTTCTTCATTTTACTCGTTATTGTAAATAATTCTAGGAAGGTTAAATAAAATGAGATATCTGCCTCGTCTCCACTTTTTTTTATAAATTCCTTTAAAAACAATTCTTCATCGCCTGTTAAATCAATAAGTTTATAAAAATATCTTTGTTGAGCAACCCCCATTAAGTTTATTAGTTCAATTTTCCTTTCAGCAATAAAGTATGTCTGTATTTTTTCATTATCGGCCCAAGGTCGAAGATAATTACGCCATACATAATGTTGCTTTTTTACAGTACTCATTTTTCCCTTTCTTCTTTAATTTTCTATTTTAAAAGGAGCTATAATTCTTAAAACATCCCCTCCTGCCCGCTCATTTTCTTTTCCTTCTGGATTTCTTGAACGTCAGACTTTCTTCGCCTAAGTCGCGAAATTCGGGGCGTTTGGTTTAGTCTGTATTTATTAATACAAAGATACGAAACCACTTGCAGCGGAAGAATAAACTTCAAAGATTAAATGAGTAGGGACGTTGTGCCAACCTCTGCACTCGGAACCGACTTATCCTTAAACTTCGTTTGTGACGCGCATATTGTGTGCCGCTGTAGCTCAGTTGGTAGAGCAGCTGATTCGTAATCAGCAGGTCACCGGTTCAAGTCCGGTTAGCGGCTCTTGGGACAAGGATGAAGGAGGAAGGATGAGGGATGAAGGTCTTTTCGAAAGTTCTTCCATTTTGTGCAAATCTATCTGTAAATTATCTGATTTCTCGGACTTTTCTAACGTGTTTTTGCGTTATCTAACGTCATAAATTTAGCGGATTTCACCCGCATTTAACCCTTTTGTTTCATGGCGACTTTTACCGAGAAAATTGTACCCCGGCAGCTTGAAGATGAGATGCGCGAGAGTTACATCGATTATTCGATGTCCGTCATCGTCAGCCGAGCGCTTCCTGATGTCCGTGATGGCTTGAAACCCGTTCACCGCCGCGTACTTTACGGAATGAACGAACTCGGTATGGCTCCGAACCGCCCTTATAAAAAGAGCGCCCGTGTTGTCGGAGAAGTTCTCGGAAAGTATCATCCTCATGGCGACGTAGCCGTTTATGACACGATCGTGCGTATGGCGCAGGATTTCTCTATGCGCGGCATCCTGGTTGATGGGCAAGGTAATTTCGGCTCCATGGATGGCGATAGCCCAGCCGCTATGCGTTATACAGAAGTCCGCCTGACAGCTCTTGCCACAGAGATCCTTCGCGATCTTGATAAGAATACCGTTGACTTCGTACCAAATTTCGATGATACGCTTCAACAGCCTGCAGTTATGCCTGCGGGTTTCCCGAATCTTTTAGTCAACGGCGCAACAGGTATTGCCGTCGGAATGGCAACGAACATTCCGCCGCATAATCTTGGCGAAGTGATCGAAGGCTGCCTTCAGTATATTAAGAATCCGCAGATCACGAGTGAAGAATTAACCAAATTTATTATCGCTCCCGATTTCCCGACTGGTGGATTGATCTATGGATACGATGGTGTCCGAGATGCGTATGCGACAGGACGTGGCAAAGTGATCGTCCGTGCCAGAGCAAGCGTCGAGACCGGAAAGAATGATAGAGAGTCTATTATCATTACGGAAATTCCTTTCATGGTCAATAAGTCAACTCTTCAGGAGAAGATTGCTGATATGATCCGTGATAAGAAGATCGAAGGTATTGCCGATATGCGTGATGAATCCGATAAAGATGGCGTCCGCATCGTATTCGATCTCAAGCGTGATGCGATTGCAAAGGTCGTGCTGAATAATCTCTACAAGCATTCTCAGATGCAGACGACGTTCGGCGTTATCATGCTTGCGCTTGTCAAGGGTGTGCCGAAAGTTCTGCCGCTCCGTGATGTTATTAGGCATTATATTGATCATCGCAACGTAGTCGTTCGCCGCAGAACGCAATATGATCTTGACGCCGCCGAAAAGCGTGCACATATTTTAGAAGGTTACGTCATTGCGCTTGATAATATTGACGAAGTCATCCAGGTAATTAAGAAGTCGAAAGATTCAGAGACCGCGCAGAAAAATTTGATAAAGCGTTTCGGACTTTCGGAAATTCAGGCAAAATCAATTCTGGAAATGCGCCTGCAACGCCTTACAGGCTTGGAGCGCGCAAAGATCGAAGCGGAATACCGCGAGCTACTCCAACTCATCGAAAAGCTGAAATCTATCCTTGCATCGCAGACATTGCAGATGAAGATCATCTCCGACGATCTTGCTGATATCAAGACGAGATTTGCCGATAAACGCCGCACCGAGATCATCTACGATACGAAAGACTTCACGATCGAAGATATGATCGCTGAGGAAGATGTCGTCGTCACGATCTCACATTCAGGGTTTATCAAGCGTATTCCTGTTTCGGGTTATCGCAGACAGGGAAGAGGCGGCAAAGGAATCACCGGCGCAGCTACCAAAGAAGAGGATTTCGTCGAGCATATGTTTATTGCTTCGACCCATCACTATATCATGTTCTTCACCGATCGCGGAAGATGCTATTGGCTGAAAGTACATGAGATTCCTGAAGGCAGCCGCATTGCGAAAGGCAGATCAATTGCAAATTTATTGGAGAAACCTGCTGATGAGCATATCACGGCTTTCATAACCGTCAAAGCATTTGATGAGAATCATTACGTGACGATGGTTACAGAACATGGCACGATTAAGAAAACGGTGCTTTCAGCGTTCGGCAATATTCGTAAATCAGGAATTCAGGCTATTACGCTTGATGAGAAAGATAATTTGAAAGATGTACGTCTGACTGATGGTACTCAAGAGATCATCATCGGTACTCGCGAAGGAATGGCTTGCCGCTTTAATGAGAAAGATGTTCGCATGATGGGCAGAACTGCTGCCGGAGTGCGTGGCATCACACTTGAAGAGGGTGATATAGTTATCGGCATGATCGCTCCGAAGCGCACTGATACGACTGTTCTCGTTTGCAGCGAGCAGGGTTACGGCAAGCGCAGTGATGTGAATGATTATCGCTTGACTCGCCGCGGCGGCAAAGGCGTCATCACAATGAAGGCTACGGATAAGACAGGCAAGCTCGTTGCGATCAGAGAAGTCGTTGATAATGACGATCTCATTGCAGTAACGAAGGATGGTTTAGTTATCCGTCAGCACGTCAGTGATATTCGAGTCATGGGACGTAATACTCAAGGTGTCCGTCTTGTTCGTCTCAACGAAGGTGATCATGTTGCTGCACTTGCCAATGTCCCAGCCGATGAAGATGAGGAGTTGGATAAATTAGAAGGCACAACTGATAAGCCAAAGGGACCACCTGAGGCAAAGCAGAAGACGATATTCGAAGCCTAAATACTAGCAATAAGGGTGGAGCAATTAACTCCACCCTTAATTTTTTCTAATTCGATTCAGCTTCATTTACTCCCCATATCTCATTTGTTAACAAGCCTATAGAGATTCTTTAGAATGGATAAACATAGAATTCGGACGTTCTTTGCGATCTTCTTCTCCCTTTATTTCTCTGTCAATTATTACATCTTTATTCGGGGATTTCAGGGCTTAGAATTTGTTCAGGAAGTTCGTCCGCTCTATATCGGTATTTTCCTTCTTGTTTCATTATCCTATATTATTGGTCGTTTCCTTGAAAGAAGGCTTCTCTCAACACTCAGCGATATTTTTATTTGGATAGGTTCTTTTTGGTTTGCATTTATCCTCTATTTTCTGCTCAGTATTATTCTGCTTGATCTCGCAAGGCTTGTGAATCATTTTGTACATTTCTTGCCGAATTATTCACCGGAAGAATATCTGAAAGCAAAGTTTTATTTGACCTTAGTGCTCATAGGCGTTACGAAATTAGCGGTACTTGCAGGTTATATAAATGCAAGATCATTGCGGGTCAGAAAACTTGACCTGACAATTAAGAAGCATAATGATTTCGCAAAGCAAATAAAACTTGTCGTTGCAAGCGATATTCATCTCGGCACGATCATTAATCGTAGTTGGACGAAAATGATCGTAGAGAAGATCAACTCACTTAATGCCGATCTTGTCCTACTACCCGGTGATATTGTTGATGGAGATGTTGAGCCGGTGATAAAATTAAATCTTGGTGAAGTATTGAGGACGATAAAATCCAAGTACGGAATTCTTGGAATCACAGGTAATCATGAATATATCGGCGGAGTTGAGCCGGCGGTGAAATATATTTCAGAGCATGGAATCAGAGTTCTCCGCGATGAACGAATCGAAATCGCCGGCATGACGATCATCGGAAGGGAAGACCGTTCAGCAGGGAAGAAACGTAAAACAATAGAGGAGTTCGCCGAAGGGTTGGATTCGTCAAAGCCGATAATCCTTATGGATCATCAGCCATTCAAACTTTCTGAAGCCGTCGACATCGGCGCTGATCTTCAGCTTTCGGGTCATACACATCACGGTCAGCTTTGGCCGCTGAATTTCATCACAAAAAAAGTTTATGAGCTGAGCTGGGGATATAAGAAAATCAATGATACACATATCTATGTTTCTTGCGGAGCGGGACTTTGGGGACCTCCTGTAAGATTAGGGAATACTCCTGAGATCATTGAGATCACGCTCCGATTTGTTTAATCCAAGAAATAGAAAATATGTCGCATACAACGGAGCGAAGTTTTCGGTTCGGGTGTTATGTTGCATTCGTAAAATCACCGTAAAAGAATTTTAGATGGCTACAAATGTTGTGATGCCCAAGATGGGCGAGTCTATCACTGAAGGCACGATCCTGCGCTGGCTGAAAAAGCCCGGCGACCAGATCAAGAAGGACGAGCCGATTCTGGAAATATCTACCGATAAAGTTGATACCGAAGTCCCGGCTCCTGTTGCTGGCACGCTACTGCAGCAAGTTGCTCAGGAAAAAGAAACTGTTGCCGTCGGCGCTTTGATCGCCGTAATTGGTGAGGCTGGGGAAGTCGCTTCAAGTGCTCCGGCTCCTGCATCAAAAACTCCTGAACCAACAAAAGCGGCTTCTCAAGCTGTCGAAGCGCCTAAGGTTGAATCAAAGCCTGCTCCATCAATTTCACCTGCATCAGATTCAGGACAAGCTGTTGTCATGCCGAAGATGGGTGAGTCCATCACCGAAGGCACAATTTTGCGTTGGTTGAAAAAAGAAGGCGATGATATTAAGAAGGATGAGCCGATCGTAGAAATTTCGACAGATAAAGTTGATACAGAAGTACCTTCTCCATCAGCAGGGAAGTTAACGAAAATTGTTGCTCAGGAAAAAGAGACGATTGCAGTTGGTGCGACGATAGCTTTTATTTCTTCGGGTAATACTGCTGCAACTGCTGCGCCGGAAACAAAACAAGCGGCTCCAGTTGCAAAAGCTCAAACTGTTGAAGCTCCTAAAGTGAATGTTCAACAGCCCTCAGCTCCAATCGCGCAGACGACTATACAAGCATCGCCGAAAGCCAGTGGCAACCGTTTCTATTCGCCGCTTGTGCGCTCGATCGCCAAGCAAGAGGGAATTTCTATTGGAGAACTTGATTCTATTTCCGGCAACGGGCTTGGCGGACGAGTGAATAAAAATGATATTCAAAGTTATCTCAGTTCGCGTGGATCGGGTAAACCACAGTCTGTAGCATCAGCTAAAGTAAAAGCTCCGCCGCCTGGACCGGCAGTGACATTTGCTGAAGATACTATTATCCCAATGGATAATATCCGCACGAAAACTGCGGAGCACATGATCTTCTCGAAGCAGACCAGTGCTCATGTGACAAGCGTCAGCGAAGTGGATATGACGGCAATCGTGAAATTCCGCGAGAAAAATAAAGAGGCGTTCAAGCAGCGTGAAGGTATTGGGTTGACCTATACTCCCATCATGATCGCAGCGATGGTAAAGGCGATCAAGGATTTTCCGTTTATTAATGCAAGCGTTGAAGGAAATAATATCCATGTAAAGAAAGATATTAATTTCGGCGTTGCAGTGGGGTTGCCACCTGCTGAAGGTTCGCTTTTGCCGCCTGCTCTTATCGTGCCTGTGATCAAAAAAGCACAAGACCTGAGCATTGCAGGAATAGCAAAAGCTGTTGCAGATTTGGCGGCACGGGCAAAAACAAAAAAGTTAAAGCCCGATGATATTTCAGGCGGTACGTTCACACTCACCAATCCGGGAATGTTTGGTAATCTTTTCGGCACACCGATCATTAATCAACCGCAGGTAGCGATCATGACGACCGGGGCAATAGTGAAGCGCGTCGTTGTGCTCACCGATGAGGATGGCAATGATACCATCGCGATCAGATCAATGATGTATCTCGGTCTTTCCTATGACCACAGGCTCATTGATGGAATGTATGGTGTGCAATTTACGGAAAGGGTAAAATACTACTTAGAGAATTTTACAGGGGATAACTTGTAATTTTACTTTATAGAGAATGGTAGTATCTCAATTTGAAAATTAATTTTCAAAGAACGTCGTTGTGAGGAGGACGAAGTCCGACGAAGCAATCTAAAATCTTGAAGCGTGATATAATATTGAAGTTTTTAGATTGCTTCGTCGGGCTAACGACTATGCTACCTAATCGTCGCATACCCTCGGAATGACATGGAAATTTCAAATTACGGCACTCTGCAAGAATGGCATCCTTTGATTTTTCGTGATTCGAGCTATTTTATTCCGTATTTTTGCAGACCAATCCAAACTATTTGGGCAAAACGGGAGTTTTTCTGCGACTTTTGTAAGTGTTGTGTGTATTAGTATATGAGTTGTGACTTTCGAGCGACCCATTTTTATTGTTAAACAAATGAAAAATCGTCTTTTTATCGGATTTTCTCTTTTCATTCTTGCTGTCGGAATGGTTGTCATCAATGGCTGTAAAGATACTGCCACTGACCCCGGATATATTCCTCTGGCGGAAATACGCTTTGCGAATTTTCATCAGGTACAGCCGATCCAGATATTTATGTATCCGGAGAGTGCCACACCGGCAGATTCTGCAACTTTGACTCCGACGGCAATGACGTACGGACTCGTTACTCCGTATTTAAATAATCTTTCGACAAATCGCGCAACTGGAAAGAAGTATCATTTAGTCGCTTTAGAGCCGGATACGAAAGTTGTCGTTGCCGATGATTACGTTACGCTCATGCCCGGCGATAAAAAAACGTGGCTTATTTCTGGAAATGGCGGGACTGCTTCAGTTGACCATACTCTGATAGAGGATAATCCACCCTCTGGAGGTCAGCCAAACTTAGCTTACTTTCGTTTTGTGAATGTGACTCCGGACCATACTCCTCTCAATCTCGTTGTAGGCGACCCGCTGAAAGGTATGGTGCTTGCTTCGAATATTGCATATAAGGGAGTCAGCCAATACGTTGGAATTCCAACTGCGAACGATACAAGCATCACTCTTTATGTCACAGACCCAAGCAATAATAATGTCCTTGGTCGTCTTGCAGGCGTTGGTCTTGGAGCCGGAACATACCGTACTATAACATGGGGTGGCGCTGATGCACGAATTCCTGATCCAACTACGGGTCTTTTAACATTAAATGATACGGTCCGTATTCGCATCTTTGATGACGATCCTGGGACGGATATTACTGTTACTCCGCCACTGACGTTCAGATTTAACTTTATCAATGCGTTGCTTCCACCTAATATTGCAGTGAATAAAGTGCTTATTGATTATTCACTTACCGGTGGATTAAATTTGGTGATCAATAACAATACGTCTTATGATTACACAGGCTTGATGCCATTCTCACTTGCACCGCCGTCACCTTCAGCTTTCCCTCCTGCTCAGGCTGATAACGGCGCATTAGTATATAATCAAATTCCGGCAACGATACCAATGGTTGATGTGCTTTACTTTAAGCTCGTAAAGCCATTCAACGGGGCGAAGAACCCAAGCAGCCTTGATACGAATTTATTCCGTCTATATGCAAATAAAAATATTATCAAGAGTGACCAACTCTATACGATCCTTGTTTATGATACGGTGAAGAAAAATGATTCAAAGGCTACTAATAATAATGCGCCGTATGATTCCGCAGCCGGTACGATGACCGTACCAATTCCGGATGTTCCTGTTGCCGGATCGGCTCGGATTATACTCGGTTACGCATTGGCAGGACCTAATAAGCCTCTTCCAGCTACATCGAATAATAATGCAATATTTTCAGTAAACGGTGTAGTTGATACTAAGATAAAAAATGTGAAAGCATTTGATTCTTCCATCACTGTTTCGGTAGGTCACGTTGATCTGGAAGCAAAAGTTAGTACTGATACTGATGTACACTTTGGTTTTAATGCAGAGGATGGCGCGATCTATGAAGCTTTCCTCGTCGGTCAGCGAGGGCGACATGATGGGCTGTATGATCCGAAATTTATCGTAGTTCGGGTAAATCCTGTGAGATAATAATCTGAGAATTATTTATACGAAAAAAGCCGGAGAGAATTCTCCGGCTTTTTTTATGATGTCTATTAAATTTACGTTTGAATTACTCCGGGATTAAATTTTGGAATATCGGGATTATGGCTTGCCATTTCTATTCCGAGTGAGATGATCTCTCTGGTTCTGCGCGGATCAATAATGCCGTCAGTCCAAAGTCTTGCCGCAGCAAAGAGCGCTCCGGTTTGCTCGTCATATTGGTTTGCGATCTCTGCCAGCATTTGTTTTTGTATTTCGTCG
Organism: Kapaibacterium sp. (SeqCode); assembly: GCA_038210275.1. Classification (GTDB taxonomy): domain Bacteria; phylum Bacteroidota; class Ignavibacteria; order Palsa-1295; family Palsa-1295; genus PALSA-1296. The sequence goes on along the minus strand of JBBQWV010000003.1, from coordinate 199,710 downwards.
GTGATCGTTTCGCCTTTTTTCTTCAGCGAAGCAAGTTTGATCGAAAGCAATGTTTTCGATGCCGCAGCTCCGCTCATCACCGCAAGCCGCGCTGAATGCCAACTAAAGATCAATCGCGGATCATAAGCCTTGCCGCACATAGCGTAATTTCCGGCACCGAACGAATTGCCGGTGATAAAAGTAAATTTTGGAACGACGGAATTGGCAACGGCGCTTACCATCTTTGCTCCGTCTTTAATGATGCCACCATGCTCACTGCGAGATCCAACCATAAATCCTGTAACATCCTGAAAAAATACAAGCGGGATCATTTTCTGATTGCAGTTCATAATAAACCGCGCTACCTTATCAGCAGAATCAGAATAGATCACTCCGCCGACTTGCATTTCACCTTTTGCATTCTTGACGATCTTCCGTTGGTTGGCAACAATGCCAACAGCCCATCCGTCTATACGTGCGTATGCCGTAATAATAGTTTTGCCATAGTCAGCTTTATATTCATCTATTTGCGAATTATCTACTATGCGCGAAATAATTTCGTAGGTATCATAAGGCTTTGTTGTATTGATAGGGAGAATAGAGAGCAATTCTTCTGTATCAAATTTTGGTGGAGCAGAAGCGATGCGGTCAAAACCAGCCTTCGGTTTTTCGCCAATTTTTGAAACGATAGAGCGAATAGTTTCTAAGCAAACATTGTCATTCGCCATTTTATAATCGGTCACACCGGATACTTCCGAATGTACTTTTGCTCCGCCTAATGATTCGTTATCAATCTTTTCTCCGATCGCCGCTTCGACGAGTGCGCTTCCGGCTAAAAAAACGTGTCCGGTTTTTTCGACGATCAGTGCTTCATCCGACATGATGGGCAGATACGCGCCGCCTGCCACGCAAGGTCCCATGATGGCTGCGATCTGGACAATACCCATCGAACTCATGATCGCGTTGTTGCGGAAAATTCTTCCGAAATGTTCTTTATCGGGAAAGATCTCATCCTGCATTGGCAAAAAAACACCGGCGCTATCAACAAGATAAATGATTGGCAGTTTATTTTCAATAGAGATTTCCTGAGCGCGTAGATTTTTTTTGCACGTCATCGGAAACCAGGCACCTGCTTTCACTGTGGCGTCATTGGCAACTATAATGCAGAGTTTACCGCTTACCCTGCCAATTCCTGCTACCACACCTGCTGAAGGCGCTCCGCCTTCGTTCTCATACATTCCGTATGCTGCAAAAAGCCCGATCTCTTCGAAATATGAATCGGCATCAATGAGCAGGGCAATACGCTCACGGGCAGTGAGTTTGCCTTTTTCATGCTGCTTGGCGATATTATTTTTTCCGCCGCCAAGTTTTACGATGTCTTCTAAATTTTGAAGTTTACGAAGTTCATTCTTATGATGATCCGATTGCGATGCAAATTGCAAAGCGTTAGTATCTATCTTTGTCCCGATCTGCGACATTTTCTATGGTGTGGTGTTATTATTATAAGTACTAAGTGCAAAATTACGAACGGAACAACTTTCTGTTCGTAATTAGTCGGATTTTGAAACAAAATCTGTCTTTTTAGCTCATTACTGTATGGCACGAATCTTGTTCTAAAAAATTGTTTGTCGTGAAAACAGTACATTAAAATCGTAAATTCTTATAAAACCGGACTCTGAGATTATTTGTTTTACAAAGCTATTGCCGAATACATTAAAAAATGAAGATTCTATTAATTTTACTTGTAACTCTTTTAAGCTCTTCTCTTTATGCGCAGCAGAGTGCTGTGCCAATGCCTGATAGCGATTGGGCAGAAGATCAGCATAGCGCTGAACGCGCTGCATATTGGCATGCAATTGAGATGTCCGGTCCTGATACAAATATCGCCGAGGCTCGGGCAAGCGGTTATAAGCAATTCACTTCTATTCCACGCTCAAAGGCGATGATGATCCTATCCGTAGCTGCTTGGGAGCAGGTTGGTGGTTCACAGGATGGAGTAGTCAGCGGACGTCCGACAAGTATCGCTTTTGATCCGGTTAATAATCAAATCTTTTATCTCGGAACTTCAGGCGGTGGATTGTGGCAAACAACGAACGGCGGAACAAATTGGGTAAATCTCAGTAACTCTTGGAGTTCTTATGCGATGGGCGGAGTGGCTGTTGATCAGACTGACGGCAATATAATCTATGCATGCACCGGTGATCTCTATGACCGTACCGGAGATGGTTTTTATAAATCGACGGATAGGGGGCTGAATTGGGTTCTTCTTGCAAAAGATAAAATTGTAGGTTCTAGATGTAATCAAGTTCTCATTGACCCTCAAGTTCACACAACAATTTATATAACCGGTCCTGACGGAGTACGTCAAAGTTTGGATGCTGGTGCAACGTGGAAGCATATTCTCAGTATCGGAGGCTCAACGCACATGGTGATCGACCCAACAAACGGTCAGAACCTTTATGCAGCCGGAGGCGGGATGATAAGTAAGTCAGTTGATGGGGGCGCTACATGGACAGGCGATGTTGCTTCGAATATTTCAGGAAAATCAACTATAACGCTTGGTATTTCCAAAAAAGACGTTTCAAAAATATATGCAAATATTGGCAGCGCATCAAATGGTGGGACTCTTGGTTTAGCCCGATCAGATGATTATGGTGATACTTGGACTATCGTTTGGAATAACGGTAATTATATGTCCAATCAAGCTTGGTATGATAATGCTTGTACGGTGAGTCCGACAAATGCAAATACTGTTATTGTCGGAGGTTTGGATATATGGAATTCGACGAACGGAGGTTCCAATTTAAGCGAACGGACATATTGGCAGCACGGAAGTTCATTGACTGACTACTCGCATGCAGATATTCATGTGTTGCAATATGGACCTCTCGGTTTATATGCCTTAACCGACGGAGGTATTTTTATCAGCCAAAATAATGGAGGTTCTTGGTCTCAACGAATGAATGCCAATCTCTCGAATATGCTTTTTGTCGGAGGCGATGCTGCACCTGATTTTTCTTATATTATCGGCGGCGCACAAGATAATGGCATAAACGGAACTGCGGAAAACGGGACAACTTTTAAACAAACTTATGGTGGTGACGGCGGACGCTGCTTCATTTCACAAGAAGACGGTGGGCAGAATGCATATTCTACTTATATCAATGCTGTGCTACATAAATCAGCTGATGGTGGACGCAATTGGGGTATAGATAACATAATCCCTTCAACTTCCAAGTTGCTGAGCGAGCAAGCACCATTTTATATGACGTACGATGTTTGCGAAGGTGATGGCGCTGCTGTGGCAATCGCAGGAAATAATAATGTATATTATTCCAATGATGGCGTAAATAGCTTGTACGAGATCAATTCGAGTAATATCGGTCCGAGGGCTCTCCATGTCGCTTCTGCCGATGAGAATGTAGTTTATGCAGGAACAGGCGGTTATGTTTATGTCACACAAAATGCCGGAGATCTGACAGGCGTAAAGTGGGTAAAATCCGCAACAAGTATAGGGGCGGTTTCGGGCTTTGTTAGTGATCCCACGAATGCGAAGAATGCCTGGGCAACTGTTTCAGGATTTGGTGGTCAACATTTTTGGCGAACAACTGACTTTGGCAAAACATGGGTAGCTCCGGCAACAAATCTCTCTAATCTTGATGCCGCCTCGATTGCTCGTGCTCCGAACGGCGATCTTTTTATTGGGCATACGTTTGGCGTTATGCGTTCTTTGGATAATGGCGTAACATGGGAGCCTCTTCGTGATGGCATTCCACTTTGCCAGATTACGAAACTTCGTGTTCGCGGCACTTCGAGCCAATGGCTTCTGGCGACAACATACGGAAGAGGAATGTTTCGGTTAAATATCAATGATCTTCCGCGTACTATTCAAAATGGAGTCTCTTCGTCTGCCATTACAACAGATATGCCGGCAATTACTTCCATTTCTCCGAATCCGGTGCAAATCAATAGCCGCTCTACTATTAACTTTAAACTTGCTAAAGAGGGAAGTGCGACGTTAGTCCTCTATGACCAGCTTGGGCGCGAAGCAAAGACGCTTCTGAAGGAATTCCGTGGGCAAGGCGATCAATTTGTCGAAGCAGATATGTCACAGCTTTCCTCAGGCGTGTATTATGTAGTTTTGACCTCTGATGGTCATGCCTTGACGCAGAAATTGGTGATTGCCAAATAACCTATTTTGAGATAATCGTGTCTTCGGACGCGATTATCTCAGATTATTTTGCCTAAATAGAAAAAATATTTTATTGCAAAATAGATAATTAAGTTATTGATTAATAATGACTTACTATAGGCTCAGCCCGTTATTCTCCTGTAGGGCAAGGATTTGTGACCTATTTTAATTTGTAACAAAACACCCCCCTTGCGGTACTTATATATGTGGGGGATGAGCAGTTCGCTGATTTACCCAACAATAACGATCTTCATTTTTCATATTTTGTAGTTAAAGAAAATAATACTTGATACGATTTCTCTAACGGGTTTGAACTCGGAAGAGCACAACAGAACGAGAGAAGAAAGAAACCGCGATCTGATATCTCAGTAATCGGACTTGTCTTTACTCTTACAGAAAAGGGTTCGTTCAACGTGTTCCTCCGAGTTCTCCGGAAGAGATGGTTTTTCTAATTAATCATCATCGTATCATTTTTTTTCGGAGACTATAATTATGCAAACAACTCAATCCCGCAACAACCTATCCAAAGGTCAGTACGAACTACCGCCTTATATGCTCGCAGATGATCTGCCGAGCCTAAGGACCAGCCTCAAAGAAGGCAAATCAAATCCACTTGCTGAGATACTCACGGACGAAGTATATTTAATGCTGCGTTCGAACGACCTCCTCAACGAAAAATCGTTACGCGATTTTGTGATCCGCCAAATGTTCTTACAACTCAAGAGCGATGGAGTAATGAAAACCCATGAAGCGATCAAGGCGCTAACAGATATGTACCCCTACTTGCAATTCGATACGATCAGGAAGATCGTCTATCGGGTCTATCCGACAAGCACGAGAAAATCAATGATGTGAGGAAGAGCAGTGCAGTCGTTTATTCTTCAACGACTACCTTGCACTTCTCGGCGTCAAGTTCAATGAAATATATTCCGGTGGCAATGCTTTGAGGAAGTAGAAATACGCCGTTACCTAAATCCGTTAGCATTACTGTTCTGCCAAGCAGATCGGTCATCGATCGTGCACCATTGGAGATCAATGGGAGTGAAATATGCAGAGCCTCTCCGCGATGAATAGGATTTGGGTAAGCGATTTGAGACGTGAATGGAGACGCTATTACCCCTTCGTGAGCCGTTTCGATAGGATCTAAAATTTCCAGATCATCAACTCCTGCTTCAACAAGCGCCTGAACATAATCGCTGGCAATGAATCGTAATTTAACCGAAGAGGAAGCAGGGAGATAATCTGTTAACCGAAAAACAAATTCGGTCCAACCTTTCGTGCTTTGATTGGTAAGTTGCAAAGACTTCCACGTAACACCACCATCGTTTGAAATGTCAGTTTCCCATTTAGCTACATCGGGATTCTGTCCTTGATTATTCGAATAATAATACCAATATCTGATCACCGGATCTTTAAGCTTCGAAAGATCGAATGCCGGAGTAGTAAGCGTTGTAGCTCCATTATCCACATCATCAAATCCTGCGTCATTATTGCCGGAGGTATCAATGTGATTCCCTGTGATATAACACATTGTTCCGATCACAGAATGGTCAGTATCTTGCTGCAAATACTGAATCGGAGGAGTAGGATCATTGAATGTTCCGTGCGGTTTTTCCCGAACCCAAAGTCCGGTCGTTGCATCATCTGCCGCTGCTCTAAGAGACCAGCCTCTGTTTTGTTCAGCATCGTCGCTTACTATTTTCTTAAAACCTACGAGAAAAGTAAATGGCGTTTGAGGGTTAGGATTTGAAATAGTATCATTTGCCAACAAGTTCGAAGCGGCGGAGGCATAGTATTTTACGATTGTTCCGCCAGGTGCCTTCGGTATCGCCCCTTGAAATTCCCCAACATTACCCGTTGCATCAAGCGCGATAGTTTGGTAATTATTCCCATTGTCAGTTGAGTAAAATACCTTAATGCTTTTATTATCAAGTGCACCAACTATGCCGGAATAAGATGCTTTAACATTAACATTATATAAAGTTGCAGATGTATCCTGATCTTTTACTTGATCTGGGTTTACATCAATAAAGCGAGAAAGAGTAATATTGTGTTCCTTGAAAGAGGTGATGATTTCATTCAAATGCGGAGTGCCATTCGTCAAATTATTATCGTCATCGTCGGTAAGAATTGTTGCTGAAAGCGTACTGGCGAATGCATCTTCAAGCGAAGCGGAATCAGTTGTTCCGATTCCATCAGGCATTTGGTATTCCATAAAATGAAAAAGATGCTCTGCCGGGAATAGACCGATCTTCTCTCGCAAATTCCAAAAAGCGCCGGAAATAATTTCGCCGCTTACATGAGCATCCTGACTTATATCCGTCGGAAATTTCTTTTTGTTCTGACAGTTGCGAAGCGTCTTGGTATTATTCCCAAAGAATCCGATTCCGATACGGGGGTCATCGCGGATAAAAGCGCTATTAAGATCGGCAAATCCTTCACCAAGTGATCCATCGATTATATCAATATCCTGTCCGGAAGCCTGTTGATACCGTGCATTGGTTACTCTATGTCCGTACTCGTGAAAAACCACATCAGCTACCTGGGCGGTATTGGAGCAATCTGTTCCCGCAGAGAAAAAATTGAGTGAGGTATCAGCATCATTATAAAACGCATTGCACGTCGAGCCAATATTGACATTTATATCCATGTGAGAATCAATATTTTTCAGTTTCTCATCGATTCGCTTATCTGCTATGTGCCCATACGAGGCAGAGTAAAAGGCGTCTCTTTCTGATGGATCGGAATTCGAACCGTCCCAAAGAACATCGGTGCTTCCACTGAGAATCGTCTTTCTCAAGGCGCTATTAGAAAGGTTATCCTGGCGGAGAATGCTAAAGTACTTTCCATCGAATGTAGTTTGTATGATCAAAGGATAATTTGCGAAGGGAAGAGTCCACAATCCGGTGGAGTCGGTAACAAGTTGAATGCCATTCACTATGAGATTCACATAAGGCAGACCCACCGTAGTCAGAGTATCAAATGGATTATGTAAGTGAACTTTTGCTAAGACTTTGCCACTAATACCAAGTAGGGGGTGATCAAACTTTACGTCATTTTTCGAATCCAATAATTGATTTGAGGGTATCTTAAACCCTTTATTTTCAATAACATAATTATTTGCTTTCTCATTGAACTCACTCTCGTTTTGCAATACGCTTTTCTTCTCGACAAGTTCTCCGGTCGTAGCGTCAAAAGTGAGCCTCCAGCGTTCGTGCATATCTAAATCGCTTGCAATCAGTTCATAGCAAAGTAGTAATGAACTCTTCTCCTTTTGATCAACGAAGACTAAGCGCGGAGGAGATTTGATCAGAGAATTGCTTCCAAGAAGATTCGTAGTTTGTTGAATAACATCAGCTTCAGGGATACTTGTAGAAAGAGTATTCGGCTGCTTTGCCGGGATATTATTTCGGACGAGCATAACCGCACCGCTCAAAGCACCGATATTAATTTGAAGATACCTTTCCCTCAAAGGGATGTTCTCGAATGAAACAGCAAAAGATGAAAGCCAGAGATTTCCAGTTCTTGATGTTCCGTTTTCAACAATTTGAGCGCTTTTAGGTAAGCCCAACGCATTCTGTGCCAAATATTGAGCCTCACTTAAGGCAAAAGCCTGAACGTGCGAAAAATCTGTTCTTTCGGCTTCTAAAAGGAATCTATTCTGGGGATTTGGAGAAAGGATGGCAGGTGTATTATTGCTGCCTAATCGTACAAGACGGTAGGAGTCTTGAGTTTGTTTGGAAACCTGAGATGCAGCAGAAAAGAAGTTTCTATACACCACACTCTGCCCCTTTGCTTTTTGCGCAGCGAAGAAAATAAGAGAAATCAGTATGTATTTTAAAGCTGTATTGATGATACTTTCTTTCTTGATTAGCGCCGAAGATAGTCGCTCTAATTAAAGAACGGTTTCACCGAAATAGTTGCATTTCGAGAATAGCAAAAAATAATTCGTTTTTTGGCGCAACTTTTTGGGATTTTACGGGTTTTCAAGTTATAGTTATACGCTCGTTTCACATTCACTTTATTTTTTACATCCTTATGAAACGTTTTGCTACCATTTTGTTCTTATTTGTCATCTTTTCATTTGTTGGACATACTTTTGCTCAGCAAGCGGTGACTACCCAAGTACTAAAGCCGGTTTCTATGAAGCCGCGTTCAGCACCTATTCCATTTGTATCGCCCAAAAGTTACCTAAACCTTGCCGGTAAAAATAATATTCAAGGAATTGAGACTGAGGCAATTGCTTATGATACCGGTATTGATCCAAATGATAACACTACTTTTTTGGGGATGGAGCTACCATACTACAATAATTCTGATGGAGCAGGAACTTACGCTCTTGGAGAGCGATTCACCGGAGTGAAGGTTAAAAATTACACCGTTGATAGCTTTTATGTCACAATTGCTGCTCACAGTTTTGGAACAAATCCGGGGGACAGACTCCTTTTTACACTACGCAAAAAAGGAGTTTTCACAGGAAATCCAAATATTTTCCCTGCATTTACATTCGTCGATTCAACTCAACTTTTACCTACTGAGATTCCTTCAGACGATATGTACCATACTTATGTCTTACATTTTGATAAGAAAGTTAAGACGAAATTCACGACTTCAAGTCCTGATTTCTTTATTTTCGCTGAACTACCAATCGCAGATACAACTGGCAACAGTTTATTCGTACTAGCCGATGCTGTAACGGATGATCCGGCTAATCATGCACCTCCTTTTCCCGATGGTGATAGGTTCTATGCTTATTTTTCAAGGAATGATAGCACTTTTGTGACTTATTATGGAGGTCATTTTCAAAGAACTTCGGATCAAGCTGTTTTCTATAATCAGTTAGCAATTACAGCTTTTGTAAGTGGTACGAGCCTCGGAGTTGAAGATGGGAAGCTTGCGGGCAATGCTCTGGGACAGAACTATCCGAATCCATTTAATCCTTCAACAGAGATAAACTACTCGTTGGCAGACGCTTCGCAGGTTTCTCTGAAGGTATTTAATACCCTTGGAGTTGAAGTCGCGACTATCGTGAATGAGCGAGAAGAAGCAGGTTCGCATCAGGCAAACTTTGCCGGTGATAATCTCCCATCCGGAACATATTTCTATACGTTGAAAGCAGGCACATTTAGCCAAACAAAGCGTATGGTGCTTTCGAAATAATAGTAATTTGTCTCTACTGAGACTCTATAAAAAAAGGCGATCATTATGATCGCCTTTTTTATTGCCGTAATTTTGCAAAACTGGATTTCGTAATAAAATTTATTAGATGACAAAATCAACGAAAAAGAAAACAATTCGAAAAGTTTTACCGACTGCCTCTAACTTCCTTGCACTGCCCCCTGAATTTTCAAGCTATGAGAATAGCAAGATAGTCGTTATCTCTGCTCCATACGAAAAGACAACGAGTTATGGCGGTGGGACAGGGAAGGCTCCTAAGGCGATTATTCAAGCATCGCAATTCGTTGAATTTCTTGATGATGAATTCTTTCAGGAATTATGCTTTCAGAAGGGAATTGCAACCCTTCCTCCGATCAGTTATGGAAAGCAATCGGGAAGAGCTGCGCTAAAGATGCTTCAGAATGCCGTCAAGGTTGAGATAGAAGAAGGGAAATTTGTTGTCACATTAGGAGGCGAGCATACGATCTCTACAGCTCCGATAGCAGCACATTACTCGGCGTACCCAAATATGAGTATTCTGCATTTCGATGCGCATTCCGATCTACGAGAGACTTATTCCGGAACGCCGTATAGTCATGCTTGCTTTATGATGCGTGTCGCCGATGAAGTTGCTTTTCCGATGGAGCGACTTGTGCAGGTTGGCATCAGAGCCCAGTGCAAAGAGGAATATGAATTTGCGAAAAAATCAGGAATCAAAACTTTTTACGCTTCGAATATTCGCAGAGGAAAGCACGGGAAGAATTGGCAGGGATCAGTCGTAAGCAATTTGCCAACTGACGAAGTATATGTAACCTTCGATGTAGATTATTTTGACCCGGCAATCATGCCAACGACAGGCACACCTGAACCGGACGGATTCTTATGGAACGAGACAATAGAAATCTTCCGCGAATTGCGTAAAGCCGGAAAAAAAATAATCGGTTTCGATGTAGTCGAATTAGCGCCCGACCCGAAACAGCAGCACGCAACGTATTTAGTTGCTAAATTAGTATATCGGATGTTGAATTTTGCGTTGACGAAATAAATATTACGCTTCCACTAAATTCGCAGGTCTCTTTAATTTCACTTCATCCCAATGATGACAAGCAGCCCAATGACCAGCTTCGTGTTCGATAAGAAGTGGTTCTTCTGATAAGCAGAGCGGTGTTGCATACGGGCATCGTGCTGCGAAATTACACCCCGGTGGGTAGTTAGTCGGCACGGGAACAGTCCCTTCAATAGTCATCAATCTGTCTGATTCGATATTTAATTTCGGAATTGAACCGAGCAGACCAACGGTGTAAGGATGTAGTGGATTATAATAAATTTCATCGGCAACAGAATACTCAACGATATGTGAAGCATACATGACAGCGACTTTATCTGCTGTTTCTGCGATCACTCCAAGATCGTGCGTGATAAGAATAACGCCCATTCCGAGGCTTTCCTGCAATGACTTGATCAGATCCAGTATCTGCGCCTGAACCGTCACGTCAAGGGCTGTAGTAGGCTCATCTGCGATCAGGACGGAAGGATTGCAGGCAAGAGCCATAGCAATCATAATGCGCTGGCGCATACCACCCGATAGTTGATGGGGATACTCCTTATAGCGCTGCTCTGGTGCTGGAATTCCAACTTTTTTGAGCATCTCTATCGCCCGATTCTTTGCCTCTTCTTTCGAGACTTTCTCGTGAAGAATAATTGACTCTTCTATCTGATTGCCGACCGTGAATACGGGATTCAGCGAAGTCATCGGCTCCTGGAAGATCATCCCGATCTTATTGCCACGGATTTTGCGCATTTCCTCTTCTGGGATTTTCAGAAGGTCGCGACCTTCAAAAATTATTTCGCCGCCAACTGTTTTACCCGGAGGGTCAGGGATCAAGCGCATGATCGAAAGAGCAGTGACGGACTTTCCGCAGCCTGATTCACCAACAACTCCAAGCGTCTGATTCGCCTCAACCGTGTAACTGACATCATCGACAGCCTTCGAAACACCGTCATCAGTGAAAAAATAAGTCTTAAGATTTTTTACCTCGAGTAGAGCCATGATAATTATGTAGAAAGTGCTAAAATAAGGATAAATTTGAACAAGACTATCGCTTTAACTTTGGATCGAGAGCATCTCGCAGCCCGTCTCCAAATAAGTTAAACGCAAAAACTGCAAGCATAATCGCAAAAGCGGGATATAAAGTTAATCCCCAATTTGAGCCGGCTGCGATGAAGCCGTAGCCATCGTAAATCATTTGTCCCCATGTCGAGGTCGGGGGTTGTACGCCAAGTCCGATAAATGATAGTGATGCTTCATAAATAATTGCCGTCGCAAAGCCTGCCGTCGCCATGACGATTATCGGTCCCGTTGCGTTCGGAAGGACGTGCTTGAAGATCGCGCGCATATTCCCGAGTCCGAGCGCTCGCGTTGCCTCAACATACTCCGTCTCGCGAAGTGAGAAAAACTGTCCGCGTACTATACGCGCCATATCCACCCAGCCCGTTATTCCGATAGCAATAACGGTCTGAACAAAGCCAAGCCCTAAGGCAATAGAAATTGAAATAACAAGAAGAATCGGAGGTATAGACCAAACAACATTCGTAAACCACATGACAACGTCATCTATCCAGCCACGATAAAATCCCGCAATAGCGCCGAGAAGAACGCCGATAACTATACTCAAAAGTTCTGAGAAGAATGCAACAGTAAGAGATACTCGTGCGCCATACATCAAACGGGAAAACACATCGCGCCCATATCTATCTGTACCAAGATAATAATATGATTCTTTATGCCAATCAGATTCTTCAGAACCCGCTAATTTGGAAAGTGCAAGTTTTCTATTGCTGCCTTCGTCGGTGACCATAACGATCTGATCACCCTGCACCGTAAAACTTTGGATGGGAATGGGAATTGCTTCTTTCCCGGCAAGCTCATTTGTTTTGAGAATCACATTGCCTTTGAAACCGCTTGGCTTCGTTGCATACTCGAGCACCTGCAAATTCGGATCGAACGGAGCAAGAAAACTTGCAAACGCAGCTACTAAAATAATAAGGAAGGTCACGACAAGACCTGCCATTGCAAGCTTGTTACGTTTGAGTCGTTTCCAGGAATAATACCATAAAGAGCGGGGACGCTCTTTCAGCATTTGTTCCATTGTGGGGATGATCGTAGCTGCCATGAGAAAAATTATTGAAGTTTGACTTTGGGATCGAGCTTTGCGTAAAGCAGATCAACAAGAAAATTTATAACGACAAACACTACTGCCGCAAAAAACACCGTCCCCTGAATGGTCGGGAAATCTGAGCGTGGAATTGCATCAAATGCAAGCGAACCAACTCCGGGCCAGTTAAAAATATATTCAATGAAAAATGTGCCGGTCAAGAGCGCTGCAAGCCATGAGCTGATCGTAGTCACGACAGGATTAAGTGCATTGCGCAGTGCATGACGCAAAATCACCGTTGTTTGGGGCAGTCCTTTCGCCTTCGCTGTACGAACGTAATCGCTTGAAAGCACATCAAGCATACTCGAACGAGTAACTCTTGCAATGATCGAGATCGGACGCAAGGCAAGAGTGATCATCGGAAGCATCAGATATTCCCAACGGAAATTCCAAAATTCATACCATGCGGAGCTATCCTGAATTACATAACCTGAGATCGGAAAAATCTGAAGCCAAGAACCAAGCGCAATAATAAGAAGCAAACCTGAAACAAACGACGGCACCGATATTCCGATCAGTGCAAAAACCATTGAAAGGTTATCCCAAATTGAATAAGATTTTAGGGCAGAAAGAATACCGATAGCAATACCCAAGATCGTAGCAATGAACATCGCACTCAAAGTCAAGATTGCTGTTGCGGGCAAGCGTTCTAAGATGCTCTCCAAGACAGGACGATTCGAACTGAACGATCTTCCCAGATCACCGGTAGCAGACTTCTTCATAAACACGAAATACCTTTCCCACACAGGCAAATCAAGCCCCAACTCATGCTGAATCGCAGCTTGAGTTGAAAGATCGGCGCGCTGCCCCTGCATCATTCGAGCGGGATCCGGAAGCAGGTTCATCACAAAGAAAATAATCGACATCACTCCGAAGATGATGAGGATCGAGTAGATGAATTTGCGGATTATAAAAGCAAGCATGAGTATTCTAACTGAATCAGAAACAGCAAAATTACAACGGAAATGAGTCCGTCCCAAGAAATCTTGCTTATATTTGTATTCAATCGTTCATTAACATTCGGAAATGGTGTCCGCTATAACGGCGGATGAAAAGGGAATTCCGTTAAAATCGGAAGCTGACCCGCAACTGTAACTCGTTAAGAAAAATCCACTGGATGAAAGTCCGGGAAGGAAAGAGAAGCCAGGAGACCTGCCAAATCCGATATTTCCATCATGCCTTCGCGGAAAAGAGGCAAGGGAGAAAAATGCAGTATGCGGCTTTGGCTGTATCTTCATTTTTTTTGCTCCTTTGTCTTTTTTAAAAGACTTTGGAGCTTTTGTGTTTTTAAAATTCATTATATTTATTTGCGCGTTTCTCTGCACTGTCTTTGGCAGAGTATCCGCGCAAACTAAAAATGAAAAGGATTCGCTTCGGCATACTTCAGCTCCTCCGATCACCGTTACTGCCGATGCTGAGACTCTTAATATTCTCCTCCATCCAACCGATATTCATACGGTAAGTTCTAAAGAATTAAGTTTACAAACAGGTGCAACACGTCTCTCGGACGGATTGCAAACGCTGCATCCTTCGCTCGATATAAGAAATTATGGTTCACTTGGCGGCATATCTCTTGCCTCGTTCAGAGGATTACCTGTAGAATACACAAGTTTGTATTGGGAAGGAATAAAGATCACCAATTCGCAGCTTGGGCTTACTGATTTTGGTCTGATCAATCTGAAATCTGTTCACTCAGTTGGAATTATCAGCGCAGCAAATGCACAGCTTATCGCTGGCGATATCGGAAGCGCCGGCATTCTGCTCAGCACTAATCCATCAGAAGAAACTTCAGGATTGAATCTTGGCACTTCTACACTCAGCTATAATAATATTTCGTCTTTTGATGAGCAGCAACTTTCAGTTGGCGGAGTCGGTAAATTGGGTGATGAAGTCAGTATTACCGGCGGAGCAAGTACAGCATACTCAAATGGGGCTTTCCCATTCATTCAACAAATAGATGAACATACTACCACTATTATTAAACGCTCAAATAATGATGCGCATTTATTCAATGCCGATCTTGCTGCCAATTGTAGAATAGATGAATCAGCTCATATCAAAGCGCTTTCTTTCTTTACCCGTGCCGAGCGTGGTTCACCGGAACAAGACGTTATTAATTATGCAGGGGCAAGTAATTTTTTAGCGAGATTTTATGATGAAAATTTTCTTTCGAGTATTTCACTTTCGCATCAGCCTCTTGCAAATTTTAATTATTCTGTAAGTCTTGCTTATCAGTCTCAATACGAAACATATATAGATCCATCATTAAATATTTCAGATCATTATCTCAATCGGATCTATTCGTTCGTGCTAAAATCAAAGACAAATCTTGCCGAGTGGGCTGATCTTTATAGCGGTGTTGATTATACAAAGAATATACTTTTCAGCAACGAAAATAGTATAGGTCTTCATGATACGGCAATCACAAGGGAGCATTACGCTGCGTATCTGGCTCAGAAAATAAAACTTAGCGACTACTTTGATGCCACCATTTCATTAAGGACAGAATTGCTTTCGTACAATGATAAGCCGCAAGTTCTTCCCGGAATTTCTATCCATTATTCAGAACCAACGACACATCTTCAACTTCAGGGAGCTTATGGGAGACTTTATCACGCACCGACGCTCAACGAATTATATTGGAAGCAAGGAGGAAATGCAAACTTGAATCCAGAGAACGGAGATAATATTGAATTCTCAGTCCAGTTGCCGTTTAGTATTGAAAAGATTTTTCTCTTTGAAATTCAAACAACAGTATTTCAAACTCAACTGAGTAATCAGATCATTTGGCAACCCGGCTTAAATGGTATTTGGTCACCCTCAAATCTTCAATCAGCACGCTCGCAGGGATTTGAATTCGTCGGACAGGTGCAATGTCCAATCGGTGAGTTATATAATTTAACCTTACGAGAAAACCTCAGCCTCGAAAAAACCAGAAATCTTACGGATAGCTCTTCATACTATGGGAAAGAGCTTCCATACTCAACGCCAATGCGCTCGAGTTTATTTTTACAGTTTACAAATATAAAGATTGGCTCACTTTCATTTACAGCTCTTTATCGAGGGCATCGTTATACTGACTTTTATAATAATGAAAGCACAAGGTTGCAGCCGATGATCAAGTACGATCTGATATTTTCATCAATTCCATTTATCTTTTCGAACGCGCTGAATGCTTCAGTAATGTTGAGCATTCTGAATTTAACGAATGCTCAGTATCAGGAAATACCAAACTTTCCATTGCCTGGACGCAGTATTCGCGCATCACTCGATTTTCATTTTCTTTAATTAACGACCAAAAATACCAATGAAAAACACAAATAAAATACTTACACTTCTCTTACTCGCTTTCAGTACGATATTGTATTCCTGCGAAAGCACAGTAAGCCCGAAACCACCAGAGGTGACAATAACGGGCACAACACTCTTTATAGTGAGCGAAGGAGGCTTCGGGAAGAACAATGCACAACTTGATGCCTATTCGATAAAAGGTAATGACACGACTTTTACTCAGAATATTATTCAGCCGCTTGGTGATATAGGAAATGATATTCAGTTTTTTGGCAAAAAGCTCTATATCGTTTTGGAGAATTCAAATAAAATCGAAGTCGTCAATCCAGATTCGATTGCTGATAGAACCTCCATTCAATTTCCCGGACAAGTAACGCCATTCAAAATGGCGCAAGTCTCATCAACTGAAGTATGGGTGACGGAATTCAAGAACAAGCAGATAGCGGTGATGAACTTGAACTCAAATACTCTTACCTCGACAATCAACATTGATACTGCTCAGCAGGATATTGGTATTTTCGGAGGGAAAGCATTTATCTGCACGAACAGCAATAAACTTGAAGTCATCGACGTTGCGACAAAGCAAGTCTTAAGCAATAAATACATCGGTGACTCTCCGGCTCAAGTCATGATCGATAGTTCGCGGAGTTCAGTGATAGTCCTGACCTATGGAAATTTTGGTGTTTCGCAGCCAAAAATACTTTGGGTTGATCCGGTTACCTTTTCAATCACAGATTCCATCACGTTACCCTCAACGGATTTTATCAATGTGTTAATACCAGCCGGAAGTGTGGCATACGTAACCTACGGAGATCGCACAGATAAACTCGATCTTGCAACGCATAAATTCTCGTCTTTCCTGACGAAAGGATATTATAAAGGATATTTTGATCCGGTTAATAACGAACTAATTTTAGGCGATGCGAAGGACTTTTCCAGCCCCGGAGTTGTTGACATCTTTGACGCAACAAGCGGCACTTTGAAGAAGACATTAAATTCAGGTGTTAGCCCCGGACATTTCGCTATTTACAGAAAATAATAAATCTTTGCGTATTTTTGCATAACATGAAAAACAACATTTTAACAAAAGACGAGCAGAAAGCGGAATTTCTGCTTGCTGCGACACTTGTCATTATTGGCATCGGAACACGCTTGCTTTTTAAGGCAATTGATATTCCTAATTTTAATGCCGTCACTGGCACAGTCATATTTGCCGGAGCATATCTGAGCAGAAGCAAGTACGGAATTCTTGTTCCATTTATCACGATGTTCATAACCGATGCGATTATCGGCTTTTATGATCTTCCGTATATGATGGTTGTCTATGGATCGTTCGGGCTGATGTTTTTTATCGCCAGATATTATTCTGGAAAGCCTTCACTGCTTCGGTATATTCTTGTCACACTTGGAGGTTCGCTGACTTTCTTTCTTGTCACGAATTTTGCATGGTGGCCGTTTTATACGACGCTCTATCCGCATACTATCGGCGGCTTGATTCAGAGCTATACGATGGCATTGCCATTTTATAGGAATTCACTTCTTTCGGATGTGCTGTTCTCAGCCGTTCTTTTCGGAGGATTTGAAATGGCAAAAGTATTTTTACCGACAGCAAAGAAGAAACTGGCAATTCAGTAATGCTGAAAGATTCAAACGATATTCGGTTTATTTTATAGGCTAAGAGGCTCCTTCGGGGAGCCTTTTTTATGACGATATTTTGCAATGAAAAAACAAGCGCGACTGATTTTAGAGAACGGGGTAGTCTTTCACGGAATGGCGTTCGGTGCTGTTGAAAAATTGCGCACCGGCGGGGAAGTCGTGTTCACGACGAGCATTACCGGTTACCAAGAAATCTTGACTGACCCATCTTACGCCGGACAGATAGTCACCATGACGAATCCACTAATTGGAAACTATGGGGCGACTGATGAAGATCTTGAAAGCATCAAGCCTTTCGTCAGTGGATTCATTGTCCGCGAACTTGCTGAAGAGTATTCAAATTGGCGTTCAACAGGGAGCATCGCTAAATTTCTGAGCAATAATAATATCCTTGCGATTGAAGGAATTGATACTCGTAAACTTGTAAGAATCCTCAGGTCAGAAGGTGCACTTCGTGGAATCGTATCAACGGAAGATATTCCTGCCGAAGAGTTACTTGCGGCAACACTGCAAATTCCTGTCATGACTGGTCTCGACCTCACGAAAGGTGTAACGACTTCGAAGACCTATTCGATTGATGGAAAAATCAAAAATTCACCGCACGTTGTCGTAATAGATTATGGCATCAAGCAAAATATTTTACATAAACTTTCCGATCACGGGGCACGGCTAACCGTGATGCCTTCAACGACAACCTATGAGGAAATACAAGAGCATAAACCGGACGGCGTTTTTCTTTCAAATGGACCCGGCGACCCGGATGCAGTGAAAGACGGAATTGAAACCGTGAAGCAGCTTGTAAAAAAAGTGAAGCAACCCATATTTGGAATTTGTCTTGGAAATCAACTTCTTTCATTGGCTTTAGGCGGTGAAACATATAAATTAAAATTTGGTCATCGCGGAGCAAATCATCCAGTGAAAAATCTGCAAACAGGGAAGATCGAGATCACTTCACAAAATCATGGATTTTGCGTGAATTGGGATTCAATGCCCGATAGCTGCGAACTGACGCATTTAAATCTCAATGATAACACCGTCGAAGGTTTTCGTCATAAAGAACTTCCTATATTTGCTGTGCAATACCATCCCGAAGCCTCTCCGGGACCACATGAAAGTGACTACCTTTTTAGTGAATTCATGCAAATGCTGCGCTAAATAGGGCAATCATTGCGCCCGCCCGCCTTTGGTCGCACAATTTTGCCGCAATTTTGTTATATTCTTATGCCCAAGAATACGGGCAGATGATAACATTAATATTTCATGGCAAAAGAGAAAATTTTAAAAGAGAAGAAGGTCTTACCCAAGGGAGAGCAAATCGACATCGAATCAGATATTGATCTGAAATCTTTAGTGGGTTCTGAAGAGACCATAGAGTTAGCGAAGATCCCTTCGAAGATTCCGGTTCTCGCTTTGCGGGACGTCATAATTTTTCCGTATATGATCTTCCCGGTTCTTGTTGGTAGAGAGTCTTCGTTATCGGCAACTATGTCTGCGATGGCACGAGAGAAATATCTTTTTCTCGTTGCTCAAAAAAACTCAGCAGTTGATGATCCGAACAAAGAAGAGCTTTTTTATCATGGCACTCTTGCAAAGATCGTCCGTATTATTCGGTTACCGAATGGGCTTGTGAAAGTTTTAGTAGATGGATTAGAACAGGCGATCGCAAAAAAATATATTGCTGCCGATGGACATATAGAAGCGGAAGTAGAAGTGATCACTCCGGTTCGCATTGATACTCCTGAACTTGAAGCGCTTGTGCGGCATACCTCCGAGCAATTCCGTAATTATATCAAACATTCGATCCAACATCCGCCGGAAGTGATGATGGCGTTTGAAAATATTGTTGATCCGCGCAGAAAGCTTTTTTATATTGCAGCACATATTACGAAAGATCTTGATTCGAAACAGCGTATCTTAGAGCTTACCGATATTCGCGAACAGTATCTCCATATCAGCGGCTTGCTTGCTTCGGAAATTGATATACTGAAGATAGAGCAAGACATTGATCAGAAAGTCCAAAGTACAATTCAGAATTCGCAGAGAAAATATTTTCTCCATGAACAAATTCGAATCCTGAAAAAAGAGTTAGGTGATGAAGAGATAGAAGAGCATCCTGAAATGGGTAAACTTGCTCAGCAAATAGCTGATGCAAAACTTCCACCAACTGTTCAGGCAAAAGCTGATGAAGAGATTGAGCGGCTCAAGAAAACTCCTTCGATGTCGCCGGAGGCTGGGGTTATTCGCACATATCTCGAATGGCTTGCACAGGTGCCCTGGCATAAGCGCTCACAGGATAATCTCAATACTGAGCACGTATGCAAAGTCTTGGACAACGACCACTTTGCTCTTGAAAAACCTAAGGAAAGAATTTTAGAACATATTGCAGTATTAAATCTTGTCGAGAAAACAAAGGGGCAGATACTTTGTCTCGTTGGACCTCCGGGTGTTGGAAAAACTTCTCTTGCGCGTTCGATTGCGAATGCTTTAGGAAGAGAATTTATCCGTATTTCCCTCGGTGGCGTACGCGATGAAGCGGAGATTCGTGGTCACCGGAGAACCTATATCGGTGCGCTTCCCGGCAAACTCATCCAATCAATGAAGCGTGCAGGAGTGACGAATCCGCTTATCCTGCTCGATGAAATTGATAAGATGTCAATGGATTTCCGAGGCGATCCGAGTTCTGCACTGCTTGAAGTTTTAGACCCCGAGCAAAATAGCGCTTTCGTAGATCATTACTTAGATGTTGATTACGATCTCTCGAATGTCTTTTTTGTTACGACTGCAAATATAGCCTATAATATTCCATTGCCATTAATGGATAGAATGGAAGTGATAGAACTTCCGGGATATTTAGAGCATGATAAATTAGAGATCGCTAAACGTCACGTTATTCCCGATCAGCTTGCAGCACATGGACTTCCTTCTGAGAATGTAAAATTCACAGATGCGGCGATCTTGAAGATCATCCGCAATTACACTGAAGAAGCGGGCGTCCGTGAAGTCGTGCGCATGGTCGCAAAAGTATGCCGTAAAGTTGCGCGTATTTTAGTGAGCGAAGAAATAAAAAAACATCCTGAACAGGCTGTAATAATTGAGAAGGTACAACCGCTCTCAGATGTCCTCGTAAACGAGGATGGAAAACTCGAATCCACTCCGACACGAATTATTCTTGATAAAGATATATGTATTGAAGTAACGCCGGAGAAAGTCGAAGAATATCTCGGTGTACCCAAATATCAGACTTCGAAAAAAGAGCTGCAGCCAAAGATCGGCGCAGTGATGGGCTTGGCATGGACAAGTACCGGCGGTGACGTTCTGCCAGTCGAAGTTACAGTGATGGCAGGTACGGAAAAGCTGACGCTGACCGGACAACTTGGCGATGTGATGAAAGAATCAGCTCAAGCTGCATTAAGTTATTTGCGTTCGAATGCTGTTTCGTTTGGATTGAAACCAAATTTTGTCAAAGATAAAGAAATTCATATCCACTTGCCCGAAGGAGCAGTCCCAAAAGACGGTCCAAGCGCAGGAATCACATTGACGATGGCAATGCTTTCTGCCCTAACAGGCAAACCAGTTCGCGGAGATCTTGCAATGACAGGGGAAATAACGCTGCGCGGGAATGTGTTGCCCATCGGGGGCTTGCAAGAAAAACTTCTGGCTGCACAGCGAGAGGGAATCCAGTGTGTGCTCATTCCGGAAGAAAATCGAAAAAGCCTTACCGAGATCCCGAAGAAAATTCTTGACGGACTGAATATCATTCCGATCGAAAAGATCGAGCAGGCAGTGCAATTTGTTTTCGACTTAAAAACTCCGGCAAAAGAATTTAAGCTTGGAGTTTCAAAAGCCAAGACGAAAAAGATACAAAAATCTGTGAAGAAAAGAAAGAAATAAAAAGAAAGCCCTGTTTTCACAGGGCTTTCTTTTTATTTCACAATTATATTATCTTGTTAAGGTCACCCACAGTGTAGAAGTATTCCGGCCATCGCTCAAACTCAAAAGATAACTTCCGCTTGGAAGGCTGCTTCCGTCGAAAGAAACGAGTTGTTCTGTTTGATCTGCAATTCCATTGTATAAGGTCTTCACAAGTCTTCCCAAAACGTCATAAACCTCGAGCGTTAAATTGCTGGAGTGCTTAGTTCTAAAAGAAATATTGGTTGAAGCGGAAAATGGGTTTGGTGAAGCTTGTATATTAAAAGATGAAACTACCGGCTCAGAGTAATCCGAAACCCCATTGAGGTCGGGTATGCTCTTAAATACACTAAGTCCACGGGATGCTGCATAAAATACGTGAGTTACCGGGTTTTCTACAACACCGGCAGCACTTATATAGTGATTCGGAAAATCATTCGCCGTCATACCGGTGCTGACTGCTGACCAAGTGTTAAAAAACTTATTCTCACTTGACCGATAAATGCCGCTATCAGTACAAACGATGATCCGACCATCGTGATCAATCATCATAGAAAAGAATTGTGTGAATGAAGGGAAATCTGATGAAGGTGGGAAAATTTTATTCCAAGTTTGCGCACCATCGGTTGAGCGGTAAATACCTTCATTCCCGCCATTCTTTACACGAGAAAGATATGAACCGTCAGAGTTTATAAGAAGTTGGTATGTTCCGTTATTGTTGCTGGAAATGAGATCCCATGTCTGCCCATTATTAATAGACCTGTAATAATTACTGCCGTTATCTGCAACGAGAATAGTGTCCTGAGATGCGAATGCAAATGCGCTTACCGATGCAGCCTCCAAACCTGTTACTTTTGCCCAGCTATCGCCGTCATCTGTCGAATAAATAAATCCAAGATCGGCGAGGATACTCGAACAATACAGTTTTGATCCTGTACGATCTTTACCAACTTGAATGATGATGTTAAACTTCAGACTTGTATCAAGATTAATGACGATATGGCTTAGTGAATTACCATTATCTTTTGAACGAAAGAGTCCGTAACTTGTCCCTATATAAAGGAAATCTTTCTGATCAATATAAATACTGGGGAAATAAGTCTCACCGTATTCAGGAGCTTGATCCCATGTATCACCATTGTTTGTTGAGCGATGCAATCCGTATTCAGTAATGCCGAATAATTCTTGTTTGGAATTTATTGCGATGTCATACATATTTTGTGCAAGCAATCCGGAATTTTTTGCAGACCATGTAAAGCCTTGATCATTGGAAAGAAATATTCCGTCGGGTTCACTCATTTGAAAAATATTATTTTTATATACACCCATCGAAAACGGTTCATCACCTCGCTTATCACTATCCATGACATTCCAAGTATAGCCATTGTTTATTGAACGCAAAGTTATTCCATGGGCATTTGCATAGAGGAAATCTGAGCCAGGAATACGAACAATCTTATCAATATCGTTCTTCACTTCCGGTGTCGTTTCAGGACGATGATAGACTGAATCCCATGTTCTTCCAGTATCGGAAGATACATAGATATTTCCTCCGATAACCAAACCCCTGTATCCTAAATTTCCGACAATGATATTTCCATTCGGCTCGGCAACGATCGCACTAATCTGCTGACCTTCAGGATCGCGGGATTGAAGTTTAGTCCATGTATCTCCTTTATTACTTGAACGGAATATCCCACCAAATTCTAAAGCAGCAAAAAGATTTCCATTTCCATCTATAGCCAGAAATCGTGCATTAGAATCTGCTTTTTTCTTAGTGATAGAATCCCTTAAGTTAATATTTTTCTTGTTCCAAGTAAGACCATTATCATCTGAACGCAGAATTCCGTTCGCCGTTGCCAAATAAACTGCACCATTCGGATCAGCAAGGATGTCGTTCGTTAGAATGATTGTATCTCGATTTGGAGTTATTTCTTCCCATAACGCCGTAGGGAAGTTTTCATTAAATCTGAAAGTCTGATTATATCTATTGATCGCGAATAAATACCCCGAAGGTCCGCTTGCGCCGCGTTTCATATTGAGGCTCGGCATCCCTTTGTTTAATAATTGCCATGTGCTGCCATTATCTAAGCTTCTATAGACACCACTGCCATAAGTCCAAACGATGACGTTACCGGAGGAATCAATAGTCATATCACTTAATGTACCTGCTTCAGGTCCATTAGTCTGGTGCCAAAATGGCACCTGTGCTGCACCTATAGAAGCAAACAAAAAAGAAATAAAGAAGAAGGATATACAATTTTTCATTGTGACTGATTGAAAAATAAATTTCCAAAATAAAAAAAGGATATTCCTTCGCCTTTTTCAGTCGGAAAGAACACCCGCTTTAGTTACCAACTTATTCAATTTTGAATAAGTTCAAAGATCTCAGCCTTCTTTCAGAAGGCTTTTGATTGCGTTATTCTACTGCACCATAGCGGGTAAGCATAGTGGTTTGAATAACAACACTTCGCAAGAACGATCATTGTGATCGTAGATCATTATTTTTGCTGTATGTCAGCAAATACGCGATGACTGAAATGCTATCTTGCTCGCTCATGTGCGCTTTGACAGACATTTCGCTAAAGATAACACCCCACTCTCCCATAGTATATTCTTTCGGGCTATGCAACCTATGGCAGCCTGAGCAATTCGTCACGTATAACTCTCTGGATACAGAAAGATCAATATTGCTCCATCGCTTCTTTGCCCATGCTTCATGAGTCGCATCGGAAAGGGGAATAGAACTTCCACATGAATACATTATGAACCCGAGTAGCATAATCAGACATGGCGCAGTTATTTTTTTCATCTGAATATTTAAAATTCAAATGACAGCAATAGTCTTGCCTCAAATTTCTCATGTTCGACTAGTTCGAGTTTATCGGAGCTAAGCGTTCCGCCGCCATCCTTTGAACTGCCACCAATTTGCGGCATTACGCTTACCGCTGCCCACCAATTTGAACCTGCTATAGAAAGCGAAGGTCCGACAAATAAGGCTGTATATGTTCCTCCACCTTCCAGCCCCGGCGGACGTTTAATATGTTCGCGAACTTCCAAGCCGGCAGTAAAATTGCCTGTGATAAAATATGTTGCACCTGCATTAAGCTCCATGACCTCTTCGGTTTGTGTTTCGATAAGATTGGTGTTTTGATTTACGCCAGTGACAAAGGAATGCTCGCCTATTGCATTAAAAGCAAAAAGAAGTTTGTCAATATATTTATCGACAATAATTTTACCTTCCAACTCAGTTTCTGTATTGGAATAGACGACTTCGCCGTAAAGTGCCAGACCGATCGGATCACTGACTGCATCAAGCAATTTATATTTCCCCTCTGTTGAAAAACCAAATTGCTCATCTGACAAGATCATATTTCCAACGCCCCAAGATTCCGTTGAAAGATTCAAGTAGAGAGAAGCCTGAAAATTTCCTCCAAGTCCGAATTCAAATTCCGTTCTGGTAGCAAGACCTCGGTAAAGATCTTTCCTGTTCAGCCTTATCGTATTCCAAATTTCTAATTCATGGCTTCCTTTTGGTAGCACAGCACTTTCGGTTGTATAGGTAAAATGCCGACGATTCGCCAAGAGCGACTCCGACGGGAGCATTATGACACAAGAATTTATAAGTATTGCTAAGTATAAGAATTTCATTAACTTAATTACATTATCACTATTACGACTAAGTCTTTATAGTACAAATATACGCAATTAAGACGTCGTCTTAATAAAAACAATAAGCTTCGATAAACGTATAGACAAAAAATCTTAATGCAAGATTAGTGTATTATCGATTTTGAACGAACTTATTTTTTCCCTCGTTAAATGAGAATAATTAAACTTTCAGTGCGGAGAAAACAAAGCCCTTATAGTAATGTCGATCTGAAGAACCTCCTGATTCTTCTAGTTTTTGCATTATCTCTTTTCACTATCTCGTGTACGTTCTTTCGTAATTTTACGACCTATTTCAACGTCGTTTATCTTGCCCAACAGCATCTAAGTATTTATGAAGATCAGTTACAAAATGACCAAGTTGCACAGAACGGCGCGGTTGCTGCGATCACGACGCACCGATGGTTGGATGAAGAATATCAGTCCCGACAGATTTATAAGAGAAGGACAGGGTTGGCAATGCCACTGGCAAGTCTGAATAAAACCAACGTTTCAACGAATAGATCGGCAAATACCACGCATCTCGATTCTGCAATTATTCTCGGATCTAAAGTTCTTGCAGATAAAAAAGAAACGAAGTATATCGAGGATGCACTCTATATTGTCGGCAAAGCTCAATACTATAAGAATGATTTTGCCGGAGCAAAACGCAAATTTAACGAATTACTTTTTCGCTATCCGGATACAAAGTACGGGACGGAAGTCGGAATGCTGATGGCGCGGGCGATGATGGCAACAAATCAATATGATACGGCAACAACTGCGATCGGCAAAGTTCTTGCTCGTGCAGAGAAAACCGGAGACCAGACTGATATTTCGGAAGCGCATAAAGCTTATGCCGAACTTGTTCTTGCCTCTACTCCCGATAGCCTGAGTGTTGCTGCTGATCAACTTCGACTTGCAGAACAGGGACTTTCCTCCGATGCAGTATCCAGACTATCATACGAGCGCGGAGCATTATACTTTCTCGACGGGAAGTGGGGCATGGCAGAGGAGGCGTTTCGATATACGCTTAATAAATCATCAGATGCCTCAATGCAAGGCGAGGCTCTTGTTGGATTAGGAGAGGCTTTGCGAAGGGAAAAGAAATTTGTCGAAGCTAAACAAGTATTCCAGAGTATCTTGCAAAAGTCGCGTTATGCGAATTCCCATCCTCCTGCGCAATATGAAAATGGTTATACGGTCGATCTTGAAGCCAGAGAAGCCGTTTCGAACGATCTGAAGTCATCAAATTATAAGAAAGGGTATTATCCTTCCGTCAAAGAAACCTATAGCATTCTTGATACCACTTACCGAAATATCAGTCAGGCGATCATGGCGCGATCGCGTTTCAGACAGGCTGAAATTTTTCGTAACATGGGAGAATATGATTCTGCCTCGCACATTGCTAATATTATTCTTGGTACGAAAGATTTCTCATCCGGAGAAATGAATGATTATGTCAATGATCGCATCCGTGCTCTGACTCGGTTTGCCGAATGGAAATTGCAGCTCATAAAAATTGATACGATCGAGCATCTTCTGCACAAGATTCGCCGACCGGGTTCAACTATGAAGGAAGGGGCAATGAAGGAAATACGACTTGAAGCTGAGCAGCAAGTTCTCGGAGTTCGCTGGCATCCCGATCAGGCTCCTGTGTTGACACCTGAGGAAGAGAAACTTGTTGTGCAGTACGAAGATCGAATTCGAAAAGAAAAAATGGCTGCGGGAATAAGTTCATTCAGTATTAACTTTGCTGATACCACAAAATATATCGATAGCGTTCATCTCGTTGCCGCTCACGCACATTTCGAATTGGGAAGAGCATACGAAAATTTCTTAGAATATCCACAGGCAATTTCAGAATATCAACTTGCACTGGGATATCCGTTTATGCGTCCTGATACGGCAGTAAGCAAATTCCGTGCACAGATACTTTTCACTTGGGTAGAACTTGATCATCAATTAGGAAAAGCTCTGCAACGTGATTCGATCATCGGCGAACTGACAAAGAATTATGGCGAGACTATCTATGCGCAACAGGCAAGTAAGGAGTATGCAGGCATCAGAGATAAGGATTCGCCGGGCGAAGTTGCATTCCGAAATGCTTATGCAAACTTTAAATCTTCCGGACTCGAAAGTGCAAAGCCCATACTTCTTGGAGTTATCAGCGCATACAAACATGAAGATGTAGCAGCCAGGTCATATTATACGATCGGCGTCGCGTACGAAGACCAAAAAAGATTCGATAGTGCTGTGGTATATTACCGGAGAGTAATGGCAGATTATCCGTATTCAAAATATGCGGAATATCTGAAACCAAGAATGCAGTATGCGATGCAGGAGAACTCTCGACTGAATACCAGAGCGGTCATTGAACAGATTCAAGTCGTCGCTGACCCATCACTCAAGACGATGCAGGATACGGTTAAAGCGTCGCCAGTGCCTCAGAAAAATCCGCTGAATGCAAGAGGACAGAAGCCTCCTGCTCCGGCACCGGTAAAGAAAAATTAGATTCGAACTTTAGATAGAGTAATGCAAGAAAAACCCCGCTCAAAAATAAGCTTATCAAAAGTTCTTGAAAAAAGAGAAGTTGCTCCCGGTCTCGTAATTCTAAAATTTCATAATCTTTTTGTCGCTACAGAAGCCAAGCCGGGACAATTCGTCAATGTTCTGCCGAAAGTCGGCTTCTCCGATCCTCTGCTTCGGCGTCCGTTCAGTGTTTATAACACGCAGGGAGAAAATGTTGAAATAATAATTCAAGATCACGGAAAGGGAACAGGGATTCTTGCAACCACTCAGGTAGGTGAATATCTCGATGTTTTGGGACCGCTTGGTAAGCCGTGGAATTATGATAATGATAAATACAAAACCGCTCTACTCGTGATCGGAGGTGTTGGCGTTGCTTCAATGCCATTACTTACAAGAAGTCTCATTCAGGAAGAGAAGACTTTTGCCGCTTATTATGGAGCACGAAATTCATCATTATTTGCAGATGAATATCTTTCCGAGATAAAACATTCAACCGATGATGGCTCGCAGGGATTTCATGGATCAGTGATCGATAATCTTCGTAAAGATTTAAAGGCACGTAAGTACGACCAGCCGAAATTATTCGTCTGTGGTCCCACCGGAATGATGCGGGCTGCGATTGCACTTGCAAATGATTTTACTATTCCTTGCGAAGTTAGCTTAGAAACTGAAATGGCATGTGGCATCGGAATTTGCCAGGGATGTCCGATAGAAAATAGTCCCTCAGAAGCAGAAAAATCCGGCAAGAAATTTCAACTTGTCTGCACTCATGGACCTTCGTTCGAAAGAGAGGAGATCGTATTATGAGTATGACGGATATGCGCATCACTATCGGCGGAGTTGAATTTCAAAACCCGATTCTTGTTGCAAGCGGCACCTATGGTTATGGCTCAGAGGCTGAAGCATATTGTGACATTTCAGGACTCGGCGGCATTGTCACAAAATCAGTAAGTTGGAAACCTCGTCCCGGAAATTATCCGCGTCGCATTGTCGAAACTGCATCCGGAATGCTGAATTCCATCGGACTTGCAAATGTAGGAGTTCATGTCTTTGTCGAAGAAAAACTTCCGTATCTGGCAAATTTTAATACGAAGATCATTGCGAATATTGCTGCATCGAGTATTGATGAATACTGCAAAGTACTCGAACATATCGAAGCCAATGCGACAAAAAATCTCGCTGGTTATGAAATAAATGTCAGTTGCCCAAATGTCAAAGATGGAGGATTATCTTTCGGAACAAGCGTCTCTCTCGTCGAAGAATTAACAAAGACTTTGCGCGCACAAACAAAAAAACTTCTCATCATTAAACTTACTCCGAATGTCACGAGCGTTGCTCCATTCGCTGCTGCTTGTGAATCTGCGGGGGCTGATGCTATCAGTTTAATCAATACTGTTCTGGGAATGTCTGTTGATATTCACACTCGCAGACCGCGTTTATCAACTGTGACTGGCGGTTTATCAGGTCCTGCTATTAAGCCGATCGCACTTGCAAAGGTTTATGAAGCCCGTAAAGCATGTTCCATTCCGATCATCGGTATTGGCGGAATAACTTCGGCATCCGATGTAATGGAATTCCTGATCGTCGGCGCTTCGCTGGTGCAGATTGGTACGGCAAATTTTGTCAATCCGAACATCGGCAATGAAATAAATTCCGATCTTCACGAAATGCTTTCGAAAAAGGGGATTGCAAGTGTGCAAGATCTCGTTGCAACCTTAGAAGTTTCTGATAAAATGAAAGCGTTAGGTTGGTAATGACATGATAAAAACACGAAAGAATAAAATTATTCTGATCAGCTCAGGATTACTCTTGGGCGTTGTCCTCGGGTTTATCATGAGTGGACATTTTTCCATTCCTTCCTGCACTGCTGATACAAGCAGGGATACTGCCGTTGATTGGCAAAGGAATATCACTTCGATCTCACTGCCCACCGAAGCTTTTCTTTTCGATAAGAAAATACCTCTCGATAATTGGGAAGTGCGCGGACGCTTCGAAAGAGAATTTTATTATAACTATACAAACTCTGATCAACTCCTTCTCTGGTGGAAAAGACTCAAGCGTTGGGAGCCGATGATAGACTCGATGCTTGATGCCGCCTCTCTTTCCCATGACTTTAAATATTTAATGATAGCTGAAAGCGGTATTCGTAATGTGCAATCTCCTGCAGGGGCAAACGGGTATTGGCAATTTATTTCCGGAACTGCTCAGATGTGGGGTTTGCGTGTTGACCAATATGTTGACGACAGGCTTGATCCAATTCTTTCTACACAGGCAGCTATCAGATATTTGTTAAAATTGAAGGTACAGTTTAATAACGATAACCTTCTTGTTGCAGCAGCATATAATATGGGAGAATCGGGTTTGGATCTGGCGTTAAGTATACAGCACCAATCAAACTATTGGAATCTCTATTTGAACGAAGAAACAATGCGATACCCCCTTCGTATCGCAGTAATAAAGGAATTGCTTGAACGCGGTGCACGGTATGGCTTTCATTTTGAAAAAACTGAGTCTTACTTGAAGTTTTCTTTGAAGACCGTAGTCGTGCAAGGACCAATTTCCAGCATCGCCGATTGGGCGATCAGAGAAGGATATTCTTATAAAGACGTGAAAACTTTTAACCCACGTTTTATCGGAAAAACTATACCTTCAGGAAGTTATGATATTCTTTTGCCGGCAAATGATGCGCAAAGAGCGACTGTCCGGTAAGTAAGTTTTGGTGTATTATATCTTCATGATAAAACCCTAAAACGAACTCCATATAATCCCTAAGTGTTGCTATTACTGAATATTGATTGGAAAAAAATATGAAATTGTCACTCTACAGCCCAAAACGGCTTGCCTTTCTTGGAATGGTTTTAGTAATCACGAGCGCGTTACTTGGCTCTCGCGTTGAAAAAGCTTTATCAACCGATAACTTTACTGAAGAACTCAATAAGTATAACGACGTATTGAGTTTAGTGCAGAAAAATTACGTCGATAAGGTTTCACTTACTGATCTCAACGTTGCCGCTATCAATGGCTTGCTGTCAAAGCTTGATCCGCATTCGATATATATGCCTCCGACGAACGTCACACAATCTGCTGAAGAGTTTAAGGGGCAGTTCGAAGGAATTGGCGTACGATTCGTAATGGCACATGATTCCGTTCTTATCGACGAAGTTATTCCCGGTGGACCATCGGAAATGGTTGGCTTATATCCCGGTGACAAAATTTTTGCTATTGATGGAAAAAAGACTTCGGGCTTCACACAGGATTCCGTCGTAAAACATTTGCGCGGTTCCAAAGGTACAAAAGTATCTGTTTCGATCGCCCGCTCCGGGATGGCTCTCGAATCTTCAGGCGTTGCAAAACCTTTAAATTTTGAGATCACCCGTGATATTATTCCACTCAATAGTGTGCTCGCACATTTTATGGTGGATTCAAAAACAGGCTATATTTATCTCAGCCGTTTTATTGAAACATCTCATGAAGAGATGATCAAGAATCTTGAAGATCTGAAATCTCAGGGAATGGAAAAGCTTATTCTTGATCTGCGTGATAATCCGGGTGGTTATCTTGAGCAAGCTGTAAGGATCGCCGATGAATTTATTGGCGGAAATAAGACGATCGTCTTCACAAAGGGTAGAGTTTCGAACTTTGATGACATTGATGTATCGCATCCGGGACAGGCGTATGAGAAGATGCCTCTTGTGGTGCTCGTCAATAGCGGCTCTGCAAGCGCCAGCGAAATTTTCAGCGGAGCGGTGCAGGATCTTGATCGTGCATTGGTTGTCGGAGCAACAACATTCGGCAAAGGACTTGTGCAGCGTCAATTCCCGTTGCAAGATAGAAGCGCATTGCGTTTGACAGTATCTCGCTACTATACGCCTTCGGGTCGCTCAATTCAGCGTCCTTACGACGGCTCTAAGTACAAGCATGGCATTCAGAATGATGATGCTGATGAAGAGTTGGATAATTTCTCGCATGAGAAAGATAATGCTGCCGATACATCGCGTCCGAAATTCAAGACCCCATCGGGCAGAACAATCTATGGCGGCGGCGGAATCACGCCTGATTATTTTGTGAAGGAAGATACCGTTACAAAATCAACGATTCGTATTTTCGCAGCAAGCATTCCATTCGATTACATTCGTAAACTTATTGGAGAACATGCACCTGAATTAAAAAAGCAGTACACTGCCGAATCCTTTATAAAAACCTACAAAGTAGGTGACGACGTGCTTAGACAATTCTTAGAACTTGCCAAAGAAAAGAAGATTGATTTCAATCAAAAGGAGATAGATGCCGATAAAACTTTTATCCTCAACCGCGTACGAGCAATCATGGGCGGTCAGCTCTTCGGTGATAACGTCCGGATCAGAATTCAGCTTGAGAACGACAAGCAATTCCAGAAAGCCGCAACGCTGATGAATGAAGCTCAGAAAATGGCGCTATCGTTTAAGTAGGGTTTGTGAACCGGGGTTAGGAGGATTTCTGAACCAGGATTAGCTGGATTTAAAAAGATTCTCAGGATTTTTAAGAGGGATGGT
This sequence comes from Kapaibacterium sp. (SeqCode), assembly GCA_038210275.1. GTDB lineage: Bacteria > Bacteroidota > Ignavibacteria > Palsa-1295 > Palsa-1295 > PALSA-1296. The sequence continues at coordinate 167,599 of JBBQWV010000003.1, read as the reverse complement.
TAGATAACCGTCCCTCTTTTGATATAGACTGTTAGTATGTCATTCTTAGTGGAGCGAAGCGGAACGAAGAATCCCGTAATCAATTGCAGACGTTGAGAGTCTGCTATCGATTGCGGGATTCTTCGCTTTGCTCAGAATGACAATTCTATTTTAAACCTTCTCCAATTCCTCGCTCACTTTCGACCAGTTATGATAAAGTTCTTCCAGTTTTTTCTTGAACTCGGATAAGTGCTTAGCATCGGCAGCTACTCTCGTAGCATCTTTATAATAATCCGGTTCGAACATGGCGTGTTCGATGACTTCTTTTTTCTTTTCAACTAAAGCCATTTCATCTTCGATCTTCTTTAGTTTGTTTTTTATTGGCTTCGATTTATGAGATTTTTCATTACGGGATTCAGCTTCCTGACGTTTGCGGTCTTTGGAATTCTGATCGTACTGTTCCTTCTTTTCCGCTTTTGAAAGCACCACTTTTTCTTTGAACACTTGCTTGCCTTTTATACGCGCAAGTTCGGATTCGTGAAGGGCTTCGAGATAATCTTCCAGTGTGCCTTTATAATCTTTGACAACTCCGCTTCCGAAGGTAATGATTCGCTCGACTAAATCTTCAAGGAAATCTCTGTCATGGCTTATGACGATAACTGTTCCTTCGAATGCCATAAGAGCCTGTTTCAATACTTCTTTCGAACGCATATCAAGATGGTTCGTCGGTTCATCGAGGATGAGCGTATTGCAAGGCTCAAGGAGCATCTTTGCTAGGGCAAGGCGAGATTTTTCTCCACCGGATAGCACTCGTACTTGCTTAAATACATCATCGCCTCTGAAGAGGAAAGCACCAAGCAATGTGCGAAGCTGTCCTTCGCTGTAATTAATTTTCTCGCCTGAATTAAAAAACATCGCACGGGCAAGAGTATCGACAGTCTCAAGAACAGTTAATTTAGGATCAAGACTATCTGCCTGATGCTGAGCGTAGTATCCGATTGTCACGTTATGTGTCGGATGCATCTTGCCTTTGGTGAAATTTTCTACTCCTGCAAGAATTTTTCCGAGTGTTGTTTTACCTTCGCCATTCTTTCCGAGGAAAGCAATGCGCTCACCACGTTCGATGCGAAGATCACAATGTGAAAAAATATCAACAACTCCATCGTAGCTTTTCGCAGCGCCTTCGATCTCAAATACTGTACGACCTGATGGCGGAGCGGCAGGGAAGGCGAAGTGAACGCTCGGTGATTTCGAAGCTAGTTCGACTCGCTCCATACGAGCAAGCATCTTAATACGCGACTGCGCCTGTTTTGCTTTCGAAGCTTTGTAACGGAATCTGTCAACGAAGCTTTCTAATTCTTTCCTGCGGTTGGCGAGGGTTGCAGACTGGGCTTCCAAAAGCGCTTCGCGTTCGGCTTTTGCCGTTTCAAAGTAATCATAGTTACCAGGGAAGACTTCAACTTTTGCACCGGGTGTGATCTCGGCAGTTCTGCCTGTCACATCATTCAAGAATTTTCTATCATGCGAGATAAGCAGGAGCGAACCTTCGTAGCTGATAAGAAAATCTTCCAGCCACATCATGCTTTCAAGATCAAGATGGTTCGTTGGTTCATCGAGAAGAAGTGCGTCGGGACGCTTGATAAGAAGTTTTGCAAGCAAGACGCGCATCTGCCAGCCACCGGAGAATTCTTTGAGCGGACGGATAAAATCTTTTTCTGTAAATCCAAGACCCGCTAAAACTCGCGATGCCTCTGCTTCAATAGTAAATCCACCTGCATCCTCGAATTTATGCTGAAGCTCACCGAATCTATCGAGCAATTTATGATAGTCTTCGGATTCATGATTAGCAGTAGGGGAGCTTAATCCCTCTTGAATTTCTTCAAGCTCTTCCGTATAGGCATTGAGATCTTCTTTCGATCGTAAGGCTTCAGCCAAAATACTGCGATCAAGTGCGCCTTCTTCTAACGTTGGCTCTTGTGGAAGGTAGCCGAGTTTATAATCTCTCGGCATCTGCACTTCGCCATCTTCGGGTACCTGAAAGCCGGCAATGATCTTCATCATCGTCGATTTACCTGCGCCATTAGGTCCTACCAAACCGACACGGTCACCGATACGGATCGTGAAAGTGGCATCACGGAAGCAATACTTTCCCCCGAATTGTACTGAAAGATGTTCTAAAGCTATCAAAATTTTCCTAAAATTAGAAAGCCCCTAACACGTAACTGCAAGGAATAGCTACAGGAAAATTTAAATGGGTTCGGTTAATGGGAAAAAATCACAGCATTCTTCTCCTGCCCCTTTTCTTTCGGATGACCGGTGCCAAATGGTGTTCAATATGTTCGCCCTTTTGAGGATAGGGGATGACGGAGATCGAGCCATCTAATTCCAAAATTGCTGTTCGCACTTCCTTCAATGACTCAAAGCCATGTTCACGGATTGCTTCGGTAATATCTTCTTCGGATAATTCTTCTTGTTCCATCGCAGATTGTATCAACTGGCTGTTCCGAACTAAAAGCTTCGGTTCGCCGACGAAAAACTCGCGAGATGATTTGCTTTTAAAAATAAATTTTGACAGAATAATATTCGTTGCCATCAGCGCAGCGGCTGCAATAATGCCACCCAGAAGCGATGAGTCCGTGCCCACCATCGCATTTTGGACTGCGTTTGAAATGAGCATGATCAGTGCAAAATCCACAAGTGAAAGCTGAGATATATGCCGCTTGCCCGCTGCTCGGAAGCCGAGAAGGATGACAAGATAGACTACGACAGAACGTAGGATGATTTCGGGGAATTGATGGTAATCTCCAAGCATAAATTATTATATGTTTTTATGAAATGTGACAGCATTGTCATTGCTTCGTCGGGCTAACGCCCTCCTCGCAATGACATAAGTGTTCGAATGTTGCTTCAATTTGCACTAAATTTGAACTAAAAAATGCCCTTAATCGTTTGCAATAGGCTATAAAACAAAGCTTCGGAAAAGCGCCGACTATGGCGTTTTTCTATAAATAAGAGAAGTTATTCATACAAATTTAAGGCATTTTTAAGTAAAGACATCGTATGGCACGCAAATTCCCGTTAGATAAAACGCGCAACATTGGCATTATGGCTCACATCGACGCCGGTAAAACGACGACGACAGAGCGCATCCTGTTTTACACCGGTGTCGTTCACCGCATGGGCGAAGTCCATGAAGGCGGCGCAACGATGGATTGGATGGAGCAGGAAAAAGAGCGTGGCATTACGATCACCTCTGCTGCGACAACCTGCGAATGGCGCGAGAATCAGATCCAGATCATTGATACTCCCGGTCACGTTGATTTTACTGTTGAGGTGGAGCGTTCGCTTCGCGTGCTCGACGGAGCTGTTGCGCTTTTCTGCGCAGTTGGCGGAGTAGAGCCACAGTCTGAAACTGTTTGGCGTCAGGCAAATAAGTACGAAGTCCCTCGTATCGCTTTCGTTAATAAGATGGACCGCACAGGCGCGGATTTCTTTAACGTTATCAAGATGATCAAAGAGCGTCTCGGTGCGAATCCTATTCCAATCAATCTTCCGATCGGGCAGGGTGATATCTATACCGGCGTTATCGACTTAGTCGAGAACAAGGCGATGATCTATAACGACGCGCAAGCGCTCGGAAAGAACTTTGATATTGAGGAGATCCCTGAAGGCTTGAAAGAAATGACGAAGGAATGGCGCACGAAATTATTCGAAGCCGTTGCTGAAGTTGATGACACCCTTTTGGTGAAATATCTCGAAGGCGAAGAGATCACAGCCGAAGAAATTCGCAAGGTACTTCGTGAGGCAACTATCAAGAGTCTTATCATTCCGGTTCTTTGCGGATCAGCATTTAAGAACAAGGGTGTTCAGCAGTTGCTTGATGCAGTTATTGATTTCTTGCCGTCCCCTGTTGATGTTGGTGCTGTCGAAGGACATCATATTAATCTTACCGATCACATTAAGCGTGAGCCGAAAGATGATGAACACTTTGCAGCTATCGCTTTCAAGATCATGTCCGATCCATTCGTCGGCAAGCTTACATTCTTCCGTGTTTATTCAGGTACATTGAATGCAGGTTCGTATGTACTTAATACCGTTTCGAATAAAAAGGAGCGCATCGGACGCATCTTGCGTATGCATGCAAACCATCGTGAAGATGTCGAGCAGGCATTCACAGGTGATATTTGCGCAGCCGTAGGTTTGAAGGCAACTCGCACAGGCGATACGCTTTGCGATGAGGACGATCCGATCATCCTTGAGCGCATGATCTTCCCTGAGCCGGTTATCTCTTTAGCTGTTGAGCCGAAGACGAAAGCTGATTCGGAAAAGATGGGCGAAGCATTACAGAAATTATCCGATGAAGATCCGACTTTCCGCGTCAAGACGGATGAGGAAACAGGGCAGACGATTCTTTCAGGAATGGGCGAGTTGCATCTTGAAATTCTCGTTGATCGTATGAGACGTGAGTTCAAGATCGAAGCAAACGTCGGTAAGCCTCAGGTTGCTTACAAAGAGTCGATCAAGAAAAAAGTTACTCAGGAAGGCAAGTTCGTTCGTCAGTCGGGCGGTCGTGGTCAGTTTGGTCACGTCTGGATCGATGTCGAGCCGAACGAGCCGGGCAAGGGTTATGAATTCATCAATGACATTGTTGGCGGTACTGTTCCGAAGGAATATATCCAGCCGGTGAGTGCAGGTATTCAGGAAGCGATGAAGAGCGGTGTGCTTGCAGGCTATCCTGTTGAAGACATCAAGGTTCGCTTATTTGACGGAAGCTACCATGAAGTTGATTCGAACGAAATGGCGTTTAAGATCGCCGGTTCGATGGCATTCAAGGAAGCGTGTCGCAAAGCAACGCCTGTTCTGCTTGAGCCGATCATGGATGTCGAAGTCATCACGCCTGAAGATTACATGGGTGATGTCATGGGCGATCTTTCCTCACGTAGAGGTAAGATAGAAGGCATGATTTCGCGTAACGATGCGCAGATCATCAAAGCAAGTGTACCGCTATCTGATATGTTCGGCTACGCAACAACGCTTCGCTCAATGACGCAGGGACGCGCAATTTATTCTATGCAATTTTCGCGTTACGAAGACGCTCCAAGATCAGTTCAGGAGCAGATCATCGAAATGCAAAAGGGCAAAGCAGTGAATGCGTAAATCGTAGGGTCGAGCCATTGACTCGACCGAAGGTATTAAGAAGGCGGACTTTTAGTCCGTCTTTTTTTTTGTAGTACCAGACTTCAGAACTAATTCCTTTCGTATATTTGTAAAGTTAAAATCAACAACTTTATAATCTCAATGACGAAAAAAGTATTCATCATTCTAAGCGTTATTTTCATTTCAGCATCTTCGAGTTTTTCACAAACTTTAGATACTCCTAAGCTGGATAGCTTTTTAAATACGCTTTCCGATAATAATAAAGCGATGGGAAGCGTAGCGATCTCGAAAAATGGTAAAATAATATATGCGCGTTCTATGGGTTATAGCTTCATTGACGGCGACAAGAAGATAAAAGCAACTAACAATACACTCTACCATATTGGCTCGATCACGAAGATGTACACTGCTACGATGATCTATCAGTTGATAGACGAAGGAAAGCTTTCATTAGAAACAACTTTGGACACGTATTACCCACAGATCCCAAATGCAAAAAAAATCTCGGTTCAAACATTACTCAATCACCGAAGCGGTCTTTATGATTTTGTTAATGATGTTGATGATCCGACATGGTTAACAAGGCCTCTTGGGATGAATGCCTTCTTGGATAAGATTGTGAAGGGTGAACCCAATTCATTGCCAAATGAAAAAACTGTCTATAGCAATACCGGATATTTGCTCTTAACGAAGATCATTGAAAAAATAACCGGCGCTTCGTATAATCAGAACTTACAGAAGAGAATCTGTTCGAAGATCGGATTAGCGCATACATATTCTCCTATAACGAACACACTTGGAGCAAATGAAGCCACATCCTATTCTTTTATCAACAGTACATGGGCGAAAGTCCCGGACTTTTATTTCCCGAACGTTGCAGGAGTGGGGGATATTCTCGCTACGACAAGTGATCTTATTCTATTCGACGAAGCCTTAATTAACGGGAAATTGATCTCTGATAAAAGTTTGACGGCGATGAAAACGTTTATTGACGACCAGATGGGTGCAGGAATTATGAAGATTCCTTTTGAGAAGAGATTCAGTTACGGTCATGGTGGAGATACACGCGGCACGCACTCTATCGTCGGATATTTTCCAGACGATAGTATAAGCATTGCCATGTGCATCAATGGCGAAGCTTTTCCACATAATGCTATAACTATCGGCTTACTCAGTATTATTTTTAATGAGGCGTATGATATACCAACCTTCAAAACATTTGAAGTAAGTAGTGAAGCATTGAAAGGTTATGTCGGTATCTATGCATCAAAAGAGATTCCTATTAAGATTGCTATCACTCAAGATGGTAAAGTCTTAAGCGCACAGGGAACAGGACAGCCTGCATTCCAACTTGATGCTATTGAAAAAGATGAGTTCAGCTTTCCTGCAGCAAAAGCTGAATTCAAGTTCAATACACAAAAGAAAGAAATGGTAATGAAGCAGCGCGGCAAAAGTTTTTTGTTCACGAAAGAGGAGTAGAAAAAGAACAGATCATCGAATTGCAAAAGGGCAAAGCAGTGAATGCGTAACAAACTTAAACTTCAAATCTTAAATTAAGGCGGACTTTAGTCCGCTTTTTTTTATCAATTTTCAACTTCAGAAGGTAGCCCGATCATTTTCAAAAAGCCGGTAACATCCGGTCCCCATATACCAGAACTTCCTCGATTGTATACAAAGCCGTGACTGCCGCTACGGAAGTTACTCATTATCACGTTTGCACCGCTTTTTTATAGGATTCAAAAAATGGTTTTGATACTGAAGGAGGAAATATCAGATCGTCTTGCGCGTACATCCATAGCGAAGGAATCTTCGTTTGTGCGCCCAGAACTCCTGCAGCACTTACCATACCTCTCTGCCAGTCACAACCGGGTCTTTCGGTATTGATCCCTCCGGAGATATTGATGATCCCTTTGGCTATAGGGTTTCCTGTGGCATATCCTAGCGCCACCATTCCGCCATTTGATTGCCCGATTACGACAACCTGATCTGCGTTTGCTTCTTTTTGTGAGATAAAAAACCCTTCTACAGCTCGGATGTCTCTTGAATATGTCAATGCGTACTCTGCATGATTACAACTGAAAAAACAATTTCCCGTCGATTTATCAAATCCTTCCCGCATCGGTACTGCAACAAAATAACCTCGCGCAAGAAAAAATTTAACCAGTTCTATCGGTCTTTCCCTCGGCTGCTGATGAAAACTCGGAAGTTTTCCGTTTGCGCCATGATTAAAGATAACAAGTGGATGGGGACCCTTTGAACGTGGATGGAAAACCGTTGTTTCAAGCATGACGTCGCCCCCTGAAAGGTGCAACGGAATAAGGATGATCTCTTCGCCTAATGATGAGTCCAAAACCGGTTCTTGTGTCGTGGTGACAGTTCGGCTGGCACATCCGGTAGTGTTAAGCATGATAAAAAACAAAACGGATACAAGCCCAATACGGTGTCTCATTTATTGTGCGAATAAGAATGTATAAGATAGTGCAGCACGTAACAGCGTTGCGTTATTATCATCATGGCTAACACTCAGGCTTCCAAGTAACCCGGATGAAATATAATAACCAACTCCTAACGACCCCACTATTTCGCCAGCCGAAGCTTCTGCAGGCAGGCCAGTCGTTGTACCGATTGGCGGAGCAGTATCTGTTTCAGAGCCAGCAATAGATGAAGTGTTGCCATATACTTCACCGAAGAGCAGAAATCTCTCACTCATATTATACTCAAAAGCTCCTGCGAAAAACCACGTATTCATTAGGCTTGCTCCCGGAGGATTCCCGATAATAGTATAGTTTATATTTGCATGAATATCAACGTCCCCTATTTTTTTTGAACCGATAAGATAAAGAGCGAAGTCGGTTTTTCCTGTGCCGATCAGAGTATTCTTTGCAGTCGGTATCTTCACTTCACCTGCGATTGCGATGGCAGGGATGGAGGTGCTTTCTTTACTAAGTAAATATGTCAGAGTTACCTCAAAATCTCCAATACCTGTTGCTGGTGGAGTTCCGATTGTATTGATGTTCGTATAGAGCACCGGTTCGATAACAAATTCGAGACGGTCAGCGATACCATATTCAAGAACAAGCGGAACGGCATATTCTTTTCCAACTGCCGAGGTTTGGTATTCGAAAGCTGTTCCGAATTTCGCCTAACCTTGTTTAGGCAGCCGCGCTGTTTCCGTCTCAAGCTCTTGAGCGAATACAATGTGAACCTGAATGCAACAGAAAACAATAATAGCAATGGAAAAAAAATGTTTCATGCCTTTCCTTATTGAGATATACTAATCGCCTACTTCCTTCTGTTAACATTCGTTCAGAATAAAGTGTCAAGGTTAAATATTAAAAGGGCGGACTCTCAATCCGCCCTTTTTTATTGAAAACTTAATCCTCAATACGGAAGATTCCGAGTCATCGCAGCAGAATCTATGTTGCTTGCAAGGCATTCAAGTTTTGTATACATCAGTCCCCGGTCATCGAATGTAACTTTTTTCTCGCTTGCGGGAAATTTAATGGTGATACTACTCTCATAAGTATCCTCAGAATTTATATAAGAATTATTAATGGCCATAAATCCGGCTGCTTCCGTAGAGCGAATTACTTCAGCAGCTATTTTGGGAGATATGTGATAGAGTGTATCGAAATTCTGGTGATTATACCCTCCATGGAAATGTACATCACCTGTACCGTCGTTTGCGATCCGAACGGAATAGACCGGGCATGTGCCCCAGCAGCCCAGCCGCTCCAGAATAATGCAACCTGCAGAATCTTTCCCAATATTTTCTGCAACAACAGTGGACTTTATTTGTGATTTAGTAGGCGAATGAGTATTGGAAAAAAACGACGGAAATAGAAGCCCTAAAACGATTGATATGGATATCAGCATAGATGTATTCGGGAATATGAATTACAAGGGTACGGCTTATGCAATGCTGATGTTACGGAATTCGGAAATTCCAATACTATACATCACCCTTACTTGGTTTAGGGAAATAAAAAAATCATGACTCAGGGTTAACGCCATGGGCTACAAATATATCGTCCCTAACTGGACTTTAATAAATGAATCCGATCTCCCTTGAACGTCAGACCACCAGAAATCCGACCGTCTATTTCCCATAGGCACCTATTCCCACAATTCACCCCGAAAAAAATCTTTGTCGATTTCAGTCTGATTTCGCCGATTTTGAAAATAGTTTGGTTTGGGCACCTTGACAAAAGTACTTTTCATCCGTATATTTGCAGCACAAACTTCGACAAAGTATATTTTTGTACGAATTTTTAGCATCATGCGTCCTGTATTGATGCTTCTGAAAACCCACATTCCAGCCTTCTATTCCTTTTGATATTTTGCTTCGATGGCACTTAGAGCGTAATCCTCGCCGGTAAATGGAAAAATAATGAAAGAGAGATATGAGGAAACGAGCAATCGTCGGAGGTGTGCTTTTCTAAACTACGATACTACGATAAAACCAACGAATCTCAAACCCTGAGATTTACTACTACGATAACTATTTGAGATTGCCACGTCGTCCGCAAGCGGACTCCTCGCAATGACACTTTTTTAATAACTACTAAACTACCAAACTACCAACTACTAAACAAATTCGCATCCAGTTTTTCTTGATCGGAGAGTGATCCCCTGAAGGGATATCGCTGCGATCTGTTCATTGAAAATTTAATAAACAAGTCAAAAGTCATTCGCCGAGGCGAAGTAAAGTCAAAAAAAGGGATCGCTACCCTTTTGACTTTTTACTTTTGAGTTTTGACTTTGGTCGCAGGATACCTGAGAGGCAAGGCTCTCGGGGAATCGGCTATTGATAAACGATCTGCCGCGCATCTTCCATATCCCCGATGCCTCGGAGCATGACTTGCAAGCCTTCGTCTATTCCCGTAGGGCGGATGCCGAGTTGGGTTTGTGCTTTCAAGGTGATGAAGGAGCTATGACGCGGACGCTCGGCGCGGTTATCGGTGGTGAAGTGAATCGGTTGTACGAGAGAAGCATTGAGTCGGAATGCGGTTGCGATACGCTGGGCAAATTCATATCGCGAGATCATCTCTGTTCCGGCAATATGATAGATGCCGTTCTTTTTGTATTCGACAGCTCGGACGATGCCGAAAGCTATATCGTCGATCAAAGTAGGCGGAGCATAGAGATCGTCGAAGGCATCGAAGGTTTCGCTCTTTGTCAAAGCAGTGATGACATTCAGCGCAAAACTTGGTTTGCGGTGAACTTCAACTCCGTACAAAAATGCAGTGCGGATAATACAATGTTCGACACCGGAACTACGCAAAGCATTCTCGCTGGCAAGTTTTGTTCTGCCATAATAATTGAGAGGATTCGGAGTTGCATTTTCAGAGTAGGGAGTTTTTAATCCGTCAAAAATATAATCGGAAGAAATATGAACAATTCGGGCATCACTTTTGCGAGCAGATTCGATAAGATATTCGACGGACCGGACGTTGGTTTTCCACGCCAATTCCCGTTCATGCTCAGCAAGATCAACGTTGATCATCGCTGCACAATGCACAATTACATCAGGTTTGAAAATTCCGATTGCATCTTTTACTGAAGCCCGGTCGGTGACATCAAGCTGCTGATAGGCGAGGATACGGGGTTCTTCGAGAAGATCCGAGAACTGGAGTTTTTCGTCGCGAGCAGCGACGATAAGATCGCAGCTTGTCTCATCAAGAAAAGCCCGTAGTACGTGCTGACCAAGAAAGCCGTGTACACCGGTAATGAAGATCAGATCGCGGTGTCGGGTTTTCATTGAGTAAAAAATAACGTCATTGCGAGGAGGGCTTTAGCCCACACGAAGCAATCTAAAATCTTGAAGTTTAGCACAGAATTTGAGATTTTAGATTGCTTCGCTATCGCTCGCAATGACATTTTGGATAATTACTTATATAAGTTATTCTTTTACAAGCCCTCTTATATCAATGCGAATATTATTGACATAGAGTTCGCAGAAATATCTGCCGCTTGCAAGATGACGAAGATCAAGGATTGTCGAGTGATCTCCGGCAGCTTCATACTCGGCAGATTTTGTAAAGACTTCACGACCGAGCAGATCGCGAACGATGAGCTTCACGTTGCCTGCTTCAAGCAGCGAATAGGCAAGCGTTGTAGATTCAGAAAAAGGATTTGGGTAGTTCGATTCAAACGAAGCAACTTTATTAGTCGCAACTCCTGCACCGCCTTTTGGTCCATCGACCAAGGTAAGCTTCAGGATCTTCGACGAATTACCAGAGTTGAGAACAGTTACCCAAACGGTAGTACCACCGGCTCTTGGATCAAGTTCAAGACCACGGACATTTGTCCCGGTATTTGTTCCGTCTTGCACGAACCAGGAGCCGACTTCAGAACCATCGTTACGTTTAAGATTAAGAATGTAGCTGTCGTAGAGCGTAGCGGTGGCATCTGGACCTTGAAAATCAGTCCAGGTATGGAGCAGATTTCCGGTTGCCGGATTAAGGGTGATACAGCGAGGACCGAATGGAGCATGGCGGTCAAGACTAAGATCGGTATAATTCAAAGCCGGATCTTGCTTACTGACAACATGAATCACATTATTATTTCGGTCGGCAAGGAAGAGGGAGTCTCCGCTGACGAAGATTCCTGTTCCATAAGTGGATGGCGAAGAAAATTTATTTACAACTGTTCCAGTAGTCGTTACTTCCCAAACGAAAGAAGTAGTTACCGTGCCGGGAGTATGCGATTGGTGAACAAAAAGATGTTTTGTGGATGGATCATATTTAATGCCGGTAAACTCTCCGCCTCCTGTAACAGTGATGCTGCCGAGCAGCTTTCCGTTATCCGGATCGATCTTATAGATCTTTGGATCCGGAGTTGTTGGAGAAGTCGTGAAAGAAGTTACCCACAGAACATTGTCGTCTTTATCGTAGGCAATATCATACATATATAAAGGCTGTTCGCTAAAAGTATTCAGCGTTGTTCCGGCAGTACGCTGGCGAATTCTGAAATTCTGAGATTGCAAAATATCGGTGCCGCTTGTAACACGTACTAAAGCCGTTTCGCAAAGAGGGAAGTGAGGATTATTAATAGTAAGAATATTCCCCGATGGAGTGCCGGAAATTTCCTGCCAAGAAGCAGCATTGTCGGTGCTGATCTCTACTTTCACCGGAGATCCAATTCCGTACCAACCTATTTCTGTAGGTTCACCGATATACCAGATATCCGAAACAGTCGGAGTGGTAATTCCGGATTGAGTCAGTGCCAGTGGTGCTTCCCACATCGATCTGCCATGAGTACCGGCACGAAGAGCGCGATTGGTTTTATGATAATCCATATCGGTTACTGCAACGTTCGGCAACCCTGTTCCGAATGGCAGCCAATCAGCGCCGTCATCAGGAGAGAAAAATACGCCGACATCAGTACCAACGTAAAGATTGGTCGGATGTTCGCCATCGACGACGATGGCATTAGCCGAAATATCCGGCAACGTAGTGCTAATATCTTTCCATGTAGCGCCAAGATTGGAAGTTTTAAATACATGACTCGATCCGAAACCCGAAAGCGCAATGTAAAAAGTTTTCGTATCGGTTGGACTGGATTTGATCGAAGTAATTTCTCTTCCAGGCAACCCGGCAGAACGGTCAACAAAAGTTACGCCGTTATCCGTTGTTGACCAGACTTTTCCGCCCGTCGTTCCGATGAGTAAAGTTTTTCCATCTCCTGCCGGGGCTATGCTGGAGATGTAACTGGAAGTTGCAAGTTTCTTCGAACGCCTTGACCAAGTCGATGAGCCGTTACTGAGTACATAAAGGAATTGAGACCCGGTATAAAGAATATGATTTTTTTCATCCTGAACAAGTGGCTTTGTCCAAAATACGCTGTCGGAAGAATTAATTCCACTGCTAAAATCAGCTCCGGAATTCAATGAAACTGCCCATGCCGTAGGGCGGATAAAATAAACACGATCATGATTTTGTGCATCTACAACGACAGTACCACCATCACCACCGCCAATATCAGACCAGTCGCCGTTTCGTCCGCCGACCAAAGTACCGTTATCCTGATTGCCTGTATAGGTTATATCCGGAACAGTCTGGTCAATTGCGATGCCATAGGATTCTGTTATTGCGAGGCTATCCTGATAGACTGTATAGGTGCTTCCTTTATCTATGGAAACGGCAATTCCTCCATCAGAGCCGACATAAACACGGTCAATATCAGTGCCTGCATTGGTGAAAGTAGCCGCATGTTGATCGGGATGGATACCGCCTTTGTATGCTAGTGCAGCATCTGTCCACGAAGCGCCTCCATCTTCAGTTTTCCAAACCGAAATACCTGCAACAAGAATGTTTGCCGGATCAGTGGGATCTCTGCGGACGTATGCATCATACCAACCTTGATAACTTCCGCCAGTAGAAAAAATATCTCCGCCGCCACCAATTCCAGTCGAAATGTCATTCCAAGTGACACCTCCATCTATCGTCTGATCCAAGCCTTCAAAAGAACCGTCATAATTTACCGAAAGAACAACGACATCTTTCCAGTTTTTAGGATCAATGCCGATATGCATTCTGCGCATTTGAGCAAAATTATGAACAATATCCCAGCTCTTTCCATTATCTTCCGAAAGGTAGATTCCGTGATTTGGCACTGCTGCATAAAGAACATCATTGTTGCTGAATTGCCCATAGCCTATATCTGTAACATCGCCAGGAGGAAGGCCGCCTGTTGTCTTCACCCAAGAAGCACCTGCATCCTTGGAAATATAGAGTCCTCCTCCAGATCCGGCGCCTGCGGCATAAATTGTCGAAGTTCTATTCGGATTGACAATTATCGTACTAAAAGCCCCGACATTCGGCAAACCACTTGTTTTCCAGGTTGCCCCGGCATCAGTGGTTTTCAAAATGCCGGCTCCATAATAAGCGCCGACACCTTTAGAGTATTCACCGGTACCAGCATAAAGCACATTCTCATTCGAAGGATCAATAGCCAATGCTCCCATAGCAAGAGATACAGCATTATCGCTAAGTGGCTTCCACGACTGTCCGCCATTAATCGTTTTCCATACTCCGCCATTCGCAGCGCCAAGATAGGCAATACTTGGGTTCTTAGGATTTGTAACTATGGTATTGACTCGCCCTGCATGTGCGCCACTATTTTGATCAATATTTATGGGACCAACATTGATCCACTTCACATCAGCTGGAAGAGAAAAAGTGGATTGAGTCGAGGAAGATTTTCCTTTTGGAAAATAATTATTCTGCAATGCCTCTTTTTGCTTCATTGCGTTCATCCAGCCGTCTTGGGGAATATAGCCCAAGCCGAATGCTCTTCTGCCATAAAACCACTTCATATAATCTTCTGCATGGTCTTCTTTCGGCTCTTCGGAGGAGTCTTTAAGCCACTGAGCAGAAACAAATGTCGGAGCTATTGCAAGAACCGTCATCCAACATAGCGCAACAAATAGGGATTTTTTCATAATTCACTTTAAATAAAGATACAACAAAACTATATATGCGGTATATGCTCTAACGGATTTTCCCACAGATTAGCTTCAACTCCGTTAGCTTCATAAGCCTTTACTTCAGCATCGCGCCAAATGGACTGACATGGAAATGAATTGTCGTCTAATGCCGAACCTAAGATCACTGAATCGAACCCCGGCTCTAAGCTTGAAAGTTCAATAAGTGACTTATAGGAGTAAACACCAAAAAGCAACGAAAGGCGCAATCCGGTAGCTCGAGCTGTTTCGACAATCTCTTTTAAGGTTTGCAGAGGGAAAATCTGTTCTTTGGAAGGAAGGGTAATACAGACTCTGGTTAAGCCATCTTTTTTCAACTGAATAAATTTATCTTGAGTTGCCTGATCTATATCAATTGAAACGACGATCTTTTGGCAGCTAAAATCATTGATGCAATGAGTTAAAAAAAAGTCATCGGCATCATGTGGGAGAAATAAACGATAAATTCCTGATTGTACGAGTTTTAATAAATCAGATGAATCTTTCGGAACATGAGGTAATGATACCTCTATCGGAATATCGACAGCCTGTCTGATTCGTTCTATTTGTTCGAGGGTTTCCGGATTCCAAACCGATCCATCTTCGAAGATGAGATGTAAGGCTTTTGCATTTTCTTTTCGAAGTAATCGGGCACGATCCTCAGGTTTTTCATAGCCGAGCAAGTCCATATCGTATGGATAGCTGATTTTGCCGACGCACCTGCCGTCTTTGATCGTGATTGATGGAATAACAAGAAGCATAGCATTATTAAACGAAGAGTAAGAGAAGTAAGTTGAATTTAATTTCCTATAATAATCCTAAAAATATCCTTACTAAAAATGTGGATAACTAAAGCCCTGTTCATAAGATGTGCATTGTTTTCTGTATAAGAAGTGGAGTATTAGGCATCTTATCGTTGTTGAATTTTACGATTAACGTACAGATTTTTCCATACATCTATGTATTTATCTAAATTAGAGCTGATCGGTTTTAAGTCTTTTGCTAATAAGACGCTTATGAAGTTTGATTCGGGCATGACATCAATTGTCGGTCCGAATGGCTGCGGCAAAACAAATGTCGTCGATGCTATTCGCTGGGCGCTTGGCGAGCAAAAGTCGAGTACGCTTCGCTCTGATGTTATGGAGAATGTAATCTTTGCAGGGTCTCGCACTCGTAAGCCACTTGGTATGTCAGAGGTCTCTTTGACGATCGAGAATACGAAGGGTATTTTGCCGACTGAATATTCGGAAGTTACCATTACCAGACGTTTATTTCGTTCAGGTGAATCGGAATACCTCCTCAATAAAGCACAATGCCGACTGAAAGATATTGTCGAGCTTTTCATGGATACGGGTATGGGAGCGAATGCTTATTCCGTAATTGAGTTAAAGATGATCGAAACGATCCTCAGTGATCGTACCGAAGAACGCAGAAAACTTTTCGAAGAAGCAGCCGGAGTCACAAAATATAAAGCTCGCCGAAAAGAAGCGCTTCGCAGATTAGATCAGGTTACTGCCGATCTCGAAAAAATAGATTCGATCATCAAAGAAGTAACAAAAAATGTTGCGTCTCTCGAACGTCAGGCAGAAAAAGCAGAGCGATATAATGAGCTTTCGATTACTTTAAGAACCGGTGAAATTGATCTCATGGAGAGGGAACACTCCGTTAGTCATGGAAAACTCGCTCCACTTCGTGATGTTCTAAAAAAACATGAAGAGACTCGTTCGCAATTATCGACGGAGCTTGCAAAATTTGAATCGCTGATTGATCTCATTAATAAAGAAGAACAAGAGATCGAAGATCAACTTCGTATTTCGGAGCGGACACTGAAGGAAAAGAACGAAACTTTCGGAAGACTTCGCGAAACAATTGTTGGTACAGAAGAAAGAATTATTTCACTTGGCACTCAATTTGATGGTGCTCAAAAAGACATTGAGCGATTAGAAACCGACGAAAAGGTTTTAAGCCAATCGCTTCATCAGCATACGAATGCCGTCGGAGAGTTAGAATCGGATTCTGAGTCACTGACTACATTAAAAGAAGAAGCATCTGTTTCTTACATTGCAGCGCGTTCTGTTCTTGATACAAAGCATTCTGAATTTCAGACAGCGCAACGCGAAGTAAGTGCTTTGCTCAATGAACGCGATGATTTGTCTTCGGGCGCTGCTCAGGCAAAAGCCCGTCTTGAAGAACTCTCACGGCGTGCGGTTCAACTTGGTGACGAAGAACAGCGATTACAAAATCAGCAGAACAATTTAAAAGAAAAGGAAACAGCTTCCTCGATTGAGCATGAAAATGCTCTACGGACTTTAGCCGATTCAGAAAAGATCCGACGAGAAGCTCAGCAGAGAAGAGAATCGTTGAAGTCTCAAATAGATTCTCTGCAAAACAAATCTTTCGGCTTGCAAAAGGAAATAGGTCAACATATTTCGAAGATAGAATTCCTGACAAGTTTAGTTGAGCGCTCACTCGGGACTGGTGAAGGTGCCGAATTCTTAATGAAGAATCATAATTGGTCAACTTCAGGAGGACCCATAACGGTACTTGATGCGATCAATACAACTCCCGAATACCGGGTTGCGATTGAAAACGCATTAGGCGAATCCGGACAATACTTTATTGCAACGACACGCGCTGAGGCAATGAATGCCATTGAATCACTTCGTCATTCGCAAAAAGGGAAAGCGACATTTATTTGTCTTGACGAAATTCCTCAAAGTACAACTGAGATATCCGAAGGTTCAGCTCTCATTGTAACCACATTTGACGCAAAGTATCGCAATCTTTATACTCTTCTTCTTGGATCGACAGCAACAGCTTCAACGCTTGGGGAAGCATTTGAGCTATTAAAAAATAAGGCAGGTCTTGAAAAAGTTGTCACGTTTGACGGTGAAGTTGTTACCCGTAGCGGAATTCTTCGCGGTGGATCAAAAAAGAATTCAGAAGGTTCATTGATCGGTAAGCAGCAGCAGATCGAAGAGCTTGAAAGCAAAGCCAATATTCTGAAAGAACAAGTTGAAGCTATTGATAGTGAAATTCAGCAGGCAAATTCGGATTATGAGAAGATCGGTCTGAAAGATCTTGAGCATAATTTGCAACAAGCCCAGCAGAGTTTTAGAAATACGGAAAGATTGCTTGAACAAATTACTTATGAATTAAAACGTACCCTTGAACAAGTCGCTGCTATATCGAAAGAGAAACAAGAGCTTGCCATACGGAATGCAGAACAAACCCGTCAACTTGAAGAGATAGCTCCTGCTCTAGAAGAGCTTGAAGAGAAATATCAAAGCGCGAACAAGCGCCTTGTTCATTCCCAGTCTGAAGTACAGACAGCAGAGCAAGCGCTTTCTGCTGCGTCTGAAACTTATACTGCTGCACAGGTTCGTGCTGCCGAAGCTCAGTCTGTGCTCGACCGCACACGTTCCGAAATTACCCGACTTGAAAGCGAAATAAGGACAGGCAAATCACTTCTCGAAGAGAAAAAATCAGATTGCCAAAGATTCCAGTCTGAGAAATCTTCGAATGAAGGAAAGATACTTGAATTGAATACGATGCTTGCAGCGCTTGAATCAGAGATCGGTTTATCCGAAACCCGGCATCGTTCAGTTTTAGATCAAAAGAAAGAGAAGCAAGCTCTTGCACAGAAATACCGCGACGGTTTACGTGAGCAGCGTCAAGAGCAGGAAAAAACGATCAGTGCAACTCATGAATTGGAATTAAAAATACAGGAGATCGAATCTAAGATTACGAATATTTTACTCCGCGCACGTGAAGAGTTTCAGTTAGAAGGTTTAGAAACCAAGGATTATCCCGAAGATGACACATTCAGTTTCGGAGAGGCTCGTGAAACGATTCAGCAACTAAAACAATCGATCCGAAATCTCGGCAACGTGAATCAACTTGCTTATGAAGAATTTATCAGAGAAAGAGAACGTCAGGAATTCCTGACAACTCAGCGTAAAGATCTTGCCGATGCTCAATCAACTTTGCTTGAAACGATCGAAGAGATCAATACAACGGCGACAGCAAAATTCCTCGAAACGTTTGAACAAGTGAGAATTTATTTCCAGGATATTTTCCGCTCACTTTTTGCAGACGGCGATGAATGCGAATTAAAATTGGAAGAAGGTGATCCGCTCGAAGCACAGATTGAAATCATAGCAAGACCTCGCGGCAAAAAACCTCATGGTATTGAATCATTATCCGGAGGAGAGAAAACCATGACAGCTATCGCTCTGCTCTTTGCTATCTATCTTGTCAAGCCAAGTCCGTTCTGTATTCTTGATGAAGTGGACGCACCACTTGACGATGCGAACATAGATAGATTCCTGCAACTGGTCAAAAGATTTACGAAGGAGACGCAGTTTATCGTCGTCACTCATAACAAGCGCACAATGGCAGCCGCCGATGCACTTTACGGTGTCACGCAGGAAGAAGATGGTGTTTCGAAGATCGTTAGTGTCCGTTTACGGAAGGAGCAGCAATTAGCGGCTGCTGCATAACAGCGCTGCCGCTTTGCGAAGGGAAAGTCAGATAGGTATGATCGGATAATCCTTTCTCGTATTCTGCAAGAAGGCGCATACCTTCATTAGGTTTGATCCTATCGGATTTGATCGCATCATTGATCTGATCTTTGAGATTTCGTACTAAATCTTTCGAATGGTATTGCGTATATTCAAGAACCTGCGAGATCGAATTTCCTTCGATAGTTTCTTCAATATAGAATCCTGTTTCCTCATCAGGATCTAAAAAAATATGCGCTTCATTTACTCTTCCAAAAAGATTATGCAGATCGCCCATAATATCCTGATATGCGCCGGTCATAAAGATGCCGATAAAATATGGCTCGCCGGGGACAAGGGGATGAAGCGGCAGCGTCTTACGAATATCACGAATATCGGCAAACTTATTGATCTTACCATCTGAATCACAGGTTATATCAACGAGCGTGCCATGCACGGTCGGTGGTTCGTTCAAACGATGAATCGGAAGAATAGGAAATATTTGTCCAAGTGCCCAGCTATCGAGCAAACTTTGAAATACAGAAAAATTACAAAGATATTGGTCGGCAAGATGTGGCGCAAGTTCTGCAATTTCTTCGGGAATCACATCATCATTTTCCGGATCGTCAGCGCTCAGTTTGTAATACTCAGAGATCTCTTCAATGATATGCCAATAGAATGTTTCGATCTTTGCCTTTGTCAGAAGATCGAGAATGCCCAGGTCAAATGCGTTTTGCGATTCCTCCTTGATCTGCAATGCATCATGCAAGGCGACTCTGGGATTGATGAGCATACTATCTTTGATCTCCACAAGCTGCTTCACCCATTTATGATCGTTTGGTGAAACGCTGAGATCGTATGCAGCTTTGGTTTTTTCAATAGCACCAAAAACCTGTACGACTAGTACAGAATGATGAGCAACAATGGCGCGCCCAGATTCCGAAACAATATGCGGATGAGCGACTGATTCTTCATCGCACACATCCATAATATTATACACGCAATCAGCGCAGTATTCTTCGAGAGTATAATTTGTTGATGAATGAAAAAACGAACGGCTGCCATCGTAATCAACACCTAATCCTCCACCAATGTCAAGATAATTTAATTCTTCGAAACCCATTTTCTTGAGTTTCGCATAGTAGCGGGTTGCTTCACGAGTAGCTTTTTTAATTGATTGGATATCCGGTATCTGAGAACCGATATGAAAGTGTACCATCTTGAGAATATGCATCGCATTTTCCGAGCGAAGATATTCTACAGCTTCCATTAAATCCATTGTCGAGAGTCCGAATTTTGCAGACTCGCCGCCGGACGTTGCCCATATCCCGCTACTTTTTGCAGCGAGACGAACACGAATTCCGATCCAGGGTTCAACGCCGATCTCTCGTGCATTTTGTAAGATGGACTTGATCTCTTCAAGTTTCTCGGCAATCATAATAACCTTTTTGCCGAGACGAATTCCATTGAGTGCTGTACGGATAAATGCGTTATCTTTATATCCGTTGCAAATAATAAGGGACTCAGGATTTTTGTGGATCGCAAGCGCTGAAAAAAGCTCAGGCTTTGAACCGGCTTCTAAACCATAATTAAAAGGACGACCTGCATCTTCGATCTCTTCGACAACTTCACGGAGCTGATTGACTTTGATCGGAAATACGCCTAAATACTTGCCGGTGTATTTCATCTCTGCAATCGCATCACTAAAAGCACGATTGAGCCATTCGACGCGGTCACGAAGAAGATCTTGAAACCGAAGAACGATAGGGAAGTTCAAACCTCTATCAGGAGTTTCCCTAATCACTTGCATTATATCAATCGTCGCACCCTTCTCTCGCGAAGGAGAAACCGTGACGTTACCCGCTTCATTTACAGAGAAATACCCTAAACCCCAGCGGTCAACATTGTAAGTAGAAATAGCATCTTCAGTAGTCCACTCAAGAGTATCTGTCGTCATTAATGCAAGTACAAATTAAATGATGGCAAAAACACAGAAAGCTTCATCCCAAAAGGAGATGATGGAGCGTTAACAATATGATGGAAGAAATAACTCTCGATAATTCTACCAAAATTACCGAGAGTTAAAAATTTGAAATGAGAAATGAATCTACGCTGTTTTATGAGTACCGGCTTTTCTCATCCGTTCAAGCCGCATTGAGCGAGTTGCATATTTTTTTCTGAATGGGGCAAGAAAATAAGATTTAACAATATATCCCCAAAAGCCTCGCTCATTGAGAACGGGATCAATAAGATGCTCAACTTTTTTATGAGCCGCAGGGGTTTCGCTCCAATGCGTTCCGGCGCGTTCATGATGAACCGTATGGAAACCATTATTGAATAGCATTTTATTCAGGAAGCCCACAAAATTTCTGGAATGGTTGAGTTCTGATTCTTCATCGGCATGAACGTGCTGAACGTAGTTGAAGATAAGAACGGAGAAAAGAGAAATCTGATGAGGGATTGCAATAAAAATAAGTGCTTTTTTCCAATCAAAATAAAATGCAACGATATAAAGTGCAGCAAGAGCGAAATACTGCAAAAATGCAAGATAAAATTCTTTCCGGTCTGTCCTCCACAACATTTTCAGATAATCACGAATTGGCTTCTGTTGATAGAAACTTGAGATTGAAGGATAGCTGACAAGGGAAAAAAAATGATTTTTTTCGGTTACACGATAGGTAATCGTGTAATCTCCGGCTTTATTATTGAGAACGTGATGGTTTTTATTGTGCGTCGGGATCCATCCGAAAGCAGGGAAACCATAAAAAAGCGTCAGCCAGTAATCAGTTAACACATTAAGTGGTTTGGAGCGCCACATCGGTAAGTGGTTGTGATTGTGGGCTATAACGGCAACGGAAATTGCAAAGAAAAGGCTGGCAATGTAGAGAAAAACATTAAACGATACGAGATTCCACTGCACATATAAAAGGGCAGTAGTAAGGAACATATAGACTAAGGTACGACGATCGGCTTTGAAACGAAGCATAGAATATTAAAAAACGAATTAAATCCAAGATATGCGCTTGAAAGTGGGTGAGAGGGACTAACATTCTTTTTAGCAAATAGGATTCATGGCAAGGTATTACTCAATAGATTAGAATTGCATCATAAAATTTAATGAAGCAGTATTTTTGCCACCAAAAGAAGGGAGGAGGTACATACTATGATTATTATTTTCTCGCGGATGAAGAAATAAATTATAGATCAAGCATGAACTTACCGATGGCAATACACCAAGCGCAAGATAATCTACAGCGTTGAAACTGAATTCAGAATAGGTAATAGGATGTTTAAAACCATATACAGAACCATAAGCAAGTCCTGTAATTAACGAAGTACCAAATCCGATCCATAGCGTATTCCACCACGATGCTTCACATTTTGAAGTTAATTCGGAGATCGGACCAAGAGTAAACATCAAAAGAAATAACGAAGGAATAATAACTACACCAGAATACGTAACATCTTTTGAACTTTTCGGATAGCTACCGCGATATGCCCAATAAATTGGCAGTCCCCAAATAATAGATGTAGTAGCAATTTCCAGAGGAAGGGAAGGACTACATGAGCAAAGCGTATCTTTAGTAATAATCATCGAATCACGGTATTGTGAATGCAGAGTTTTTAATGCGCTGAAGGAACAAAGGATAATTATGCATGAAGCAACTATTTTATTCATGGTGCATTAAAAGCTATTTCAAATATATACTGCTATAGATTTTAAATTCAGAAATCTACGCTACAAATATACGAAGAAAAAGTCGAAGACGAAAAAAAAATTAACAGGTAATTATTATTGTCCTAATTTGTGCAAACCTTCTGATAATATTCCTGAGTATGTTTAAGGCATAATCACCACAATTTGCTCTTTCGGAATCCTCTTTGTAAGACAACTGTTTAACGGCGCATTCAAGAAAGCCCGAGTGGTGAAATGGCAGACACGCTGTCTTCAGGTGGCAGTAGTCGAAAGGCTGTGCGAGTTCGAGTCTCGCCTCGGGCACAAAGAAAAGCATGAAGGATGAAGAATAGAATTTCTTCTTTTTCATATTTTGATGACACAAAACAAGAATACAACAACTCTTCGGACTGCCTGGGTATCGATCCTCGTTACAGTAATCCTTATTGCAGCAAAACTCATCGGCGGCTTGCTTTCCGGTTCGCTTGCACTGATCTCCCTCGCTACTGAATCCGCACTTGATTTGCTCTCTGTACTGCTAACGCTTTTTGCAGTACGTATAACTGCAATGCCTGCCGATGAAGATCATCCCTATGGTCACGGTAAATTCGATAATCTTTCATCGCTTTTCCAAAGTATTCTTCTGCTTGCCGTATCGATCTGGATATTTTATGAAGCAATGGATAGGCTTGTTCATCCAAGCACAAGTTCGTTATCAATAGATTACATCACCTTTACAATACTTATCGGGTCTTTCTTTCTTGATCTTTGGCGTTCGCGAAAACTTGGTGCAGTAGGGAAGGAAGTGAAGTCTCAGGCATTACAAACCGATGCCATTCATTTTTTTGCTGATAGCTTGAGTGTGATCGTCGTTCTTGTCGGGCTGCTCTTTTCGAAATATCTCAAGCTTGATGGTGCAGATTCTTATGCGGCAATGCTTGTTTCAGGATTTGTTGCGACGCTGAGCATTCGTCAGGGCAGACAGGCATTTGATGTGCTAAGTGACAGGTTTGCACATACAGAAGATTATGATAAAGTATCGGAAATCATTCAGGGATGCACAGGGGTAAGTAATATCGAGGAATTACGTATGCGGCATTCTGGTCCTGATTTATTTATCGATTCCAAAGTTGGGATCAATCGTGTTCTTCCATTTGCTTCGGTTGAACATATTTTAAGTGATGTCAAGGACGAATTACTGAAAGTATTTCCAGGGGCTGAAGTCAACCTGCGTCCTCAACCGATGAAGCTCAAATATGAATCAACTTTTGAGACGATCAAACTTATTATTGCAGAAGAAGGCTTGCTTCCTCATAATATTGAATTGAGTAAAGATGAAAAAGGGAATGTGACCTTGGACCTTCATTTAGAATTTCCTCCTGCGAGTAGCCTTGGTGAAGCTCACACAAAAAGTGAGATCATTGAGACGCAGATAAAAGAAAACTTACCATCAATCTCAAAGATCATCCTGCATTTAGAAGAAGAGCGTCCGGATTATGCAATGACAGTTGTCCATGATATTACTTCGACTAAATCAGAGTTGACAGAGGAAATGGCTGTCTTTGCAAAGAACGCACACCATTCAGTAAAAGCAGTACGCGACCTTACACTATTGGAATCTCAACCATTCAAAGAACTGAAACTTGCGTTTACCATCATTCTAAATAAAGATCTTTCACTTTCGGAAGCGCATGAGATCGTTACAAGTATAGAGCAGGCATTGAGATTACGTTATTCTGAATTATCAAGAATTGTAATTCATTCTGAACCGGAGTGATCTCCGAATAGTCTATTAAATACGAATTTAAGAAAGAACCGGGAATACTTTCCGTATTTTTGTTTTCTAATACATTTTTTATGACCCATACTTTTGATGTTGTTATCGTTGGAGCAGGCGGAGCAGGTCTGCGCGCCGCAGTGGAAATCCCATCAGGATATACATGCGCTGTACTAACCAAAGTTCATCCATTGCGCTCACATACAGGTGCGGCGCAAGGCGGTGTATGTGCTGCCTTAGGTAATCAGGAAGAAGATAGTCCGGAATGGCATGCCTTCGACACCATAAAAGGCTCTGATTATCTCGGCGATCAGGATGCGATCGAAGTCATGTGCAATGACGCACCCCGCGCTATCGTTGAGCTTGAACACATGGGAATGCCCTTCTCCCGTACTGACGAAGGCAAGATCGCCCAGCGACCTTTTGGTGGACATACAAAGCCAATTGATAGAAATGACCCTGATTCGAAGAGAATCCCGGTAAAACGAGCTTGTTATTCAGCCGATAGGACAGGTCATGTGATGCTTCATACGCTCTATGAAAATTGCATCAAGAATAAAATTAATTTTTTTAGCGAGTATTTTGTCACCGAACTGCTCTATGAAGATGGCGTTTGCTCAGGTGTAGTCGCAATTGATATTCTCACCGGAGAGATAAATACTTTCCATGCAAAAGCCGTAATGTTTGCAACAGGCGGCGATGGCAGAATTTGGCGTATTACCTCGAATGCTCATGTAGGAACAGGTGATGGATTTATACTTTCGTATAATAAAGGGATTCCACTTGAGGATATGGAGTTCATGCAATTCCATCCGACAGGTTTGTGGAAATTAGGAATTCTTGTCAGCGAAGCCGCCAGAGGCGAAGGTGGAATACTTCGCAATAAAGATGGCGAACGCTTCATGGAGCGCTATGCTCCGACAGTAAAAGACCTTGCACCGCGTGATATGGTAAGCCGTGCTATCCTTACAGAGATACGTGAAGGGCGAGGTATAAAAGGTTCAGATGGAACAAGTTACGTCGAGCTCGATCTGACTCATCTTGATCCGAAAATCATTAATGAGAAACTTCCGGAAATTACCGGATTTGCCAGAACATATCTTGGAGTTGAGCCGACGACAGAAGGCGTACCTATTCAACCAACTGCCCATTATGCAATGGGGGGAATTCCGACAGATATAGATGGGCGAGTCTTAAAAAATGCTAAAGGCGAAAAGACTGTCGGCTTTTATGCCGCCGGAGAATGTGCTTGCGTTAGCGTTCACGGTGCAAATCGTCTGGGTACAAATTCACTGCTTGATCTTATTGTATTTGGCAGACGTGGCGGAAAAGCAATTGTTGAATTTCTGAAAACAGCAACGTTAGCTCCGCTTCCAAAAGACGCAGGAGAATGGACAAAGAAGAAAGTAGCCGATCTGAAAGCGCATCCGAAAGGGGATAATTGCTCTGATATTCGCACAGAAATGCAGAACATGATGATGGAAGATGTCGGTATTTTCCGTAATGAAGAGGGAATGCAGCGCGCCATCAATAAAATTGCAGAATTAAAAGTACGCTTCAAAAATGTATCAATAGATGACAAAGGATCGCAATTCAATACTGATGTTCTCGAAGCGATCGAACTTGGTAATCTATTGGATACTGCCGAGATCGTTGCAATATCCGGTATCAATCGTAAAGAATCCCGAGGTGCTCATTCTAGGGAAGACTTCACAGAACGCGATGATGTAAATTTCTTAAAGCATACATTTGCGACAAAAGATGCAAATGGAAATATCGCATTAAGCTATAAAGATGCGACGATCACCAAGTATCAGCCAAAGACGAGGGTATATTGATCAAATTGGCTTTGAGAATACTTACCGGGTATGGATTTCGTTTTATCGCTATCCATACCTTTTTTATTGCGTCGTTCATTCTCTCTGATTCTGCATTCGCCCAGCATACGAATCGCGAGATCGGATTTTCATTTGCTTACGCGGGTCAGGCTCCATTTGTCGCATCAGGAAATGAGCAAACTAATTTTTTTAAGCAGCCATTGATTTGGAATCTGCGCTACCAGGTTGCAACGAATTATGTCCAATCTCTTTCAGTGGTTCTTGAGCGAGTAAGCGAACAGCGCACTCATGCCGGGCTGTGGAGTGATTTACCCAATAGTGCAACAACGCCGTACAATGCCGAAATTGCAGAGCGCCTTTCGATGACTACACTCGGGCTTGAAGGAATACGTACTCTCATCCGTACTGATGTATTTCGTTTGGGACTCGGTATTAGCCTCGGTTATGGTTTCGGCGGAGCAACTGCAAACGTAAAAAATATTTCGACTACTGAACAGAAATCTTTTGAATCATGTGATACATGGAGCGGCTTTCTTATCTCATCTTTTATTCGAGGGAGATATACTTTATTTACGAATAACTCATTGGATATAGGTTTGACAGGCTCAGTGAGGATTTGGGGATTTCCTTCAATAGCGCCTATATCAGAATGTCTTACCATGTATAATGGTCCTGCGCTCAGAAGCGTATTTGAAATTGGTTACCTTGCCGGTGTATCTGTTGCGTTAAAGTAATTTTAGAAGTTTAATATTAATTCTATGTCCATCGTATTTTTATTTTCTCCAACATCTGCTATACAGATATTTTTCTGCTGATCAAAATATGGACATTCGGGACAATGTGAAAGATTGCGAGTGATCTCATTCAGAGATTTTAGTTTTTTTTGTGCTCTGATCTCTGATACCAGATTTTCTAATCTGTTTCCAATACCGTTAAAATCTGCTTGGGAAAAATCAAACGATAGTAAATTCCCTGAATTCGTATAAAGGATATGAGCTTTTACTGTTTTCTGATTATAAAAGAGAGAAACCAGGTAGGCGTAGAATTGCATTTGGAATTCATACCGAGTTTTCTTCTGTACATTCTCGCGTAAATCTGTTTTATAATCGAGGATATTCCAGACACCATCTTCATCAAGGAACAATCTGTCAATAATCCCAGAGAGCATCTGTCCAGTCTGAAGTTTTGAACGAAGGGGAAGCTCAGTATAATATTCCGTTGCACGCAGGGCTTGTTTTCCTATTATATTTGAATAGACGTTTTGTATATCTGCTCTTACCCTATCAATGTATCTCTTTTGTAATTCTTCAGAAAGCTGAAGATCATTACTTACTGAAACATAAGTATCGTCAAGCAAACTCAGGTCAATGAACTTATCGGCAACAAAATCATTTGATCTTTCAAGAACTTTGTGCAGCACTTGTCCGAACAAACTTCCCTGAACATTTTCTGCAAGTGTGTCAGGTTCGTTATAGTATGGGAGTTTTTCTTCTTCGGGCAATCCTAAGTAATACCTAAGATAATACTTTGTCGGACATTCGAGATATGTCAGTATCTGCGAGGGACTATAGCGACCGATGCTTTCGGATGGATTGGTATCCCCAAGAAGAAATTGAAATGTTGGTTCGACAACTTCTTCATCCATCTCAACCTCAGAGACTTCACTTTCCATAATATCCCTGATTATTGGGATATCAATTTGGATAGACTCCGTAAAAGTTTTCGGATCGTCATTCTCAGTACGATATTTAGTTATAGTAGTATCTAAAGTAACCGATGAACAATCATCTTGAGTCGGCTCAAAATCTATCGCTTTGAACACCCAATCTATTCTTGTATTCTCATATTTCTTTTTAGGAGAAGCAGAAAGAATCAGATGGTCTCTTGCGCGTGTCATCGCAACGTAGAATATTCTCTTCTCTTCCTCAATTTCCATTTCACGCACTTTGATCTTTAATAATTCAACAACAGGTTGTGTTTTTGATTGTTCGGGAAGATCGACTCCAATACCAAGATCTTTATCAAGTCTCGACCAAATATTGCGCTGATCCTTTTTTATGAGACTTGTATGGAGATACGGCAAAAAAACAATAGGGAATTCAAGTCCCTTAGAGTTATGAATCGTCATGAGATGAACGGCGTTTAGATCAGTCTGAGGTTCCGCTTGTGCCTCCATTTCATCACGCTCCATCAGCAGCGCTATTCTTTCGATAAAATCAAAGGTGCCTGAATATCCTTCCTTGCTGAATACAAGGGCAAAACGCAGATACTTTTCAAGGTTTGCAATTTTCTGATGACCGCCGTGAAGCGACTGAAGAGTACCAAGAATTCCTGATTCTTCAACGATCTTTTGCAATAGAAATTGTGTACTGACTCTTCCAACCAATTGCAAATTCTCACTTAATTGCGTATATGCTCTGGAAATAATGGTATTATTTCCGTCTTGATCGAAATAGAGAGTTAGTCTTTGCCAAAGATTCGAGATGGAGTTTCTTTCAGGAGCAAGTCGGTATAGATCAATATCGCTCAGTCCAAAATATGGTGAACGAAGAATTCCGACAAGGGCGATATCGTCATTTGCATTAATAAGAAATCGGAGATAATTTGTTATATCAATGATCTCTGCTCTTGAATAAAATCCTTTACCGCCATAAGTTACAAATGGTATATTATTTCTTCGCAATTCATACTCGATCTCGGATTGATGAGTGCGGCTCCTTAATAAGATTGCGATTTCGCTAAAGTGAGGGGGACGCGAAGGAATATCCTTCTCCTCGATAAAATATTTCTCTGAATTATTCGAAGTGATCTCCTTAATTTTTAGAGCAATGAGCTGAATTTCATTTGCATTTACTTCATCTTCTGGATATCCTTCTTCGGTTTCATCTTGAGAAAAGGATTGTGGTTCTTTAACATTAAGAGGAAGTAATATTTCTACCATTCCGTTTTTGGAATCGTTACGACCTTCAATCAAAGGTGTAAACTCAAATTTTGATATATTATCAGCATCTTCATCAAATAGATATTCAGAAACTGTATTTATAAAGGCAAGCGGATGAGATAGAATTCGGAAGGTCTCGGAAAGAACGACTGGAGAATTCGTTGAATGCACTGCCGATATTTCGCGTATTGTGCTAAGATAAAGTTCAAGATCGGCATTGCGAAATGAATATATTGATTGCTTTGGATCTCCAACGACAGTCAATCTATTCTCATCATTAAAATTGCCCGTGAGAGTTTTTGCGATCTCATACTGTGCCGCATCTGTATCCTGATACTCATCTATCAAAATATGAGAGAATCGCTTAATAAGCTCTGCTTGTATTTCAGGTTTTTGCACAAGTTTAAGTGCGTATTCTATCACGTCGTCATAATCAAGAAAACTATAATTTAATTTCTGAAGAGTGTATTCTTCCAATACTCGTTCATAAATTTGAAGTACTTGTCTGCAATAAGTTAAGTACTGTTCTTGAGATAACGGATTATTTTGTGATAAGATATAAGATTCGAATAAGCCTCCGTATCCGATCATTGGTTTTGCCAATTCTTCAGCAAAGAACTCATATTCCGAAATATCATCGTTTTTGGAGAAAAGCGCTTTTCTTAAACTATATTCTTTTGTTAGGATAGCATTTAAAAGTTCTGTATAAGAATTTATTTTTGCGACATTCCCTTCGGCGGACATGTATGCCAGAATTGCTTCTTCCGCTTTTATCTGGGTTGTATTTTTTTTGACTCGATTAATATGTTTAAGAAAAAAAGAAACATCCGGCAACTTCAACAACTGAGTCTCGATCTCAGCATCTACTTGCTCTCTCCAGCTTCTAAGGATTTCTTCGTTACTTTGCGAGTAAATATTTTTTGTGAGTTGAATAATTTTGAATCTTGAATTCAGAAAATAATGAATTAGAGAAGTGACCTTTCTTCGCCCGAAAAGTCTGAAGACAGGGAGCAGCAATGTTTCAGGAGAATCCTGATCTGCGTAAGCCACTTCTAAAATATCATAGAAAGTTGATCGTACGCATTCTTCACTGAGAAGCTGATCCTCAGGACTTGATAAGATAGTAAAAGAAGCGTCCACGTTTCCTTCAACAGGATATGTACGTAATAGCTGAATGCAAAAAGAATGGATGGTGGAGATGAATGCACTTCCTAACTGCCTTTTAATTTCAAGTAGCCTGACCCGTTCCTTTCCTTCATCAGAATTCTTCAGACGCTCATTCAAAGCATCTGTAATCTTTTTCCTGAGGTCCCTGGCAGAAGAGTCTGTAAAAGTAATCGCAACAATGTTTCTCGGATGCAGATCAGGATTTTCTACTAGAATTTTGAGATATCGTTCGACGAGAACAGCGGTTTTTCCCGATCCGGCATTTGCAATTATTGCCGTATGCGAGGCGAGGTTCAGAGCCGAAAGTTGCGAGGGAGTGAGGTTCATTGGTTAGCTGGTTGATGTGTTTCTTCTTTGAGTCTTGCTTCAAGCTGTTTCATTTCTCTACCCATATCCTCTAACTCTTCACGGCTAAATCCGGATTCAGCAAGTTCAAAATATACAGTATCCTCAGCAAGAATATGCTGAAGCAGATTATGAATGATCAGCTTTCCTGTCTCGATAAGTTTTCTGACTGTGACGTGTATTGGAACACGATCATTTTCATAATCGCTGACAATGCTACAAAAATCTTCGAAGTAGTTGCGAAGATATTCGTGGTCGTAATTTAGATACAAAAACTTAATGCGTCCCTGAGGAACAAGTTTTTCCAGACGTGGAAAGAATATTTCTTCTTCTTTAATCAGATGTACGTTGAGATGCTCCCGAATATTCTCTCGCGTTTTGAGCATCATAGCGTAATCGCTTGTTTTTATAGAAGCCCGGTATTCCTCTTTTTCGAGCCTTTCAAGAAAACCAAGAAGATCGTTGCACGAAATACGGAATGCCTCATGTTCGTCAAGAAGTTGACGAACGGGATTGCTATACTCTTCGATTTCTTTAATTTTATTCACTACAAAGAGTAAACGAATAATTTGAAAAGAGAGATTCATTCATCTTTTAGTTTGTTATTTACTTCTGTGAATACGACCAATCAAAATATCGACGATATACTCGGTTCGTTGATCATGCCACGCCTTGAAATAGGGAAGTATGAGACTGACACAAACTATAGAGTTTTTATTGATACACTTATAGAAAATAAGTTCGTCGGCGGTTTCTGTATCTTTGGTGGCACTCTTGAAAACCTTCCTATAATACTTGCTGAGTTACAAGCAAAGGCAAAGAATATCGGTTCGCCGATGCTTCTTATGTCTTGCGATTGCGAATGGGGGCTTCCCATGCGCCTCCATAGTGGCGGCACTGAATTCCCGCATCTCATGGCTCTCGAAAGAATGGGAGATCAAAAAGGGATAAAGCAAGTAGCTCAGGCAATTGGTATAGAAATGTCAGCGCTTGGTTTGCATTGGAATTTCGCTCCTGTAGCCGATATCAATTCTAACCCGAAGAACCCTATCATTAATATTCGTTCTTTTTCGGGTGATCCGGAAGCAGTTGCTGAGTGCGCACAAAGTTTTTTCGAAGGCTTGGAAAGCGCGGGAATCATCGCCACTGCGAAACATTTTCCGGGACATGGTGATACAACTATAGATTCACATCGCGCTTTACCATCAATAAATAGATCGGCGAAAGAATTTGAATCAACGGAGCTTCTCCCTTTCAAACATCTCGCTGGAATTGGAATTCCTTCTATAATGACAGGTCATATCGCTGCGCCGAAACTTGCCCAAAGTCTTGGAGCAAATGAATGGGAAGGAAATCTGCCGGCAACGATTTCTTCTTTTTTGACACAAAAATTACTACGCGAAACTTTGAATTTCAACGGTGTTATCATCACCGACTCACTCGAAATGTATGGATTGCAGCAAGTCATTAACGATACGGCGGAAATAGCAATACGCTCCGTATTAGCCGGGACGGATATACTTTTAATGCCAACCGACCCAATAGCCGCATTCAAGGGGTTAAGTAAAGCCGTCACTGAGAATAGAATTTCAAAACTTACGATCGAAAAAATCTTTTCTAGATTAGTAGTTCTTCGAAATAAATACATCAATCCAGATCCGCCAGAAATTTCTGTCGAGTGGCGCACACATGAATTGATTGCAGACAATGTGGCAAAAAGCTCTCTTGATATTGAAGGGAATATTCCGAAACCACTAACCCCTTCTTCCGTATTAATTATTGCAACAGGGAGTAAGCAAGAATTAAGGCAAAGGGAGATATTGATAAATTTCTTTTCTATGGTATTTCCCACGATTCCATTGTTGATACTTAATGGAAGCAGAAATAACAATGAAATACGGTTTGGGGTTAAGCCTCTAATTATTACTCTGTTTAGACCCCGTGGCGTACTAACGGAAGAAACTTTAACCAATACAGTTCACCATGTTGTTGGTGAGTTGATTAAGATTCTCGAAAACAAGGGAATTCAACCTTTAGGTGCGATCTGCATAGGCGATCCGTATATCGCTGAAGATTTCATCAGATTAAAATCTGATTTCATTATTAGAACGTATAGCGATTCAATTCCATCGGTTAAGGCAGTCTTACGATTTGTTCAAGAATATATTAATTAAGAATGATTTCTCGACCTTTTTTAAATTTTTCACTTATTCTTCTTTCCGTCATCTTCATTTCTTGTGGAGGCGGAAAACCTGCGGCCATTTCTTCATCTGTCCAAAAATCTGAGCCGACGAAACTCACTGCTGCTTCACAGGAAAAATTCAAATATAGGTTTTATTTTGGATCATTGGGCTCGCTGACAAAACCCCATGATAATATTTGGATAGATACTGCCGGACAAATGACTTTTGATACCGAGCAGCAACTGAAGAGCGGAGGATGGAAATCTCCAAGAGGGATGTCATTCTTGGAGCCAAAAGATGAAGATACTTTGCTCTTTTTTATTAAACAAGACGCGCTTTTTACAATTGAGGAAGCAGATGTGTCGCCGCAATGTCCGGATGGAGATATATACACCATCATTATTTATCGTACTGATATCAAGAAGCAATTATCCGTAAAAACTAATACATGTGCACCGGAATTTAATCTACTCACAGGACAACAACGGAAGATTTTCCCGGCGCTTCTTGCCTTTATAGACCGGATCAGGGATCGCTACCGTCCACTTTTTACCGATTAAAAGCCCGAAACGCCGCTAAAGCATTGAATTCTATTCAGTCGTTTTCGTGTTAGGTGGATTCCAAAAGTAGATATTTGTCGAGACATTAAGAGGATTAATCAATATGCCCCCTAAGAGACTATCAAATTTTCGAAATGAATTGTACAAGGATTTTTCGCTTCCAAAGGAAAAAGCCGCGATGGAAAATGCTCTGATTCAAGCAAGGGCTTCGCTCGACAAAGAATACCCGATTCTCATTGGATCGGAGCGAATTCGCTCAAATGATTTTATTCTCTCCAGAAACCCTGCGCATCCTAAGGAAATAATTGGTAAGTTTGGCAAGGGGACTGTTGGACTTGCCCAAAGATCGCTTGATACCGCAGCAAAAACATTCGAGACGTGGAAGACATTTGATCCCTATCAACGTGCTGATATCCTCGTTCGAGCCGCAGCAATTACTCGCCGGCGCAGGTATGAGATTAATGCGTGGATGGTTCTGGAAGTCGGCAAAAATTACCTCGAAGCCGATGCCGATACAGCCGAAGCAATTGATTTTCTCGAATTTTATGCCAGAGAAATGTACCGCCTTGCCGGACATCAGCCCGTGCATAAAAATATAGGAGAGCGGGGGTATTTAGAGTATCTTCCTCTTGGAGTTGGCGTCATTGTTCCGCCATGGAATTTTCCATTTGCTATCTTAGTCGGTACTGCAAGCGCCGCTATTGTTGCGGGTAATACGATCGTTTTAAAGCCATCAAGCGATTCGCCGATGATGGGTTGGCTCTTTGCTGAAATTATGCAAGAAGCCGGATTACCGGATGGCGTCTTGAATTTCTTTACTGCGCCAGGTGGGGAGATCGGTGACTTTCTTGTCAAGAGTCCGATCACTCGTTTTATTTCCTTCACCGGTTCAAAAGAAATTGGTTTACGCATCACGCAGCTTGCAGCAACTCCTGAAAAAGGTCAGAAATGGATCAAGAGAGTCATTGCAGAGATGGGCGGTAAAGACGGAATTATTGTTTCCAAAGATGCAGATGTTGATGTTGCAGCTGCGGGAATTGTTGCAGCAGCGTTTGGATTTCAAGGACAAAAATGCTCTGCTTGTTCGCGCGCAATTGTAGAACGTCCTGTTTATGAAAGACTCGTTGCAAAAGTCAAAGAACTCGTCGAAGAACTTGAAATTGGCGATCCAAGTTCGAATAAATCAATTGGTCCTGTGGTGAATCAACGCGCTCAGGAAAAGATCATGAATTACATTAAGATCGGAAAATCTGAAGGCAAGTTGATCACCGGCGGCGTAACATTCGGAAAAGAAGGATTCTACATAAAGCCAACAGTTTTTGCTGATATCCCGGCTGAATCTCGCCTGTCTCTTGAAGAGATATTCGGACCTGTTCTTGCTATTATTCCTGTCAAAGATTTTGACGAAGCTCTTAAAGTTGCCAATAATACTGAGTACGGATTAACCGGCGCAGTCTATACCAAGAATCGATCCAGACTTGAACGCGCTTCAAAAGAATTTTTTGTAGGCAATCTTTATCTCAATCGTAAATGTACCGGAGCATTAGTCGGCGTTCATCCTTTCGGTGGCTTTAATATGAGCGGCACCGATTCCAAAGCCGGCGGCAGAGACTACCTTCATCTTTTCTTGCAAGCTCGTGTCGTAACCGAAAAAGTAAACGAGCCAATAAAGAAAAAACGTAAGTCGAAAAAGAAGGCTTTAAAGAAATAGGTTGTGTCTATCAAGACCTACATCGAAGCCATTAACGATGCGCTGCATTACGAAATGGAGCGCGATCCATCTGTTTTTCTCATTGGCGAAGATATAGGCTCTTTCGGCGGAGCATTTAAAGCCACAAA
Source organism: Kapaibacterium sp. (SeqCode) (assembly GCA_038210275.1). GTDB lineage: Bacteria > Bacteroidota > Ignavibacteria > Palsa-1295 > Palsa-1295 > PALSA-1296. The sequence continues at coordinate 132,169 of JBBQWV010000003.1, read as the reverse complement.
AGGTCTCTATCAAAAATTTGGCGCCGATCGAGTAATTGATACTCCCATTGCCGAAGCAGGTCTTGTCGGCGCTGCAATTGGTGCTTCGTTCTTCGGCTATCGTCCTGTTGCTGAGATGCAGTTCTCCGATTTTATTACCAACGCATTTAATCAACTCGTTACTGTTGCAGCAACAACTGCTTATCGGTGGAATACGCCAGTTCCGATAGTCGTTCGTTGCCCAAGCGGAGCCGGAATTAGCGGCGGACCTTTCCATTCAAGAAATCCTGAAGTCTGGTTTGTGCATCAACCCGGATTGAAAGTCGTCTGTCCTGGTACACCTGAAGATGCAAAAGGATTGTTGATCTCTGCTATCCGCGATAATTCCCCAGTGCTTTACTTCGAGCATAAAAGACTTTATCGTTCGCTGAAATCCGAGGTACCTGATGGCGAATTCACCGTCCCAATGGGTAAAGCCCGAATCGCACGAGAGGGAAGCGACCTCAGCATTATTACCTATGGAGGCACTTTGCCGATTGCAATCGAAGTAGCCGACGAATATTCAGCCCAAGGAAATAGAAGCATTGAAGTAGTAGATATTCGCTCACTTGTTCCGCTTGATGAAGAAGCAATTTTATCAAGCGTTCGCAAAACTAATCGTGCTTTAATCCTTCATGAAGATAATCTTACTGCCGGATTTGGAGCAGAGCTCTCTGCGATCATCACTGAAAAAGCCTTCGAATCACTTGATGCTCCGGTAAGACGTCTTGCAAGTTTTGATTCTTCCGTGCCTTTCGCGCCAAATCTTGAAAGGGAAGTCCTACCCGATAAAGCAAAACTTAGAGAAGCTATCGAAGAGATTTTAGAATACTAAGTACTCCTTATTTTGCTATAACAAATTTTTTCGTTATTCTTTGATTTCCCAAGGTTAAAGAACAATAATAAACTCCAGAAGGTACAGTAGAAGCATCAACCTTTAATTCATGATTTCCTTGTACTTCAAACTGCTTATCAAGAATTCTCATTACTTCGATGCCTATGCTATTAATGATCGTAACCGAGACCTCGGCATTTTCTTTGATCGAATATTTTAGATTTAAATAATTAGAAACAGGGTTAGGAAAAATCATCATCTTTGCATCGAATGTTGACATGTTGTTAACCCCAGAAGCCTTTTGTACGACGATCGTAACATCCTTCGTAGTCATATGAATATCATCGAATGACCGAAGAGTAAATACATAACTTCCGGGAATTGTCAATCCGCTTACCTTCGAATTTGCTAAGCCTTGATGATCAAATATCGGCTTTGCTCCATTCGGTACTGATTTCGCATACCACCAATGACGCAGTAATTGTCCTTGTGAGTCACTTGTATTTCCGGTAAGCTGCGATGAACTTTGGGGTAAAATGAGAGTTTGCGGAGTCGCGCTGATCGAATTGATCACAGGTCCTGAACTCTGTGGGTGCACTGTGCAGATTACTCTTGTCGTCAGATCTGCATGCCCAGGATTCGTAACGTTGCATTGAAAAACATAATCACCGGGAATAAGCATATTACTTACTTGTGCTCGGATACTGATATAAATATAGATAGTCGTATCGAGTTTTGCATTCGCCCCTGAAGGTTGGCTTATCATTGTCCATTTGCCACGCCCGGTAAAATTAGAATTTGCAAGATCACCTACCTGAACTTGTAAGGTCGCCGATGAAACAGGAAGTTCAATGATCGCATGAGTTGTATCACCAGTTGCAGTAAAGACAAGCCCGTAAGGCGCAGCAAATCTAAATCCTGCTTGCCCAAGCATCGCAGGGGGATTTGTCGGATAGACGATTAAATATACTTTGCTAGAAGAAGTATATATGCCGTCATTTACTGTAATCGTAAAGACATAATTTCCGGCAACTGTTAATCCACTCACGTTCGTGTTGGAATTCATCGGGTTTGCTATTACAGCATTGGCGCCGACTGGTTGACTTGCAATTGACCAATGATATACAAGAAAATCAAGTTCAGCATCATTTGCTTTAGCAGTCAAAGATGCAGTTGAAGTTGGCAATACTACATAACCCGGACTTATTACTGCCGACATGATCGTCGGTGGATGATTTACTCCTGAATAAGGATAAAGCGTTACAGCAAGACCTGAATTACTCAATGCTATATTCAACTTTCCATCATTACCAACAGTCTGGATACCAAGCTCTTGAAATGTTCCGGTGCCCGGAGAGGATTGTGATAAGCCGTATTTCCCGGATGGCAACCCTGAAACATCTACTGATTTCGCCTGACCAGTATTTAATAAAACCGTCGTGACTTTACCATTCTGATTAAATGAAAGGACTCGTAGTAATGAATCACTTGATGTTGTACCGATGCGAATTGCACCCGGACGAACATAATGCAAGAGCTGTCTCATCCTGAAATATGTCGATGATGGTGTCCAGCCCGTATTTCCCGCAGTCGGAACAAGTGTACTTGATCCGCTGAATGCTATCTCCCAATAAGTGACACCTCCAAAAATAAGGTCATTAAAAAGATCATCGATCGTCGGATTTCCCATTTCTGTTTGAGCTGTAGGAATCCCAAGCGATTTTGCAAAATCCCTGATATCGGCGCGGTAAGGATCAGCCGTGCCATAATTATGATACGATAGACGTCCTACATATTTCCAGAGATCAGCATCGGTCTGAAATGGAGTGATGAAATTCCAATCGGTTTGCGGTGCAACTGCTTCAGCAAACTGCGTCTTCGTCGCTAAACCCCTGTCAAGAAGTCTCGGTCCTAATGCCTTAATATCATCAACGAGTATTTGTCCCGTGATCGCTCCGTTTGGCTCATTATAAATAACATCGTAATTAATATCAATTCCGAAATTATTTTTCCACCACAACGCATTTGCCCATATTTGCTGAGCGCGTTCTCCGGGATGATTCAGCACCCAGGGGCGGGAAGCGGTTGCGCCGGTTGGATAACTCGTGCTTGAATAAAATGAAGTCTTAAATCCTTCTGCTTCAACTCGGTTTTTGAAATATACTGCATACTTCGCGATCATCGTATCGATCTGCCGTGATTGAAACTTCGACCAATCAATTGAATCGCAATCGCCGTTATCCATTCCGGTACCATCAATACGTGGCCCCACTTCCCACATCCTTGAACCGGTCAATCCAAGATCATCGGTGATGAAATTTAAATACTGCAGATTGAGTGTATCACGAATAGCAGAATCAACTTCGTAATTCAAGCTACTGAAAATTCCTCCACCATGTCCCCAGCCTTCGATAGTCTGATATTTCGTATTTGAATCAATAGTAACTACCGCTTGGGCAAAAGCGGTTGACGCTAAGAAAGCGGATAAGATGATAATGGCAATATTTTTCATCCTAAATAAATGAATTACATTGCAAAATGATTCATGTGTTTTAACTGCCTGATGTACTGTTTTCTCGATTTTTTGCTGATGCAGCATAGAATGACCATTTACAATGAAATATCTTCCGATAATATCGTTGATAGTAAACGACTAATATAGGTAAGAAATTCTTCGCCGGACTTTTCATCTTGCCAGACAGATTTTCCTTCATCGAAATTAAAGCGATGTCCTTCGTAATTGGCAGAAACCCATAACTGGCTGACAGGAGAGTTGGGGGAGATGATAAATTTCGAGTCGTCTTCGAATATGATCGAAAGTACGTCCCCATTCTTTTCAAGATCAAAATCAGAGCCGGAATCTATCAGCGCAGAAAGGCTGTCGTCGAGCTTTTGGATGGTGGAGTCGTAGTTTTGAGTGAAAGATGTCATTATGGTAGTTATGAGTTCTTAGTGCTTAATTCTTAATTGGGGGATATGAATTCTGCGGGGTGTCCATCGGGGAGGATTAGTCCCCCCGAAAAGAATGATGGACTAAAGTCCGTCCCACTATTATGCAAGCTCTTTCCGTAGATACCTCCCAGTATGGCTGCCGGTTTTCTCGTACCTTGTGGCAATATCTTCCGGTGTCCCTTCATCGACAATGCTTCCACCGGGTTCGCCGCCTTCGGGACCGAGGTCAATCACCCAATCTGCCATCTTGATCACATCAAGATTGTGCTCGATGACGACGACGGTATTTCCACGATTTCGAAGCTCAAGTAAAACATCGAGCAAATGCTTTATGTCTTTGAAATGCAAGCCAGTAGTGGGTTCATCTAATATATATAAAGTCTTGCCCGTCGCTACTTTCGATAGCTCTGTTGCCAACTTTACGCGCTGGGCTTCTCCACCACTCAATGTCGGAGCCTGCTGCCCTAATCGGATATACCCAAGTCCGACAGAAGCAAGTGCATCTATCTTTCGCCTTATTCTCGGAATATCAGTAAAAAGCTCCTGAGATTCTAATACGCTCATGTTCAAGACATCGGAAATTGATTTGCCTTTGAAATGAACTTCAAGAGTTTCGCGGTTGTAGCGCTTGCCGGCACAAGTTTCGCACGTGACATAAACATCCGGCAGGAAATTCATCTCGATCTTCTTCATTCCTGCGCCCTGACAGGTTTCGCATCTGCCGCCTTTAACATTAAAAGAGAATCTGCCGACTTTATAGCCTCTGATCTTTGCTTCAGGCATCTCGGCAAAGAAATCGCGGATCATCGTGAAGAGTCCGGTATAGGTAGCCGGATTTGATCGCGGAGTTCTGCCGATTGGCGTCTGATCGATCTCAATAAATTTATCAATGAACTCCAAACCTTCAATTGAGGAATACTGAAGCGCAACCGTCGTTGAATTATAAACGTGCTTCGATAAGATCGGAGCAAGAGTCTCAGTTATCAGCGTTGATTTGCCAGAACCGGAAACACCGGTAATGCTGGTGAAGGAGCCAATTGGAATATCTAGTGTAACAGATTTCAGATTATTCCCGCTTGCTCCAATGAGTCTAAGATGCTTCTGTTTCTTATTGATATTTCTAACAAGCGGAACGATGAAGTTATCTTTTCCCGAAAGATACTCAGCAGTTGGAGATTCATCGGAAATAAATTGCTTCGATCCTTTCTCAGCAAGCGAAGGATCTAAGAAAAGCTGCGGCGTACCATACGCAACAAGCTTTCCGCCATACTCTCCCGCACCTGGACCAATATCGGCGATAATATCAGCGGCAAGCATCATCTCTTTATCATGCTCAACAACGATGACGGTATTTCCTAAGTCTCGGAGATGCTGTAAGGATGCGATCAGTCTATCGTTATCACGTTGATGCAAGCCGATGCTCGGCTCATCAAGGATATAGAGCACTCCGACAAGCTGCGTGCCGATCTGCGTTGCAAGTCGGATTCTCTGTGACTCTCCGCCGGAAAGTGTTCTGGCTGGCCGGTCGAGCGAAAGATAGTTGAGACCAACATCAAGCAGGAAATCCAAACGCGATGTGATCTCTCTCAAAATCGGAGCAGCAACAGTTTCGCGATTCCCTTCGAAGGATAATTCCGTAAAAAACTTTTTTGATTTGCCGAGATCAAGAATGACAACGTTATGAATATTTTTCGAGTTGATCCTGATCGCAAGAGACTCCGGTTTTAATCTTCCGCCGAGACACGATGGGCAGGGGTGGCTCGACATAAATTGCTGTGCCCATTCACGCATAGAATCGGTTGCATCTTTTGCCGTTGCTTGTTTGAGAGTCTCTATCAATCCTGCAAAGCGCATATTATAAGAGACCGCTCTTCCTGAATCCGACTGCCACTTTACTGTCAGTTTTTCATCACCAGAACCGTGGATAATAATATCAAAAAGCTTTGGTGATAGCTTTTCGAGTGGAGTATCAAGCGGAGTTTCGTGTGCAAGAAAAACTGACTCTACTTGTGCCCACAGCCAATTCTTTCGCTTCTTCCCGAGCGGAAGCAAACCGCCATCTTCGATGGATTTTGTTTTATCGCCGATGATCAGGGATTCATTAAAATCTTTGGTCTCACCAAGTCCGTGACATAAAACACAAGCCCCGATTGCCGAATTAAAAGAAAATGTATTCGGCTGTGGTTCTTCATAAGACCTTCCGCAATTCGGGCAGGAGTACTTCTCGCTGAATAAATGCTCACTCGTCGTGCCTTTCTTACTGTCTTCAATAATAGCGGTGAGAACGCCTTTACCCATCTTGAGGGCAGTATCAACGGATTTTGTAAGCCGTTCTAAAAATTGATCTTTGATTGGAAGACGGTCAATAACGAGTTCGATTGTATGGACTTTGTAACGGTCAACTTGCATTCCATCGAATAGATCTTTCATCTCACCATCGACTCTGACCTTCGTAAAACCCTGACGAAGTGCATCGCTGAATACCTCACGATAATGACCTTTTCTTGCTCTGACAAGTGGCGCAAGAAGCGAAAGTTTTGAATCTTCGGGATGAGCGTGAATCGCAGCGATAATCTGATCCTGAGTTTGACGAACGACAGGGATGTTGCATTCCACGCAATACTGGGTTCCGAGTCTGGCAAAAAGTAATCGGATGAAATCGTAAATTTCTGTTACTGTTCCCACAGTAGATCGGGGAGAAGCTCCGATAGTTTTTTGTTCGATTGATATAGCAGGAGAAAGCCCTTCGATTACATCTACATCCGGGCGTTCCATCATGTCAAGAAACTGACGCGCATAAGCCGATAGACTTTCGACATATCTGCGCTGACCTTCGGCGTAGATCGTATCGAAGGCAAGAGAAGATTTTCCGGAGCCGGAAATTCCTGTAATCACAACCAGCTTTTCTCTTGGAATATCAATATCGATATTCTTCAGATTATGGACTCTGGCTCCACGGATAACGAGATTGTCAAGAGGTGAACTCGCGGCAATTTCGGCTTCTTTCTTTGCTTTAGGGAAAGGCAAAGTGGCATCGGATGTCTTTTTCGAGCTTTTTGGCTTGGATTTTGTTTTATGTTGAGCCGTTTTTGCCAATTACGTTGTTTATAAAATTCGTAGTACTTTTATAAGAAAAAATTTGTAAGTTTGGTAAAACAGAACTTACAAACCGAAGGTTGCTATGGGTGATCATCTTTGTAAATCTTTACTCACTGCAAGACAACTAATAAGTGCATTGTAACAGTAACTGAATGACTCGCGACTTACTCGGAATCAGACAGCTAAGCACAGACCAGATCACCGATCTTCTAAAAAGATCCGATGGTTACTTCCGACATTTGAATTCCACCGATCCTTTCCCGGAAAGCGATTTACTCAAAGGGCGAACCGTCGCAAATCTCTTCTTCGAGAACTCTACTCGCACACGAACATCTTTTGAACTTGCAGAAAAGCGAGTTGGCGCAACGAGCGTTAGTCTTTCCATGCAAACAAGCAGCGTCACCAAGGGTGAATCACTGATCGATACGGTGAAAGTCATTAATGCAATGAAGCTTGATTGCATCGTTGTTCGGCATAGCTCCGCAGGTGTTCCGATCTTACTTAGAAAACATCTTCCTGAAACGACGCGAATCATCAATGCCGGCGACGGAGCACATGAACATCCGACCCAAGCACTCCTCGATGCCGCAACTCTCTTGGAAAAATTGGGTTCAATATATGGAAAGAAGATTGTGATTATCGGCGATATTAAACATTCCAGAGTAGCGCGATCAAATATGCTTCTCTTACATAAACTTGGAGCGAGAGTGACTATGATAGCGCCGTTGACATTATCACCTGCATACGGAGCAGAAGTTTTTGGGGTAAACATTCGTCATGAAATTGGAAATGAATTACAAGACGCTGATGCCGTAATGGCATTACGCATTCAAACTGAACGTCAAACTCAATCACTATTTCCGGGCTTAATAGATTTTCGGCAGCGATACGGATTGACACCTACCCGCATGCAAAATACAAATTCATTTATTCTTCATCCGGGACCGATAAATCGCAGTGTTGAACTTGATGACGAAACCGCCGATTCTGAAAAATCGGTTATCTACCGACAAGTAATGCGCGGAGTAGCAATCCGGATGGCAGTGCTCGAATGGCTTTTTGAGAATTAAGAAAATACGTTAGAATGGATATACTTTTACAAAACTGCAGAATCGTTGACCCCATCTCAGGAAGAGATGATACCGGAATGGATATTGAAATCACTTCCGGTAAGATCTCTGCAATTGGAAAGAATCTCAAGAGCAAAGCTCCTCTAAAGAATTTGAACGGTGCTGTTGTTGCTCCAGGATTTTTTGATATGCACGTCCATCTTCGTGAGCCGGGTCAAGAATATAAAGAGACTATCGAGACAGGAACAAGAGCAGCAGCCAGCGGGGGATTCACCGGACTTTGCTGTATGCCGAATACCGATCCCCCGATCTCCGATCCATTTGTGGTGAGCTACATCCGCGAAAAAGCTAAAAATAATCTTGTTGATGTGGAAATTTGCGGCACGATGACGAAGGGGCGTAAAGGAGAAGAGCTTGCTCCGATGCAAGCACTTTCAGATGCCGGAATAAAAATGATCTCTGATGATGGCACTGCTGTTGCAAGCGCAGAGGTGATGCGCCGCGTGTTCGAATATGGCAAGATGTTTGATTTCCTTTGCACCGAACATTGCGAAGAGCCAACGATGACGAAAGGGACTTGTATGCACGAAGGAAAAGTATCAACAAAACTTGGAATGCCAGGTTATCCTTCCGTTGCAGAAGATATTATTATTTCCAGAGATATTTTACTCGCTGAATATGTCGGCGGAGTTCGATTTCACGTCGCACATCTTTCAACGCGAAACGCTGTCCGTCTTGTTCGTGAAGCCAAAGCGCGGGGCATAATGGTTTCTTGCGAAGTTACGCCACATCATTTTACCTTGACCGACGAAGCAGTAGAAACTCATTTTGCAAATGCAAAGATGAACCCACCGCTTCGTGAGAAGGAAGATATCGAAGCAGTGATCGCGGGATTACAAGATGGCACAATAGATTGCATTTCCACCGATCACGCTCCGCATGCTGCACATGAGAAGGAAACGGATATGATGTCTGCAGCATTTGGAATTATAGGTTGCGAGACGGCTATAGGGTTAGGATTGACAAATCTTGTGCATACAGGCAAACTATCACTTAGTAAATATATAGAGATATCATCTGCTAATCCGCGTAAACTGATGAAGCTCCCACCAATTCAAATTATCGAAGGTGCATCAGCAAATCTGACAATTATCGACTTAAATAATGAATGGACATTTTCCAAACAAGATATTCATTCTAAATCACAGAATACACCATTCATCGGTACAAAATTAAAAGGACGAGCAATCGGTGTTATCAATAATAACCAACTATTGTGGAGGCAATAATATTGGATGTGTTCATTAGCAAACAGAGTTTCAGTTTTTTCTTTTACCACCGAAAGGAATTCACAATTCCCCCGACTATTTCGAGTCGTGCTCTTTATGCTAATGATTTTTCTCAGCGCAAAAGTTAATGCTCAGCCACTTTCCTTGAGAGTGAAGCAATTTACAAAAGCACTTTCGATTCGTAATCTTGATTCGTTAAGACTGTTCATTGATCCAAATAAAATTTATGTGGAGATCGCTCCGAAGGAGGGATCGTATCTCAGCCCATCACAGACTCTCGGAGTTGTGGAGTCGTTTTTTCAGTCTCATCCGCCGGTCTCTTTTTCATACGGACTTGTAAAGGAGCAAGGAAAAACCGGAATCGCTATCGGCACACTCATCGTTTCGGAAAACGGAAGAACGTCTTCATATAAAGTAAACTTTGGATTTCAAAAGGAAGGACGTGCCGATTGGTTGTTATCAAGAGTCAGTATCCATTAATATCATACTGTTGTGTCTGATTCAGAACTAGGAGAGAGAAAATTAAGTAAAGGCTTTCAAACCTTTATCGGAGGAGCGTTCATACGGCTTCGTATTGTAACGCGTCATTTTTTTAGAGACCTGACGCTGAAGATGCGTTGGACTTTGATCGTTCTCTCATCGATAGTAGTTCTCGCATCTGTCGCACTTTTTATTCTCGCACAGATCAGCTCGTCCTCAAACAAAATTCAAGTATCGAAAAATGAGATTGCGAAAAATGTATCCACCAAGTTACACTCGGTAGTCCTTACATTATCAAATCTACGCGATACGCTCGGTACGGATTCCGTCTTTGTCAATCAAATCGAAAATAGTGCGCCCCCAAATACCTTATTCGAAACGATTTATCATTTGGACTCTCTCTTATCTAATAAATTCTCGGATGTATTGCCTTATCGTTCAGACGATCAATACTCTGTAATGAGGGGTAGAGGAGTTGCCTACTACGATCCTGATAGACATTTAACGGCTTGGAATTCTACTGCGACCGGAACCGCAAATTTCGATTCGGTATTCTCTTTTGCACCCTCTCTGGAGAAGCATAGCAAATCTATTCTCATAGAAAACGAACAGATGTTTTCTTGGCTAACTTCGATCAGAAAGATCATTTCCAAGAACGGGGCATTGCTCGGTTACATCACTGCAAAGTCTATCATCCGAGAACGATTTTCGGCTCCCGGAACAACTGAACAGCCGCTAACAATTTTTGACGATATAATTGCAGAATCAGGACGCGATGTCCGTTTCTTTACTTCACCCGCACCAACTGACTCCGCATTTTCAAAAGGGTCATATACTCTATTATTAGATCCAACAGACTCCTCAACTATTGCAGGCTACTTACTAATTGGCGATCCAGTGGCACCGAAAGATACCCATTTGCTGCGAATTGTTACTCTGGTTCGGGATATTGTATTTGTTATCCTTGTATTAGTTTTTTTCTGGATTGTATGTTGGGCTTTTGCTCTCTTTGGCAGCAAGAGTGTAAAGCTGCGACAAAAATTTTATTCAATAGGCAGTATTTTTCTCATACTTTGCATTGAACGATTACTTTTGCTTGCGACAAGTTCGCTCACTAATATTATCCCTTTGTCTTTACAAGATTCTCAGGATTTTGCGTTGCCATTTGGTTTCGGGATATTATCAAATCCTCTCCAGTTATTTACTACGATCCTTTTTCTTACAGGATTCCTAACTCTTGTTTGGGTAATTTACGTCCCCGAAAAACCTGATTGGAAACCTTCAAGCAAAGTAGTCGGAGACGGTGACGACAAAGTCCGGTCTTCAACGACTCACTGGCTGATGAAGATCGGATTCATCGTTTTTCTGATGTTGCTGCTACCGTTAGCAAATTTTCTATTTGCTTCAATGGTAAGTTTGCTTGTCACGAATGGATCATATCACTACCTTGAAAATAGATTCGGTTTTAGTCGAGGTTCATTTGTGCTCATGGAAGCGACATTCTTGCTCCTTGGACTATCGTATTTCTTTGCTGCCCTAATGATTACTTTGGCGACTCTGAGGGCAATGATTCGTATGACTGTTTCCGAGTTATCTCCATCACGCAGCTACATTGCGCATTATATTTTTTTCGTAGTTCTTTCCACGCTTACTGGCTGGTTTCTCTCGCCTCCTGTTATGGGTATTTACCCGGAGATATACTGGCTGATTATTTGCTGCTTGTTATGTCTGGTTACGATAGTGATTTTCATGCGGGATTTAGCAATGATTCGGGCGGGGCAAAAAGCATCTTCGCTGTTTTATCGGATACCCAGATCAGGATTAGCGATTCTTTTTTTGCTTAGCGCAGCAGGATTCCTTCTAAGTCCGCTCATTTCTATAAATGAGTATGCAAATAACGTGGAGATCGTAAAAGAGAATCTCAAAGAGAATTCACAAGCCAACGATCTCAATTATTCATCCTTTCTTGATCAAACACTCCCTCTACTATCTGGAAAAGGTACTCCTATAGCATTAACTTCTGCCGCTGGATCACCTGATTTTAAGAATTTTGCGTTCAATATCTGGCTTAAATATTTTTCTGAAACTACAAATAGAAATGTAGTAATAGAAGTTCAAGATATTCATCACCGCGTACTGTCACATTTTTCACAAAACGCAACACTTGAAGACGAAGGGCGGTTGACGAGGGTACGAGATTCGCTTTTTAAAGCTCTTCTTAACCCAATAAAGAACGATCAATCTCAGGATCAACAAACGTACTTGTTGGGCACAGAACCGTGCTTTACATCATCATGCACTCCTGCATCAATTGGTATTTGTCTCATAGCTTCAAAGCCACTTCTAAGTAGAGCACATGATTCATCGGATTCATCGAAACTTCTCCTATCGATCTCTATGTGGAATGACCCATTCCACCAGACAGCAATGCATAGTCTCTATGAAATTGTTCATCCATCCATTCCTTCGGGAGAGAAACTTAGTTGGCAGAATCAAGAAGTGATGTATGCACAATATATAAATGGAACTCTACTGAATTCAAGTTCATCAGTCATCGAAGTACCCCCGCATATTTCTTCGGATATTACGAAGGGATTATTACGTAACGAGTTCGTTTCCCATGAAGAATTAATTGATGGAAAAAGGAGCTTTGTGATCTATCATGCCATCGGTGATTCCTCAAATGCAGAGGGAAGGCTTATTGCAGCAACACTTGCTATACCCGGAGCAAAAGCTTTTACAGAATTATCATTAAGCCTCAACACCGTAAGTCTATTTGTCGGTTTCTTTGTGATCTTCTTCGCATTAATATTACGGTCGCTCTTTTCGAAAGGGAAAAGTGGCACACTGAAATTCCGTGATCGTATCTTCCTGATCGTCTTAACAATTGCTCTCATTCCGCTTGTTATTGTCACGAACATTACACGTTCTCTTCTTATTGAGCGAGAACAACGTGTTGAACGTGAACACTTACAACGCGATGCTGATATTATTTCTGAACGCCTCCAAAGATCGCTTTTGAAATCCGATTCGTCACGTACAGGACTTGATGCCCTTCTCGGCGATCTCTCACATACTATTGGCAGAGACATCTCATTATATACCGAACGAGGAATCCTTCGTGCAACGAATCGTCCTGAACTTTACGAATCATCCGTGCTTGCTAATCAGCTCTCATCGCAAACGGTTAGGGAAATGATGATCCGCCAGAAGTCATTTACTATTGAACCGCTTGCCTCTGCTTCAGGAAGTTTTGATATTGGTTATAAGGCAATGCGTCGATCCGGCAGCGACGGACTTCTTGGCATAGTCGGCGTAACTTCATTTAGAGGAATGCAGATCATCGAAGCGGACATTGCACAGACGATCGAACTTATGTACGGTGCTTTTGCAGCGTTAGGTATTATTCTTCTGCTGATCGGCGCTTGGATCTCTGTTCGAGTTGCAGCGCCAATACAACAACTTATCGCAGCGACTGAACGAGTAACTGAGGGACGCCTTGAAACAATCGTAGATATAAAAAGAAAAGATGAAGTCGGTGAACTTGCTCAGGCGTTCAATCGAATGACGGCTGAACTTGAACGTTCGAAAGAAAATGTTGCCCAATCAGAACGTGAAGGGGCATGGAAAGAAATGGCGCGTCAAGTTGCACATGAGATCAAGAATCCTCTGACACCTATGAAGCTTTCTGTACAGCATATTGAACATGCGTACGAAAGCGGCGATACAAATTTTGGATCAGTATTCAAACGTGTGATCCGTACACTGAGTGAGCAGATTGATGTACTCACGAGAATCGCAACTGAATTTTCCCGTTTCGGAGAAATGCCGAGACGCAAGTACGGCTTCGTTTCTTTAACAAAAATAGTTGAAAGTGCAGTAGCCCTCTATGATGCCGAGAGAGTACGAATTCGCTTCGTTATTGATATTCCAAAAAAACTTCCGTTCATCTATGCAGATGACGAAGCGTTCAGAAGAGCATTAGTAAATCTCATCCGAAATGCTTTGCAAGCGACTGAAGGATGGGGAGTAATTCTCATCAGTGCAAGAGAAAAGAATGGTTTAATTCATTTAAAGCTCAGTGATACCGGTGGCGGAATGTCTGAGGAAACATTAAAAAAAGCGTTCGACCCAAATTTCTCCACAAAGACAAGTGGAATGGGTTTAGGTCTTGCCATCGTCAAAAAAATTATTACCGATATGAGCGGCACGATAAGCGTGGAAAGCACTCTCGGAAAAGGGACAACATTCCACATTGATCTGCCGGCTCGCGAAGACCGCGAGAATAACGTTTAATTCAATTGCTTCGAAACTGCGTAACAAATTTCTTTATGCAACGCTTCGTAGGATTTCTTTTCAAATATTCTTGCTCCGGCAGCATGGAAATGTCCGTTGCCTCCAAATTCTTTTGCAACATCTGCGGCTGATTTATCCCCCTTCGAACGGAAACTCACTTTCCAACCTTCTTTTAATTCTAAAATAAAAATTGAAAATTCAACACTTGCAACCTGAAGAGGGAATTGGACAAACCCATCAACTTCTTCCTCTATAGCTCCTGATTCTTTCAAATCATTTTGAAAAACTACTTGCGTCGCCAACCGATTATCAAAAATAAATTTCAATGAACTAAGGCATTTTCCAATCAATAATACTCGCGAAGCCTTCGCAGAATTATACGTCTTATCATACGTCACAATCGGATCAGCTCCGAGATCAATAAGAGCAGCAGCGATACGGAACGTCTCCGAATCAGTCCTCGGAAATCTAAAACTGCCGGTATCAGTCATGATCGCAACATACAACGCTTGGGCAGCTTTAGGGGAAATACTTCCACCCAATTCTTTTTGAGCTGCGGTGATGAGCTTATAGATCATTTCACCTGTCGAAGTAGCATCGGTATCAATGAATCGCTTGTTCGCAAAATCTTTAGGTTCGAGATGATGGTCGATCAAGATCGGATTTTTATGCGATTCGATAAATGGTCCCAAAGATTTAGCCCGTGACGGATCATTCGTATCCAATAAGAAAAAAGCGTCGGCGTTCGTTATCGCTTCTTCGTGCTGCGAAGCATCAAAAACCTCAACGATAGGTCTTTCGCTATCAAGAAAAATGGTATTCTCCGGTGTATGCGAATGGTTAAAAACACGGACATCTTTCCCGATTGAAAGCAGCCATTCGGCAAAGCCTATTTCAGAACCGATAGCATCGCCATCGGGATTAATATGCGTCGTCATCACGATACGCTGTAAGCCCTTTACGAGTGAGATGAATGCTGCCGTATCAAATTCCTGTATTGTTTTATTCATAAGGGGCATTCAACAGAGAATGAGAAGGGGAGGTTCGGGATGATCTTCTTGAATAAAAAAGGCGACCAATATGATCGCCTCTTGAATTACAAATAGTCAATAATATTAATTGATCATCCAGGTATTTCCTGAGTTGAGCAATTTCTTCAGATCGCCGACAGATTTTTCTTTTGCGGCTGTGATCTGATTTACTAACTCTTCTTCGTACGTTGAACGCTCAACGGCGAGGAAGATACCGATAGGAGTAGGGAAGCCTTCCATATCACTCATCTTTGCTAAGATGCTTGCAAGGATAGGATTCGTTTCGTCATGACGTAATAACTGCTCTGCAGGAACATCTGCCACGTTCACCACTTTCGGATTAAAGCCATCAAGGACGATAGCTTTTTCTTTATTCTTTCCGAAAATAAGCGGCTCGCCGTGATGCAGAACAACGAGGTGATCGTCCTTCACATCTTTCTCAGTGAGATCTAAGAAAGCTCCATCATTGAAGATATTACAATTCTGGTAAATTTCGATAAACGAAGTCCCTTTATGAGCAGCAGCACGCTTAATTACTTCCTGCATATGCTTGGTATCTCTATCAATAGAGCGAGCAACGAACGTTGCTTCACAGCCCAATGCAAAGAGTGGTGGGTTCAATGGATGATCGATCGAGCCGACTGGTGTTGACTTCGTTTTCTTGCCGTGCTCAGATGTTGGTGAGTACTGACCTTTTGTTAAGCCGTAGATACGGTTATTGAAAAGTAGGACGTTCAAATTAAAATTGCGGCGCAGCATGTGCAGCGTATGATTTCCGCCGATGGAAAGTCCGTCGCCGTCACCTGTTGCAACCCATACAGTGAGGTCAGGATTCGCAGCCTTTACACCTGAAGCAATAGCCGGTGCGCGTCCGTGAATACCATGGAAACCATAGGTATTCATGTAATACGGAAAGCGGGAAGAGCAGCCAATACCTGCAACGAATACGGTGTTATGCCTTGTCACACCAAGATCTGGCATGGTGCGCTGAACCTGTGCAAGGATCGAGTAATCACCGCATCCCGGGCACCAGCGAACATCCTGATCGGATGCAAAATCCTTTGCTGTCAGCGCAATGACAGGAATATCAATATTAAAATCTTTCGGTGCAGCAGGCGCTTTCATTGGAGGCGGAGCTACTGTAGAACCACCAACTTTGAATGGCGGCGGTGGCGGCATTTTCGGTGTATCAGGCATTTATTTGAATATAAAATATGCTTAAAATAGGCATGTAAAACAATAAATTTTGAGGCTTCGTTCAAAATCTTGAAGCAGTTCCTTTAGAAGGCTGCCTTTATCCCAAGAGCAATATCTGTCCGTTTGCTTCCCGATTTGAAGAATTGTCCTACATGAGCAGAGGCAAGATCAATGCTCAGGAATTTTAATAATGTCACACCAGCTCCAAGAGTAATATCACTTGAGTTTTGCTCAATAACGAAACCACCACCTAACCGAAGACCAATGTTACCAGTGCGTTCAAGTGTTAAACCGGCACCAAGTCTTCCGGTCTTTAAACTTCCGACAACACTATTCAAACCATTTGCATATTCGACTGCGATCTTTGGTATGAATACACCCCACTCAATTCCCATCGCATCAAGATCAAACTGCAATCCCATACGGAACATTGATGGGAGAGCGGTCGAAAACGATGACACACTCCTGAGCGTACCTGCAAGTGCGGCAAGTGAATCGTTAAGATCCTTAATACTTCCACTACTCGGAATTGAAAGATTGCGGGTTAAATGATCGGCAGTACGTTCGGTAGCATTTTTTGTCCAAGAGATGCTTCCAATATCTGTTGCAGAGATACCGAGAAGCACTGCGCTATGCCCTGATTTTGTGCCGAAGAGTCCTATTGCAACTCCAAGATCAGTGCCCATACCTGAACCCGCTTGGTTACTTGTCAGAAAGCCGAAGCTAAAATGATTCGGCACATTCTTGGGATCAAAATCTGCTCCGTATGCCGAGTGCACGATATAATTTACCTTGATCTGTGTACCATTATTGATCGGTGTGTAAGCAAAAGAATTTGTTGGGTCAAGCTGCAACACTGCAATACCTGAAACATACTTCACCGCGCCTCCAATCGAAAAACTATTCAGGAATGACGATGAGTCTGAAGATTTAAATACCGTGGTACCAAAGGAAGCAGCGTATTCACTATACCACATTCCCTGAAGATCAAAATTCGAGAATGAGTTGCCATTAGAATTCACTAACTGCGATTCAGCATTAATAAAGAAGTCAAGAAAGCTTTGAGGAATATCCGTTCGAAGTCCTGCATGAGTTGTCCATGTAAAAGCGAATGTGCCGACCGATGGCAGATGATATGAGATACCAAGTATCTCTACGTCACCTCTGCCGGATAACTTTCCATTCGATAAAAGACTGGAAATATTTTTTCGGGCGCTATCACTTATTTGACCATTGCCAAAATTAAATACACCCGAAAGTGCACTTGCATCCGAGAAACTTGGACCTGCATCTAATCCATACGCAGAAATAGGGAAGAGCTGTATCTCTAAAGTTTTATCTTGCTCATAACCCAGCAGTGCAGGATTTAATCCGACGGCAGAGAGTCCGCGGCTCGTGACACCATACGTCCGCCCTGCTCCGTGCGCAATCGGGGATAGGTGTTCGAAGCCTTCACCTTCTTGGGCAAAGAGAGAAAGTGGTTTACTCACAAGAAGTAAAAGTAAAATACAATAAAATTTCTTTTTCATCTAATTGGTTTTTCTCGTATCAATGACTCATCAACTTCTCAATTTCATCTGCTTTTCTTGGAGATAATCGTGACAGTATCACAGGTCCGTTCTCCGTGATCAGAATATCGTCCTCAATTCTGCATCCGATCTTCCACCATTTTTTATCACATGGGCTTCCTTCAGTAATATAGATACCCGGTTCAACGGTAATAACTTGTCTCGCTTGCAATGGCTTGCTTGAATTTCCGGCATCATGCACATCTAAGCCAAGATAGTGCGATGTACCGTGCATAAAATATTTTTTGTACTCTTCCGGTTTTGAAATTATTCCAAGTTTTAATAAGCCGCGAGTAATAACTGAGACTGCTGCATTATGCGGAGCCTTAAAAATATTTCCGACTATTGCTTGTGCTATTCCTGAATCTTGTGCTTCAAGTACGAGATCATAGATTGCTCGTTGTTCGTTCGTGAATTTTCCGTTAACAGGAAAGCTGCGTGTAATATCTGCGGTATAGCCATGATACTCACCGCCAATATCCATCTCTATAAAATCTCCGGATTCAGTCTTGCGGCGGTTCGTTTCGTAATGAAGAATTGTAGAATTATTTCCACTTCCGACTATACAGGGATAGCCTGTATATTCGCAGCCATTTTTTGTAAATACGTATTCTCCGAGAGCTTGCATTTGATATTCAGTCCATCCCGGTTTTACAGTTCGGATTATCTCATTATGAGCTTCATTAGAAATTGTTATTGCTTTGCGAAGAAGCGTAAGTTCTTCATCTTGCTTAATACTTCTCATTTGTGCAAGAACTCCATTCAGCGATTCGTTATGAAACTTTCCTGCTTTTATTCGGTCAATAATCCCAGGGTATGGTACCGTTAGACTATCCATAATGCTCTGACTCGATTTCTTGAGAGAAGGGTAGAGTGTATCTATAGAATTAACAATAGCATCAAGTACGCTTCTTAATGAATCAATAAGAAGTGCAACACGAAATTTTAAAACACTTTTTGCTCCTTCAGTGCCGAGACGCACACCTGTCCATACTTCCCGAGCGGCATCTTTTTTCTGAACGAAGATCACTTCATTAGTGAGAACACCACCAATCATCATCGGTTCTTTCGTGATCAGAAGGGCTGCATCAGGTTGAATATGTCCGGTGAGATAATAGAAATCAGGATCCTGATGGTATTCATAATTCACATCATTTGATCTATTCTTTTCCGATGCAGAGAGGAAATAAGCAGCCGAATGGGCAGCCATCTTTGAACGAAGTTCATCACGCCGAGATTTATGAAATTCAGGACTTAATCTATCCGTATCATAAATTCCATATTTATGAAGCGTATCAATCGAAACAGAAGACTGAGCCTTCGCTTCAAAGGAAAAACAGAGTGCAACGAGGAGTAGGGAGAGTCTATATCGCATCAATAGCCTTCGCTAATTTAAGATCGTTCGAAGTTACACCTCCGGCATCGTGAGTTGAAAGCATGATCTTTACTTTTTTGTAATCATGCAGAAAAATATCGGGATGATGATCCTGCTCATTGGCGATCGGAGCGATCTTTCCAATGAATTCAGCTGCGCTTGAAAAACTAATTGTCGTAAATTCTTT
Organism: Kapaibacterium sp. (SeqCode); assembly: GCA_038210275.1. Classification (GTDB taxonomy): domain Bacteria; phylum Bacteroidota; class Ignavibacteria; order Palsa-1295; family Palsa-1295; genus PALSA-1296. Next base: position 112,772 of record JBBQWV010000003.1, on the reverse strand, counting down.
TACGATGGCATTCTTTTTTTCGTCGAATGACCATCCTTCAGTTAGTTGGGGGAGGAGTTCTTCTTTTGAAATTACTTTTGACATTTTTTTAAGTCGATAGTTATTTGTCTTTCGTCGTTAGCAAAGACTCATCATGGGGGATTACTAACGATTAATAACTAACGACTAAAGACTGCCTATAATTCTTCATCGTCTCCGGTATCGACAACCTTAAACTTCCCGCCTTCATAAAGCAGATATGCTTTCATGAATTCAGTTATATCTCCATCCATGACGGCTTGCACATCGGTCTTTGCATATTTTGTGCGATGATCTTTGACCATTGTATAAGGCTGGAAAACATACGACCTGATCTGTGCTCCCCAAGACGCTTTTTTCTTTCCGCCTTCAATCGCAGAAAGTCTTGCTTCTTCAACTTCACGTTCGATAGCTGCAATACGAGACTTCAGCATCTTCATTGCCCGTTCGCCATTTTGGAATTGCGAACGCTCTTCCTGACAAGCAGCTATCACTGTGTGATCTTTGCCGACAGTATCTTTATATTTATATGTTAATCGAACTGCCGTCTCAACTTTATTCACGTTCTGTCCGCCTTTGCCGCCGGAGCGATACGTATCTCTTTGCAAAAGAGCGGGATTGAGAACGAGGTCTTCATTCACTTCTTCGAGAAGGGGATAGGCATAAATACTTGCAAAGCTTGTATGCCTGCGGGCATTTGCATCGTACGGAGAAATTCGGACAAGACGATGGACGCCGTTCTCAGCTTTGAGATAACCGAAAGCATTTTCGCCTTTGATCTCCAGTATTGCTGATTTTATTCCTGCACCTTCACCGGCAAGTTCATCCATCAGAGAAACCTTGTAGCTATTTTTCTCGCCCCAACGAGTGTACATACGCTCGAGCATCTCTGCCCAATCCTGCGCTTCGGTGCCGCCTTGTCCGGCATTGATGACAAGGATCGCGTCCTTCACATCATCAGGACTTGAAAGCATGACGGCAACTTCCTGTGCAGTGAGATCGGATTCAAGCGTCTCTAATTCTTTCTGCACCTGATCGCCGAAGGATTCATCCAACTCCGCAATTTCAATCAAACCTCCGGCATCCTCGACACGTTTGGATAGTGCAGCAAAATCATCACGCTCTTTTTTCAGACGCGTAGCTTCCTGCATCACTGCCTGAGCAGCACGCTGGTCATTCCAAAAATCTGGTGAATAGGAGAGATCTTCGAGCGTGCGAATACGCTCGGCTTTTATAGCGAGGTCAAAGAGAGTCGCCAAGATCCGCGAGACGTTCTCGCAAATCGGCGACTGAAGGATAATTGTGATCTGACATAGTTTTTTATTTCGTGAGGAGGAAACGTAAAATACGATAAAAAAATCCCTAAAGTAATGAATTGAATTCGTCAATACTCAGATTCGTTTGCCGAATGATTGACCGAAGTGTACCTCTGTCAAGTTCTTTATGATCCGGGACAGTGATCTGTGAAAACGGATCTTTTCGGCGAATAATAATATGACTACCTGTCTGTCTGACGAAAAAATAATCTTTTTTTTGCAAAGCCTTAACGCAGTCTCTGCCGGAAATACGCGGCAAACTCATACTGCCATTAGAAGAGTGTCGAAATGATCTTCAGGAACAGGATAGCCGTCTTTGACCAATGATTCGATATATCCGTCAATCGCTTCACGAATATTTGAAATGGCTTCCTGTCTTGTCCGCCCTTGCGAAATACATCCTGGAAGAGAAGGGCATTCAGCAACGAAGAATTTATCTTCCCCCGGAGATACAACTATTTGACGCATATTCTTTTTCCTTTCAATAAAATAACCAAACCCTCCGTCGAAAGGTTTATCATTCTTAAAACTCCTTCTTATTAAAAGCATACACCGAAACCGAAATGTAGGCAGCTGTGAGTGCAACGATCAAGAGCACGGGCAGCCATTCGATAGGTGAGCCGACGATTGCATTCTTCATATTGCCGGACATATCGGCGGTTTGTGGGAATATGTAATAGAGAACATCAGCGACATAATTCAATGTGGATTTGCTTCCGGTCGAAACTACTTTTTCTATTCCTCTGGCAGCAGCAATGATCCATGAAATAAAGAACAAGCCGATTCCGATAACAATAGAAAGTGCACTTGATCTGGACAAGACACTGATAAGCACAACGACGGAATAAATTCCGGCGAAGCCTAACATGATAAAGAAAATACTCCAGAGGAAACCGGTATCCCAAGAACCCAGCGAGATCGAAACGACAACCCACATTCCGAGGATAAACCACAGTACCTCTAAGAAAATAATTGACAACGAGCCGACATATCTGCCGATGATATAAAGCCAACGTGGAACAGGTTTCGAGAGCAATAGATCAATCGTACCTTTTTCCATCTGCGACGTGATAAAGCCCGTCGTTGCAAATATCCCGACGCAGACCGTCATGATATAGAGTATCGCCGAAACGACCGTCCAAAATATATCCAACGCTTTGACCATGATCATATCCGTTGCTAAGTTCGGCGATGCACCGGGCTTAGCTCCGTTAGTCGAGAACTCTTTATATTTCGTCATTGCATCTTTCACCGATGCGTTCTGAAAGATCGCAAGAGTGATCAGAATGATCAGTGTAGAAAAAATAAAAAATCCTATAATAGTTTTTCTCGCTCGTGCTTCGCGATAGGTCTCTTCGATGATTGCAAAAAATTTCTTTAGCATTGTCGTAATATTAATTAGCTCTGTGCAAGTCCGGTGTTCCGATAAGTTCGATGAAGAGGTCTTCGAGTGAAGAGCGCTTCGGGATGAGGCTTTCGATAAGTACACCCTGTGAACGCATCGCATCTATCGCTGCATTCAAGTCTTGCGTGCTCATGAACTCCGCCTGAATAAGTCCTTCATGTTCAGTATGAAAAGCATTGCCAAGAGCTTGCTTTGATTGCATCACCGATGCACTATCTACTCTGATCTCATATTGATTTTTCTTGCTTGTCAATGATTCAACCGAACCTTCAGTAATGATCTCGCCTTGACGCATGATCGCTACGCGGTCAGAAATTCTCTCTACTTCTGAAAGCAAATGCGAATTCAGAAATACTGTTTTACCTTGATCCTTCAGATGTGTTAATACATCACGTATTTCTTTTCTTCCGACGGGATCAACTCCATCGGTCGGTTCATCAAGAATAATAAGATCAGGATTATTTATCAATGCTTGTGCCAATCCAAGTCTCTGCATCATACCTTTGGAATACTTACGGACTTTCATATTCCGCCATTCCGTCATTCCGACTAAGCCAAGCGTTTCATCAACTCTTGCTTTAAGCGTACTTTGCTCAACGCCTGAAAGTTTTCCGAAATAATTTAATACTTGTTCGCCGGTTAGATGAAGAGGGTAGCGATGATTTTCCGGCAAGTAGCCGATCTTCTCTTTCGCCTTGATCGAGCCAAGAGGCATTCCGAGAATGTAGCCTGAGCCGCCTGTCGGATAGACTATTCCGAGCAAGCATTTAATAAAAGTTGTCTTGCCTGCACCGTTCGGACCAAGCAATCCATAGATCTCTCCACGCTTGACGGAGATGTTTACACCCTGCAAAGCAGGGACGCTTGTCGGACCGGAGCCGAAACGTTTTGCGAGAGAATCGGTTGTAAGTGCGAATTCCATTGTTTATTGTCGAATGAATTTATTCAAATTTACAACGGAAACTGTGATTTGTTTCATAAAGTAAAAATTTCATGGCAAAGTTACGACACGAAGGAAAAATAGTTATCGTCACGGGAGCAGCTATCGGCAACGGTCAGGCATTCGCACAGCTCTTCGCAAGTGAGGGTGCGCAAGTTATTATTGCTGATCTTGACGAAGCAAAAGAAACGGTTACATCTATTGATGCAATTACCGGAGCAAAGAAGGCGATCAGCATTCCGACAGATATTACAAGCGAGAAAGAAGTTGTCAAGTTGATTGCGAAAATAAAAGATCAGTTTGGGCGCATTGATATTCTCGTCAATAATGCCGGACTCTACGAAGAAGAACCGTTTGATCTTTTGAACTTCGATAGCTGGAAGAGAATGCTTGAAGTAAATTTGAACGGAATGTTCTTAATGAGCAAGGGAGTGCTTCCTTCGATGAAAGCAAATAATTTCGGACGAATTATTAATATGTCGAGCAATACGATTTGGCTCGGCACTCCGTATCTTGTTCATTATGTCACAAGCAAAATGGGCATCATCGGATTTACCCGTGCACTTGCAAGTGAGGTCGGGCAGTTTGGTATTACGGTGAATGCGATCACCGTTGGCTTAACAGCAACTCAACGTCCGGCAGGCTCACGATTAACACAAGGCAGCATCTTAGAGCACTTACTTCCACCGCAAGCTATTCACCGTGCCGAAACGCCGGAAGATCTTGCAGGTATTGTTTCTTTTCTTGCTTCGGCAGAATCAGCTATTATTACCGGACAGACTATTAATGTAGATGGAGGAGTGGCGAGACATTAATGGGCAAGGATGAAGGATGACGGATGAATGATGAAAAAAAATACTAAGATTAAGAACTCATTAGAGAAACAGCGTAGAAAAATTAATGAAAAATGGTAACTATGGAACTGACCTTCGAACCAGAACACGGCAGTTTGCAGTTCGAATTCTTAGACTAGCGGATTCACTTCCGAGCAAAAATTCTGCACAAATAATTTGTAAACAGATTTCGCGTTCAGGCACTTCGGTCGGAGCACAATACAGAGAAGCATTTAGAGCAAAATCTGACGCAGATTTTATAAGCAAGATCGAAGGAAGCCTTCAAGAACTTGATGAAACTACTTACTGGTTGGAATTACTCATCGAATCTGGAATCATTAAGCCAGAACTTCTCCTTGAACTTACAAACGAAGCTAACGAATTGATTGCAATATTCACGACAATTGTTCTTAAAGTAAAACAGAAAAAAAGGTAAATCTTTCGACTCTATGGAACACGATTCATCCTTCATCCGTTATCCTTCCTCCTTGTTAAAAATGGTGCCGTAGCCAAGTGGTAAGGCAGAGCTCTGCAAAAGCTCTATTCATCAGTTCGAGTCTGATCGGCACCTCTTAAAGGCAGTTGTTAGTCGTAAGTTATTCGTCGTGAGCAGAAACGAAGTAATAATTTTATCCTGACAACGAATGATAAATGACTAAAGATTAACACCACTTGCCAAGATATTCTCTACTGCTATTCCTTCTTCTGCTCCCTCTGCATCTCTCTGCCCAAGATGAAGGCGAAACCAAAAAAGTTATTCATAAGAAACAGAATCTCGGCAAGCTCATTAATTCTTCGTACTCCGAAATTGCTCCGATCATTTCTCCGAATGGGAAATTATTATTCTTCACGATGGGCTTTGGGCATCCGGCAAATCTTGGTGATGAGAAACTTCAGGACTCTTATGTTTCACGATTTAATAATGGAAGATGGGGACTACCGAAGAATCTTGGCATACCAATAAACTCTCCCGGCAATGATGCCATTAGCGGCGTATCACCTGATGGTAAAGTGCTCTTCATAAAAAACTTCTACTATAATCATGTGAGCGGATTGTGCTTCGCAACACGAGACTCCCTCGGCAAATGGAAAATTGATCTTATCAATATCGAGAATTATTCGAATTCCAATCAGTTCTCTTCGCAATGTATCAGTTCGAACGGCGAGTATATTCTTCTCTCGGCGGAAATGCCTGATAGCTACGGAGCGCTCGATCTTTATGTATGCAAACTCAAAGACCGGAAAACGAATCTGTTCGGTCCGCCGCAAAATCTCGGACCTGTTCTCAATACTAAAGAAAATGATTTCGCTCCGTTTCTTGCATCCGATGGAAAGACGCTCTATTATTCAACAAGCGGCAAAGGCGGATTTGGTCAAGCTGATGTATTTATTACAAAGCGTCTTGATGATTCGTGGATCAACTGGAGTGCACCCGAGAACTTAGGACCACAAATAAATACAGCAGGCATGGATGCGTATTACAGCATTCCCGCTTCGGGTGATGTTGCATATTTTTCTTCATCGAATGGCGAGAACCAACTTGATCTCTATAAGATCGCATTGCCGGAAGAACAGCGTCCGGCACCGGTTACATTATTAAGCGGAAAAGTAACTGACAGAAGTGGAAAGATTCTCAATGCACAGGTCAGGTGTTCCGATATTGCAAATAATTTAGAAGTCGCACGTTCATCAACATCCGAAGACGCGGAGAATTTCTCGATGGTGCTTCCGGCAGGGCAGCATTACCGCATTAATGTTGAGTCGTCAGGATACCTTCCGTACAGCGATGAAATTGATCTCTCCACACAATCAGGTTTTGCAGAACCGTTTATTGATATTATCCTTGATAGCATTGCCATCGGAAGTGTAACGACTATCGGAGATATATTTTTTGATTTTAATAAAGCATCACTCAAGCCTGAATCATTTTATTCACTTGATAAACTTGTTGACTTACTGAAATTAAATTCGAAATGGATCGTAGAGATTCAAGGGCATACCGATAGCATCGGAACAGCAGAGTTCAACAATTCACTTTCGCTCGAAAGAGCGCAAACTGTTGTTGCATATTTAAAGCAAAAGGAAATTTCCGAAACACGTCTTCGTTCTGAAGGCTTCGGTGCATTGCAACCTGTTTCAGATAACTCGACCGATGAGGGCAGACGAAAAAACAGGCGCGTAGCTTTTCGTATCGTAGGTTTGCAATAAATATATAGTGTCATTGCGAGGAGGGCGATAGCCCGACGAAGCAATCCCCTAAAAGTATTGGTAAAAGTAAGTGTCTGTCAGTATTAAGGGGATTGCTTCGTCATCCGCAAGCGGATTCCTCGCAATGACACAATTAAACTATTATGGAATCCATACCAAAACAAAATATCATCCGCCTTACCGAGATCGCTGCAAAAGCTGCTGGTGGTCTTGGCTTGCAGATACTCCGCCTCACTGCACGCGGTACGCCTTCGCGTGCGATTCTCGAAGTTATCCTTGATGGTGATCGGCTTGTGCGCGTTGATGATTGTCAGCTTGTCAGCAAAACCCTTGGCGATGCCATCGAAGCTGATGAATCATTGCTCAAAGGAAATTTCCGGCTTGATGTTCTCTCGCCGGGACTTGATGAACCACTCATTTTGGATTACCAATTTCAACGCACAATCGGACATCTTGTTGAAATAGCATTTACTGAAGAGAGCACCTCTCCAGTAGGACGGACTCTTAGTCCGTCCGAAGAAAATACTGACGGACAAAGTGTCCGCCCCACTGGACTCACAACAACCATTACCGGCACATTAAATAGCTTTACTGCCGAAGAGATCACTATCACCAAACGCAATACCAAACGTGGTGCTCCGAAAAATGCAAAAGGTGAAGAGAACACCATCCCGCGCTCAGCAATTACAACGGTCTATGCCCGTCCGGATTTTGGGTAATAATAAACTATTAAGGTGATAAAAACTACACCATATTTTGAAAACAGTGTTCGCAAGCGCAGGTCTTTTATTAAAGATGAATGGATCAAGTTCGTTATAGAAAAACCTGAAACAGTAGAATTGCAGCCTGATGGGCGCATTCGACGCTGGGCATATATTGAGGAACTTGGGAAGTATTTACGGGTTATAACACTTGATGATGGTGTTTCTGTATTGAACGCATTCCCCGATAGAGATTACAAAAAGAAACAATAATGAAATTCGACTACTATCCCGACACTGATTCGCTCTACATTGCTCTTTCTTCCAAAGAAGCAGTAGATGCGCGTGAAGTCGCACCCAACATCGTTTTTGATTACGATATAGATGGTACTGTTGTCGGCATAGATGTGTACCAATACGCCAGCAAATTTATTGATCTTGACTCCCTCGAAGTTCACTCCGTTCCGCGTCACGCTGTAGCGGCATAAGGCTTTATTTGCCACTTACTCAATCAACTCTGAACTATAAGCCTACGCCCGTCCGGATTTTGGATAGGGTAATTACTTCCTACATTTCGCGTAAGCTTCCAAAAGGAGATATTTTATGGACAAAGGATTGAATTTCCATTATGACCGCGAAGGGGATATACTCTATATCAATACTCGCGCACCTTATGCCGAACAAGAGTCCGAAGAGCTTGATAATGAAGTCATCGTTCGGATGAATCCGGGCACAAGCGAGGTAGAGAACATCGAAATTCTCTTCTTTTCCTCACGGCTTTTACGAACGAACGATCTTAACCTTCCGCTTTCTGCCGATATTACCAGATTAATTGCAGCTTAATAGAGCAGCAACTTCGTCACTTCGTCAAAACCCTAAGGAAGTGACTAAGTGACGAAGTGTGACTCTAAAGGTAACTTCGTCACTATACAATATTGTATAGTATCTGACTAAGTGACTAAGTGACTAACTCATCGTTTTTATGACCGCTAATGATGCGTTCACTAATGAGAAGTGGGGATTTGAATAACTACCGTAAACTGGTGCTTGCTTTAGGGTTTCAATCATCCACCTATCCGCAGTTTTCTCCGACACCTCATATCTCTTCATCACTCGTTCGATGATCTCACTGCGTTTGAGCGTCATTTCGTAGGGAGCAAATACTTCCTTTGCATCTATATGGTTTCGTGCTGAGGATTCGCTCCTATCGGCTCGTAGATCATCCAAGGCGATGCGCTTGCCGGTTGGGGTGTAGAGGAAGGTTTTCCCATCGAAGGTTAATTCAATGGCTTTGCGTTTCTCTTCATGGCTTACACCGTTGCCTTTGGTGCAGACAAGATATTTTACCGAGCCATCGGATTTCTTGCTTCGCAGTTCAAGGACAGTACGCACCTTCTGCACAAATCCCGAACCGCCCTGCACATGAATTTGATCGGGTGCTGCGTATTTAGCGGCTTTATTGGTATGATGCACGAAGAGAATGCACGTTCCGTGATTCTTCGAAAGAATGCTGAAGGGACGTAACGAATTTCTGTTCTGAATATTCGAATTGCCCTCACCGCCTTTGAAAACATCACCATAAGCATCAATGACGATCAGATCAACAGGGGAATCGGTAAGCATTGTTTCTAACCGAGCAAGCACTTCATCGGTCGAGAGATCATCAGCGATCAATATGCGCAACTGTGATTCATACGACTCTCGTATCATGGATTTGATATTATCCGATTGCCGCGTAAAGCAAGCCTTCGTAGATTCGAGCGTATCTTCGGTTGTGACAAATATCGCACGCTTATGTTTGGGATTTAACGGAAATCCGAAAAACTCCTTCTTGCCATAGGCAATAGTAAGTGCAAGCTGCCTGCACATCATTGACTTTCCCGAATCCGGCATTCCGACAACTGCACCGATTCCGATCCTTGGCAAGAACGGCTCGAAGAGTGTGTCGTTGGTGAATGATGTTTTCCGAAGATCAGAAAGGGTGTACATATCATAGCGCACAGATCGCAGATCATCTTCGTGAATTTTCGCAAGCTCACGTTCGATAATTTGCTGTTCTGTAAGTTGCTCAACGATTGCATCAAGGTCTTTCTTCAAAGATTCTTGATGATCGTTATGGTCATGTGCTGTTGCAGGGATATTTGCATCACGGCTTGAAAGCTTTTCGAAGAATTCGCCATCTTCGTTTGGGCTTCCGGTGCAGCATTCTTTTATTTCAGGAGGCTGTGCAGTCCCCAGATAAAGCCCTGTAGTGCGTTGTCCGTTGATAATGACAGGTTCTTCTTCATTGATAGCTGTATGTTTCGTTGTTGTATGGTGGAGTGTGTTCATTTGTTTTTATTAGTTTATAAGCGCAGGTGCAATTCGCCAAGGCGGCGTTCGCGGAATCTGCTTGTTTATGGATTAATTATTGCTCAAGGCAGGACGCCCTGAACTTCAGAGTGCAAATATACGGTAGGTTCTATCATTTGTCAAGGTGCCCAAAGCAGAATGTTAATAGATTGTTGATAATTATATAGTGGGAGGGTAGGTGCCCATGCGAATATGGGCTGGAACCGCCATTTGGGATTATCCCATGACCTGATAGAATGACACGTTGGAATGTTATCTTCCTACCGCTTGCTTCAGGTTAAGACTCCACGGAGCTTTTGCGACTCCGGTCTTTAGTATTTTTACTGAACCGCTCCAATTTGTTTTTGGCGAATGAAGATTGATAGTATATTCACCGGCAGGGAATGGAGAAAGATCTACATTAAATTCTTGGTAGCCATCAACAGCAGGTACTTCCGTTCGAAGGCATTCTTTTCCTGAAATATTTACGACCGTAACTTGAATATGTTCAGCAGAGCAATTATCAACGGTTAGCACTGTATGCTGTTCGCAAGGATTTGGATAGGCAAGAATATGAGACGGTGTTTGCTCCACTGCTTTGCCGATCTCAACACTATTCACATGGACAGGAATTCTTTTACTGCCATGAAGAAGAAAGAGTGCACCGCTGCCTCGCCATGCATAGTGTCCAATGAGTAAATCCTCCAAATTATCGTTGTCAGCGGTCAAGGTATCAAGTGCTATACCCGGTTTTGGCTCAATCAAATAATACATATCTGCCTTATCATCCAAAGCCAAACCCGTTACATAAAAGAAATTTAAGAATGTAAATCCAACACCTCCACCGACAAGAAGTACATTATTTCCTGTTCCTGTCATATCTCCACAATTAGTGAGGCCAGCAGGGAAATATACGCCATCAAATGACGTAGGATCAAAGTATTTAGGATGGCGAATGATATAAGCTGCACTATCAAGCGTTATCCGGTGTGAGCCGAAATCGCTTCCGCCTCTGAAAAACCAAACGCCATCGTTGCGCCAATCATCGGTTGGCGACGATAAGACGAGATCAAGAGATTTATCATTAGGTTTTTTCGGCAGAGCCTTCATAGTTAAAATTTGCTCCCAAGGAAAGACTCCAGTACCCTTAAAATGTGGGTTCTCCCTTACAGCAAAAATTGTATCAAATCGCAAAGCACGATAAAATTCTTCTAATGAAAAGTTCTTGGACGGGTCATTGTGATAATAAAAAACATTTCCAGCGCGGTCAGCTCCCATGAGATCTTCACGCCCCGTTCCACGCCAATCGCCTTGACTACAATTCCGCTCAAAATTCTGCAACCCGTATAATTTAAGGTCATAAGAGCTATCCGGCAATGCATCTCCTATTTTCTTAAATAATTGCTCTCCACCTTTGAAATATAAAAGGAACGAGGTGTCCTTATTATAATCTATCCAAGTAGTACTCATACTGAAAATAATATCCTCGACTGTATCAGATGAAAGATTTGCAGTATAAGCATTTGATGCAACACTATACGACCCACCTCCTTGACCACCATATGATCTAAGTCTCGAATCTCTGGATTTACTGTAATACCCAGAATCATCTGCCCAATAAATCTTAAAATCGCCATCAGTATTATATGCGAAGAGATCAATATGTTTGGTATCATGAAAGTGTCCATACTTGATGATCAACTTATCATCAAGATCAAGCTGTTTGCGGATATTTAGTTTATGTAGATTGAATTTTGCTCCTGTCTCTACTGCGGAGAAGGATGCCGGATTTTGTGACAGTCCCTGAATAAGTATATTTCCATGTGCTTCGCCTGGTCTTGCTCCTGTATTAAATATAAATGAGCCAAGACCTTGCCCATCTGTGCTTCCCATGATCGTATCAATTTCACCCGGCACTCCGATGCGAGGCAGATAAATATTCGGGTCAAAGGCAGGCGAAACCTGTGCGAAAATGCCGGTGCTTGAAAAAAGGAATACTATGATAAGAATGATTCGCATATCTATAGAAGTAAAACGAGATGTGTAATGGTTACACAATGCCTTCCTTTTCGTTAAGGGATAAATCAACACTTAATGAACACCACATCGCCGAAAACGTTTGGGGAAACATTTTTCTTGGATAACCCGAGGTGATCGCTCCGCCAGACGAACGTCCTTCTCGCAATGACACGGTTTATTGCATTTTTAGACTGAATTAAACCCATCTTCCTTCTGTTACTACTGAGCTATAATGAAGTTCCAGTTACAGACTCGCTCCGCGAGTCTGTTTTGATTAGTACAAACGCATGAATCCGATAATTGTTGAGTCATTCGCGGATATGGTCCGCGAGAAGGGAATAGATAGAGATATCCTGATGTCCGTCATCGAGGAGACTTTTGCCATGATGGTCCGTAAAAAATACGGCTTGGAAGCGAAGTTCGACATCGTGATGAATATGGATAAGGGCGATATAGAGATCTATCTCGAAAAAACGGTCGTAGAAACTGTCGAAGATCCCTCGACACAAATTTCCGTTGAAGATGCTGCCAAGAAATCCGGTGAAGAACTTGATCCGGGTGATGAATACGTTGAAGTTATTAATACCGGAAAAGATTTCGGCAGAAGATTGATCATTGCAGCAAAGCAGAATCTCAATCAGAAAATCCGAGAGATCGAAAAAGATAATCTCTATAATGAGTATAACGGTTTAGTTGGTGATGTGCTTGTCGGTGAAGTATATCAGATTCGTCAAGGCGATCTATTTATTCTTCATAACCGCCGCGAGCTTTTGCTTCCGAAATCGGAACAGATCCAGCGTGAACGCTGGCGTAAAGGTGATACCATTCGTGCTATCGTAAAAGAAGTACGCCGCAGTACTGTGAACTCTACTCCTATCGTTGTGCTCTCGCGCACCGATACCCGTTTCCTTGCAAAGCTGATGGAATCGGAAGTACCTGAAATCTTTGACGGATTCATTACGATCAAAGCCGTTGCCCGTGAACCCGGTGAACGTGCGAAGGTTGCAGTTGAATCAAATGATGATCGCATTGATCCGGTAGGTGCATGCGTCGGCATGAAGGGTGTTCGTATTCACTCTATCGTACGTGAACTTGCCAACGAAAGCATTGACGTTATACCGTGGGCAGAGGAGCCAGATCTTTTCTTAGCTCGTGCGCTTTCGCCGGCTAAACTTATTTCCGTTGAACTTGATGAGACAACGAAGACGGCAACGGTGCTTGTCTCGGATGATCAAGTATCACTTGCAATTGGTAAGCAGGGACAGAATGTCCGTCTTGCTTCGAAGCTCACCGGCTATCAGATCAACCTTGTGAAGGAAGCCCGTGACGAAGAAGATATTGAGCTTATCGAATTCCGTGACGAGATCGGACTTGATCTCTATACAGAGCTTATCCGTGCTCGAATTGACACGGCAAAAGAATTCTTGAATACACCGGATGAAGCACTTCTTGCCATTACGGGTATGACGCCTGAGCGTATCACACAGATACGTGACCTTTTGGATCGCGAGTTCCAACAGGCAGATCAGGCACTTGAAGATGTGGCTGAGAAAGCCGGATTCAAACTCACGACACTTCGCCCTGATATGCGCGATGGTGCTGCTGAGGATACTGCTGCTCAAGACGATGCGAAGCAATAGAGCTATGCATATTATTGAACTTCAATATCATTTTTTGTGGATTGCCCATAACATTAATTCATGGCGGCTGAGACGACAGAAACTACGACGAAGAAAATTACCGTTCGTAACCTTGCGACGGAGATCAATATCAGTCATGATACACTGATAGAATTTCTCCAGAAGAAAGGGTTTACGAACGTCAAGAGTATTATGTCCAAAGTCGAGGACGATGCTCTTGAGATGGTGATGAAACAATACGGCAAAGACCGTGATGTCACCGAAAAACGCCATAAGAAAGTAGCCGCATTCAAAGAAAAACGCGCCATCTCCAAGGGCGAAGCCGCTGGTGAAGAGCCAAAGGCAGGCAAAAAAGGAAGCGCAAAGAAAACTGAAGCTCCGCCAACTCCCGAGCCGGAAGTAGAAACTCCAATAGAAATTTCTGCCGAAGAACATCCACCTGAAGTTATTCAGGAAGAAGTTCATGAGCCACAATCTGAAACTATCGAAGCTGTTGCTATATCCGAAGCAGAGCCTGTTGCAGAAGTTGCGCCACACGATACTGCTGAACAAGCGCATGAAGAAGGTGATGATGCCAACGGTAAACGCAAACGTCGCAAAAGAAAAACGACAACCATCCTTGCAACAGGCGTACCCGAGCCTTTACAAGGACTGAAGATCAAAGGAAAAATTGATCTTGATGCTTTTAAACCGAAAAAGAAATCTGCTGAACCACAGCGTCTCGACTTAAAGAAACCTGCCGTAAAAGCCGGTCCACGTTCTGAGAACAAAGGCAAAGGCGGTTTTGAGATCAAAACCAAGAAGGCTCTTGAAGAAGAAGATAAGTCAGGAAAGAAAAAGAGAAGCCGTGAGAAATCTACCATTGATGCGAAGGAAGTTAAAGACGCCGTTAAGCGTACACTTTCCGGAATGGATGATACTCGTACTGCTTCAGGCAGAGCGAGGATGCGCAAACAGCGTCGTCGTGATAGAGCTGAAACAGAAGAGTTACGCCAGATCGAGGAGTCATCAAAAGGTAATGTTATTCAGGCAACAGAATTCCTAACGGCGAATGAACTTGCAAACTTAATGCACGTTGATGTCGGTGAGATCATCTCCAAGTGTATCGCACTCGGACTCATGGTTTCGATCAATCAGCGTCTTGAAAAAGATACGATCCTCTTAGTCGCTGATGAGTTCGACTATACGATTGAATTCCAGGAAGAATATACTACTGAAGTTCTTGAAGATATCGTTGATGCTCCCGAAACATTAAAGACGCGTCCACCTGTCGTTACGATCATGGGACACGTTGATCATGGTAAGACTTCGCTCTTGGATTACATTCGTAAATCACGCGTTGTCGCAGGTGAATCCGGCGGAATTACGCAGCATATCGGAGCGTATGAAGTTACTCTTGATAACGGAAGGCAGATCAGCTTTTTAGATACTCCCGGTCACGAAGCCTTTACGGCTATGCGTGCTCGCGGAGCGCAAGTAACGGACATTGTTATTCTTGTCGTAGCTGCAGATGATAGTGTTATGCCGCAAACGTGGGAAGCTATTTCCCATGCTCAAGCCGCAGGAGTTCCGATCGTTATTGCTCTCAATAAAACAGACCGACCGGAAGCAAATCCTGATCGTATACGTCAGCAATTATCAGATAAAAATGTTCTTGTAGAAGAGTGGGGCGGTAAGTACGGCACTGCAGAAATATCTGCAAAGACCGGAAAGAATGTTGACAAGCTTTTGGAGCGTGTACTTCTTGAAGCAGATATTCTCGAACTCAAAGCAAATCCTGATCGCGTAGCACGCGGAGTGATCGTTGAAGCAGAAGTTGATAAAGGACGCGGTATTCAAGCAACCGTACTTGTACAAAAGGGAACACTTCGTTTAGGAGATCCATTTATTGCCGGAGTTTATTCCGGTAAAGTACGTGCAATGTTCGATGAACGCGGCAACCGATTAACCGAAGCCCCGCCATCACGCCCGGTGCAATTACTTGGTTTTGATGGCATTCCTCAAGCAGGCGATCAATTCATCGTTGTCGAATCCGATAGCGCAGCAAAATCACTTTCACTGACACGTCAACAACTTAAGCGCGAGCAAAGCTTCAAGCAGATGCGTAGTGCGATCAGCTTGGATGATATCAGCGAGCAGATAAAAGAGGGAAAAGTCAGGAATCTCCGTATCATCCTCAAAGGTGATGTGGATGGTTCGGTCGAAGCAATTGCCGATTCACTTTTGCGCTTAGCAACAAGTGAAGTAAAAGTTGAAATAGTCCATAGAGCAGTTGGTGCTATCAGCGAGAACGATGTTGCACTTGCAGCAGCAAGTAATGCGATCGTAATCGGTTTCCATGTACGTCCGAATCTTGATGCGAGAAGACTTGCCGTTGCCGAGCACGTTGATATTCGTCTTTACAGTGTTATCTATGACTGTATCAACGAAGTTCGTGCCGCTCTCGAAGGCTTGCTTGCTCCGGAAGAGAAAGAAGAAGTTTTGGGCACAGCAACAGTCCGCGAAGTATTCAAGGTACCAAAGATCGGCAGCATTGCCGGTTGTTATGTACTTGATGGCAAGATCACACGTAATAATAAAGTACGTGTTGTCCGCGACGGCTTAGAAGTATTCTCCGGAAGCCTGACTTCGCTTCGCCGTTTCAAAGATGATGTTCGCGATGTTGATGCCGGATACGAATGCGGTATCGGATTAGAGAACTTCAATGACATTAAAGTCGGTGATAGCATCGAAGCGTATAAGATGATCGAGATCAAACGTAAATTAGAAATTCCGCTTCCTGTAAGATAAGTATGTCAATCAGAACTGAGCGTGTAGCCGGAGAGATTCAGAAGATCTTGTCAAATCTTTTCCAAAGAGATTTCTCACATCTCTACGATGGAATGCTGACTGTAACTGTGGTTCGCATGGCTCCCGATCTTGGAAGCTGCCGTGTGTATCTTAGCATTCTTGCAGGCACCCGCGGTAATGAAAATATTCTCAAGGCAATAAAGATCGAAGCGCCACATATTCGTTCTGCAATGGGACGCTCTCTCAGACTGAGGCATACACCCGAATTGTTTTTCTACCTCGACGACACTCAAGAGGAAGTATCTCGCATTGAAGAGATCTTCAAGAAGATCCATGAGCAGGAAAAACCTGATGTTGCCTGAACCGATCGCTATCCCGCCAACTCTTACTCTTTCCGACTTCGAGCGAAATCCATCGTCTTTACTTTCGTTGCTTAATGATGAGCAAGGCGCATTAGTCTTAATGGATAAACCTTATGGCGTTACTTCGTTCAGTGTAGTCCACAAGCTGAAATATATGCTTCAGCAAGCATCCAGAGATAAATGGGTGAAGGTTGGTCATGGCGGAACACTTGATCCGCTTGCAACGGGATTACTAATTCTTGCAACACGAAAAGCGACTCGCTCACTCACAAATCTTCTCGGACTTGAAAAGACGTATTGGTGTGAGCTGCGTTTAGGAATCACTACACCAAGTTTTGATCTTGAAACTCCGATAAAAATTATCGGAGGACTTGAAAATATTACTTCAGAAAAAATCGAGAAAGTTGTCAATAGTTTTGTAGGCGAGCAATTGCAGCGACCGCCGATCTTTAGCGCAGTGAAGCTGAAAGGTAAGCCCATGTATAAACACGCGCGTAAGGGCAGAGATATGGAAATGGCTCAGAAGAGTATTACCATTTATTCAATAAAAGATCTAGAGATCGCACTGCCATTCGTTCGTTTTCGTGCTGAATGTTCGAAAGGTACTTACATCCGCAGCCTCGTCTCGGATATTGGTACGATGCTTGGTACAGGTGCAGTGATGACAAACTTGCGCAGAGAAAAAGTAGGGGAATGGGATGTTGCAAATGCAATCACTTCTGAAATGCTCATGACACTTACGGAGAATACTATAGTAAATTAATTTTATTTTTGATCAATAGTGAAGGTAACTTGGGGGCTTGAAAATGCCACGTTCGATCCGAAAACAATTACGACTCTCGGAAGCTATGACGGTATGCACCGAGGTCATGTCGAGATTCTAAATAGACTCAAAGCTAAAAAGCATGAGTTAAAACTTGACCGAACACTTGTCGTCACTTTCGATCCTCATCCCCAAGAAGTATTAAAGAGAAATAATACTGCTATCGAGCTTTTAACAACGATTGATGAACGGCTTGAATTACTCGAACGATCCGGAGTTGATGAGGTTTTAGTTATTCGTTTTTCTACGGAATTTGCAAAGACTCCGTACAACGATTTTTTTCGGAAGGTTCTCATAGAAGGGATTGGCACAAAAGGAATGGTCGTTGGTTTCAATCATGCCTTTGGGAAAAATAGGGAAGGCGATCTTGAGCATTTACGAACACTTGCTTCCGAAACAGGCATCGTTGTTGAAGAAGTACCGCCACTAATAATTAATGGAGTGAGTATCAGTTCGACGAAGATACGCCATGCTCTTTCTGAAGGCGATCTGAAATCAGCTAATGACTATCTTGGCAGACCATATGAGATCTCCGGATTTGTTGAAGAAGGTGATAAACTTGGAAGAACTCTTGATTTTCCGACGGCGAATGTTCACGTCCCATTGAATAAACTTATTCCATGCGACGGTGTCTATGCAGGGTTTGCTGATGTTGGAGGAAAGAAGTATAATGCAGCTATCAGTATAGGAACGCGTCCGACAGTTACTGATGCTGGAGCAAGAAAGGTCGAGGCATATATACTTGATTTTGATAGTGATATTTATGGCGAGACGATCAGGACAAGTTTTACTTCTTACATTCGTCCTCAATTAAAGTTTGACTCACTTGAAGATCTTAAAACACAGATGAGAAATGATGTAATCAATGTACGTGTTGTCACAAAGAGCTGATGCGGCGTGTCTTTAAGTTTTATCAGACACAACTTTAATAAGAGCTATATTTGTATCTAAATTATCAATAGATTATGAAAAAGCACTCACTCCTTCTACTGGTCGCGGTAACAATTCTTATTTCATCGAACGCTCAAGCTCTTCCACGCTTTGCACTACTACGTGGAGAGGCAAATTGCCTTAGATGCCATGTTAATCCTACAGGTGGACAAATGCGCTCCGAAGAAGGACAATCATTTGCCATCAATGATCTGGCAATGTGGAAACGAGGCGATAAATACAGCGGACAAATATCCGATGGCTTACGCATCGGCGGAGATTTCCGAGATCAATTTCTCTATTTTTCTCAGAAAAGTCCGTTATACGGTTTTACTCAATCAGACTCCAATATTCAAAAACTAACAAAACGTGGTGATACAACATCTCGCACGACCTCTTTTCATGCAATGAGTTTGGCGCTTGAAATTGATTTTCAGGCAACGAAGACGTTAAGTGGATTCTTTCGGTACGATCCGCTCAATACCAATAATCCAAGTGAAGGATGGGCAATGCTACACTTCGTACATTCATCGGGGGAGCTTATTCAAAGCGGTGATGTAGTGACAAATGCTTATGTAAAATTTGGAGCTTTTCTTCCCGCATTTGGAATACGATTTGATGATCATACCGTATATGTTAGAGGCGGAACAGCAAGTCTATCAAGTTTTGTACCAGCCGGATTTTTCTGGACTCCAGGCTACCGCGATGTAGGCGTTGAGTTTGGCACAACGCTTTTCGACCATATAAATATAATTGCAGGGGCATTCAACGGACAGGAAAGCAGTATAAAAACTCAGAATTTTTCCACCGATCCTTCAAATAATAAAGCGTTTTGTTTCAGCATCACCAGTTCAGGGGAGATCATTGAAGATATGCTCGCAGGAGAGATCGGAGTTTCACGGTATATGCATAATCATTCCGATCAGAATAATTTGCCTGCAAATTTAGTCTTAACAGGATTACACTTTAGTCTCCGCGCCGGACCTGTTACAATTCTAAATGAGTACGACTTCGGAGAAAACGTCGCCGTTAGCGGACATAGAAATTCAAGCTCGACTCCTGTTGTTCCAAAAGCGTCAGGGCTTTGCTCCGAAGCTGCGATACGAATATCAAAAGGTTTTGATGCGCTTTTTAGATATGAAAATTTCAAGGAAGTGAATGCATCTGGTGCAACAACTAACCAAGTGGAGAGCCGTATCATGATCGGGGCACAGTGGTTTCCTCTCAGATTTCTTGAAGTCAGACCGGAATTCCGCATTGCAATGACTTCTTCACCGAATCTCGATGATAAGACTTTCACCAATGATTTTACAGAAAATACATTTTTACTCCAAACCCATGTCTTCTTTTAATCCTAATAGCATCACCGGCGAAATTGATGGTAAACTCACATCTATAAAAAAGGGATCAAGAATTACCGAACAAAGTCCAGAACATTTTATTGTTACGAGTGGTGATAAAATAACAGAGCTATTTCTCAGCTCAACTGCTCTGCTGAGCGATGGCAATGCCATTGATGGAATAGAGGTCAAGATTCAATCCGAAAAAGAGCGGATATTAAGTGAGCGTTTTGGAGGAGATCAGAAGGGCACTGGGGCAGGCAGCACAAAAGGAATGATCCTGAAAGCTCCGATGCCGGGCATGGTCAAAGCTGTTTCTGTTGCAGTCGGAGATAAAGTCCAAAAGAACACTCAAGTTCTTGTTCTCGAAGCAATGAAGATGGAAAACTCCATCTCGGCTGGATTTGCGGGAGTTGTAAAAAAGATATATGCCGAAACAGGAGTTTCAGTTGAGAAGAATATGCCGCTAATTGAATTCAGCCAAGAGTGAGCAGAAGAGTGCAATTTAAGACTTTACATAATGTATCTATTAACAGAATCCTATACTTAATGGATTCCTCGGTTAATACCGAGAATTCAAGGCTATTTCTTTAACTCCTTAAGCTTCTTATCAATCCTCAACTCCATCTTTTGTAAAGAGTCAACTCGGTTCGCTATGCTTTTTTCGAAACTTGCAGCATCCCAATATCCACGATCCTCAAAATATCCCTTTACAAGAAAATTGTGTTTTAAGCCCTCTGTAAATTCAGCGGTATTTCCTGCAGCCGTTGATACTTTTGCCATAGCATCTTTAAGCTCGACCGCCGAGGCATTGATCGCAACAGATAGCCCTACAAGTTGGTCATAAAGCTCACTATTATTCAGAAGCTTCCCGACGGTACCCTTACCATTATTGATTGACGCAGCCATATTCTTTAACTCTGTTGAGGTGCCTTCCAGATTTGTCATCAAGTCATCCATTGAAACGCCAAGTTTCTTTGCGACTAAAGTAATACTGCCGATACTGCGATCAGTATTGACCATTATCGACCGTAAGTCTTTGTAAAGCCCGTCGTCGGAGAATAATTTACCAATTGAGCCTTTGCCGCCTCTTAGGTCTTTCAGAATCCCGGTTGCTTCTTCAGTAAGCTGTCTGATAGCGCTCATTGTGAGTGTCGCAGAATCTAATGCGCCAAAAAGATCTTTCGGAGATTCGCCGAGAATCAGGCTTCCGGGAGGCAGATTCGGAGATGTTGGTGTGCCTACAGAAATAGCAATTCCTTTATTGCCGACTAAGCCCTCCGTCATTACGGTTGCCTTTGAATCAGAGTGGATAAGCGGCAAGCCGTCCTTAATCACCGTAATTGTAAGCAAAACTGAGTCACCGGAGCGCTGAGGCAATTTGATCGTCTTCACGCTTCCAACCGCAATTCCGGAAATTTGCACCTGAGCTCCTTCTTTCAACCCACTGATTTCTTTGAATTTAATAAAATATGATGAAGTACTGCTAAAGAGCTTCTGCTTATCTCCGATCACGAAAAGAGCCACCACCAACAATGCAAAGCAGATGATGACGAATAATCCTGTTCGTGAAGATGGTACCTTGGTAATTTTCATTAACTAATAATTTTCAATTAAATTCTATGGGTTTTGCTTGGGTAATAATTTTTTCTCTCCGAGTTCTATCGAGCCTTGCAGCATCGAGAAATTCATCCAAATGATTCATGTGCGAATTTCCTAATTCTTCGACAGGTCCGTCGAAGATCTTTGCTCCTTTTTCCAGAACTATTGCACGGTCACTGATCGTAAAAGCTGTTGGCAGATCATGCGTAACGACTATTGATGCAACGCCAAGTTCTTTTTGCAAACTCAGGATCATCTCGGCAATCGTCCCGGCGGTGATTGGGTCTAACCCCGTCGTTGGCTCGTCGTAAAGAATGAGTTTAGGACGCAGGACAATAGCCCTCGCTAATCCTGCACGTTTCTTCTGTCCTCCGGAAAGCGCCGACGGCATTTCATCGAGCTTTTCTTTTAAGCCCACCATCGTAAGTGCCCCGATGATCCGTTCTTCACGCTCTTCTAAAGTTAGTGTCGTATGCTTATGCAGAACAAGATTGAGATTCTCGCCGACGGTCATCGAATCAAAGAGCGCTCCACCCTGAAAGAGAAAACCGATATTCTTGCGAATTTCATTCAGATCATGCTCCTTAGCATCCGCTATTGACTTTCCTTCATAGGTAATCACCCCTGCATCAGGCAGCATTAAGCCCACGATCAATTTCAGGAGTACACTCTTCCCTACTCCGCTTTTGCCCAATACTGTCAACGTCTCGCCTTCGGCAATTCCCAAAGAAATATCATTAAGCACTTGATTACTTCCAAAGGCTTTGGAAACGTGATCGACGCAGATAAGATTTTTCTCTTTTGATGATTTGGTGTTTTCTGTCACTCGCTAATTTTTTTTATGCCATGTCAAAAAAGAATACCGTAAGTTTTACTGCCAGTACGTCTGCGATAATAATAAGCAATGAGCTTACAACAACGGCATCGGTCGCGGATTTACCTACGCCTTCGGTGCCGCCTTTGGAGTTATACCCTTCGTAGCAACCCACAATCCCGATAATAAAACCAAAGAAGAGCGTCTTGATAACTCCCGGAGCGAAATCAACGAAGTTAATGCTATTCATAACGCTATTAAAGAACATTGGACCACTCATCCCGGCTTCGACTTTTTGAACAAGGAACGAGCCGAAAAGTGAAAGAAAATCGGCATAGACGGTGAGCAGAGGAAGTGCGATCATACAGGCAAGGACTCGCGTAACAACGAGAAGATTAAAGGGATTAAGCGCTGCAACTTCCATCGCATCTATCTGCTCGGTCACTGCCATTGACCCAAGTTCAGCCCCAATACCAGCTGCAACTCTGCCGGCAACAATAATGGAGATCAGCACCGGCGAAAGCTCACGAAGAACACTCACAGCTACCATTGCAGGGATAAATGCCTCTGCTCCAAACTTAATCATCGTCGGACGGCTTTGCATCGTCAGAACAGCACCGATAACGACACCTACAATAGCGACTAAGCCGAACGACCGCACACCAACCTCATAGGTTTGCTTAATCAGCTCTTTCGTCTCGAAAGGCGGACGCAGGACGGCTTTGAAAAATTTCGCAGAAAACCGCGCCAAGCCGCCGATCTTCTCGAGCATGTGACGTATGGTGATCTTTGATAAGACGTTCATTGGTGATAAATTATGAGTATAAAAACGCAAGGCACGCAGTGTGCGTGCCTTGTAAATTAAATTGATTTTTCTAAGTTCAGTTACTTCCCTTGCACCTGCTTTATGTAATCCAAGCCCTTCTTGATGTCTTCGTCCTTCGGGTTAATCGCCTCGACTTTTTTATAATATTCCGTTGCTTTCTTATAATTTTTAAGCTGCAAATATGCCGAAGCAGCACCTTTATAAACACTGGTGAGAACGAACGATTTATCGGTCAAATATTTCAATGACTTCTCAACTAAGACCCTAATGCTGCCCTCGTATTCTTTTGAAATTAGATACTGAAAACCCAAACTGGCATAAGCAACTCCAATCTTTTCCTTATCTTTTGTATCGACCGCAAAAGCTGAGGTTTCATCTATCATTTTTTCTGCGGCTTGAAGGCGATCCTGGTCTTTAGCAATTAACAGCGCAATTCCAAGTTTTGCCTTTAAGAGTTTTGGATCGATTTTCAACGCTGAATTAAAGGCAAGTTCAGCATCCTGTGGCATCTTCGCAACGGTATAGAACGCCCCAGCGTTCGCATAATCCTCGGCTGAAGATTTCTTTTTAGCCTGTTCAATATACATTGCAGCAAGTTCAGGATATTTTTTTAGGGCATTTAAATAGCTAATGATGCTGGGGACGATTTTTAATCGTTCGTCAACCTTACCCGATGTATCAACAATAAGGGCATTCCTCCATTTATCCAAGCCCCCCAATGTATCACCGTTTATAATAAGCGAGTAGCCATAATAATACAGGTCATAAACTCCTAATTTTTTTGAAACGGAATATAGTTGAATTGCTTTTGGATAATCTTTCTCAAAGAAATAACTGCGCGCTAAATACAGATCGGTAAAGGTTTTTAAACTATCATTCTTTGCTGCTTTTTCCAAGTATGGCAACGCCTCTTTATACTGATTACTCTCAGCAAGCGAACGTGCTAAAAGCCAGACTCCATCTTTGTTCTCCGGTTCAAGCGCAACGTATTTAGTTGCAAACTTTGCTGCATTCACATGGTCCTCGGAAATATCATAGATATGCGCGATCTCATAATATGCACGCGAATAGTTCGGATCTACTTTGCTCAGGTTATCCCATTCTTTGATAGCATCGTTATACTTCCCTGCTCTGAAATAAAGCTGGGCAAGTTTTGCAATAACTATTACATCCTTCGCATCTATTTTCTTCGCATCCTGATATTGCTCGATTGCAAGATCAAGACTGTGCTGCTTCTCATATAATTCTGCAAGCCCAAGGAATGGACGCACATCATTTCCATTTACGGCTTGAGCGCGATAGAGAGCAATCTCTGCAGATTTTAGTGAATCAACTGAAAGATAAAATCGCGCCATGTATAAAAACGAAGCGATCTCTTTATCATTGATCTTTATTGCACGGTTGAATTCTTCAACGGCATCCTCTCTTTTATTTTGTTTGCCATAAAGGGTACCGCGAGCAATGCGAACGAGTACATTCTTTCTTTCGATGTCATAAGCAATTGCAACTTCCTTATCGGCACCGGAAATATCACCGGTTTCTATTTCAGCGAGTGCAAGTGCTGCATGAGCTTCCGGATTCTTTGGTTCGGAGATAGCGATCTGTTTTAAATCTGTAAGCGCTTGATCCGGATTTCCGAGATCTATAAGCTGAAGTGCCTTCTTAATTTTTTCGTTCGACGTTTGGGAATACGTACTTGCTGCGAAAAATAGTAGTGAGAACAAAATGAGCGAGATACTGCGAAACATATTCTGACGAAAACGCATAATTTCTTTACTATGAATAATTTTAGTTCGATAAATGTAAGCACTCTTACGCACCTATAAAACACCATAATACATGAAGGAATTTCTTTGGAGAGGTAACTAATTGATTAATTCTTTCTCACGAAGAAATGCTTACCGAGGCGGAACGAGCTTTAGTATCTGCGTTTTTGGCAGGAGATCGTAGTTAAGGAAGACACGCTGCCCATCTGCAGACATTGCATACGCCAAAAAACCTCTTGGGAGCGTATTGGGCACATCAGTCGTATAGCCACAAATGCGTGAAGTGAGCGGGTAAAGATTTTGAAGAATATATGCAAGGTGAAGCATGATCGGACGGTCTGATACTCCGGAGATTTGCAGAACTCGCACAGAGCTATCATGCGAATTCGCCATTTTTTTCAGCCAAGCCGAGCCGACAAAACCTATCGCGTGATCATCCTTTGCAACACGAGTAATCACACTGTCGCTTGTCTGAAACCGGATTAGTCTTCCCTCTTGATATTTATCTAATGAGAAAATCGAATCAAGTGCAAATTCGGTACTCGATAAATACGAAGTTGAAACACGAGTAATATTTTTATCTTTATCCTCAACAATAGCCCGAAGCGAATCCATGCTAATTGTCATGAGTTGACTCTTAGCGCTGACAATACATCCGATCGCATTCTCGGCAACATCGGCTTCGATAAGTTCTATTTTTTGCTGAGAAAGCAGCTCTCTCTCCTTCTTACTCAGTGGTCGGGCAATAAGAACAAGTCTGGTCTTTTGTTGCAGAAGATCGTCGAGAGCTTCGGTGGCGTTCTTGTAACGAACAGTTACTTTTGCTCCCGGAGTCTGTATATTAAAACCATAGACAAGACTATCTATCGCCGGCTTCAGCGCTTCATCGGCAACAAGTTCAAACGCTCCGGAGTTAGCCGTATCTGGTGGAGTTTCTCCCTGTTTCTTTTCGCTGCATCCGGTCAGTAATACGAAAATCATTGACAGGATATAGAACTTCTGCATTGATCTGATTTATTTAGCGTCCTGCCGTTGAGATGCCTTCTTGATTGTACTAACCCCTGCCATAACCCGATAAATGCCATAGCCGAAGAGCAATACTATGAATATGATCCGAACGGTTGAACCGAATTGAATCAGAAGAGTATCATTCATAAGCATGGCAATTCCAAGGCAGATAGACATGATTCCAAAAACAAAGAAAAACAGTGCTGCAAGTTTCATAGGCGTATTATTTTCTTCAAAAATACGAAAAAAAAATGCGGATGCAAAGAATTGCATCCGCAACGTGAATTAGAAATTCTTTAATGACTGGTAAGTTTGAAGCTAATAACCTGCGTGTACCATACTCTTACAGGAGTTTGGTTCTGTCTGGCAGGAGTAAAGCGCACCTTCGTAACAGCATCAATAACTGGCTGTTTGAACATTTCATAATCAGCTTTATCTATGTTAACTTTCTCAACTCTTCCATCTTTTCCGATCAGTGCCGAAAATGTTACCTTGCCCTCAAGATTAGCCTTCTTTGCTGTTTCCGGGTAAACAACGAGCGACTGAATATTTGCCGTTGGTTTAGGTTCTTCGGTATATTCTACAAACTCATCTTCTGCTGGCGCTTTATCTGGTTCCGGAACGACAGCTGGAGCGTCACCGGTGCCGCTACTCGGAGGTCCACCGCTGCTTGCAGGACCGTTATTCACCTCGCCAGTCGGCATCGGAATATCATTGGTCGGCATTGTCTGGTTCGGAGCTTGGATGTCAGGCACCGGAACAGGAATACCAAAGGTCGGTTTCGCCACATCTAAACTCGGAGCAGATGGCGGCGGCGCTGCCATATCCTGAGACGTCGATGGTGGTGGAGCAAGCTCGGCAAGGCTGGAAATTTTGCGGTGGAAATGCGGAATCTTGCTGTCATCTTCGGTCGAGATCCACGTCCATCCGACATACAGAAGGATCAGCAGTGCGTGCAAACCGACAGAATAAGCAAATCCCATATACGTACTTTTCTGGGCATTCCGCTTGATGTCTATCCCGCCATAGTGCTCCATTCCCTGGAGTGTAAGATTGCTTAATGACATATTATACCTCTATATATACAATACACGGAATTGAGTTATAAGTTTCCGATGAGCGTATGATCTTCTGCGTCCATCGTCACGATACTGAAGCGTTTCTCAGTCTGACCAAGCTTTCCCTGAATCAGATTGAGTTCGTCTATAAGATCAACAAGCTTTTGATATTTTGCTTCACGGTCGATCTTGATAAGCGTTGCAATCTTCGGATTCTCGCGAAGTCTCTGCTCTAAAATCCTTGGTACATCAGCAGAGGTGATCTTCTGCGGAGCATCCTTACCCTTATTCCAAAAAACGGCTTCATCATTACGAACGCGAAGCGTTAGCAGATTTGACTCTGCAACGTCTATCTTCACCTTGCTATCGGGTGGAAGCGAAATTTCCATTACCTGCGGAGTGCTCAGAGTCGTCGAAAGCATGAAGAATGTAAGTAGCAAGAATGCAACGTCCACCATGGGCGTCATATCCATACGCACTCCAACTCGCTTTTTCGATTTTTTTCCTTTTTTGCCGCTTCCGCCGGCTTCTACCATTTCTGACATAATTTCTCCTTTTAGCTTAGTGGAACGGGCTAAAGTCCGTGTCACTAAAAAAATGTTATAACCCTTGCGTCATTGTCACAAGATTAAATCTCGTCGCTCCGTTCTTTTGGAGTGTTCGCATCACATCATCAATGTAGCCATAGTTCAGCCGCTTATCGGCATTAATGGCATATCGCAACGATTGATTTTGCCAACGCGCCGCCTTCACTACTGCGTCAAGTTCCGATTTCTTTACCGTGACTTGCTGCATCTTCATCAGTTCCGCATCTTCAAGAAGAGCATCTGTCTTAGGATTCTTCAGTGCAAGAGGCTTATAGATAGCCGGGCGATCTTTATCGGTAGCAACGCTGAAATAGATGAGTGTATCGGGTGTCTCACCGGCAGGAACTTGAGTAAGCCCAATGGTGAGAACAACGATATTCACATCCGGCAACTTTGCCGTATCAGCTTGCGCAACCGGAAGCTTGATCTCTACATTATCTTTCTGCGATTTGAATTTCGCAGTCAGCATGAAGAAGGTCAAGAGCAGAAAGCCGACATCAACCATCGGAGTCATATCGATCCGAAAGCCGTGACGTTTTAATTTTGCTTTTGGCATTGGAAATTATATTTTTGCTTACGCTTTTTTCGCAAGGAAACGGACTTTGATCGTCTCAAGCAAATTAAGCGATGCCTCGTCAATCAAGTACGTAAACTTGTCAACCTTGTTGGTAAAGAAGTTATACGCAACGATAGCGATAATAGCACCGCCGATTCCGAGAGCTGTATTAATAAGAGCTTCCGAAATACCGACAGAAAGTGCTGTTGCACTTGAACCTGCGCCACCTTCGCCGAGAGCTTTGAATGAGCGTATCATTCCAAATACCGTTCCGAGAAGTCCGACCATCGTTGCAATAGAAGCGATCGTCGAAAGGATAACTAAGTTTTGTTCTAAGAGCGGAGTCTCGAGCATCGTCACTTCTTCAATCGTCTTCTTCACTTCTTCGGATTTCTGTTCGGCAGAAAGTTCGTTATTGAATTGCACTTCCTTAAACCTGGCGATACCGGCACGAATGATATTTGCCACTGTTCCCTTCTGCTCATTACAAAGAGCCATTACTGCATCAAGATTCCCTTCATTAAGAAGTTTCTCGATCTGAGGAAGAAGTACCGTAAGATCTTTCTTTCCTTTTGCCTTCGAAAGGCTCATCAGGCGTTCGCCAATAAAAGTAAAGATCATCAGCGAAAGACCCAGAAGGACAGGTACAAGAAATCCACCGACATACATCAAGCCGAGAATACTTTCAGCAGGTGGTGATTTGCGAGTTAGTGGATCTTTGAAATTGCTGGGGTTTCCGAGAACAAATTCCCAGAGCAAGTATCCGATCACGAATGATGAAACGATCACGATCGCCACAAAGGTGGAGTTCTTTTTCATAAGATAGTCCTAAGTTAAATAAAAATGAAAAACAGAGTGATAAAAAACTTTACAAAATATTTTGCGCATCCATAAAACACAAATATACGGCATGGGTTTCCCCTACTCCCCCGAAATCACATTAAATAATGAGAATTAACAGTATTTTTATACACTTTCGGGATTTTAAGAGGGAATTCCGAAGAAATCACTAGGAGTTGGAGTTGTGATATTTAGTATCTTAGCATCCATTCCATTAGTACAACACGAAAAGTCAAAATGCCGGCAATGCAGAAGTGATCAAACGAGGGTGGCAAAATAGAAAAAAACCTGAAGAAATTAACTACACTTTCCCCTCGAGTCATCGGCACTGTTTGACTGCCCTGTTTGTAGCAACCATTATCAAAAGTACCTTGAGTCCTCTTGAGCAACTATAAGGCAAAGGTCTTTATGCTGTATTTTACAAAACGAGTACCCCTCCGATTCGGGCAATCAAGAATATGATAGAATTTAATGTGCAGCGTAATGAATATTAGACCATTTATACCAGGTGGGTCCAGCAGTTTCAATACCTTCCCATGAGCCCACTGTACCGGAAGAAACGCCATCACCATTTGTATCTCCTTTGCGGCTGTCGTCTTCATAAGATGTAAATTCCACACCTGTTCCGTTATAATTTAGCAGTTGTGAAAGTCCGGCAGGTATATAGAGTGAAAAACCAACAGATGTGCCCGAATGAAATTTCAGTACGACATTATCGCCAAGTGTACGTGTTACTGTGGTTGGCATATACCAACTATTGCCGCTCCAACCTCCGAGCACATATGCCGCTTCCGTATTGCTCCATGTTGCATTCGCAGCAGTTACATCCACACAATCCACAAAAATCCCATTGCAGAGATTTGTTTGAGATATATTATCGGGATTATGGAATACATTGCTGTTATCAAAGTCCGATGCAACTCCGATGATCACCGGATGACCGTTATCAAAAAAAGTATTACTGGTTGCAGTGCAGCTATGCGGACAGCGCGCCATATCCAGCGCTGCAGAACTTTGTGTAGCACCTCCGGCAGTATGAGCAATGACAGAATTGGTAATTAAATTATTGGCTCCGTCTCCCATATTCAGCGCACGTTCGACATCGACGCTTCCGCTTCCTGCATAAAGTATTTTGCAATAATTAAGTGTGTTGCCCGAAGATTTACCAAAAGAGATCCAATGCCAGTCCGCTTTTTGTGGCTTGGTCGCATTGCCATCGCCATTGTTATCTCCTCCAAACGTATCATCCTTCCATGAAGTAAAAATAACAGGCTTTGAAGGAGTGCCGTTTGCCGTGATCGTCCCTGATGCTGCTATTATGCCTGCATCTTTATCGAACTTGATTACAGCTCCGGCTTCGATTGTAAGGGGTGCATTGACATTCACCTGCAAATTTGTAATGTGATAAATGTGGCAGGCATCCCAAGTGGTTGCAGTAGCTATTTCTGCGCCAACTTCTACTACGGTCGGGACACAGGCAGCAACAACGTCAGTTTTTTTCGAGCACGAGTTGGATACGAATATGACCGAAGTCCCCATCATGCACAAGGCAATAGCAGAAAATACTGAGGTTTTCATTTTTGGTTGAAATAAAAGTGAAGGTTAACAGAGCCGAAAAATATTTCGGACACACGGATTCACTGATGTAAAGTCAGTGTAAGTGGTAGCTTGGCAACAAATACCCTGCTATATTGTTCCGCTTGCATTCATCACTGAATTAGAAGTAGCCGAAGATGAGCAAACGAGAACTCCGAAGGCTGAGCCGCTGGTCTATGGTGGCATGAAAGATGCCATACCCTCCGAGCGAAGTGCACAAATACTTATTTAATAAATTCAATGAGTTATGAGTGGAGATGATCGTAATTTTACTTAACATATTTCAGAAGCAATCTTGCAGATTCCTTGATGAGCAGGTCTTTAGCAGTTATTCCATGTGGCGGAAGATCATCACGACGATAAAGAAGTGTAAGGTCGCGCCAAATGTCGAGCTGTTTTATGCGCAGGGGTTTCAGCGTATTTCTCGCTTCAGGATTACAAAGCATGTGACCATAGATAAATCCGGCACAAGCACCGGTGGCGATGATATTACGCATTAGCGTATAATCATTCGTCTCCGTCATGATCTTCGGCGATTTTACGATCTGCCGCAAAAATCTTTCAATAGGCTGACGAAGTCTGTCGTTTTTTGTCGGAAGGCAATAGGATAATTCGGCAAGATCAGATTTTGAGATGATCCTTTTTTTTGTAAGAGGATTCTTCTTCGAGACTGCAAGACGAATAGGATCATGATGAAAAATTTCTGCAGCGAGGGATTTTATCCGAGGACTCGGAGCAAAGACAATATCTGCTCTGCCCGATTGCAAAGCTTCGATCACTTCACTTTGACTACCGCTCATGGCTGATTCAACGGTAATGCCCGGATATTTTTTCCGAAGTTCATCCAAGAGCAGTGGAAAAACATCTTCCATGAATCCCTGTCTGCCTGCAATGCGAAGAACGCCTTGCGATGAACTTTGAATGTTGAAGAGTGATAGAATTTCTTTTTCCGATTCAAGAAACTTACGAATTGATGGAATCAAGGACTTCCCTCTTTCAGTTAACTGCAATCCTTTTCTGGAACGATGAAAGAGCAGGACACCAATTTCTTTCTCGAATTGCCCAAGCGCCGAGCTGATCGCCGGCTGAGTCACACCAAGCCGTTCAGCAGCACCAACCATGCTGGATTCTTGAACGATGGCAACGATGACTTTCGCTTGTTGGATTTCCATAGTTTTAGTTTAGTGTGTCATTCTGAATGAAGTGAAGGATCTCACACTTCGGTAAGGTTAACATAATCTTTATTACTTTTACTTATATTTACTTTTAGAAGAATTAATATAATTTATATTAGTACAACATCGTTTTATAAACTCAAATTCACAAAATCTTAAATAAATGTCAAAAGCTAAATCATCATCAAACGGAGAGTCCGATAAAGCCTTACTTGAAGCAAAGATCGGAACAGTTGCCCTAAAACGCGCCCTTCCTGCTATGCTAAAAGGCGGAGTCATTATGGATGTTGTCAATGCCGAGCAAGCAAAGATCGCCGAAGATGCCGGAGCCTGTGCTGTGATGGCGCTTGAACGAGTCCCTTCGGATATACGCAAGGATGGCGGCGTTGCCCGAATGTCAGATCCACAGCTTATCATTGATATTATTAAAGCGGTCTCGATTCCCGTCATGGCAAAAGCCCGTATCGGGCATTTCGTCGAAGCACAGATTTTGGAAGAACTCGGCGTTGACTGCGTCGATGAAAGCGAAGTGTTGACAATGGCAGATGAAGAAAACCATATTGATAAAAATAAATTTGTCATCCCCTTTGTCTGCGG
The DNA here is from genome assembly GCA_038210275.1 of Kapaibacterium sp. (SeqCode). GTDB lineage: Bacteria > Bacteroidota > Ignavibacteria > Palsa-1295 > Palsa-1295 > PALSA-1296. The sequence goes on along the minus strand of JBBQWV010000003.1, from coordinate 80,691 downwards.
CGCAAGAAATCTTGGTGAAGCCCTTCGTCGAATCTCCGAAGGCGCGGCGATGATCCGCACTAAAGGCGAAGCTGGAACCGGCGATGTCGTCGAAGCGGTTCGTCATGCACGAGCCATCTTCGGAGCAATTCGCAGATTGCAATCTCTTTCACGAGACGAACGATATTCATTTGCCAAAGAGATCGGCGCTCCGATAGATTTAGTCAACGAAGTTGCCGATGCCGGAAAACTCCCCGTGGTGAATTTCGCAGCTGGCGGAATCGCAACACCAGCCGATGCGGCATTAATGATGCAGCTCGGAGTTGATGGAGTCTTCGTTGGAAGCGGAATTTTCAAATCATCCGATCCGGCAAAAAGAGCAGCAGCGATTGTCAAAGCAACGACGTATTTCAAAGATGCTGCAATTCTCGCAGAAGTCAGCCGCGGATTAGGTGATTCAATGGTTGGCAGATCGGCAAAATCGCTTTTGGAATCCGAACTTCTCGCAGTAAGAGGCATCTAAAATTGAAGAAGAATCTCCATATCGGAGTCCTCGCCCTACAAGGCGATTTTGCTGAGCATATCCAAAAGCTCCGCGATCTAGGCTGCATAGTAACAGAGATTCGCCGCGCCGATGAATTGGATACTCTCGATGGACTCATTATTCCCGGTGGCGAATCAACTACGATTGCAAAACTTGAAGCGGTAACAAGTGAGTTGAAATCTTCAACACCGGATAGACTTCCAATCTTTGATGCTATCACGAAAATAGGTAAAGAAGGTTTTCCAATTTGGGGTACTTGTATGGGAAGTATTCTCTTAGCAAAAAAAATCGAGGGGTCGAAGCAGGGACGAATTGGATTGATGGATATTTCAGTTCGCCGCAATGCATTTGGTCCCCAAAAAGCAAGCTCTGAAATTTCTCTTTCGATTCCGATTTTAGGAGATGAACCGTTTCCTGGAATTTTTATTCGAGCGCCGTTATTTCTCAAAGCCGGGAAAAAAGTTAAAATACTATCCAAACTTGAGGAAGGTTTTGTAATGGCACAGGAAGGAAATTTACTGGCAACTGCATTTCATCCGGAGATCACAGAGGACGATAGAGTCCACCAATATTTTTTGAGCATGATAAAATGAAAAACCCTAATACCATTTCTGATATTAGGGTTTAGAGAAAATTCTCATAGCGGATTTTACTCCTGAGGAGGAAGATCAGCTACATCAGCATTTTCAGCGCCCGGTACTTCTCCGACAGGAGTTTCAGTAATAGGCTTCGGAGTCGTCGGTGTTTTACGTCTTGTTGGACGTGGCTTCGAGACTTTCTGCTTCGGAGCCGAACCGCTTTCATTCCAATCAACGAGTTCTAAGATCGCCATTTCAGCACTATCGCCAAGACGTCTTCCAAGTTTTACGACTCGTGTATAACCTCCCGGACGATTTGCAACTTTCGGAGCGATCTCGGTAAAAAGAGTTTTAAGAACTTCATTATCCTTAATGAATCTGCCAACTTGTCTGCGAGCATGAACCCTCTGAATCGAAACCAACTTCTCATCGCCTGTCAAAGCAAGTGAACGCTTTGCAGTCGTGATAAGCGGCTCGACATAGATGCGGGCTTCTTTCGCTTTTGCAACTGTCGTTTTAATCTTCTTATGTTGAAGAAGAGCAGTAGCAAGCGCATTTAGTGTCGCTTTTCTATGGGTTGATGTACGCCCTAATTTGCGTCCTTTATTACCGTGTCTCATTGGAATTCTTTATAATAAGTATTCTTCTAAAATTAGCGACTGCTGACAGACTCTTGTCCCTCAAGATATTTGTCAACATCCATTCCGAAGTTCAGTCCGAGCTGCTCGACTAAACGACCAAGCTCATCAAGAGACTTACGTCCAAAATTACGGAATGTTAAAAGTTCGCGTTCATCTTTACGAACGAGCTCAGCGATATTCTTGATATTCGCAGCACGTAAGCAATTCTGTGAACGAACAGAAAGGTGAAGTGTATCAACCTGCGTATTCAAAACTGCACGAATGCGTTCTGTCTCAGTATCCGCGATCGGCTTCGGTGGAGCTTCATCTTCTGGTCCGCCAAAACGAACGAAGAGATTGACGTGATCTCGAAGAGTACGTCCGGCAAGAGTAATTGCTTCTTCCGGATTAAGCGAGCCGTCAGTTTCAACTTCTAAAATCAGTTTTTCGTAATCTGTCTTTTGACCTACACGAGTAGGTTCAACGCTGAAACGGACATTAACGATTGGTGTAAAGATCGAATCAATAGCGACTGTGCCAAGCGGCGAATCGGCAGATTTATTCTCATCCGAAGGTACATAACCGCGACCGTGACCGACAACAAGATCCATCTGCAAACGTGCATCTTTTGCAAGCGTGAGAAGGTGATGATCGGGATTTAAGATCTCGACCTCACTTGTAAATTGTTGGATATCCCCTGCCTTGAATTCTTTTGGTCCTTTGATATCGATCAAGAGCCTAGTTGGAGTATTTTGTTCAGCACTGATGCGAACTCCTTTGAGATTCAAAATGATCTCGGCAACATCTTCTGTTACGCCTTTAACCATTGAGAATTCATGCTGCACGCCTTCAATACGTAAGCTGGTAAATGCACTTCCCGGAATAGAAGAAAGAAGAATGCGGCGCATTGAATTACCAAGCGTCGTACCGTATCCTTCTTCAAGTGGCGAAGCAATGAAGCGCCCAAATGTTTTCGTCTTCGACGATTCCTCAAGCTCAATGCGATCAGGCATTTGTAACGTTGTCATGCGGTGTTCCTTATACTATAAATAATTCTCTAAATAAATTTCTTTTCGTAAAGCGAAGCCGAGGCTACTTATTTCGAATACAATTCGACTATAAGCTGCTCATTTGCATTCAGCGGAATATCAGCGCGCTCCGGAACTGCAAGGAATGTACCTGACAGGTCAGCCTTATTCAGCGATAACCAACCCGGAACCCCTGAATCTCCGCGAGTACGCTTTAGCGATTCGTGAACAACTTCTAACTTCCTTGATGCTTCCTTCATTTGGATCATGTCACCCGGATTGAGAAGATATGAAGGGATGTTCACATTCTTTCCGTTCACCAAAACGTGCCCGTGAAGGATAAGCTGACGCGCTGCCTTACGTGAAGGAGCAATGTTCAGACGGTAAACGACATTATCAAAACGTCGCTCTAAAAGTTTTACAAGGTTATCACCAGTGACGCCGCGCATCTGCGAAGCTTTCTCGAAGGTATTACGGAACTGAGTTTCGAGCATACCATAGGTACGGCGAACCTTCTGCTTCTCGCGAAGCTGAATTCCGTATTCGGAAATTTTGGAACGGCGTCCCATGCCGTGCTGACCAGGAGGGAAATTACGCTTTTCGACAGGACACTTTTCAGAAAAACACTTTGCGCCTTTAAGAAAAAGCTTCTGCTTTTCTCTGCGGCAAAGTTTACACGATGGGTCTGTATAACGAGCCATAATAAATGATTGAGTTTTTAAATGCTTCTACTGCTTTGATCACAGTAGTATTGCCTTCTGCCTTCGTCCTTCACAATAGCTACCGTGAAGTTTACAACGAAAAAGACAACTCGTAAAAAAATTAGACGCGGCGCTTTTTAGGCGGACGGCATCCGTTATGCGGCATAGGCGTAATATCTTTGATCGATAACACGTCAATACCAGCAACCTGAAGGGCGCGGACAGCAGCTTCTCTGCCTGATCCGGGTCCTTTGATAAATACATCAACTTTGCGTAAGCCCATATCGTAGGCTTCTTTTGCAGCGGCTTCGGCAGAAACTTGTCCTGCGAATGGCGTATTTTTGCGCGAACCCTTGAAGCCCATCTTTCCTGCAGTTGCCCACGAAAGTGTGTTGCCCTGCATATCGGAAAGAGTCACCATGATATTATTGAATGTCGCTTTGATATGCGCGACACCATGTGCTTGAGCGACGATCTTTTTCTTCGTGCGCTTGGTTCCGGCTCCTGCTGTTTTTGCCACTGTATTGCTCTAAAAATTAAATGTTATTTCTTCGCTGCTGCTTTCTTCTTTCCTGCGACCGTCTTTCTCTTACCCTTACGAGTACGGGAATTTGTACGAGTACGCTGACCACGAACCGGAAGGCTCTTGCGATGACGCAAACCTCGGTAACTTCCGATATCCATCAAACGCTTGATCGCAAGTTGCTGCTCACTACGAGCCACACCTTCGACCTTGAATTCATTCGTGATGATCTGGCGTATCGCCGTCACCTCGTCTTCGGTCAGATCGTTGATCTTTTTATCCTCAGAAATTCCGGCTTTCTCTAAAATAGATTTTGCCGATGTCTTGCCTATTCCGTAGATATAAGTAAGTCCGATAACGGAGCGCTTTGATTTTGGGAGATCTATCCCAGCTATACGTGCCATGCAGTAATTACGAAAAAATTATCCTTGACGTTGTTTATGTTTCGGGTTTGTCTTGCAAATAATACGAACGACACCCCTGCGGGTGACGACCTTGCAATGCTCACAGCGTTTTTTAACTGATGCTTGTACTTTCATTGTCGTAACGAAAAAAAAATTATTTGTAGCGGTACGTGATTCGTCCTTTTGTCAGATCATAAGGGGAAAGTTCAACAGTCACTTTATCGCCATGTAAGATCTTGATAAAATGCATACGCATTTTACCGGAAACGTGAGCTAAGATCGTATGCCCATTATCAAGCTTGACGCGGAAAGTCGCATTTGGCAGCGCTTCCTCGATCACACCGTCAACTTTAATAGCAGATTGCTTTGACATTAATTACGAACTAAACCTCAATTATTGAGCCGCTTATAGCCACTCGCAAACACAATTTTATTATTTTCTGTTCCAAATTCACTTATTATTTGGTCAGAATCTCCCCTCCCCAAGGGCGAACAACGATCGTATGCTCGAAATGGGCGCTTGGCTTCTTATCCGCAGTCACTACCGTCCAGCCGTCTTTCAGGGTTTTCACCCGCCAAGTTCCGAGGTTAACCATCGGCTCAATAGCTAAAGTCATTCCCTCAAGAAGCTCAATATTTCTATATCCTGTATCGAAGCGACGCGGTACAAAATTTGGTACTTGTGGCTCTTCATGAAGATGAGTGCCAATACCATGACCGACAAGATCTTTTACGATTCCGTATCCATGAGACTCACAATAATCCTGAACAGCTTTCGAAATATCATACAATCTTCCACCAGCTCGTGCCGCTGCGATTCCTAAAAGCAGCGAATCTTTGGTGATCTCCATCAGCTTTGCAGTTTCAGGGGCGATCTCTCCAACTGCGTAGGTCCAAGCACTATCGCCGAACCAACCATTCTTTTCAACTCCGATATCAACGGAGATCGAATCACCTTCTTCCAAAGGTTCATCGTTTGGTATTCCGTGAACGACTGCGTCATTCTTTGACATACAGGTTGCGAATTTGAATACCTGTTTGCCAACTTTATAACCTTTGAAGGCAGGTCGCGCACCATTTTTTACAATGAACTCATCAGCTTTATCGTTGATCTCCAAAGTTGAAACGCCTGGCTTTATCAGCGTTTCAACATATTCGAATGTCTCGTGAACAATGTGAGCACTTTCACGGATCTTCGCAATTTCTTCTTCGGTCTTAACAATCATCTGACATTCTCATATTAGCGACCGTTATCCGGTCGAAGAAGTAATTACTTAGAATCCCCCTGCTCCATAAACTCCTCCGCCACCTGAGCGTCCTTTGAGTTTACCGGTCTTCATCAAGCCGTCATAATTATGCATCAGTAGATGCGACTCAATCTGTTGCAACGTATCAAGAGCTACACCTACCATGATGAGCAAACTTGTACCGCCGAAGAACTGTGCAAATCCGGATGTTACTCCAAGACCCGTAACGAAAGTCGGCAATATCGCAATGAGCGCAAGAAAAATCGCTCCCGGCAATGTAAGATGGGTCAGGATATTATCAATGTAATCAGAGGTATTCCGTCCCGGACGAACACCTGGGATAAATCCACCCTGCTTCTTCATCGTATCGGCTACGTCTCGTGGATTGAATGCGATTGCAGTATAGAAATACGTAAAGACGACGATCATCAATCCGAAAATTATAGCATGGCTGACCGAACGATAATCAAAGAATTTCGCAACTCCAATTGCAAGAGGTGAAGTTGGAAAGAATTGAACAATTGTTGTTGGAATGAAAAGAATTGCCTGAGCAAAGATGATCGGCATAACACCGGCAGTATTGATCCTGATCGGAATATGCTGCGTTGTACCGCCATATACTTTTCGTCCGATAACTCGCTTCGCATATTGCACTGGTATTTTGCGAATACCTTGTGTTATCAAAACTACGAAGGCAATGATGCCGACGAAGAATGCGATGAGCACGACTTCGACAATAATATTTTTTCCTGCATCTGTTCCAATGTCCTTGAACTCATCAAAGAGAGCAGAAGGAAAGCGAGCAATGATACCAATGAAAATGATAAGTGAAATTCCGTTTCCGATACCCCGCTCAGTGATCTGCTCGCCCAGCCACATCATGAACATTGTTCCGGCAGCTAAACAAAAAACAGTGCTGATCATAAACAGAACCGGATTTACTCCATCAGCTACAACTCCACCGCCCATACTGCGCAAGTGAACTGCAACTCCGATTGCTTGCAATGCACCAACGACGAATGTACCGACACGAGTAAGCTGGGTAATTTTCTTTCTTCCGTCTTCACCTTCTTTTTGAAGTTTCTGGAAATACGGAACGACGCTCCCCATCAACTGAATGATGATCGAAGTTGAGATGTACGGCATGATTCCCAATGCAAAAATAGCGGCATTCTTGAATGCGCCTCCGACAAAGAGATCATACAAACCAAAAAGCGAATTAGCCCCCCCCTGTCCTGCTTGACGCTCCAATGCATGGACGTCAATTCCGGGAAGAGTTATATGCGCTCCAAAACGAACAACAACGAGCAACGCAACGGTATAGATGATGCGCTGACGGAGTTCATCGATTTTGAAGATATTCCGAAAACTATCTGTAAGTCTGCTCATGAGTTGAGATCGTAAAATTTATAGGGAAAAGATCTTCTTTTTATGCAGCAAGAGCTTCGATCTTACCGCCAGCTTTCTCGATCTTCGCCGCAGCACCTTTCGAAACTTTGTGTACTTGAACAGTAAACGCAACGGATACTTCGCCGTTACCGAGAATCTTTACCGGTCCGTGTCCGCCTGTGATGAGACCTGTTGCACGTAAAAGTGCAGGAGTGATCGGCTCACCTTTTGGAAGGCGACCTGATTTCACTGATTCATCAAGACGTGAAACATTGACTTCTTCGTATTCGACACGGAATGGGGAAGTAAATCCAAACTTTGGCAAACGACGAGAAAGAGGCATCTGCCCTCCTTCAAAACCGAGTTTACGTTTGTTACCGGAGCGTGATCCTGCACCGTTGGATCCGCGTGTTGAGGTTTTACCATGACCTGAGCCGATTCCGCGACCGACTCGTTTATTTGATTTTACCGCGCCCGCTGCCGGACGTGGATTAAGTATAAGCTGCATATTCGTTATTGTTTACTAACGCGGAGAGCTTTATAGCTACCCGCTCGCATGAAAAAAAAATTATGCTACCTCTGTCACTTCGACAAGGTGGCGAACTGTACGGATCATTCCGCGAATTGCTGCATTATCGTTATGCACGACAACGTAGTTCGGACGACCTAAGCCAAGTGCCTTGATCGTGAGTTTATGATTCTTCAGCGTATCGTTAACGCTTTTTACCTGTTTGATACTTAGCTTCTTCATATTCAGAATTATCCGTTGAATACTTTTGAAAGTGAAATTCCTCTGCGCTCAGCAACCGACGATGCATCGTTTAGCATTCCAAGTGCTGCCATCGTGGCTTTTACTAAATTATGCGGATTCGAAGAACCCTGAGATTTTGTAAGGATATCCTGCACACCTGCAAGTTCAAGAACTGCACGAACTCCGCCGCCAGCGATGAGTCCTGTTCCAGGAGATGCGGGTTTCAAGAAAACTTTTCCTGCGCCAAATTTTCCGTTGACTGAATGAGGAATCGTACCTTTACGAAGCGGCACTGCCTTCACATTGCGCTTAGCATCTTCCGTCGCTTTTGTAACTGCTTCCTGAACTTCATTCGACTTTCCCAAACCGATACCGACATGCCCGTTGTTGTCGCCGACAGCAACGATTGCATTAAAACTGAAACGACGTCCGCCCTTCACAACCTTTGCTACACGGTTGATCGCCACGAGTTTGTCTTTCAGATTAAGATCAGATGTACGAATTTTTGCCACTATATTCTCTGTAATAAATTCTTAAAATTGCAATCCGGCTTCGCGTGCACCATCAGCAAGAGCTTTAACGCGACCATGATAAAGGTAACCGTTACGGTCAAATACAACCGACGTAATACCCTTTTCTTTTGCGATCTCCGCAATAGCTTTACCAGTTAACTTCGAAAGCTCTGTCTTTTTCGCTTTTGATTCAAGCGCACGTGAACTTGATGAGGCAATCGTAAAGCCTTTTGAATCATCAACAAGCTGTGCATAGATCGAAGCATTGCTGCGATAGACGACCAAGCGCGGACGCTCAGTTGTACCGCGAACAATAAGCTGAATCTTATGGCGGCGCCTTGCTCTGCGCTGGGCTTTATCTTGTAAGTGTAACTTCGTTGCCATCGTATTTCTTTTTCGCTAAAATTATTTACCAGCTGTTTTTCCGGCTTTACGGATAATACGCTCATCAGAATACTTCACGCCCTTGCCTTTATAAGGCTCCGGCGGACGGATCGAGCGAATCTTCGCTGCAACTGCACCGACGAGTTGCTTGTCAATTCCCGAAACAGTTACTGTCGTAGGCGTCGGAATTTCGATCGTAATATCTTCCGGTGCTGCAAAAATTATTGGATGGGAATAACCAAGATTGAATTGAATATACTTGCCTTTTTTCTCAGCCTTATATCCGACACCCACCATTTCAAGTTTCTTTGAGAAACCATCCGACACACCGATCACCATATTATTGGTAAGGGCGCGGGTAAGTCCGTGAATAGCGCGAGTCTTCTTCTGCTCATTAGCACGAAGAAACGTGATCTCCTCTTTGTCGATCTGCGCAGTTATTCCTTCAGGAACATTAGTCTGCAAAGTACCTTTCGGCCCTTTGACGACGATGACTCCATCTTTTGCGCTGGCACTAACACCTTTCGGCATAGTGATCAGTTTTTTTCCAATTCTTGACATAACTCTTCTTCTTAAACTTTTTTATATGGTACTGATTACCAAATATGACAGAGCACTTCTCCACCGACGTTCATTTGACGCGCTTGCTTATCAGTCATCACACCCTGAGGAGTGGAGATGATCGCAATTCCGAGTCCGGCGAGAACGCGCGGAGTTTCGCTTGCTTTGCTATAGCGGCGTAAACCCGGTGTGGATATACGTTTCAATCCAATGATCGCAGGATTGCCGTTGCTATATTTAAGGGTGATGCGAAGATCGCCCTGTTTGTCGTTCTCAGTACGCTCGACGCTCTCAATATAGCCTTGCTCGCGAAGAATTTCGCTGATAGCAAATTTGAGATTTGATGCAGGCACAATGACATACTTATGCCGCGCCTTCAACGCATTACGTAACCGAGTTAGAAAATCTCCGATAGTATCCATACTTTTCTATAAACCTTCCATTACAATCTGTTGCACTTTCACTGCTTAGGTAAACTGTTTACCAACTTGACTTACGCACTCCCGGGATCTTGCCATCTAAAGCAAGTTCACGGAAACACATACGGCATAAACCGAACTTCCTGTAGAATGCTCTTGCTCTGCCGCATCGCGAACAACGGTTGTATTTCCGTGTCGAGAACTTCGGCTCCATTTTTTGTTTAACCCTTAATGCTAATCGTGCCACTATTTCTGTAAAGAATAATGAAAAAAATTATTGAGCTGCTGCTTCGCCTTCGCGCTTACGGAACGGCATTCCGAATGACTTTAGCAATTCGTATGCCTCTTCATCCGATGTTGCGCTCGTCACGAACGTGATATCCATACCGGTGATGCGCGTTACTTTATCAACATTGATCTCCGGAAAGATGATCTGTTCTTTCAAGCCCAGCGTGTAATTACCACGTCCGTCAAACGACTTATCAGGTATTCCGCGAAAATCACGGATGCGAGGAATAGCGGTTGACATCAATCTATCGAGAAATTCATACATTCTTGCACGGCGCAATGTTACCTTACACCCGATAGCCTGATCCTCGCGCAACTTAAAATTTGAAATGGACTTCGTTGATTTTGTTATAGCGACTTTCTGTCCAACGATAGCTTCGAGATCACGAACCGCAGCCTCCAATAATTTTGGATCACTTGCTGCACCGCCGACACCGATATTGATCGAGATCTTCGTGATGCTCGGAACACGATTGATGTTGTCGTAATTAAAACGCTTCATCATCGCAGGAATTACTTCCTTCTGAAATTTCTCGTGTAATCTCGCAGGAACTACCGGAAGCGACTCCATGGGAGCCTTCGGTTCTTTTCCTTTGCTTTCTCCTTTCGGAGCTTTTGCCTTATCTGCTTTTTCCTTTGCCATTTCGATCTTTCCTAAATTAATGACGATTTCCGACCGTCATCACAAAATTTATAGTATTACTTCGCCTGAACGTTTGGCATACCGCTCGTAGCGAATTTTGCCATCTGATGTCTCAATCACTTTTCTGCCGATACGAGTGCGTTCACTTGTCTTCGGGTCGATAAGCATCACGTTGGATACATGGATCGGGAATTCACGTTCGTTGATCCCGCCCTGCTGGTTGCTCTGGCTCGGACGCTCATGACGCTTCATGATGTTCACACCTTCGATAAGGATGCGTTTCTTTTCTTCGTAGATCTTCAACACCTTACCGCGCTTTCCGCGAGACTTGCCGGTCATGACTTCTACTATATCGTTCTTCTTGATCTTCATAACTCTTCTTTTGAGTGCAAATTAGATTACTTCAGGCGCTAAAGAGACGATCTTCATATACTGGCGCTCGCGAAGTTCGCGGGCGACCGGTCCGAAGATACGTGTTCCTCTAGGCTCGCCTTGTGCGTTCAAAAGCACAACAGCGTTTTCGTCAAAGCGAATGTAGCTTCCATCGCGACGGCGAGATTCTTTCCTTGTGCGAACGATAACTGCCTTCGAAACTTCGCCTTTTTTAACCTGTCCATTTGGTATGGCAGCTTTGACGCTGACAACGACGACATCGCCAAGTCCGGCATAGCGGCGTTCATGTCCGCCTAAGATGCGAATACATCTGACGCGCTTCGCGCCTGAATTATCCGCTACCAGTAAATTCGATTCTTCTTGTATCATTGTCTATTTCCTAAATAACTTTTTATTGCCTGAGATTATTTTGCTCTTTCGAGAACTTCAACCACACGCCAACGCTTCGTCTTTGAAAGCGGACGGGTTTCCATAATGCGGACGGTATCCCCGACTTTCGCATTATCATTCTCGTTATGAGCGACAAATTTCGTTGTCTTCTTAAAATATTTTTTATAGAGAGGATGCGCAACCTTGCGTTCGTTTTCCACAACGACCGTCAACTGCATTTTATCGCTTGTGACTTTACCGATACGCTCTTTACGCTGTCCGCGCTCCGGCTTACTTAACATTTCTTCTGATTCTGCCATACTCTATAAAATTCTAAAATTATTATTTCTTCGCTTCAAGTTCTCTTTCGTGGAGAACCGTGTTGATCCTGGCAATATCTTGCTTGAGTGTGCGGATCTGAGCGCTATTTTCTAAGTGCCCTGTTACTTTTTGAAAATTCAGAGCCGTCAAGCGAGAATTGTTGTCAGCGATCTGCTGCTTCAATTCGTCGTTATTGCGTCCACGAAGTTCCGATGCATGTGTACTTTTCATACGTCTATTTTTATTTCTTTGTAGCTACTTCTTCGTGGTAATCCGGACGAACAACCATCTTTGTCATCACCGGCAATTTATGCGAGCTAAGACGAAGAGCTTCTTCAGCCAAAACTTTTGGTACGCCCCCGATCTCAAACATGATCGTTCCTGGCTTTACAGGTGCTACCCAATATTCCGGCACACCCTTACCTGATCCCATTCGGGTTTCAGCAGGCTTTTTTGTAATAGGCTTCGAAGGAAAAATGCGAATCCAAATCTTTCCATCACGCTTCATGGTACGGCTAAGCGTAACACGAACCGCTTCGATCTGCCTTGCAGTGATCCATCCGCCTTCAAGCGATTTAAGCCCAAAGCTTCCGAACGCAACCTGAGCACCGCGAGTCGCTTTTCCGCGAACTCTGCCCTTTTGCATCTTTCGATATTTTACCCTCTTTGGTAAAAGCATTGTTTTCTATTTTGTCCTTAAAAATTATTCACCAGATCCTTGATCTCCACCTTCACGACGACCTCTGCCGCCTCCACCTTCACCACGTCCACGCCCGCCTCTGCGACGACGACGCTCACCGCCTGCTGCGGAAACAATCGGACGGCGATCACGATCCTCTACTCCATTGACTGCAATATTTGCAGCGATCTGGATAGGAGTTTCTCCGGTGATGTCACCATGACAAACCCAAACTTTAATACCGATAGAGCCATAGATCGTCTGCGCTCTACCTTTTGCAAAATCAATATCAGCACGCAATGTATGAAGAGGAATACGTCCATCTTTATACTGCTCTGTACGTGCAATTTCAGCTCCGCCCAAACGACCGGCACACATAACACGAATACCTTCTGCACCTGAACGCATTGCAGTTGAAACTGCCATTTTCATTGCACGGCGGAAAGCGATACGTCCTTCAAGTTGCTGCGCGATCTGATCGGCAATAAGTTGAGCATCTGTTTCCGGACGCTTTACTTCATTGATCAAAATCTTGATCTCTTTCCCTTTAGTGACATTCTTCAACTCTTCTTCGAGTTGAGAAATTTCTTTCCCGCTCTTTCCGATCACAACTCCCGGACGTGAGGTGTGAATCGTCAGCACAACCCGCTTAGTCGTACGGTCGATCGTAAGTTTCGAAATTCCGGCACGCTTCAATCTTCCTTTAACGTATGCACGAATAAGATTATCTTCTTCGAGCTTCTGCGCAAAATTTTTGTCGTCGTACCAGCGCGCATCCCACGGGCGCGTCACAGCAAGGCGAAATCCAATAGGGTGAGTTTTTTGTCCCAAGATACTTGAGCTTAAATAGTAAATTTATGCATAGTTTCAGTCATTGCTTATGCTGTCGCTTCAACTTTTTTCTTCGAAGCTTTCTTACGGGGTGCTTTTGAGGCAGCCGGTGCTTGCGGAGCTAATGCTGCGGCAGCTTTCGCTCTATTCTCCGGTTTATTCGATCCGGGAAGTTTATCGCTTACAAAGATCGTCAAGTGATTCGAACGCTTTCTGACTCTGAAAGCTCTTCCCATCGGAGCAGGCATGATGCGCTTGAGCATCGGTCCACCATCGGCGAAGCACTGCGTGATAAAAAGATCTTCGACATTAATACCACGATTGTCATCTTTCAACTGAAAGTTTGCGATCGCACTGCGAAGCGTCTGTTCGGCAACAAGCGATGCTTTGTTCGTCATAAAATGAAGAGTTGCAAGAGCCTCAGGCACTTTCTTTCCTCTAATATGATCGAGCACCAGTCTCATCTTCACAGGTGAGCTTTGGATGTTCTTCTTTTTTGCTACTGCTTGAGCCATTGTCGTTCTCTAAACTTTATAGTTACGATGAAGATTTTTCAGCCTTAGAGCCTGAATGCCCTCTGAATGTTCGCGTCGGAGCAAACTCACCAAGCTTATGCCCGACCATATTTTCGGTCACATAAACCGGAATAAACTTATTGCCATTATGTACGGTGAACGTATGTCCAACGAACTCCGGCGGTATTGTGCAGTCGCGCGACCACGTCTTTACCACTTTTTTCTGACGAGCTTCATTAAGGACTTCAACCTTTTTCATGAGCTTCTCGTCAATGTATGGTCCTTTTTTTAACGATCGTGACATACTTTACTTATTTCGTTCGACGTTTAATGATAAACTTACTTGATGCATTCTTCTTTTTACGAGTGCGATACCCCTTAGCGAGCGTACCCCACGGCGACTTCGGATGCTTTCTACCGCCGCCGGATTTTGACTTTCCTTCTCCACCACCCATCGGATGGTCAACAGGATTCATCGCCATACCGCGTGTTTGCGGACGAATACCCAACCAACGTGAACGACCCGCCTTACCCCAACTGATATTGAAGTGGTCTGAGTTACCTATCGTACCAATAGTCGCAATACAACCAATAGGAATTTTGCGAGTTTCGCCTGAAGGAAGCTTCAAAGTTGCAAAGTCCCCTTCTTTCGCCATAACCTGACAAGAGTTACCTGCAGAGCGAGCAATCTGTCCACCGCGACCCGGCTGCATTTCTACGTTGTGAATGAATGTACCAAGCGGCACATTCTTTAACGGCATCGAATTTCCAACAACGATATCTGAATCGGCTCCGCTTGTTACTGTTGCTCCGACAAGTAAACCTTCAGGAGCAAGAATATAGCGTTTCTCGCCATCAGCGTAATGCAAAAGAGCGATACGGCAGTTACGATTAGGATCGTATTCAATAGTCGCAACTTTAGCAGGGATACCTGTCTTGTTACGCTTAAAATCAATGATGCGGTACATACGCTTATGTCCGCCGCCGCGATGGCGCGATGTGATGCGTCCGGTATTACCGCGTCCGCCTGATTTCGAGAGTTTAGCTAAAAGCGATTTTTCCGGCGTCGTTCTCGTGATCTCTTCGAATGATGAGATCGAGTAATAGCGGGTCGCTGCTGTTCTCGGTTTTAATTGTCTAAGTGCCATTTTCTTTTTTTTATCTTCGATTTATCGCCTCGAATCAGGGCTTAATGTGCTGCTTGGAGCAGCGTAAAATTTATAACTCAGCTTTCTCCATACCGCTCATCGGTGTAAAGAGATCGATCGTGAAGCCCGGCTTCAACGTAACAATCGCTTTCTTACGACGACTTTTTGTCCCTTTTAGAACACCTTTGCGGGTGAACTGTGATTTGCGGCGAAGCGGCATCCACATCGTATTCACATCAGCGACCTTCACAGCGAACTGTGACTCAACTGCTGCACTGATCTGAATCTTATTTGCTTCCGGAGATACTTCAAACGTATAAATACTCTTCTCCCCAAGGAGAGTCGCTTTTTCAGTCAGAAGTGGTCTGCGTAAAATTGTCTGTGACATTGCTTATTATTTCTCTTCTGGTAACTATTACATATTCAGAGCAATGTGCTCAACTTCAACATGAGGCTTTCCGCCCTTGAAACTCTGTTCAATCACCGGAAGAGCTGATTGCTGAACGAGCAATACGCGATTCTTCCAAATGTCATACATCGAAACTTTATCAGCTTCTGCAACGGTCAATCTGTCGATATTGCGGCCGCTCTTATAGATATTCTCGTCATGAGCTGCAGTCAATAGAAGAGACTGCTTGCCGTTAACCTTAAACGAAATCAGCATATCCTGCACTCGCTTCGTCTTGATCTCATTCAATCCGAAATCTTCAATTACATAAAAAGCATTTGCTTTTACCTTCTGTGAAAGTGCGCTCATGCGAGCAAGCTGTTTCACTTTCTTAGGAAGATTTTGTGTGTACTTATGCGGATGTGGTCCGTGCATCGTACCACCGCCCGGATGAAGTGGGCTTTTGATATCTCCTTGACGCGCACGACCTGTTCCCTTTTGACGGAAAAGCTTTCTTGTCGAACCGGCAACTTCGCTACGTCCTTTTGTCGAATGTGTACCCGCACGACGATTTGCAAGTGTTGCCTTAATAGCAAGCCACATCGCGTGTTCGTGCGGTTCAATTCCAAAGATATCGGCATCGACCGTTACGGTCTTGCCTGTCTTTGCTCCGCTGATATTATAAACTTCTAATTCCATATTCTTTTCGTCTTAGAGATATTCTCTCGTCTTATCCTTTAACGACTTTTACAAGTTGATTCTTCGCTCCGGCAATCGATCCCTTTACAAGGATAAGATGCTGCTCAGGAATAATGCGAATAATCTTTAAATTACGTGTAGTGATCTGCTCACCACCCATGCGTCCACCCATGCGCTGTCCTTTGAATACTCGCGACGGATAGCTTGATGCTCCGATAGATCCCGGCGCACGCTGACGATCTGATTGTCCGTGAGTAGCTTGTCCGACACCACCAAAATGGTGACGCTTGACTACACCCTGAAAACCGCGTCCTTTTGAAGTACCAACGACATGAATCGTGTCGCCTTCATGAAAGACATCAGAAGCATTGATCTCAGCACCTAGTTCGAATGCATTAAATTTCTCTTCGTCAAAAGAACGAATCTCCTTGATATAACGAAGAGGCGTTGTTCCAGCCTTTTCGAAATGTCCTTTAGCTGGTTCATTCGCTTTGCGCTCAGCTTTTTCTTCAAAGCCTATCTGCAAAGCATCATAACCATCTATTGCTTTCGTCTTCTTTTGTGTGACGTAGTTAGGACCAAGTAGAATGACGGTAACAGGAACATACTGTCCCTCTTCGTCAAACACTCCTGTCATTCCTACTTTTTTTCCTAAAAGTGCGCTCATATCTTTTTGACGCATTATGTCGGTTTTTCACCGACGAAACTTTGTACCTAAAATTTTCGGGCTGCGTGAAGGCAGCGCCACTACTTCTACTTCTCTAACCTTTCGACAAAGAGTTAGACTTTGATTTCCACTTCCACACCGGCCGGAAGCTCAAGCTTCATAAGTGAATCCACTGTGCGGCTATTGGAATTGAGAATATCAATCAATCGCTTATGCGCACGAAGCTCGAATTGCTCACGGCTCTTTTTATCGACGTGAGGAGAGCGATTTACGGTGTAGATCGACTTCTTCGTCGGAAGCGGTATTGGTCCTGAGACCACACATCCGGTCGGCTTTACCGTTCGAATGATCTTCTCCGCAGATTTGTCGATCAGATTATGATCGTACGACTTGAGCTTTATGCGAATCTTTTGCATGTAAACTGCGATTGCTTAATATTTTCTGAGAATGAACAAAACGAAAGGGCGCCTGAGTGAACGAGCGCCCCTGATTCAATTTATTTTGTGATCTTATCGACAACTCCAGCACCTACGGTACGTCCGCCTTCGCGAATAGCGAAGCGAAGTCCTTCTTCCATAGCAATTGGGGTAATAAGCTCAATGCTCATCTCGATGTTATCACCGGGCATAACCATGTCAACGCCTGTCGGTAAAGTTGCTACACCCGTTACATCTGTCGTACGGAAATAGAACTGAGGGCGATAACCATTGAAGAATGGTGTGTGGCGTCCGCCTTCGTCTTTCGAAAGGACGTACACTTTTGCACTGAAATTTGTGTGCGGCGTGATAGAACCCGGCTTTGCGACAACTTGTCCGCGTTCCAGATCCGTCTTTTCAACGCCACGAAGGAGAATACCGACGTTATCGCCAGCCATACCTTCATCAAGTTCCTTGCGGAACATCTCGATACCCGTAACAACGGTCTTCTTGTGTTGACCAAGACCGATAACTTCAACTTCTTCACCAACGCGAACCTTACCGCGCTCAATACGTCCTGTACCTACAGTACCGCGACCAGTGATTGAGAATACATCCTCAATAGACATCAAGAAGGGCTTATCAATATCACGAGTCGGAGTCGGGATGTAGGTATCAACAGCATCCATAAGCTCGAAGATGCACTTAAGACGCGGATCATCAAGAGTCGAAGCAGGGTCTGAACCAGCATTAAGAGCCTGAAGCGCAGAACCACGGATGATCGGGATGTCATCTCCTGGAAACTCATACTTTGTGAGCAACTCACGAAGTTCAAGCTCAACGAGCTCGAGAAGCTCAGGATCGGCGATATCGCACTTATTCAAGAACACAACAATCTTTGGCACACCAACCTGACGAGCAAGCAAGATATGCTCGCGAGTCTGTGGCATTGGTCCATCAGTTGCAGCGCAAACAAGAATAGCACCATCCATCTGAGCAGCGCCGGTGATCATGTTCTTCACATAATCAGCGTGACCAGGACAATCAACGTGCGCATAGTGGCGGGCTTTGGTCTCATATTCGACGTGAGCCGTTGCGATCGTGATTCCACGCGCCTTCTCTTCAGGAGCGTTATCAATAGAATCGAACGAGCGAACTTCGCCATTACCGTTCTGCTTTGCCATTGCCATTGTGATAGCAGCGGTCAGGGTAGTTTTACCATGATCAACGTGACCGATCGTACCAACGTTAACGTGCGGCTTGGAACGATCAAATTTTGCTTTTGCCATTGTAGTCTAAAGAAATATGATTGTTGAAAATATTTACCGCAGGAGATGCATTCCTCCTGTGGGCGTATCGATACGTAAAATTTTGTGTCTTTGATGAAAGCAGCATTTCGCCACTTGGTAATTCGCTTGCCGTGCGCTCGGTATGAACTTTTTAACTAGTTCTCGGACACGTTTTCGGAGAATCCGAGTCGTTTGTCCGTACGCCGTATTAGGCTGGCAGAGGCGAAAACTGTGCAAAGAACGTATGCTCTTTTTTATGGAGCGACGTGTAAACGGGAAGAGTCAGCAAAGAGTTTCCGAAAGAATTCTTTTCTACCCGATTTATTAAAATCCTACTAATACTGAGAGAACTTGTAAACTAATGTTGTATTTTCGTATGATGAATATAATCACTCTCAATAATGTCAAGAGCTATAATTTCTAAAAGAATTCATTCAATAGAAAAAATCCTCAAGTGGGTTTTGGTATTCCTTTCTATACTTGCAATAGGGCATTGGCTTTATCTTGGTGGAAGACGTTTACTCTATCCGTACGAAGTTAGTTGGATGGAAGGCTCGATGCTCGATCAAATCCTTCGGTTACTTCAAGGAAAAAGCCTTTATACTGTTCCTACGCTTGAATATGTCCCCTGGTTATACCAGCCTTTCTACTATTATATAGCGGCAGGTGTTGCCAAACTGACAGGCTTAACATTTGTCAATGTTAGGATAATCTCTGTCCTTTCAACAATTGTATCCGCCCTCCTTATTGGCTATGTTGTACATAAAGAGACAAATAAAAATAAATTTTTCGCAATAATAGGAGTTGGTCTTTTCCTCGTAGCTTATGGAAAAGTCGGGTACTCATTTGAAAGCGCAAGAGTTGATTCTTTATTCCTTGTACTACTACTGATTGGTTGCGTCGTTACTTTATATGCAAAAAGCAAAAGCGCAGTTTTTTTTGGGGCGCTTATTTTGACGCTGTCATATTTTACTAAACAATCCTCCGTTTTCTTTTTTCCAGGAATTGCATTTTTAATGGCGTTTAGAAATAGAAAGTATGCGATAGCCTTCACTCTATCTTTAGTTTTTTTTATCCTTTGTGGTACGATTCTTTTCCATATCATAACAAATGGCTGGTATGAATATTATACCCTTTATATTCCATCTGCTAAAAGGAAAACATTCCAACTATTATCCGGCGTCTCAGATTTCTTTTCTTATGTTACACTACGGTGCTGGCTAGTAACAATCATACTTTTTATTCTATCCGTAATTTCGGGAATCTTCACCAGAACAAAATCTTATGCTGTGTCGAATCGATCCATTCATGATTATCTTTTTTTAGCTGCGCTCTTAACTGCTTTTGTTGGACTTGGGAATGAAGGAGGGGGGAAAAACGTGCTCATGCCTGTGGCAGCTTTCACTGGAATAAGCCTACCCCTTATTGCTGACAGTATGATCAAAAGATCAAAAAAGGAATTTTCGACCATTCTATATCTGGGATTAATTCTCATACAATTTATGATGCTTATTTCTAATCCCTATGCGTTTCCACAAAACATTCCCACAAAAAACGATGAACTCCGCCAAGAGGCTTTTTTAGATTCGATTCGTGTCTTACCGGGTGAGTTGTGGATTCCCTATCACGGATATATGCCACATAGCGCGGGAAAAGAAACATTTGCTGAACTGCGTGCATATGGGGATGTTTTGCTAATGAACGATTCCACGTCACATCATTTGAAATACTCTCTCGATTCAACCCTCAGGGCACACAGATTTACTCGTATATTTGATGATCAACGTGACACCTTCCCGGGTTATATCTTAAAATATATAACGCCAAACCTTCATAAACCAATAGTATTTACAGATACTATGTATGTTTACACACCTGAATGACGATTGTTGTTCTTATAAATTTTGTACTGAATTCCATAATAAATTTTTCAGTACGCAATTCACGTTATAAAAAGAACTCGGAGCAATATGGCAAAGAAGATTGTTGCAACTGACCGATAAATTTTATTACCCATGCTCGATATAAAAATAATTCGCGAACAGCCTGAGCTTGTACGCGCTACAATTAAAGCGAAGAGAACTGATGATATTGTTGATGAAGTGCTAATTCTCGATGGTGATCGTCGTGAGATTATTACTCGTGTCGAAGTTCTCAAAAATAAGCGTAACACGGTTAGCGAAGAGATCGCGCGTATAAAACGAAAAGGTGAGAACGCCGATGATGTAATCGTTGAGATGAAGGTCGTCAGTGATGAGATCGCTGAATTAGATGGCGTACTCAGAGAACTCGAGGCTAAATTGAACTATCGGTTGGATTCTATTCCTAATATCCCACATACGGACGTTCCGGTCGGCGAAGATGCAAGCGGCAATATAGAATTGAAACGATGGATACCAAATAATGATGAATCCTTGCTTCAAAAGAAGAAGGGATTGGATCACTTACAGGTTGCGGAAAAATATAATCTTTTCGATTTCAAGCGCGGAGCAAAGATTGCTGCAGCAGGCTTCCCTCTTTATCTTGGCAAAGGTGCAGCGCTTGAGCGGGCGTTTATCAATTTTATGCTTGATGAACATACTCAGAAGAACGGCTATACTGAAGTCACCCCCCCACTATTCGCAAATGCCGAGTCTTTGCGAGGAACAGGAAACCTTCCGAAATTTCGTGATCAACTTTACTATATGCCCGAAGATGAGCTTTTTGCAATTCCGACTGCGGAGGTTCCGATCACAAATATTTATCGCGACGAAGTACTGAAGATAGAAGATCTCCCGATCAAGTATTGCGGCTTTACTGCCTGCTTCCGTCGCGAAGCTGGTTCGTATGGAAAAGATACACGAGGATTTCTGAGAGTACATGAATTTAACAAAGTCGAGCTTGTAAAATTTTCAATTCCTGAAAACTCTTATGATGATCATGAAGCTCTGACACGCGATGCTGAAAGTATTTTAGAGAAGCTTGAAATCCCCTATCGCAGACTTCTTCTCTGTAACGGTGATACAAGCTTTTCCAGTGCAAAGACATTCGATCTTGAAGTATGGGCGCCGATCGAGGGTACATGGCTTGAAGCTTCGAGCTGTTCGAACTTTGAAGCATTTCAGGCAAGAAGAGCAAATATAAAATTCAAACGCGATCCAAAATCGAAACCTGAATTTCTGCATACTATAAACGGAAGCGGTGTTGCAACTTCAAGATTGATGGTTGCCTTCCTTGAAAATCATCAACAACCAGATGGATCAATTAGGATTCCTGAAGTTCTGCATAAATATCTAACGTTCACTTCAATAATTTAACGTGAACGATACAAGATTTCTTTATCGTGATCTTCCAGAGCGCTCTGAGCTTTTTTGCGAAGATGTATCACTTGCTGAACTTGCTATCAAGTTTGGAACACCTCTCTATGTTTATTCTAAAAAACAGATACTTAATAATTATCGATCCTTTGCTGAAGCAATTAGAAAAACTGGAGACAATAATTATGTTTCCTATGC
The DNA here is from genome assembly GCA_038210275.1 of Kapaibacterium sp. (SeqCode). Classification (GTDB taxonomy): domain Bacteria; phylum Bacteroidota; class Ignavibacteria; order Palsa-1295; family Palsa-1295; genus PALSA-1296. The sequence goes on along the minus strand of JBBQWV010000003.1, from coordinate 58,911 downwards.
AGTCAAAGCAAATTCAAATCTTGAGATTCTGAAGATGCTTGCATCTGAAGGAGCAGGTGCATCGGTTGTTAGCGGCGGTGAATTACTCGCAGCACTAAAAGCTGGATTCGACACGTCAAAGATCACTTTCGATGGTCCCGGAAAAAATGATGATGAAATCCTTTATGCTTTAAAGTCGAACATTCTGGCGATTGATGTCGAGAGTCTTCAAGAGCTTCATGTCATTAATGAACTTGCCGGACAGCTTGACGTAATTTGCGGAATCTGCATACGTGTAAATCCTCATGTTGATGCAAAAACGCATCCATATATTTCGACAGGTTTATCAGAGAATAAATTCGGCATTTCAATTGATGATATTGCAGAAGTATTTCGCATTGCCAAGGATATGCCTAATATTTCAATAATCGGACTACATTCTCATATCGGATCTCAGATCACAGAACTTGCTCCATTTGTTGAAGCGGCAGAATCGATTGCAGAATTTGTTATTAATCTTCGGGAAACAGATCAAATTAAAATTAAGCATATTAATTTTGGGGGTGGTCAGGCAATTTCTTATCATAATGTAGTTGCTCACCCATTTCTCCAAAAAGATGAGATGGAGGCACAATTAATTCCATCATTTGAAGATTTTGCAAAAGCAGTGCTTCCAATCTTATCGAAAACGGGTTGTTCAATTAATATTGAACCGGGGCGTGCAATTATTGCTAACTCATGTGTATTGCTCACAAAAGTCCTCTATACAAAATCTAACGGCGCAAAGAATTTTGTTATTGTTGATGCAGGGATGAATGATCTTCTCAGACCAAGTCTCTATCAGGCATATCATCAAATCGCACCTATTTCATTAACAAAGAATATAGGTTCACAAAAGGTAGATGTAGTTGGTCCAATTTGCGAAACGGGAGATTTTTTCGCACATGATCGGCTCATGCCAAATCTCAGCAGAGGAGATACACTTGCTGTGACGTGCGTCGGCGCTTATGGTTATGTTTTGTCATCGAATTATAATCTTCGCCCGTGCGCAGCAGAAGTTCTTGTCGATGGAAATTCGTATCGAATCATCCGAGAACGTGAACGAGTAGAAGATATCATCAGTTAGTATTTTTCATGGATAAAAAACAAATCAGATTAGGAGTTGTCGGCGCAACAGGTGCGGTGGGAGCAGAGATGTTCAGCGTTCTTGAACAGCGCAAATTTCCTTATACAAGTCTGCGAGCATTTGCAAGTGAGCGCTCGTTAGGTAAGAAAATTCAATGCAAGAGAGAAGATTATCCTATTGAAGTCTTAACTCAGGATGCACTCAATGATCTTGATATTGCGCTCTTTAGCGCAGGAAGTGAAACAACAAAACAGTTTAGGCAAGCAGCAAAGAATGCCGGATGCATCATCATAGATAATTCAAGTGCATTCCGAATGGAGGCAAATGTTCCACTTGTTATACCGGAAATTAATGGCGAAGATATTAGGAAACATCAAGGACTTATTGCTGTACCAAATTGCTCAGCAATTGTTATGCTGATGGCTGTCTACCCTATCTCGCTCTTACAGCCAATAAAACGAATTATTGTTTCAACCTATCAGGCTGTAAGCGGAGCAGGTGCAAAGGCTCTTGCCGAACTTGAAGAACAAACAAAAAATATTGTCGAAGGAAAAACAGCAACTCCGAATGTTCTTCCTCATCAAATCGCCTTTAATCTCTTCAGTCATAACACTCCGATAAATGATGAGGGTTACAATGGAGAAGAATGGAAAGTGATTCATGAGTCTAAGAAAATATTACATGATGATTCTATTTCCATAAGTGCAACGTGCGTTCGAGTGCCGATTGCCAGAGCGCACAGTGAAAGCATAAATATTGAATTTCATAGATCACGCCCGGAACTTGCTGAAATTCGTGAAGTCCTTTCAAAATTTCCGGGTGTTAAAATCGTAGATGATAGAGAAAATAATTATTTTCCTATGCCACTTAACGCATCGGGAAAAGATGATATCCTCGTTGGCAGAATCAGGAATGATGTCAGTAATCCGAATGCCATTGATATATTCGTTTCCGGCGACCAACTTCGTAAGGGTGCCGCGCTTGATGCAGTTCAGATCGCTGAATATCTTGTGGCATATGACCTACTTTGACCGAACTCCGTAACCATTTTCTTTTTTCAGCGTTTACTTACTCCGATATAAATATATTTTACTTTTATTCGAATGAAGATACTTTTACTCTTACTATTGCTGCCTTTTATTTTTAGCGATGTCCTTGCGCAGGATACTACCAGAAAAAAATCGCCGTACGAAATAAAGAATCCATCTATTAGTGTTATCATTCATGCTCCCGATGAAATGGATAATTCAGGTATTAATTTCAGGACACAATTTCGCGGAGCAATGCCGCTACCTGATTCATTCATTGACAAGCGTGAGAAGCACTTAAAAAATATTCGTCAACTAACCTTTGAAGGCGAAAATGCTGAGGCATATTTTAGTCCCGATGAAACGCATCTTGTCTTTCAAGCTCGCGGAAAAGGAAAAGATGTTTGCGATCAGATTTATACAATGACGCTTGACGGCAAAAATATCAAACGCATATCAACAGGATATGGTAGAACAACATGTGCCTACTACTACCCTACCGGAGATAAGATTCTATTCTCATCTACACATGAGAATTACGGCGGTACTTGCCCACCAGAACCGGACCGTTCGAAGGGATATGTTTGGCCACTCTACAAAGGATATGATATTCATATTGCAGATACGAACGGAAAACTCATCGGACGACTGACGCAAGATAGTCTATACTATGATGCCGAGACCACGATCTCACCAACTGGAGACAGAATGGTTATCACAAGTACACGAAGTGGAGACATTGATCTATATTCTTGTAAAGTTGATGGCTCAGATCCGAAACAATTAACAAAGGAAATTGGCTATGACGGTGGAGCTTTCTTTTCTCTTGACGGAAAGAAGATCGTCTATCGCGCTTCACGTCCTGAAGGAGAGGAATTAAAGGAATATAAAGAACTTCTAAAACAAGGGCTCATAAGACCTAAATCACTGGAGATCATGGTCATGGATGCCGATGGATCAAATAAAAAACAGGTAACAGCAAATGGAAAAGCTAATTTCGCTCCTTTCTTTTTCCCAAGCGGCAAAAGAATTATCTTTGCATCGAATATGGATGATCCGAAAGGACGTGAGTTTGATCTATACTCTATTAATACTGACGGAAAACATTTAGAGCGTATCACTTATAAAGAAGGCTTCGATGGCTTCCCTATGTTTACCAGGGACGGAAAGCATTTAGTTTTCTGCTCAAACCGTAACGGAGTGCATCCTGGCAATACGAATATATTTATTGCAGATTGGGTGGACTGATCCGTAATTATTTTAAGATAATTTTCCTCAGGCGCAAAATATATTTTACTTTGCGGATTTTATCCGAGTTATTCTCGCTTGCTTCCGCTGTACCTTTGAAAATTCCAATACATTCAAAATTAATAGTCAGTAGTTCTTTGCTACGCGTGGGGTCAAGATAAGTAAGGGAGCCGTTTTTATGCTTTGAATCATCATTGTTTCCTTTGATAACAAAAGCATCCATCCATTTCTGAAAATCATAGGAGTATTCTTCTGAAACGGTAAACGAGATATCCGGGAGATCTATTTTCCCTGGCTCTCTTTGATAATCTCGTGCATTGCCTATATCATCAGTAGTAGTTGTCTGTTTGATCGTGATTGCATCTATCTTGCTGATTTTTGAACATGCCTTTTCCAAGCCGTCAACATTCATGCGGAAATTCGCCCCGAAAAACAATTTCTGTTTTACATCAATAGGAGCATCCACTTTCCCACTTCCTTTTTTGGTACGAGTTTTTTCGGGAGTGAACATTAACTTTAAGTACGCACCCTCTTTTGAAGCACCATCACAGGCAGGGATAGTAATCTCGGTGACAAGTGCATCTTTAAACTCACGAACCTCTCTTACATCGCGCTTAAAATCTGCAGCTTGTAGTTCTCCGCTTTTCCGTTGGTTATTACTAAATGATCCTTGTACCCAATCCCAGAAAACTTTGCCTGTGGGCTGGATTTCAACGGAAATAGGTTTTCCGGGTTCTTCAACACCGTCAGCTTTAATATCACCACCTTCAAGCTTTTTAATAATGCCTGCCGGTTCGCCGTCGATGATCAATTCAAAATGTCCGGCAGTATAGCTCTTATCATCAGTACTGTTCGATCCTGAACCAGTCCCTGAACCGTCTCCTCCTGAATTTCTTGCATGGGAGTTCCAATCACCACCGGGCAAAACTGCATCAACCTCAGCCTTTGTATTGCCTGATAATTTCTTAATCTCCTGAGCCGCTGCAGTGGGATCAGAAGGTAATTCCAAAATCCCGCTGATAAGAATCGTTGCAGGTCTTCCATCAAATTGAGTAGGAACCGTGAAGGTCATCCGCTTCTGAAGCAATGAAAGCGCACCAGATGCCGTATTAAAATTTCCTGAATACGAATTGTATATAGGCTCATCCATTGATTCGATCTCTACTCCCTCATTGGAAAGCTCGAGCGATTCGATAGCCACTTCATTGTTCTTTGCGTTTAACTCCGGTCCCTTATATTTTACCGGCCAGCATTCGAAGAAATTATATTTCTGTTTTGGCGCACCGTCATTATCATAAACTGTAATACTGATTCCGCTTCTGTTGGTCGTAGTTTTTACTGCAGCAGCAGCAAGAAATTTACGGGATGATTCACCCTCTGAGAAACCCTGCTTCAATACAATGTTCGGCCATTTCCTTGCACCAATAATCTTATGAGTAGATTCGTTAACTCCGCCTTCACGATATGCCACAACTTCAGTTTCCGATTCCAATCCGCTGACCGATTTGAAAAAAGCAGTGCCGCCGTTATAATCAACCCGATACCGATAGCCCCAGCTCGCCATTTTCCGATCTTCATACATGGGATTTGACTGAGCACCATTCATCGTTCCTTTTTTCGATTTATTGTTTCTCAATAAACCGATCAGAATACCTTCACTTTGTTTTGATGATGGTTCTGTCATCAAGGGTTCTGCATTTTGAGGCAAGCTTGCGGAATTTCCCCACATTGACATATACGAACCTTGTTCTGAATTCTGTTTGGCGGATTGACTTCCTCCATCGGAACTCTGTTTTCTCGGTGGTAAAGAATCAACGCGTGTCATGCGAAGCTGAACCGTAGCGCGGCACGGAGTACCGTCAGCAAGAAACATCGTGTAGCGTGCATGAGGCGAATCTATTTTTACTTTCATCGGAGGCAAATCTCCGAATGATATGGAACATAATCCGCCTAGATCAGAGATGTGATGAAGTAAAGTGACTCCGGGAACAACAGATTTTTTTTCTTCGAACATATCGAACATCAGTTCGCATGACAGAGACTTTGGATCGCCCGCAGTAAATTCAAGCGACGGCGCATCTCCTTCACTTCTTTTTTGAGGCTCCCATTGAACGGATTTATCAATCGATATTTCTTTTGGATTAAAATACGCTTTGATCGCTGAACCTTCTATGCCGCCATTCGCTCCGAGCATTTGTATTTTAACATGAGGCATTCCGCCGCCTGGGCTTGTTGCATCTTTAGCCGAGCCGCCAGTGAATTCTGAAAGTGTTTGTTCGAACGGAGGATGAATCGCTCTGAAACTCATTTCTTCCGGAATCTGAATAGAAAGATCATGTGAATTTCCCTGCTCATCTTTTACTGTCCAAGGATGGCCTGCCGGAACATGAACTGAAAATTGCGGCAATATATAATCCATATTTCCTGAAGAAGTGCTCAGAATAAATCTCGCTCCCAAAGGAATGAACCGGTATGATGTTCGCGGATCGTAAAGATTTGCATTACCATTTTCCTGATTCAGATTAGGATCATTATTTAATCCATTGCCTCTGCCATTCTCGTTATCACCTGTTGCATCCCCGATCGAAAATACTCCGCTTACTGCTTCAATAGTATTTCCGGACTTATCCTTCGCGGTAATTTTAATAATAGCCTGTGATGTTTGCAGATCGGCAGGTACATTCCAGATAATATCCGATGGCTTACCGAATGTAATGGGCGATGAAATGACATTCGAAAAACTTACACCACCATCAATTGAGTAATTAACTACAAAATTAGTTAGTGCATCATTATCCGAAGCATTAAATTTTATTTTAAAAGCCGAACCGGGTTTCAGATTTTCTCCACCTTGGGGATTAATTACTTGGATCGTAGGCGCTGAAGGATCCATCCCCTGCCCTTTTAAAGGAATCTGAGTCGAGCCGTTATCCGTTGCAATCATTACAGAACCATCTGCTAATCCGATCTTTGTTGGTTTAAATACTACATTAAATGAAGTACTTACTCCCGGCTCTAAAGTATAGAGTGACGGTTGGAGCGACACGGCGAAGCCTGCGTTCTCACTTACTCCGCTCACTTTAGGTGGATGAATAGTTATGGTATTATTACCAATATTGATAATTGCAATTTGATGAGGTTCAGTTATCGTGCCTAAATTTACTGAGCCAAAATCTGAGATTTGCGGCGTAATTAATAATCCATCTAAAGGGTTTCCGCTACCATTACTTTGATCGCAATTTGGCGGCACGGTAAATGTAAAAGGCGATGCCCAACCGTCATTCGTCAGCACTAATGGATTATTTCGCGAATCAAGAGCCCGAACACTCCAGACGTATGTTTTCCCTTTCTCTGGGAGAAAATATTGTGTGGGCCACAGTAGGTTAGTAGAACCGATAAGATCCGGGATTGCACTACGATTGCCTGTTTCAAATACTGATCTTGCACCTCTGAACGCTGCAATTGGTGATTGTCCTGGAAGTACTTCGAAGATAGCAAAATGATATCTAATAGGCTGCAATTCCTGAGGAGCAGCAGGTACGATAGGAGTCCACTGAAACATAGGCATCGGTGAACCGTTATTTTTATTAACAACATTATTTTCACCGAGTCTGCATAGTTCAACGCCATCACTGGGTAAGATCAACTGTGGCGGAGAATAACTAAATATTATCGCACACCCATTGATACTCACCGATTCTCTATTCGTTCTTGGATCAAGCACATGAATGACTATACATACTTGTCCATCAGGAATTCGTCCTGCGCGTTGAGAATTCTGATCAACACCGCCTTCAAAATGAACTGACGAAAGCGGGACAAGCCCTTCCCCGTTGAGCGAATTTACTCCCGGCATGATCGTTCTAAAAGGAAGTTTTGCTGGCTTAGAATAAGCGACGAGAGTACCATTAAGAAAAAACTCTACCCATATCTTACAATCTATTGACGCACCAGTCGCATTATTGATTATTATGGTTGCAGTGCTTGCCCTGCCTTCCCAATCCGTTAGATAAGGCGAAGGGTTATTGAGAATAGGCGGAAGAACTGTCACATTAGGGATAGGAGGGAGCTGGGCATTCACAGAGCTTGCCGTAAGTGCAAACGCGGCATATAGGATAGCCGTAAAACTAAAAAAACGTCGAATGTCATTCATATTTGTCAAAGATTATCTGGATTAGAATACAATCCATACCTTAAAGACGTTTCAACAAAACGTTTTGTGACAAGGAATGACCAATTTTAGTGAACAGTATTACTTTTTACCTCAGTTTAACCGTTACAGGTTCGCTTAACTTACTTTCTGCACCGCCTAAAGTTACCACTTTCACAGCATACCGAACTGCATTTTCATTGGGCAACCGAGAATCCTTATAAATACGAACATTTTGATCTTTGATGAGCGAGTAACTCGTAAGATTATCCCCATCACTTCTGTAAATAACATAGGAGTATGGCTCTCCAATATCGTTATATTCCCATGAGAGATTTACTTCTGTTTTATTGGCATCGTAAACCGCTTTCATATTTCGAACACTTTGACGAACTCCGTTATCGTATCTTCGGGCAGTAATAATGTTCGATAGTTCGGAAAAAAGACCTGAATAATCCGCAGCCTGAAAAGCATAATCATATTCTGAATTCGCAACTCCCGATCTATCAATAATTACATACGATCCTGAAGTAAGCCTTGCGACAGAGTCCCATTTAGTATCCGAAGAACGCTTACGAACAAGTTTGTTATAAGCTGCGTCTTCACTAGAACTTGGCACTACATCTATCACGACTTCACTATCGCTCACTATATACCCGGTAATAACCGGAGCTACTGGAGGTATTAGATCAGGACGTTTTACTTGAATCATATTACTCATTCCCGATTCATTAAAGTGAAAATCAAGAGCATACATTTTATAATATACAAAGGGTGTGAGGGTACGGACTTCAACAGTGTCAAATAATGTAGTTTCCTGTGAAACATTGACAGAATCGTTTGTAAAGCGTTCTTTAATAACACTGAACTCGTGAGTACTGTCATTAGCTCTGAGAAGTTTATATCCTTTATAGTCCTGATCTTTAGGAGGAGTAAAATTTATTGTCACAATTCCATTGGTGTCCATACTCCCTTTCACTAAGATAGGCGGAGTGGGAGGAGTTGAATCTATCATGACACAATATGCGCTAAATGAGCGTATCATGTTCCTTGCCGTATCGTATGCTTCGACAATATAATAATTTTTGTCAGCGAAGTTTCCTGATTCGTCGATGAATTCACGCGCAGTAGGGGGAAGAAGCCGCTTTGTTATATGAGGAAATCGCATGGAATCACCTTCATCAACTATGTCTTTCCCAATATGAAAACCCGCCAAATCTTTTGTAACGGGTTCATTCATCGTCCAACTGATCTTCACTTTTTGCGGTGCAATATTATCTGCATGAACTTCTGTTGGCATTTCAGGCGGAGTGCGGTCTCTCGGCATTGCTTTCACCTCACCGATCAATTCTTCAGAACCGAATGAAGTATAGCCATATACGCGATAATGATAAACCTTGTAATTTGTCAGCGCAGTATCTGAATAAAACTCAGTACTTCCGGGAATTGTATCACCTGTGATTAAAGTGATAAGAGGTGAGCTGTTCAATGGAAAATATGTTTTCCCTCCATTATCGGAACGTTCGACTTTGTGAGCTGTGTACTCAGGAAATTTCTTCCAGTATAATGTTATTGAACCCTCTAATTCATCCGCACGAAGAGAACCGATATTCTGAAGTTTAGAAGGTTCTCCGCCAACGGTTATAGTATCTATTGGTGACATACCTCTTGAAATATCTCCGAGGATAGTTATGCGATAGAGATACCGTTGACCTGTGGTGATAAAATAATCTTCGAACCGTAAACCTAAACCTACAGCAGCCATACTATCACGATCGGCAGCAAGCATGGCGTAACTATACTGCGATTTTAATGCTTCGTTCTTTTCCTCATCTGTTTGGAAAGATACAGCATTCAGGCTATCACTAAAGAGCATGGAATAACCGATGTGTAAATACATCATGCGGGTTGAATCCGGCTCTTTCATTTGACTGAGAAACCAGTACCACCCACCCATGGGCCAAGGAATTACCGGATGATTTTCATTTACAGTCGTAAACACACCTGCTGATCCGTTCTTAATTTCTGCTCTTTCGACACGATATCCGTTTTTCTTCCCCAGTACAAAAAGCTCTGAATTCACCGGTGCCCAACGCAAAGAAACAGTGCTATCATTTCTTCTGGCAATAATTCGCACCGCTTTGTTCGTAATATTCCCCTGTGCTTTTAAATCCCCATGAGCAATGAGGGCGAAGAGTGCAACGACTGAAAGAATATTTGTTTTCATCTGAGTGGTCATGGTGTGCACTTGTTTCCTTTGCTAAAATTTGCGCTAAAGCTGCCGGAGATCAAACCTCCCAACAGATTATAATTTCCGGAAACTGATCCTTCCACCCACGATGGGTTAGGGAATCCGCCATTCAGATAAGCTCCGATATTGAGTGTGGCAAGATTATAATTACATCCGCTTCCGCAGCAATGCAAGCAGACAACCGGTAAATTATCATAGCAGCTCCAATCATAGAAACAACTCTTAAACGGATTACCACAGCATGGATGATAAATTCGACCACCTCCAACATTCCACGGACTTACGTGCATGGTAACGGTTACACCACCATACACAGCAATTGATCCGCGCACATACCATCGGTTATACCCAGTGAAACTAGGGCATGGAGTCCCATCATACCGAAGCAACGAAAGATTTGCTTCAGCGCCTGCACTGGCATTCCAATTAATAGTTGCAACTGCAATATTAATATTTCCATTAGCTGCAAACCCAATTTCAAATCCGGTAGCAAGTCCCGGACCAGATTTTACTGAGTTTGTTGCACTTGAAAGCATACTATTATTTATTGAACACCCCGCGCGAACCAACCCAGCAATTGTCGTTGACATAAATGTGCTTGGAGGAGTGATATTATTGCCAAACATAAAATACGAATGTGAGGTAACGGTACCAAGAACAGCAACAGTTAGAGTCACTCGATTAATCGGATCACCGATCTTCACATACCATTTACCGGTTGTTCCATTCACATTCACTTTGAGAGTACCGGATCCTGTAATAGGCGCCTTATTGATAGTCACACTTGCATTGAGATCAAATATTTTATTTGGAAAATCATAGCTCACGTTCATTGTTCCGATAACCGGTGCTGTGGCACGTTCAGTAAACTTTGCCATCAACCATAGTTGTCCGCTGAGTCCGAGATTCATAATTCCTCCGCTTGGTGAGAATTGTGCGGCTAATGCAATATCTGCATTCATTTTTGATGGATCAGGTGTGGTGCCAAGTACTGCAAGTACCTTGAAGCCCAAGCCAATATTTTTATCGGGAGACATCACAGCTCCCGAACTTGCACTTGTCATTGATGATGCTGTAGCGTTTGGTTTTGCTCCTGTCATATCGGCGTTGATATGATACCATGCAGCTACGCCTGCTCCATAAAATGCATACCCGGTCATGAATGGAATACCTGTTGGAAGAATTGCTTTTGCTTCCACATACCAATATCGGTAATCAGTCTTCATGCCGAACCTCGCATTCGCACTTAGTTCGAGCTGCATTGAAGTGAATGTTGCTTTGATCGTGGCGTAGAATCCGTCACCCCACTTTGCATCGCTATTATAAAACTCCAACGTTCCGACAATCTTGACTGCTGCAAGATTCGCGTTAACAGTTATCTTATCGACAATAAAATCCTTAAACTTCGGTTTGAATTTGAATTTCGAGTCGCCGGTAGATTTATCAATCGCTCCGATAATACGAAACGTCCCATCAGCACCGATCTTATTGGAATCAAGATTTACGGTAAGATCAAATTTCAGAGCGGCTGCGCAAAGCTCTGTGCCCGTTGTTGGCTGAGTTTCTATAGAAATATTTTTCAAAGAGATCGGAAATCCGGCAAGCTTCTTCTGCGGACTTGCAAAACTCCATGTCCCTTTATTAAAAGTTATTTTTTTAGGCGATGCATTATCATCATAGATAAGCTGTACGTTCTCAAACGAAGGAGCAAGGTTAATCTTTATCTTTTTTGAAGTTGCCGGAACAGTAATTTCTTGATCGCTCCATCCGACACTTCCATTAAGTGTAATAGAGAATTTCTTTTCTGTTTTGGAGAGAGTGATCGAAAGCAGTGAGGTTTCTTTTATAGTGAGTTTGGCTCCTGCAAAAAGGTTTGTCGTAATATCTTTATCAGGCTTTAATGTAAAATCAAATTTCTTTTGACTTACATTAAATAAAGCTTTATATACCAATGAGCTTTGCTGATCCGCCTCCCCAACAGGTAAATTTATTTTGCCCTTCACATAAGCTTGAGTAAGTGAAGTGTTGACAAGGGATATGACAACCGTGTCAAGTGAAGCGCTCATACGAGCAATGTCGCCTTTTGGAAATTGAACGACGTTTGCTGCGATAAAATCAGCAGTAAGTCCTGTTTTGCTGATGATCAGATTTTTAGCTGAGAATGTCGGAGCTTTATCCGGATCGTCGAAAGTTCGCCATCCATCAGGCATCGTCAGAGTAATGTTTTCGGCAAAAAGTCCTTTAAAATCACTTCCCTGTGTGCCCAGATATTTTGCCGGAAAAACAATTCCTGATGGATTCTCGCCATCGCTTAAATCAAGAGCGAGATTAGTAATTTCCATACCTACTCCATTCGTCCCGACAATTGTACAAGGAACGAGATTTCCTTTGAGCATCCAATCTTTCCATTTTACTGTCTTCGCTGAAAAGCTAGCAATAACTTGGGTAACTTGATCGTTATCGGGTTTTGGAACAAGCCACGTACGCGGAAAGATGATATCGAGATCAAGCGATAGGGTATCAAAACTTGTGCAGTTCCACGAAACATAACATCCCTCACGTGATGAGCTTTTGGCTTTGAGAGCAACTTTGAATGAATTTTCATTTGGAGAAGCGCCGTGAAGCGTAAAATCCTGAAGCAATTCTAATGTGCCCTTATGAGTCAAACCGGCGGGACAGAATGGAAGATTTGTTACACCAAAAGAGAGTGTGTCGTCATAAGAAACAATTGGTATAGATGTCACAGCCGTTAAAATCCCATGATCTTTTGTAAACTGAATCTCAGAAATACAAAGCGTGAATCCTTTGTAATTACTCACGCCGATCGGAGTAGAAAGTGGTTGTACTAACTGGTTTGCAGCACTCGACACTTTTCCGTTCAATTTCAAATAACTATCTAATGAGGCAATCTTTGATTTTGACCAAGCATTAGAAAGAGCAGTATTAATACCAAGCTGTTGTGGAAACGCAGGAGCATTAGGATCATTCACTGTTGCAACATCCCCCGAGATCATTTCATGCGCTCCGCTTACCTTCAAATTACTAAAATCTACAAGCACACTCGAAAAAAGCCATGATATTTTTATTGTTCCCTTGCCACTCGCACTTGATGGAGAGCCACTGGTGACATTCGTCACTATCATATCAAATTTCCCTACTTTAATAGTATCGTTTATGGCAATATCAGATGTGGCTATTGACGTATCGGTCAGAATGACTGGATTACAAGCGCCGCAAGATGATGTATCTCTGGGTGGTGGCGGCGGTTTGTTGTCTTTTACAGTCTTCTTGCCATTGCCAAAGTTCTTGTCGATAATCTTATTATCGTTGCTAAGATTATTATCGGTAGTTTTTCCAACTGTTTTTCCGTTATCCACAAGAGAAATTTTACCGCTCGAATGATCGCCTTGGTCGCAATCAAGTGGAACAGAAAAGGTGAATGGCGTAGCCCAACCGTCATTTGTGAGAACGAGAGGATTACCACGATTATCTAAAGCTCTCACACTCCAAACATACGTCTTCCCTTTCTCCGGTAAAAAATATTGTGTGGGCCAAATCAGACTGGTCTGTCCTAAAAGGTCGGGAATTCCACCCCCTGCACCGGTTTGGAATATCGGACGTGCGCCTCTGAATGCTGCGATCTTGTCTTGTCCGGGAAGCACTTCATAAATAGCAAAGTGATACTTGACAATCTGGCGTTCTTGAGGTGGCGCAGGATTAACCGGAGTCCATTGAAAATTTATAACCGGTGAATTGTTGCGTTTATCAATGACGTTATTTTCGCCAAGTCTGCAAAGAAGTGAGCCATCCAAGGGCAAAATAAGATTCGGCGGTGAGTAACTAAATATCATGGCACAGCCATTCGGACTGACTGATTCTTTATTTACTCGTGGGTCAAGCACATGGACAATGATACAAACCTGACCATCAGGAATACGTCCGGCACGCTGTGAATTCTGATCTACATTATTTTCAAAATGAACTGAATTTAACGGAACAAGTGAGCCACCATTAAAAGAATTCGAACCGGGCTGAACTCTTGTCAATGGCAGTTTCGCAGGTTGAGAATATGCTACACGCGATCCGTTCAGAAAAAACTCAACCCATATCTTGCAGTCGAGTGATGCACCTGTCGCATTATTAACGATCACCGTTGCTGTGCTTGCCCGGCTTTGCCAATCGGAAAGATATGGCGAAGGATTATTTAAAACAGGCGGTAGAACTGTCACATTCGGAATAGTAGGAAGCTGCGCTTTTACTGAATTTGCCGCTATGGTAAAAACAACTACCAGCATAAAAGCAGAAGTGCATAAACGTCGAATAGTATTCATTTTCGTCAAAGATTATCCGTAATAGATCACAACCCACAACTGAAAAGACGTTTCAACAGAACATTCTGTGACAAATATACTCTATTTTTCAATCAATCGAATAGGATTTCAAAAAAATAATTTTATTCTTATGCTTAGTTAAAGGAATGAAATTCCCGGAATTAAGATTTACCAAGTATATTTCTAGAAAGAATTAAGTTTACTCCACCAAATTTGCACGAATGAATACTATAGATATACTGCTCGAAGCGCTTAAGAATTCCGACGATCTTTCCATTGAATCCATGGAGCGGATATTGGAAGCTAATCTTCCTTCGCGGGAAGAAATTCTTGCAGTTTCAAAAGTCGAGCTTCCCTATGGACGCGCAATGCTACATTTAGATGATCGTTTCGAAGTGATCATCGGTGCTTGGCCTAAAGGCGGCTGGTGCGATGTCCATGATCATGGTGATGCTGTTGGCATTGTTTTTTCTTATAGCGGAGAGATCGAGCATTTCAGGTACGAACTACAGGATGGCTCCCTTGATCTCGTCGAGCATCAAACGATGAAAAACAGCGAATGCGTCCGTTTAGAGAGAGGCATGATTCATTCCCTACAAAATGTTTCCTCCGATGAACCGTATATCGGTCTGCACATCTATTCTCCTGCAACTTCCGATGTAAGAGTCTTTGACCTAAAAAACGGTGATATCTATCATGTGACTGATGATTATCCCGCTCTTATCCCGGATGATAATGAAAAGATAGTGAAGCACGAAAAAGGACAATTTAAATTCCAAAATAAGACAAGGACAAAAATGTCTCAAATATAAACGATATTACCGAAGTGCTCTTTATCAGATATTTATTAGTCGTTGTCTTTATTTCCATAACACTGGGCACATCCTTCGCCCAGCAGAAGAAGCTTATTCATAAGCCACGAACTGCAGTTATTATTCCAGGACTTCGGAGAGAATTCTCCGCAGAATTGGCTAAAATCTCAATCGAAGCAAATCCCGGCTGGCAAGCAGAAGAAGTCATTGACTCGTCAGAGCATATTTATCAATTGCTATTTACTGATCTCGAAGATTCTTCCAAGAGAATGCTTTCTTTGTTGATGTATCCAAGCAATCTTCCTACGTTCGATAGTGCAGTATGGTCAAATCTAAAAAAATCCGTTCGTGAGAGTTATGGGAACAGAGGTATTGCTATCCGACCTCTTGATGAACACTTAACCAGTAAATCTAAGCAAGACAGTTCAGGAGTCATTGCTTCTTATGAAATTCTTGCCAAACACACTGATTTTATTGAATATATAGATGCAATCGTCACAAAGAATTCGTTGGTTCTACTTACTGTGCCGATTAAGCCCGAAAAATATCAGCGAGTTATAAACTATTTCAGAGACATTGCACAAAGTATAAAAATAGGTAGATAAAATAGATCTCTTTAAATCCAAATTGTATCATTCTTCGTATTCTCCATAGGACCACGACTTCTGACTAACGCTTTTGTTTTGTGGGGAGAGCCTTAGTCTCAAAGATCGTATGTCCAGTGTGGGAGAGCCGGGAGCAATCGCTCCCGGCTTGTTTTTAAAGGGAAATTTGTTTAACAGATATGAAAATATTTGTTCTACTTTTTCTCTTTGCGATGCCACTCTCGAATGCCGCAGCCAATTCCCGACCCGATATTGATACTGTTTCTATTTTAGGATTAACTCCCGGTCTTGAAGGCAAACTGGTATTTTCTTACATTAACTCTAAGCTTGATACGCTGTTATGGGATGCGACTTCGGGAATCGGAATTGTAAAATTCGCAGGAAATTATTTAGGAAGCAAAGGCGAGTTTCGTATTGCTTATGCTCAAGGATTAATCTCTCAAGTCAGTTTTGTTGCACCGACAAAAAACCAAGAGGAAACGACAAGTACGTATAGCCGAATGTCACAGGAACTGTCAACTTATTACGGTCCGCCCGACATCGAAACGACAAACACCGTACACGAAATGCGATGGGAAGGAATGAAGCAATCTATTTCCGTCAAAGCGATAGACGGAACTCCCTATGTCACCATTGCACTCAGTAAGTTCGAGATGCAAAAATAAAATCCGTAGATTTGCATAATGCGATATGAATTATTCCTCGCCAAGCGCTATGCACTTTCGCGAAGATCACAGAGTTTCATCACCATCATCAGTATTCTCTCGGCTTTGGGAATCATGGTCGGAGTTGCAGCACTTATTTGCGTACTTTCGGTTTTCAACGGATTCTCAGGTGTAGTCACTGGAATTCTTGTAAATTTTGATCCTCATATTCGCATTAGCGCGAATATCTCTTCGGATTCTTCATCGAAAGTTATTTCGAATATTCCTGAGCTTTCAAAACAAGTTGCTAAATTTTCTGAAGTAAAATCATTCGCTCCTGTCCTCAAGCAAAAAGCAGTCCTTGTCCACTATACCCTTCCCCGTGTTGCAATGCTTACAGGCATTACGCAATCTGATGCGAAAGAAGTCTCAGGTCTTGGTGAAAGTATTCAGTCAGGTAAACTCATCCTTGATGATTCAAGCATTATTATCGGACAGCTACTTGCCGACAATCTTGCACTCGTCATCGGCGACACCCTTCAAGTTTTCAGCCCTAACGGAATGGAGCGAATTCTCACTGAGCCGGTTACGCCAAAAACTCGGCAACTAATTGTTCGAGGAATCTTTGCAGCCAATAATCGCGACTATGACGGAGTAAACGCTTATACCAGTATCTCTGTAGCTCGCGATCTTTTTGAAATTCCTGAAGGCGCGGCAACTACATTGGAGCTTCGATTAAATTCTATCAACGATGCTCCCGATGTGAAAATAAAACTTGCGGGAATACTCGACACATCAAAATACCATATTGATACTTGGTATGATCTGCATACCGATCTCTATAATGTGATGCAGATGGAACGATGGATCGCCTATGTAATCTTAATCCTCATCGTTGCTGTAGCCTCATTTAGTATTTTTAGCGCTCTGACGCTTACTGTTTTCGAAAAACGTCGAGACATTGGCTTATTGGTAGCACTTGGCGCTGATCAAAAAAATATTCAGAGAATTTATTTATATCAAGGCTTACTTACCGGCTTTATCGGAACAATTGCCGGATGTGCTATTGGTTTTGCAGTCGTATGGGCACAACAGCAATTTGGATTTTTTACACTCGATACAAGCGTCTATATCATTCCTGCCCTTCCGGTTGAGATGCGATGGACCGACTTTCTAACCGTCGGCATCGGTGCGATGCTGCTTGTGGCTATCGCATCCTTTGCGCCATCGAGAAGAGCTGCACTGACAAGACCGGCGGAGGCATTGAGGTGGGAATAGTATTAAATGCGTCATTGCGAGGAGTTCACTTGCGAACGACGAAGCAATCCCCTAATAGTTTGTAGAACCTTAAATTCTACCACAACCGGAGGGGGTTGCTTCGTCGGGCTAAAGTCCTCCTCACAATGACACAATAATAAATAATTTATGGATAACATCTTAGAAGTAAAATCTCTCGGCAAACGCTACGCTTCAAGCGGAACGGGCGTAGTGGAAGTATTCAGCAATATTTCTTTCGAAGTGAAACCCGGCGAGATCGTTGCACTTACCGGACCGAGCGGTTCAGGCAAAAGCACATTGTTGAATCTCATCGGCACATTGGATATTCCTTCGTCCGGCGAGATTGTCATTGATGGCGAAGATACCAGCACACTCACTTCAAGCGAACTTGCATCATTCCGAAATAAGAAGATCGGATTTATTTTTCAATTTCATCACTTGCTTCCTGAATTCACTGCAATAGAAAATATCGGAATGCCGGCATTGATCGCAGGTAAGAAACTTGAAAGTGCGACAATACGAGCAGAAGAGTTATTAGCAGAAGTCGGATTACTCGAAAGAAAATCACATCGTCCGGCAGAGTTATCCGGCGGCGAGGCACAGCGAGTTGCTGTGGCGAGAGCATTTATGATGCAACCCGCACTCGTTCTTGCCGATGAGCCAACCGGGAATCTCGACAACGAAAACAGCGACAAACTCTTTGAGCTTATGCTATCCCTCGCTGCAAAATTCAATCAGACCTTCATCATCGCAACGCACAATACTGAACTTGCAAAAAAAGCACAGCGCAGATTTCACTTGGAAAAAGGAAGTTTAACGGAATATTAGTATTAGAGATAATGAGGAACGAGAGAAAAACCTACTCCGTTTACATACTCACTTAAACTTACTTATTAGAAATTCCATGGCTCAACCAGTCCGTAGCACAGCACCTCGTCAACAGCAACGTCCCCGAGCAAACGCTACAGCAGAGCGTCAGCGTACAACACGCACCGTTAAAGGTGCTTCAGGAGTTCGTCCGTTCAATATGCCGTTCGAATCCAAGAACATGATCTTTATTCTCATCGGAATCGGTGTAGTCACTCTTGGCTATATCATTATGGGTACAAGCGAAACAATGGGCTTCATGGCTCTTGACGTATCACCGATTGTGCTTCTTATCGGCTATCTCATCGTTATCCCAATGGGCATCATGTATGGCGCTCATAGGAAGAAAGTAATTCTGCTGAGGACGGAAGAGACAGAAGTCGTTAGTCTTTAAAATCCATAGTCCGAAAATAGAAGTCATTCTGGGCGAAACGAAGAATCTCGTATTTCCTCTTTGTAACCTTAATTATAATTCTCCAAAAGTTTAACCCGGACTTGATGGTTCTTTTTATCTAAACGGACTATCTCTTCACCCGCATTAGTGACAAGCTTTTCAGAACCATCATTCATTGTAAGAACGTACATATCCCCGTTCGTCATTTCCATGACCTCTTTTACAGTGCCAAGTACTTCGGCGCTGCTGTCGTCAATGACGCTCATTCCTACAAATTCATCGTAGTAGGCACGGTCATCGCCCAGTGGAAGACGTTCAGAGATTTTGATATAAACTTCTGCTCCGCGCAATGTTTCGGCAGCATTTCTATCTTTGGCTTCTTCAAATGTGAGGAGAACACCTTGCGTCACAACTCTCGAACCGGAAATAGTATAATGCAGAGTATTTCCCTTATGAAATTTTAGGGTTACTCCTTTGAGTTTTTTGAAGCGGGTTTTATCAAAGGTATATGCTTCGGCAAGAACCTCACCTTTAAGCCCATGAGCACGGCGGATGATAGCGATCAGTATTTGTTCTTCTTCTTCCATAATACTCTAAAAAGAAAAACCCCGAAACAAGTTCGGGGCTTAATATCCTAACCATACTAAATTTACTCAGCAGGAGTTTCTGCAACTGGAGCCTCGGCAGCAGGCGTTTCCGCTTCAATGCTCGGAGCTTCAGCAACCGGAGTTGCAGCAGCTTCGGCTTCTGCGGCTGCATCGGCTGCGGCTTGAGCAGCGCTTGCTTCATCAGCAGCCTTTTGAGCCTCTGCTCTTGCAGCTTCAGCTTTTACAGCTTCTGCATCAGCTTTCTTTTTCTTGGCAAGTTCTGACTTGCTCATCAGCTTCTTCGCAGCATTCTCTTCTTTCTGAGATTTCCAAGTATTGAAGATCTCTTCGGCACGAGCCGGTTCAATTTTCTTTTTCTGCAAATGCCATTTGAGCAAAATGCCTTCACGCGAAAGGATCGAGCGCATGGTATCAGTCGGTTGTGCACCAACATTGAGCCAATACATAATACGATCTTCGTTGAGTTGAACTTTATCAGTTTCGTTCTTCGGACGGTACTGACCAAGAGCTTCGATGAATCGTCCGTCACGTGGGTTGCGGCTATCGGCAGCAACGATCTTATAAATAGGAAGCTTTTTGCGTCCCTGTTTGGCAAGGCGTAATTTAACCATAGTTTGATATAATAATGCTAAGTGATTGATTTTATGAAGGATATCTACCGGGACGAACAACTATGAAAGTCCTAAGGCAGAGTCTTCACTCTTTTACGAGCCGCATATAACACGGAATGCGTAGAAAAATTTCCTTAATTACCAGCCAGACGGACGAAACCAGTCTTTGTCATTTCTTTGAGCCTTGAAATAGTCCGAAGGTATTTTTTTGTATCACCGCCTGTAAAATAAGATTTCTGGAAAATGTCTTCTATTTGAATTGTTGATTCTACGATAAGTAGCAAATTATTGTCATAAGCCTTGTCAATGAAATATACGAAAAGAAGTGCTTCATGAGGATTAGATATTTGATGAACACCTTGTAAGATAACGCCGTCAATTTCCGACAAAGCTCTGCGAATTCGCATAGGATGAACTTTAGCAAGAGTTGTGAGAAACTCATCAAAGTTTGCCTCCACTACTTTCAGTGGCTTAATGCTAAGTGACTCAACAAGTTTATTGAATTCTACTTGACTCGACGTCCATGAACTCCCTGCTCCTTCGTCCAAATGATGAGTTATCCGATAATCTTCACCATCAATGGAAATTACGGTGAATCGCTTTGTAAGCTCACCTAACTCTCTCCGAAAATCTTCAACAGAGAACTTCCCTTCTCCTAAAGCTCCCGGAGGGGTATTAGAACTTGTAAGGATTGAAACACCTGCATCGAAGAGCTGTCCGAGAAGATTTGTACTGATGCGAGAATTTGCAGGATCGTCAAGTTCAAACTCATCGATGATAAGTAACTTGAGATCTTTCAGAAGACTAACGACACCACTCAATTTATGGAGACCAACAAGAAACATCAATTCCTGAAATGAAAGATATGCTTTTTTTCCTTGGAAAGAATGATAAGCTGATGCTAATAAGTGTGTTTTGCCAACGCCAAAGCCACCATCCAAATAAAGCCCCTTTCCTTCATGTGCTGAGTCAATGAATTTTCTAAAAAAACCTTGTGATCCCAAGGGTTTAATACTTAAAACGAAGTCAGTTATTTTATGCAAAGCTTCTCGTTGGGATGGGTATTCAGCTTCAGGAATGTAGTTTATAAATCGCGCTTTAGAAAAGTGTTTTGGCGGAACGAGTTCTTGAAGTACAGTATTTTTTGAAACAGATACAGAGGCTAATTCAAAAAGATAATTAGCTTTAAGGGAAGTCTTTATACTGCTATTTATCAAGCAATTACAGGGAGTAGATCGGCTTTTTCGGGCTCGCCGCAAAGAATATATATGGCATCTTGCACTCTATCCATTAGCCACATCGGAGTTGATGTAGCCCCAGTAATCCCGACACTTTTTACACCTAAAAACCAATCGGGATTTAATTCAGATTCATCTTCAATAAAGTATGTATTAGGATTCTTTCCTTTCGCAATATCGTAGAGAACTTTACCGTTCGAACTTGTCCTTCCGGCAACAAAAATAATGGCATCATTCGCCTCAGCAAACTCAAGCAATTTCTTCTCTCTTCCGGAAACCTGACCACAGATCGTATCCTTCGCATGGAATTCAAGAGCATCTTCTTCCATGGCTGCAACAACGAGGTCTTTAATACGAGTCTTTAAGACATCGCGAATTGCATAGAATGTCGGCTTATCCATCGTTGTCTGCGAAAAGAGAACCGTCGGCTTGTCGAGTGTAACGTAAGACATGGCTTCCTCAACGGTTTTTACGACAATTGCTTCATCGTTCACCACTCCTCGCAAACCGATCACCTCTGCATGATCTTTCTTGCCAAAGATCACGATTTGAAAGCCTTTATCGTAGAATTTCTTGATGCGCTCCTGTACTTTCGTGACAACGGGGCAGGTTGCGTCAATATACTGAATGCCAAGCTCTTGGAGCTTCCTATAGGTCTCAGGAGGCTCGCCATGAGCACGGATTAGAATTTTAGTAGGAGTTTTCGAAGTTTTATTATCCTCTGCTATACGCTCAAAATCGGAGTGCTTAACAGTTGCAAGCCCCTCTTGTCCCAGTCGGTCAATCTCAACAGGATTGTGAATGATGTCCCCTAATGAATAGAGTTTCGCATTATGGGATAGCTCTTCCTCGGCAAAATCAACTGCCCGGACTACTCCCCAGCAAAAGCCGGAATTTCTATCTACTGTTACTTTCACGTCAAAGTAAACAATATAATTTAGCTGATAGTTGAGAGTTTCCTAAACCTCTCCTCGAGCAATGCTTTTTCACGCAAATTTAACGTCATCTCTGATGCAGTCTTAAATGCGGCTGCAGCTTCTACTCTTCTGCAGGAAATATCAAAAGCATGCCCTAAAATAGCATGGTAAAGGTAATAATCGGTAAGTGGGTGTCCTAACAATAATTCGATCGCAGCTTCAGGTCCATGAACCTTACACACAGATACAGACATATGCATTACAATGATCGGACTCGGATTAATCGCATAGAGTTGTTTATACAAACCTAAAATAACTGCCCAGTCTGTTTCTTCAAATGAGTGAGCCGCTATATGAACAGATTGAATTGCTGCTTCAATATGATATTGCGAAGTGTAAAGGCCAGCCTCGGATTGTTCGAAGTAATACATACCATTTCGGATCAGCTCCTGATTCCAACTTGAACGGTCTTGATCTGGCAATAAAACAATCTCACCGTTATCATTCGTCCGAGTATCAAATCTTGCCGCATGAAATGTCATTAATGCTACAATAGCTTTCGCTTGAGGTGAACTAGCTACAGGATGATCGGCAAGGATAAGTGCCAAACGCAGAGCTTCCAGGCAAAGATCGCGATTGTAAAGTCCGTCGCTATCTGTGCGTTTATAACCTTCGTTAAAAAGAAGATAGAGCGAGCGGAGAACTGCTTCGAGACGTTCGTTGATCGCTTCGAGTGAAGGTACTTCAAGTTCAACCGAGAAATCACGGAAATATTTTCTGGCACGTCCAAGTCGTTTTTCTATTGCTGATTCCTGTGCAAGAAATGCATTTGCTATTTCACGAACACTAAATCCGCAAAGCGTTTTCAGAATAATGGCAATTTGAGATTCTTGCGGTATTCCCGGATGGCAGCAGGCGAACATCATTCGAAGCTGAGAATCACTAATTTCCCATGAAAGAAAATTTTGCTCCAAATTCAACATATCTGAGGCTGCACGCATACCAAAGAGAGCTTCATTCACATTCCGAGATTCGAGATTGCGTCGGCGGATCCAATCAATTGCTTTATTTTTAGCAACGCGATGTAGCCAAGCTGTCGGATTTTCAGGGACTCCTCTGAATGACCATGTATTCAGCGCTGCAACTAAGGTGTCTTGTACAATGTCTTCGATAACGCCGATCTTCTGCAACCCAAAAGCGCGCGCCAATGAAGCCGCAAGCTTACCCGACTCTTGCCGGAATAAATACTGAACGACTTCATTGACTTCTGCGCTCATTGAATATTACATAGCCTGAACCGGACGAACTTCCACCTGTCCGCCAGTCTCAAAGCACGGGCAGCTTTTAGCAATCTTAGCGGCTTCGTCAATATCTTTCGCCTTAATGATGGAAAAGCCTCCGACAACTTCCTTGCCTTCGGCGAAAGGACCATCAGTAATGACTCCACCCTTTGTGACTTGTTTTCCAGCTCCTTGAAGTGGTGCTCCCCAGTCCTTCAAATGACCTTCTTCGCCAAGTTTTGCAAACCATGCCTGCCAAAGCTGCATATGTGCCTGCATTGCATCCGGTGACATTGCTCCGCCATCCGTCCCATGACCACGATATATAAGTACGAATTCATTCATTGTAGTAATTGATTTAATTCTGAAAAAGACTCTCACAAAACATGTAAGAGGTTATTTATGTCTCTATATCGTTTATGGATAGAAGAACCAGACAATAAAAATCTTTTTTAGTTGAGATTATTTTAATAACTTTTTCGCGAGATCCACTACTTTCTCAATTTGTTCTCCTACTTTCAATTTGCTCGTATCAAGTTCTATTGCATCACTTGCTTTTCTAAGTGGGCTTAGTTCTCTCTCAGAATCACGTCTATCCCGCTCTTCGATTTCTTTTATAAGCTTATCAAGAGGCATATCTTTTCCCGCAGTTTCTAATTCCAGTTTTCGACGAACGGCGCGAGTTTGGGCATTTGCGATGAGATAAATTTTTAGTTCTGCATCAGGAAAAACGACTGTCCCAATATCTCTTCCATCGAGGACTGAACCACCATCCTTGCCAATCTCTTGCTGCAATGCAACCATCTTCTCGCGGACTTTGGGAAGCACTGCAAGAGAACTTGCAAGCTGTGCTATTTCCGGCGCTTGAATATCTTTGGTGACGTCGCGTCCTTCGAGAAGGATATTTCCATTCTCATCAAAATCAATATAGGCTCTTTGAGAGAGTTCAGCAATTCGGCTGTCATCAGCCGATGTTACTCCCCACTCGGAAGCATAAATCGCAAAAGCCCGGTACATCGAACCGGTATTTATATGACTGTAACCGAGCCTCTTTGCAACTTCTCTTGCTGTCGTGCTCTTACCCGAAGCCGTCGGTCCGTCGATGGCGATGATTATTCCTTTTGGTCGCATTTTTTATAGATATTCTTAGTACTTAGTTCTTAGTTTTTAATTAAGAATTAAGCACTAAGAACTTAGAACTCTAATTTCTGAATTCTGTATTCACAATGGTAAGTTCGTTAGGATACTTCAAACTTCCGATAGGAGTTGAGATCGTTGGCTGCGCCTTCAGAGCGATCTGTGACGATCCCTGACCTGCTAAAGCGAGTGCTAAACCAATAACTCCATCGTAGCCTTTATCACCAAAAAACTCTTTGAGATCAACCGATACCTGGAGAGGAATGATCGTCGTTGCTCCGCCATCGGGCAAATAGACAGCGCTTCCGATACCCCCGGTTATGGTTTCTTTACCATCCAGCATTAAGCGCCATGGAAACTCTGATAACGAAAGAGATGAAAGTCCGCTTCCAGCCTGATGTTGATTAGGATTTTTTACGGCAACATTTATCGTAAAAGTAAGAGGAAACTTACCAGTACGAAATGAATTCATCATATTCAGTCCATCACCAATACTGAAGTCCGCAATGGAATGCTTGTTGGCTATATCAACTCCTGAAAGCCGATAACCAACTGCATCCTGTATCTTAAATTGTGCTCGCGTAAGCCCTGCAAGGGCATTAAGCGTAGCGCATGAATTAAGGGTGCTAAGTCCGATAACAAAGGAGAGAAAAACGAGGGAGATAAAACCAAAGGCGAGATACTGTCGTGATTTTTTCATATTCTTGTAATTAAAGTAATTTCACGAAAATGAAAACGCCTCGTTGAGACGAGGCGTTCATTACAAGATATTCATCATCTTGTTTAAGCTTTAAGTTTTTCTACTTTAAGCTTGTCTTTGCGGAACGGACGAGACTCGAACTCGCGACCTCCTACGTGACAGGCAGGCGTTCTAACCAACTGAACTACCGCTCCTTGTGCAAATATGAAATGTTGCGGGCATATAACTCTCAATCGAAGTTAGAAGTTCAGATTTCATATAAAAAAAATACCCGCTAAATGCGGGTATTTAATAATAGAAAATGATTCTAATGCAAATGAGAGTTTGCTGTCCGTTCGCGTTGCGTTATCGGAAGGTACTGCCATCCGCTCGGTAAATGCCACTTTCCGAAGCGTCGCTCGTCAATAATACGAGCCCCGGTACAAAATAATTCTTTATCACGCTCTATGTATATACTATCGATCGTTGTAGCGGTGCGTACATCAAGTCCGTGTGAAGTACGGATGTCATTGACCATAATAAGAGCTGTCGCATTATCCCCGCCTCGAGATGCTGCTTCAGCTTGAATAAGTTCGTTTTCCTGCCATGTTGCGAAAGGAATCGGAGATGCATCTTGTGGATACTTATTCTGCACATACAAAACAACTGAAGTGTCAGAGGGTGTCACAACGATCGGCAAACGGGATGATTCTTTGGGATCTTCCAAAAGATAGTTATGGAAACGTTGGTCAAGAACGAACTGCACGCGTCCTGCTCCGGTAGTAATCCACCAAAAATTCTGTGCTTCAGAACTAAACTGAGCATCAAGATCAGCATCCGAAGATATCATCCCTAATGCTGCTTCAGACTGAGCAGAGGAATATTCGCCTTTTATAAGATGAATACGTGCGAGCATCGTATGTGCAATGCGTTGTTGTTCCGGAGTTCCATAAGGAATTGAAGCCGTTATCTTCCCAATCGCCAGATCATACATCGCATCGGAGGGAATGAAAGCACTTAGATCAATACAGCCGCCACCCTTTGTTTCTTGAAGACCAAAGTAAGAAGCATATAAGTATCGAGCTATTCCTCCATAAAAATATCCGGTGAACAATGCAAGATTTCGTAATGATGAATCGTTGTAAACAATTTTACCAACACGCGAAACAAGAGTATCAGCATAAAGACGGAATCTGCCAAGAGAAAGCTCAGCGTCCTCAATTGAAACATCTATAATCTCAGGATTTCCCTGATCGATCAACTGGTAATTCGTGTATGTCGCGTTCGGAGCGCGCTTATCGAAGACAAGCTCATCTGAAAGCGCATCTCCTAAACATGATAACTGTCCATACGCATCGTAAAATTGCGATAGAACACCATTGACGACGAATTTTGTCTGATTCTCGGTATTAAGAAAATTATCTTGTACTACATTGATCGGGGGATCAATACCTTGTACAAAATCTTTACAACCGACGACACTGATTGCAATAAGAAAACCAAACAAAATAAAATTTCTTTTTTTCATAATATTCCCTTTCTTAAAATCCAAGTGTGAGTGAAGCATAAAATACACGCGCATTTTGGAGAGTAAGAAAATCTTGTCCCCGCGTGATACTGGAAGAAGATCCGAAGGAATTAACCTCGGGATCGGGACCGGAATATTTTTTCATAATGAAAAGAACATTCCTGCATCCTGCATTGATAGAAAGACTCTTAATCTGCCTATTCGGCAAAAGATCGCTGATAAGACTAGTAAAATCATATCGAAGTCCGATCTCACGAAGCCGAATAAAATCTGATGATTCATAATATCCTGTAGCTCCCGGTTGATTAGGGTCTAATGTCGCAAATTTATTTCCTGCAGCTATATATTCGGCAGAGCCCGGCTTAAAAGGGGTAATGGCAGTATCTGTAACAAATCCCAGTTGCTTATTCAAGAGATTATATTCGGCATCATTGCTGAAGATGGCTTGGTAGACTCTCGTATTATTATAAATTGTGCCGCCGAATTGCCAATCCGTAAGCACTGTAAGAGTAAAATTCTGCAAAAACTTTAGAGTCAGAGAAAATGACCCGTTCCATGGAGCAATGGGATTACCAAGGAATGAGCGGCTCGTATCAATATTCGATCCTGTATAAACTTTTGTAGTTGGATCAAATAAGGCACTTCGTACTGCAAAAGTATAAAAGGCAGCACGAGGAAGTCCTTCAACAACTGCGTTCTGATTTACAAAGATAGGTGCCGCGCCTCCTAAACTTGTAACGGTGTTTGTAGCATAACTCATCATTAAGTTTGCATCTAATTGATAATCTTTTATCCGGAAAATGTTTCCATAGAGTACCCCTTCAAATCCTGATCCCTTTATCGAACCGACATTCCGCGGAGTCGCACTTGCAGTTAATCCTGTAGAAGGAGCATTCTCGAAATTTACTATCGAATTATTTGCATTCTGCATAAAATAGGTAAAATTCAGACCGTAAGCATTTTTATATTCCAAATCCAAACCAATCTCAAATTCAGAGATATGTTCAGGTTTGATATCAGGATTCCCTATAAAATTAATTACAGCCCCACGTCCGGCTCCACTCGGAACCGCAGACCACAGCAATCCTGAGCCATCCAATGATCCCGGAAGAACTCCCGATTGACCGTAAGCTACACGAAATTTGAATAGATTAAAATCTGCAGGCGTTAAATCCAGCTTATCTAAACGTATCGCGCCGCTTGCCTTAGGGTAGAATACGCTGGGTGTATTTATACCTACAGAACTTGCGTAATCATTACGAACACCAAGTGAAAGGAAATATGCGCTTTCATAGGAGAAATCCTGAATCAGATAAAGCCCAGCTTCGCGAGCATTACTAAATGTTTCCTTTGCCCCAATAAATTTAGCGCCAGCATCAATATTCGTGACGAACTGTGTAGGGAAGTCCTGTTTTGTTATAGAGATATCATGGTTACTGAAAATAAAGAGCTGACTTCCAAATGTTGTTGATGTTGTAAAATCTTTGGAAGTTTCCCAATTATATGTTCCAGAAAGATCAATGTTCATTCTTGCTATCGTTTGATTTTCTGTATAACGTTGTCCGTTAACATAGCCGAAGCCTGAGTAATCAAGGTTTGCAGGGAATGTCTGGTCTATACGACTCGAAGTTCCGTCATAGCCAATTGCGGCACGAAATGAAAGGTTTGACAAAGGGTGGTATAGAGCCTCAATAGAACCCAGAAAGCGTTGGGTTGCATTCGTAGTAGTGACTCCCCTCACCAATGTACTATCAGCTAAAGCATAGGCTCCAGGACCGCCAGCCGATGTCGGTCCAAAAAGAACCGTTTCACCTAAAAACCCAAGAATGTTATTGTCATTTTGAGGAAGCGCAATATTATCTACAATAAAATTGGTTGATGCATTAATGGTTACATCTTCATTCGGAGAAGCACTCAAATTTACACGAAACGAATTTCTATCCAAACTATTATTCATCAGTATGCCATCTTCATTTCGATGATCGAATGATGCATAATAACTAAAAAGTGCATTCGCACCATTGAGACTGAGTGAATGCTCTGTAAACGGACCGACACGGAATATTGAATTAGCCTCACTAAAATTCAAACCGTTAGAAGCAATATATTTCTCTGCTTGAGTATTCCAACCCTGTGTGGCTTTATAAACAAAATTAGCACCGTTACCTTCTTCAGATATTGAATGACGTGTTTTAATAACCATCACACCATTCGAACCTGAAGTTCCATAAAGCGCTGACGCGGCTGGACCTTTTAAGATATTCACTGATTCTATGTCTTCAGGAATTATATCTGCAATCGAAGAAAATGACTGCCCCCCGGTTAAATCGCTCCCAATTTCACCATTGGAGATACGAATTCCATCAACATAAATAACCGGTTGTCCCGAGCCGAACAATCCTGCGCCCGAACGAACATCGAACCTTATACCGCCCCCTACTGTCCCAGATGCAGGACTAATGTGAACACCAACAGCTTTTCCCGCAAGAAGCTGTGATAGATCCTGATACGAACTATTTTCCTGCACTTTAACAGCATTCACGGTTGACACCGATACCTCCGCATCGCTTTTGAACCGTGTCTCAGCTTCTCCGACAACAACTACTTCATCGAGCCCTTGAATATCGGTATTCATCTTTACCGTTTCTGAATATTCTTTCCCTGCTTCGATAGAAATCTTTTTTGTGAAAATCTTATAGCCGATATAGGTAACACGCATTGTATAATCCCCTGCTTCGACAGCAAGGAATTCAAATGTGCCGTCTTTCTTGGCGATGCGTCCGATTTTTTTTGGATCTGAGACCGGTGACTTCGCATCAATAAGAACGACCGTTGCCGATGGCATATCCTCACCGGTTCCGACGTCAATGACCTTGCCTCGTAAAATACCGGTAGTTTGCGCAAAAGCAAATGAGGGCAACAATAACAGAGTTAGTAATGAGAAAACACTAAATTTTCGTAGTGACTTCATAGGGATAGTGAGATTTACATAACGAAAAAAACTACCGACTTGCGGCAAGAAAGTACGACATCAATAAATGTAAGAATACAACTCAGAAACAAAACTACTTTACCAACGGCAGAAAACAACGGCACTCAACACAACTCAAAAGAAGCTCCGATCTTGTCAATTTTTCTCAAATGAAGAGAAAGTTTTCACTACAATAATACAACATTTTCTAATGGGTTGTGTGAAAATCAGGAAAAAAGATTTGGAGGGTTGCGAATATGGCTTAAATTCAACAACTGATTCAGATAGGAGAAAACGGATGTGGAGCTGAGGGGACTCGAACCCCTCACCTTTTGAATGCCATTCAAACGCTCTACCAGATGAGCTACAGCCCCCGGGGTTTTCAAGCACAAAGCGTAAAGCTTACAGCCTAAATTTCAATGCGGCACATAAAACCTCTTTTATCATTAGGTAGTTTCTTCAAAGATTTCAACAAACTAATCACAAAAATCTTATAAATCCCAGTTCAGGAATTACGCATTCCAAAACTGCCTATCCAAACTCCTGTACTGTATTGCCTCCGCAAGATGCGGATTCTCGATGTTCGGACTAGCGGCGAGATCGGCGATCGTCCGTGATACTTTTAGGATTCTATCATACGCTCTTGCTGAATGTCCCATTTTTGTCATTGCCATCTTTAGGATATTTTTCCCATCTTCAGATATTTCGCAGAATTCCTGAATTAGCTTTGATGTCAAATCAGCATTTTTGTAAATCTTGTTCTTCGGATTTTTTTCGTTATATGATTTATATCGTTCGCGCTGAATCTCGCCAGCTTTAAGAACCCGTTCTCTTATCGGCTTAGAATGTTCACCGCTTGATTTTTTCGAAAGCTCTTCGATCTTCACGCTTGGCACTTCGACGTGAATATCAATACGGTCAAGCAACGGACCGGAAATTTTGCTCATGTACCTCGTTCGTGTTTGTTCGGAGCATGTACATGGATGCAAACTCGATCCGAAATTGCCACATGGGCACGGATTCATCGCACAGAGTAGCATAAAATTTGCAGGATATTCCACTGTCATCTTCACGCGTGAAATCGTGACCTTTCCATCCTCAAGTGGTTGGCGCAGAACTTCGAGTACATTTCGTTGAAATTCCGGAAGTTCATCTAAGAAAAGTACACCGTGATGCGCGAGCGAAATATCTCCGGGACGAATATTATTCATCCCGCCGCCGACAAGTGCTGCGTCGCTGATCGTATGATGTGGCGCGCGGAAAGGACGCGAGGTAACAAGCGGAGTATCTGCCGGAAGAATACCGGAAACTGAATGTATCTTCGTCGTCTCAAGCGCTTCATCAAATGTCAGCGGTGGCAAGATCGAAGGAAAGCGTTTTGCAAGCATACTCTTTCCGCTTCCCGGTGAGCCGATCATAATGACGTTGTGTCCGCCTGCGGCTGCGACCTCCAAAGATCGCTTTACTGCCTCCTGACCTTTGACGTCGGCGAAGTCCAGAAGTCCGTCATGCTCTTGTGCTTTGAAAAGTTCTTTAATATCTATCTGCGTGCGCTCGATGATCTGCGAAGAATTTATTAGCCCGACTGCTTCTCGGAGCGTTGCAACGCCAAAGACTTCTAACTCTTGCACAAGTGCTGCTTCACGCGCATTCTCGACGGGCAGAATCATACCGCGCAAACTTGGTGTTTCTTTTTTTAGCTCACGGACATGCAAAGCAATATTGAGAGCTCCCCGTACCGAGCGGACTGTACCATCGAGCGCTAATTCTCCGAGCACGATAAATTGCTTCAACACATCGCCATCAACACCGCCTGTTGCCGCAAGTAAACCGAGAGCGATCGGAAGATCGAAGGCGCTTCCCTCTTTACGAATATCCGCCGGAGCAAGATTGATCGTAATACGTTTGGAGAAATCGAATTCCAATCCCGAATTTTTCATCGCTGCCATGACGCGTTCCTTGCTTTCGCGAACGGCAGAATCCGGCAAGCCGACCATAACATATTGCGGCGACATATTTTCAATATGCGATTCGATCTCCACCGTATAAGCTTCGATTCCCTGCGTAGTCCCGGAAAAACAGCGTGAAAACATCATAAGATATTCTGAAGAATTTTGAGCAAAGATACGAAGGATTATCTCCCTCTCCATATACTCAGGGAATGGGTTGGGGCGAAGGTAGCGGCTTTATATCTTTAATTTATGGGATTAAAAGATTTTTGAGAGTGTTATTCTACGCTCAGATTTTTTATAATCACTGTTAGCTGTCAAGTGTAAACTGTCAGCTAAAAAAAAATGGCTGACATCTTCATCTCCTACTCTTCGCATGACCGCCTGCAAGCACTAACGCTGGCGGAGAAACTCCGTGCGTCCGGATATGATACGTGGATCGATGAGCATCATATTCGCGGAGCATCAAGATGGGGAAAAGAAATCGTACAAGCCATCAATGCGTCCAAACTCGTTGCCGTCCTTGTCTCCTCCTCATCGCTTGCAAGTGAAAATGTCGTAAAGGAATTGAATCTCGCTGCTGAGAAGCACAAGCATCTACTTCCAGTAATGCTTGAAAATGCCGAGCTTACTGAAGAATTCTCGTATCACTTCGCGGGCTTGCAAAGAGTAGAGATCGAGAATACTGATCTGATATTGAAAGCACTCGAACAGCTTAATATCAAAAGCGCAAGCATTAGTGGAACGGACTTTAGTCCGTCCGGACGGACTGAAGTCCGTTCCACTACTTCCAAAGACATCCGCCTTGCCATCCTCCCTTTCGATGATCTTTCGAAAGAGCATGATAACGAATGGTTTGCCGATGGAATGCTTGATGAACTCATCACCACGCTTGGTGCATTGGAGCACATGAAAGTCCCAAGCCGCACGGATGTAATGTATTACAAAAAGCATCATCCAAAAGCGCAGGAGATCGCAAGTGATCTGAATGTCCGCTATCTCGTAGGTGGCAGCGTCAGAAAATCCGGCGAGAAGATCCGTATCACCGCTTCAATGACCGATGCCTTCACCAACCAGCAGATCTGGACAAATCACTACGACGGTAACTTCGATGATATTTTTGAATTACAGGAAAGCATCTCAAAGCAGATCACCGAAGCCCTAAAGCTAAAACTTTCTCCAGAAGAAAAGAAAATTATCGCACAGCAGCCAACGGAAAATGCAGAGGCGTATGAATTGTGGCTAAGAGGCATACATTATAACAGACTTATTTCACGATCAGGTTACGAGAGCGCTTTACAACTATTTGCAAAAGCAATTGAACTTGATCCTAATTTTTCTGAAGTTTATCTTGCAATTGCAAATACTTGTATCGCCTATTACCGTGAATGGTCTCGTGCTCCTAAATGGCTGATAAAGGCAGAAGAATCTCTTAATAAAGCCGAACAAAAAATAATGACAACAGCGCGAACACTTTGGATTCGTGGTGAGATTGCATGGCAAAAAGGAGATTTCGTCTCTGCCGAAATCCTATTAAAAGAAGCGATTCTACTTGAGCCAAGTTACAGCGTTTTATATAATGCATTAGGGAATGTATATTTGAAATCTGGAAGATATATTGATGCGGTTGAAGCATTTTCAACTGCTTTAGATTTTGAGAACGATAAAGCCAATTTTTATAATTTAATGATTGCATTATCTTCTTCAGGAAATAAAAATCGTTTATCAGAAGTAGCAAATAACGCAATACCATTCTTGCAGAAATATGTGGATAGAAACCCTGATGAAGCTTTTTGGAAAGTAACCTATGCTTTCACTCTTTTATGGTCAAATCATCCAATCGAAGCTTTACAAGAAGCGGAGGCTCTTCTTAGTCAGAAAGATTTGGATGGAGTTACACTTTACAATCTTGGTGCTTTATTTGACGAATTGGGACAACCAGATCGCAATGTCCAACTATTTCGTGATTCAATTAAAATGGGTTATAGAGATATTGACGCGTTCAAAAATTATTCTTTTTTGTCGGTAAACGATATATATATCAAAGCGCTCGAAGGGTTGATCGCCGAGTTAGAGGGACTTATAAAAATAGAGAATTTAACACCTTAATTTACACCACTACTCTAACTTGGATAGTGGTGTAAATTAAGATTGCGTTTTACCTAATTACTAATAATATTTACATTAGCTGAACAAGGTTGTCCATTGAAATTAAATGAATAGGTTCCGTTATATTCACCTGGGTTATAGGGTTGATTCCTCATCAGTTGGACAAGCTGAGGATTTGGTGGTGATGGTGCCCAACTCAACATCCAATCCACAACCTCGGGATGGTTCATATAATAAACTGTTTGTGGTATCCCCGGATAGATCGTAATTGGAGACCCTGTGAGATTTGCCCCGGATAAAATCAATGTACTATTTGAAATCGTTGTCAAAGTAATAGTTACAGACGTACGCGGACTGATTCTTGGATCTATATTTATATCTATCACTCCTGTTGGTTGGGAAGTTATGATCGTGTTCGGATTCCCAGAATGTATTGGTCCTGATGCAACAGTACCATTCTGCCCAGAAGCTCCTCCCATCCCCCCTCCTCCGCAGCAACAGCAGCCGCAGCCGTGATGGGAAGCAGCGCCTTCGGAGAAAGGGTGCATGAATGCAATTAAGATGGCTGCAATGGCAAGAGTCATTGCTACAGAAATCCAGATGCCGGTGTTTCTGTCTGTGTTATTCGGCGGCGGTGTCGCCCGTAAAGATGAAGTTTCAATAATACTCATGATGAATGATGATGAATTGTGAAAAAAAATTATCTGATATAAATGCCCCAATCTTTGATCAGAGAAAGTGAATTAGCTGGTCCATGCTCAAGCGAAAGCTCCCAATGTGTTTGTCCTGAAGTCGCATAATTAAAACCCGTCGGGGGTGAATAAATTATGCTTTTCGGCTTATATATACCTAAAAAAGGATCCGGCATCGTCGGCGGCATTGAAGGCTGTACTAGAGGATAAGGCGGATCATTAGGTTTAAAAACAACATTCATGTTATGCATCGAACTTGCGGGACTAAAATCTGACAGAAGCATTGCGATGCGTTCTACTCCGTCAATTTTTCCAATTAATTTTAGTTTAAAATCCGGAGGAATAGAAATATACTTTTCAATCGTCACACCAACAAAGATCTTCGGATCGTTTGTCGGGAAAGGCTTCAACATATCCTTCCATGCTACCTGCATACTTGCAGTACTTGACAAAGGGTCAGCCTGGAACGGGTCAGTCTGAAAGAATGCCAAATTGCGGTCTCCATCTGCTCGCTGAGCTAACATTGCACAACCCTTGAATGCATCAAGCCTTCCGTATCCGTAAGTATTATTTTTTATCTTAGATGGGTCACCATAATGAATACATCCCGAATTCCAATACTTCAGTACAAGTTCAGTGGTAATATGAGGTTTCTGTATTCCAAGTATCCTTGCAAATATCCCTGCAGCTAACGGTGCGCACGCTGAAGTCCCACTGAAATATGTGAGCGGCCGCACCGTTGTCGTCATCCCATCTATAGTACAGAGATCTGGCTTAATAAGAGTATCACCAAGAAGTGGGCGGTGTTGGTTATTTCCGGCAGGTATATCGGTTTGCACTATCTCAGCCGGACCGAGAGAACTAAACGGCTCGATCTGGTCACAGTCACCATAAGGATTAACAGCTCCGCATGCAATACATCCTTTCGCAGTCGGATGACCGAAGATGCTTTTTGCATTCGAAGGTTGATCGCGGTCATTCAAACCTCGGATAAGCAACTTCATTCGGGGCGTGGGATTATCATATCCGATCGAATCTCTTTTTACAAAAAGTTTATATCCCATCTGCCCAAAACACGGACTTGCATAGTAGGTGAAATGTTCGAACGGCAGGCAATCATGCTCTATATTCGCGCCGTTCTGTAAATCTGAACTTGTTTGAACGATCTGGTTTGTTGCAACATCGACAAGGTAAAGATCGAAATCGTTGGCGGCGGCTGGAAACATATACGGATCGTCCCATTGAAGCATTACATCAATAGTCGCGCCGGGAGCAATAAAAAAGTTATCGCGATAATCCCGGTGACTGAGATTATGGATCGTAGCAGTTTGCATTGCTGAATAGATAAGACCTATTTCTTGATTTTCCTGCGGATCGAACGTGAATGAAAACATATCCTGAGCCAGATTTCCTGCAGCAGAAGTATAGATCAAAGGATTACCACTTTGAATGGTATAAGAATTGATAAGTTGTGCTATAGGTCCATCCTCAAAAGCAGGCTCTTCGATATAAAGAATATCATCAGTGATAACTTTGCAGCCTCTCAGAGAAAGCGTAGTGATCGAATGCATGAAATTCAGCATTCCGAGATTATCATTCATGTTAGGATTGAGATGTCCGAACCCCGATGCAAAATAAAGGTGTGCTTCAGGTGCAACTTCATGAACAACTTCCATCAGTGCAATTCCTTCATGACTTCTCTCGCCATCCCAAGAATCATCTGCTATTTCAATTTGAGATCTAAGTGGCAGCCAAGGATTCGGTACTGCATCAAGCGGAATGGAATTTGTACTCTGTTCGTGTTTCGAACCGCAGTCATCGGAGATAATCCCAACTTTCACTTCATCTTCAAACTTTATGGGTTGCTGCCATATTTGTTGAGCAATATCTGCACGGCTTCTGTCACTTCCTTTAATCTGCTCATTACAAACTATCGGCTCGGTTACGAGAGCTATATGCATGACATACGGAAGTCGCGCAATGATATCAAGACTATCAGCCCGAACCCATGCCTGCACGATTGGATAGAATTTTACAGTATCTCCAATATAATGCGCATCGTTCGGTCCAATCATAACAGTATCATTTGGTCCGACAACTTTTACTTTATTTGTCTCAAGCAACGCCGTAAATACTTTAAGGTCAGCAAATCTGATGGAATCACTCGCTGGTTTTGTAGGCTTGCCGGCAACTATTGGTCCTTGATGCCTTAAAGAGATATAGAGTAAAACATGATTACCTGTATCAATTTTTGCGAAAGAAGGTTGGAGCATGAAGTCGGATTGGGCAACAGCATCTGGGATTGTAAACGAATTACCATTCGATATGAATTGGTTGTATAGTTCGAGGACTTCGGACTGCATTTTCTTCCCGGAGGAATCGCGCAAAAATTTTCCTTCGGTGACCTGCA
Source organism: Kapaibacterium sp. (SeqCode) (assembly GCA_038210275.1). Lineage (GTDB taxonomy): Bacteria > Bacteroidota > Ignavibacteria > Palsa-1295 > Palsa-1295 > PALSA-1296. Next base: position 22,069 of record JBBQWV010000003.1, on the reverse strand, counting down.
TTCGAACAGCATAGGTAATAGATACCTGTTGCATATTGCCATTAATTGGCGGTTTACCGCAGGAAGGAAAAAGAAATGCAGCAATGCAAAGCAAAGAAAAAATCCGTTTCATAGTATGGGGGTTATGAATGGAAAATGAAAAATGTGTATCCTCGCCTTACAAAGATACAACATTCTTAGGGAAAATCCAAATGTCTTGGTGAAGTTGTTAGTCGCAAGTTAGTCTTTATGCAGAAAATAGCTTTCTCTGAAAGTCTAAACGCCCGAAACCCGACCGCCTATTTCCCATAGGCACCTATTCCCACATTTCACCCCAAAAAAAATCTTTGGCGATTCAAGTCTGATTTCGCCGATTTTGAAAATAGTTTGGTTTGGGCACCTTGACAAAAGCATATTTCGTTCGTATATTTGCATTACAAACTTCGACAAAGTATATTTTTGTACGAATTTTTAAGTTTCTTACGTCCTGTAAGATGCTTCTGAAAACCCACAATCCAGCCTTCTATTCCTTTTTGATATTTTGCTTCGATGGCACTTGGAGCGTAATCCTCTCGCCGATAAATGGAAAAATAATGAAAGAGAGATATGAGCAAACGAGCAATCGTGGGGTTGTGGGAGTAGCTATGAGCTATGAGGACTGAGCTATGAGTGGACTAACCACCACTTTTAATCTCTCATCCTGAGATTTATTACTACGATAACTATTTGAGATTGCCACGTCGTCCGCAAGCGTCCGCCGCGGCGGACTCGCAATGACACCTTTTTTACTAACTACCAAACTACCAACTACAAAACTACCTAACTGTTTTCATGATCGGAGAGTGATCCCCTGAAGGGATATCGCTGCGATTTGTTCATTGAAAATTTAACCTTTTTTCTTCTCATCCAAGATTGCTTCTTTGGAGGCATTGCCTTCGGGTTTCTCTTTTGGCACTGGGGGAGTTGATTGCTTCTTTAAGTATTTTTCTGCCCGGATTTTATCATACTCCGGAGTATTGGGAAGTACCGTCGGAAGTGGATCTTCCCTTTCGCCATATAGATAATATTTGATGAGCTTGCGGCAAATCGGTGCGGATACGTCTCCGCCGAAACCTGCATTCTCAACAAGTACGCACATGGCGATTTTTGGATGATCAAAAGGAGCAAAGCAGATGAACCACGCATGAGATTTGCCGTGGGGATTCTGCGCTGTTCCGGTTTTTCCGGCGATCTTGCAATCGTGCGGTCCCGGTGTTTCTGCTGCATGACCTGTTCCGCCGCCTTCGTGGGTCACACCCCACATCGCATTGCGGATAGTTTCGATGATCGTATCGGCAATGGGAAGTTTATGGGTTTTGTATGCAACAGTATCCCATATTCTTTTCTGCGGATTCCAAATACTTCGAGCCGCATGAGGCTGCACCCAAATTCCATGATTTGCCCAAGTTGCTGCATACGCTGCTTGCTGCATTGGGGTCACTCCGATCTCACCCTGTCCGATGCCTTGACTAACGGTATATCCTTTTGTCCAGCCTTTGGGATACCATTTATTCATTCGCGCAGTGTTCGGAATGACTCCCTTGCCTTCGTAGCCAATATCGGCGCCGGTCGGAGTGTCAAAACCGAACATCTTCGCATAATGATACATCGTATCAATACCAATCGCCAGCGCCATCTTGTAATAAAACACATCGCATGATGCAACGATCGAACGATGAATATTCGTCGCGCCATGCGTGGCATCATCCATAAACGTATGATCACCATACGTAAATGAGCCGGGACAGCTTATTGCAAAATTTAGAGGGATTGTCTTCGATTGCAAAGCCGCCGCCGCCATCAGCAATTTCCATGTTGATCCGGGGGGATATGTTGTCTGCGTTGCACGATTAAAGAGAGGCTTTGCCGGATCAAGCATCACTTCCTGATACTCAGCTTTCGTCGTCTTGCCGCTGAAAATATCGAGGTCGTAATCAGGTTTGCTGACGAAAGAAAGTATTTCGCCATTATTTGGATCGAGCGCCACGATGGCTCCGTTCTGCGTGCCAAGTAATTGCTCAGCGTATTCTTGCAGATCTATATCCATTCCAAGTTGGATACTCTCGCCGTCAACAGCGTTGATATCGGCACTACCTTCTTTGAAGCGTGCCTGTCGCTGCCCTTTGGCATCGACTGCGACGTACTCATATCCTTTAACACCACGAAGATCTTTTTCATGGAATCGCTCAAGACCTGTCGTTCCAATCACATCACCCGGATTGTAATAATCACTATCAGCCGTTTCGCTGACATCGTCAAGCATTTTTTCAGAGATTTCCTTTGTGTAACCAAGCAAATGGGCAGCACGAATCGGCGCAACATATTGACGCTTGGATTCATAGGAAATATCAACTCCGGGCAGATCGTCATGATGCTCTTCGATTTGTGCGATCACTCTTGCATCGGCATCGCTCCAAACTTTCACGGGTTGGAAATGAATATATGAACCGGCTTGTTTGAGTCGGATGATAATATAGCTCGTATCAACTCCGAGAATTTTTGCAAGCAATGGGAGACTCATCCTGCGGAAAGGATTGAAATCCTGTGGTGTGACCAGAACTGTATAAGAAGGAATACTCGCTGCCACGACTCTTCCCTTCCTATCGTAAAGAGCTCCGCGAACCGGAATTCGTACGATGCGCTTAATGCCCTGCGCGCTTGCTGCGCCACGAAGTTCGTTGCCTTCCCAAAGCTGCAATTGTGCAAACCGGAAAATAAAGCCCGCGAAAATTATGCCAATGATGATGGCAATAGTACGCCGTCTGACGGGTGAGGCAAATTCGTGATCGGAAAAATTAAACATTATCTACAGAACGGTGAAGGAAGAAGTGTCCGTTCCATTTTCGCTTCAATTTATCCGATTTAAAGCCAAAACGCATTTCTGTTCGTATATTTAAGTGACTTTATTCAGGACAAACACAGATATGCACACACAGACACATTCCCTACGCATCTGCATCGCTTTTCTTTGCATCTTTTTTGTATCTCTTACGGGTTGTAAAAAAGAAGCTGAAACTGATGATTGGCAGGAGACGAAAGACGTTGCCATAATGGCCTACAAATCGGAGCCTGATCCGGTTACGAAGAAAGAATATCTCAATATAATTTACGAAAATATCGGCAACGATACCTACAGCAAAATCAAGTATCGGGTAATTACTCGTACAGGAACAAAGATGGATACAATTGAAAATACAATTATTCCGACCACTGTTCTCGGTCCAAAATTAAACAATAGAAGACTTGTGCCACGACACATCGGCGAAGAAGAAGCGAAATTTGATGAGGTGAGGGTCGCAAAAGTTTGGGTGGTTAAAGAGGTGCAGAAATGAGAATAAATTGTGAATGACAAATTGAGAATTGTGAAGGCGAGACTTTGATTTTATCTTGACCTATTCTTACTATATTTGCGTTTAATCGCTTCTTGAATTGAATTCTCAATTTTCACCGGATGTCACAAACCCTTGTTTTTGATATTGAAACCGTGCCGCTTCCTTTCGACGAATCATTTGACGACGTTCAAAAGGAATATCTCCTGCGCAGTTGCAAAACCGAAGAAGAGATCGAAACCCAAAAACGATTTGGAGCATTGAATCCCCTTCTCGGCAGAGTTGTCTGCATCGGTATTTATATTCCGGAAACTGCGAAAGGAGCTGCGCTTTATCTTGACACTGTTGATTCTGAAGAATCCATCGAGCATGACGAGATGCAGATAAAATATAAATCCTTCACCGATGAAGCCGAACTTCTCACGCATTTTTGGCAAGGACTTGAAGAGCGTCGCTATCAGGCATTTGTCAGTTTTAATGGTAGAAATTTTGATTGCCCTTTTCTCATGCTTCGCAGCGCTGCCCTCGGAGTTCGTCCGAGTATAAATCTAATGTCAGGCACACGTTGGACGTATAGAGTTACAGGGAAAAATTATGAGATCGAGCATATTGATCTTGCCGAAAAGCTTGTCTTCGGAAATGGGTTTGATAAAAATGGCGCAACCAGAAAATTCAACCTGGATTTTTATACTAAAGCATTTGGAGTATCATCTCCAAAATCCGGCGGTATTACGGGTTATGAAGTACCGCAATTTTTTGCCGAAGGCAAATCGCGTGAGATAGCCGAGTATTGTATGCGCGATGTAAAATCAACCGGCGAGTTGTATGAGAAGTGGCAGACATTGTTGAAATTCTAAACCTTTATTTACAATGTTACAATTTAACAGTATCATTGCGATATTTAATACCTGAACATCATCAGATACCCATATTTCATAGCGCAAAGATTTCTCCGGTACCGTCGAAAACAATCGGACGCACAGCTTTCTGGCAAAAAAGCTGAGAGGCGTTTCGTCTCATTCATCGTTGGTATTTCTATCGGCGGCGTTGCGCTTGGCACTGCTACGCTGATCGTGACTCTTGCGATTCTTGGAGGTTTTGAAAAAACATTGACCGATAATATCGTCGGTTACACTGCTCATGCAGAGATATCGTCGTATGGGAATCGTCCGCTTCCTGATTATCCCGGTTCAATAAAATATTTGTTGAAGAAAATACCGAGTATAAAAGTTCTCTCTCCATTTGTTGAACAGGAGGCTGTATTAAGAACTTCCCAAGGAATTGCAGGCATCGTTATTCAAGGAGTGCTTCCGAAAGATTCGCTGACATTAGCTATCAAACGGGTGATCAGAGGATCTTCTCAATCAGCGCTTAACGATTCACTTCCCGGAATTCTGATTAGCAAAGGTACTGCGAAGGAATTGAGAACTGATGTCGGCAAAACTATTACTGCTTTGAGATTTCATGAAGGTATGCAAACACGAGACGATATTCTTTCACATCTTAAGAAATTTCGAGTGATTGGAATTTTTGAAACCGGTATGACGGAATATGATAACGGACTTGCTTATACTTCCCTTGAGGCAGCGCAGAGTTTTTCGGGATTCAGTCCTACACAAGTGAGCGGCTTCCGCGTTTTAGGAAGCGATCTCTCACAAGCAAGAAACTTAAGTAAAGATATTTCGAAGATCATTCACTACCCTTACTTTGCACAAAGTGTGTATGATATTTACCCTACAATTTTCGGATGGATCGAATTGCAGAAAAAACCGATACCGATTATTCTCGGACTCATTATCATCGTTGCGGCATTCAATGTGATCTCGACTTTGCTCATTATGGTGATCGAAAAAACACGAACGATCGGCATTCTCAAATCCCTTGGAGCTAAAGATGGCGGCGTGGCGCGAATCTTTATTGCCGAAGGCATGGTGATTACTGTCTCCGGAGTTTTGATAGGCAATGCGATTGGATTTGCCATCAGTTGGCTCCAATATACTTTTCATATATTCAAACTTCGAAGCGATATTTATTTTATGTCGAGCGTACCGATTCAGATCGAGTGGGAGCATTATGCAATTGTGAGCGTGATCGCAATCGTGATCTCGCTTTGTGCTATTATGATTCCGGCGCGTATCGCTTCACGTGTAAGACCTCTGACAGCCTTAAAATTCGGATGATACCAATTCCTGTTGTTACCGGTTTGCTCATTAAGAACGGCAAGATACTTATGTGTCAGCGCCGCGAAGATAAACTCTATCCATTACACTGGGAATTTCCCGGCGGAAAAGTTGAAGTCGGCGAAACGCTTATACAAGCCTTGCAGCGCGAGTTGATGGAAGAACTTGTCATCGCCGTTTCTCATGCTGATAGTTGGTACGAGGATACCATGACGTACTCGAACGGTCTAACGTATCATGTCACTTTTTTTCTCGTCAGAAATTATGAAGGCGAGATCGTCAATACCGAGTTTAATGACATTGGATGGTTCACTGCTCCAGAACTTGATTTCATCCAACAGCTATCGGGCAATCTTAATATTCTTGAAAAGATCGCAGAAGAAGGACTTCCCGAATGAGTGTCAATCATGTAAAACTTTCCTCGTTAGAAAAAAAGCGATTTGAGGAAGTTGAATTAATCCTAATAAATTGGTATAGAACAAACCGACGCAAATTTTCTTGGAGAAAAGGAATTCGCGATCCTTACGAAGTGCTTATCTGTGAAGTCATGGGACAGCAAACACAAGCTTCGCGTATCGAAGAATTTCTTCCGAGATTTCTAGAAAGATTTCCGTCGGTAAAAGATTTGGCATTGGCGCCGCAATCGGAAGTTATCAAAGCATGGCAAGGATTAGGATACAACCGCCGAGCATTAAATCTTCACCGAACTGCAAAAGAAATAAACGCAAAATATCAAAACACTTTTCCAAAGACTGAAGCTGAGCTTCTTGCTCTCCCTGGTATTGGTAAATATACTGCCGGAGCTGTGTTGATATTTGCCTTCAATAAACATATTGCAACAGTTGATATAAACATCCAACGCCTACTCTCTCGGCTTTACCGTAAGATGCCTGATATAAATAGTATGCTTCCAGCGAAAGACGTCTCATCAATTGCCGAGAATATTCTTCCAAAAAGTAATTCTCGGCTTTGGCATGAAGCCCTTATGGATTTTGGTGCGACTATCTGCACGAAAAGAAATCCGAAATGTTCAGGATGTCCTTTATATGAACAATGTAAATCCGGAAAAACTCTTACTAATAAAATTAATAAGGTAAATGTTTTAAGAACTACGACGACAGAGCCACGTTACTTTGGCTATCCGAAGCGAATCTGGCGCGGAAGAGTCCTTAAGCTGATTTCGGCAAACGAAACTATCAGAGAGTCCCTAATCATAAAATTATTGGTTCACTCAGAAAACGCGTCTGAATTCTCGCAATTCATTAAGCGTATTCTTTCTGAATTGTTGAGTGAAGGTTTTTGTAAGTCTGAGAAGAAAGGAGTATATTCGTTAGCATGAGAGAACTTCCCGAACCATGGATGACTGCATATTTGGACCGAAAACATTTGATTCGCGCACGCTTGGATGATTTTTCCAAAGTGCGACAAGAAGAATATTTTTATGAATTACTTTTCTGTATTCTCACACCACAATCAATGGCGAAGAATGCCGATGCTGTAATAGCTGAATTAAAGGTGGATAAATTTTTCGAGAAAGGTTTTGACCCTGTTTCTTATCTTCGTGATCGCCGCCATTATATTCGTTTTCATAATGTAAAAAGCAAACGGCTTTTGCATATCCGTGAAATCTATCCGGAGCTTTATCCATTGTTGATTACTGAACAAAATAATATTGCAAAACTTCGAGAAGATGTGATGCAGATGATACCGGGTTTGGGGTTAAAAGAGTCATCTCATTTCTTACGAAATATTGGCGTTCGAGGCTTAGTTATTCTCGATAGGCATATACTGAAGCATTTAATGGCTTTGAAAATTATCGGCAGGATACCGAAATCATTAACCCCCAAAAGATATTTTTCTATTGAAAGCAGATGGCTAAAGTATTCGAAGGAAGTTGGAATTCCGATAGATGAACTTGATCTCTTGTTTTGGAGTATGGAAACCGGAGAGATAAGGAAGTAGTTTTGCAACAAATGATTAAACGTATTCTTCTTATACGCCCCGATAAGATCGGCGATCTTATCCTGACGCTTCCGATGGCAACAGTTATCAAAGCTGCGCTGCCGGATGCTCATGTTTCATTTTTAGTTCGCGACTATACTGCCTCTCTTCTTGCGTTAGCGGCGGATGTTGATAAGACGGTTATTTACGATACTAATTTATCGCTTTGGAAAACTATTTCTTTTCTCCGCTCAGCAAAACCTGATGCTGTTTTTTTCTTCGGTTCTAAATTCAAACTAACCTTAGCTGCTTTTTTAGCAAGAATTCCAGTTCGTGTGGGCAGAGCATATTGGTGGTATTCATTTCTTTATAATAGAAAAATTCGTGAGCACAGAAAAAACGCCGAACGAAACGAAGCAGAATATAATGTTAGAATGTTTGAAGCAATTGGAATTAAAAACATTGATACTCCACTTCCAAAACTTGATCTATTAAAACTTCCAAAAAATCTACTTACTTTTTCGGATTATGTTGTACTTCATGTTACTACCGGTGGTTCAACTGCTGCTTGGTCTGAAGCTCATTTTGTTGAACTTGCAAAATTGATAACCTGTGAATTTCGTCACCCAATAGTTCTGACAGGTATATCCGCTGATAATGAATTCTTGTTCAGAATAGCCTCGCGGATGAAACATAGTTCTTCTGATGTTCATATACTCGCTCAGGACGACTTACTTATTCTGGCATCGGCGTTAAAGGGTGCAAAGTTAGTCGTAGCTAGCGGCACGGGACCGGGACATCTCGCGGCTGCACTTGGAACGCCAACCGTCGGATTATTTCCGGCAGTAAAGACACTTTCCAAGGAGAGATGGGGTTTTCGAGGGAAGAATGTGCGGAACATCTCCCCGACAATTCTGCCAAAACCCGAATGCCCGATGTGCGATCATTGCATCTGCACCGACGAGATCACAGTTGAGCAAGTGATCGGAGCCATAAACGATTTGAATATTTCATAATTGAAATGCGGTTATTTAGTTATATATTTTTACCTCTTCTCGTACTTTTGGGATTAACGACTTCGCCCTCGGCGCAAACGTCGTCACTTCGAAGTATGCCGAACAAAGCGTTCGATGTTGGCGAGCGCCTTGTCTTTGATATAAGCTATGGTTTTGTTACTGCCGGTCAAGCGGTGATGGTGATTCCGGGATATAAATATCTCAATGGCAGGAAGTCGTATGAGATCAATACGTATGCCGTTTCGAATTCGGCGTTCGATAATGTCTTCAAAGTTCGAGATAAATATTCAACGTTTGTGGATGTCGATGGGATTTTTCCTCATCGATTCGAGCAACACGTTCACGAAGGAAATTATTCGAAAGATTATGACGCCTTCTTCGATCAAGATGCACTCGTTGCTGAAACCAATGACGGATCGAAATATAAGATACCGAAATATGTGAATGATATTCTTAGCGCATTTTATTATGTCCGCACTCTTGACTTAACACAGTACCATAAAGGAGATAAAATATCGCTCGAAAATTTCTATGACGGTAAAACTCACCCTCTTGATGTGAGGATTCTGGGCAGGCAGAAGGTTGAAGTAGAAGCCGGAACATTTGATTGTATCGTTGTCGAGCCGATGGTTGTCGAGGGAGGCTTGTTCAAGAACGAAGGCTCGATCAAGCTTTGGTTGACGAACGATGAAAACAAAATGCCTGTGAAAGTTTCAACACGAGTAGTAATTGGCTCGATTGATGTAACATTGACAAAGTATCAAGGGCTTAAAAATCCTGTTACTTCAAAAATTGTCGGTGAAGATTAATTTTTTTTGAATGTTAAACTATACAACGAATCAACCTAAAATTTCTGGTAAAACACCACCACCTATTCTCGTCATGCTTCATGGCTATGGCGCTGATGAGTTCGATCTTATTTCTATCGCATCGCAGCTTGATCCAGCATTTCTAACAATAAGTCTTCAGGCTCCGACTAAACTCAGTTGGGGTGGATATTCATGGTATGAACTGACTCAAACGCAAGAGGGATTAAAAGGAGATGATGAAAGTAGAATCGCTAGCGAAAATTTTATTCTTGAATCACTGCCACAGATCATCGCAAAAGAAGGGGGTGATCCGACAAATATTTTTCTGCTTGGATTCAGTCAAGGCACGGCGATGTGTTACTCGCTGATCGGACGTCACGACCTTTCAGAAATTGGGATTTCACTTCGCGGAGTCATTGCGCTTTCCGGATATATCCCAAATGATGTTAAGGAATTATTGAGAAAAAAACATTTGGCATCAGTCCCTTTCTTTTTATCTCACGGAACATTTGATGAGCTAATCCCGGCATTTGCAATGCATGAAGCCCAGAAGATCCTCGAAGAAGCAGGCGCAAAAACTTTAGCAAAAGAATACGAAATCGGACACGGACTTAACGAAGAAACTGTTTCAGACATCCGCAACTGGATAAAATCAGTCAAAGACTAATATAATGGCTCAAACAATGATGGCGTTACGCAAAACCGAGCGTAAACGCGGTGCTGAATTACAAGAGATTCCGATCCCTGAAATTAAAGCGAATGAGGTCTTAATTAAGATCGAGGCATCGAGCCTCTGTGGCACCGATGTCCATATTTATGAATGGGATTCATGGGCGCAGTCACGAATCAAAAACGTCCCTTATACTGTCGGACACGAAACGACTGGAATGGTTGTCAAGGCCGGAAGTGCAGTTGGGCGTGCCAAAGAAGGTGACATTGTCTCGGTCGAAACACATATCCCCTGCCTCCATTGCAAGCAATGTATGACAGGACAAATGCACATCTGTCATAACTTGGAAATTCTCGGAGTTGATCGAGACGGAGCCTTTGCAGAATACCTTGCCGTCCCCGATGTCGTACTTTGGAAGAACGATACAAGCATTCCGCCGGAATTACTTTCCATCCAAGAGCCGCTTGGCAATGCAGTTCATGCAACACTCATCGAACCGGTGCATGGAAAAAGCGTCGTCATTCTTGGTGACGGACCAATAGGACTTTTTGCTGTCGGAGTTGCAAGAGCTTGCGGAGCAACTAAAATATTTTTAACGGGCATGGAGCCATATCGCCTTGAGATCGGCAAACAAATGGGTGCCGATAGACTTATTGACGTGACAAAAGAAAATGCTGTTCAAATTGTAAAAGATGCAACAGATGGACTTGGCGCTGATGTCGTGATTGAAATGTCGGGCGCGCCACGAGCAATGCAGGATGGTATTGCAATGCTTCGCCGCGGTGGAAGATTCTGCTTTTTTGGAATATATAAAGATAATCTTGTACCGACGCCACTCAATGATATCGTATTTAATGGCGGCACATTCTATGGCATTAACGGTAGGTTAATGTTTGATACTTGGTTTACGGTTTCAAATCTTCTTGCCTCGAAGCGACTTGATGTGAAGCCGGTAGTAACGCATAAAATGCCTCTTACAAATTTTGCTGAAGCATTCGAAATGATGATCGAAACTCCGAAAAAAGTCGGGAAGATCGTACTGTTTCCGGATGCTTCAATGATGAGCGGAAGATGATTTTTGGGGGTGTCATTGCGAGGAGTCGCGAAGCGATGACGAAGCAATCTCCAAATCGTGGCAGACTTTAAGTTTTTACAATCTATGTGGGGATTGCTTCGTCGGACTAACGCCCTCCTCGCAATGACACTAATTATAATTATATAATATATTTTGACTAATACTCTTCTCCAAATCGGCCACTCGCCTGACCCTGATGATGCATTCATGTTCTATGGTTTCGGATCGGAAAAAGTGACGATTCCCGGATTTACTATTGATCACGTTCTCGATGATATTCAATCGCTGAATGTTCGCGCTATGCAAGGCGAACTTCCGGTGACTGCCATCAGTGCTCATGCATATCCTTATGTATCCGATAAATATTGGATCATGAAAACCGGCGCTTCTATGGGTGAAGGATATGGTCCCATCATCGTCTCGAAGAAATACAAAACGATGGAAGAACTAAAGGGAAAAGTTATTGCTCAACCTGGAAAACTTACCACGGCAAATCTGCTCCTTCAAATTTGGTACGGCGATATTGCTTCGAAAGAAATGGCATTCGATAAAATTATTGATGCCGTTTTGAACGATGAAGTTGATGCAGGGTTGCTCATCCATGAAGGTCAGCTTACTTGGGCAGATTATGGATTGAATAAGCTTGTTGATTTTGGAACGAGATGGGAGCAGGAAACAAGCGGCTTGCCTCTGCCGCTCGGTCTTGACCTTGTGCGTCGCGATATGGGACGCGAGACTGCCGTAACCGTCCGCGAAGCTCTTCAAGCTTCGATCAAAGTCGCATACGAAGACCCCGAGGGTTCTATCCCCTATGCAATGCAATGGGGACGCGGCATTGATACAAAGCTCGGAGAAAAATTCGTAAAAATGTATGTGAATGACGTTACCTACGACATGGGCGAACGCGGCAAGAAAGCATTAGAACATCTTTTTAAAATGGGATCTGATCGCGGGATAATTCCGGTAGTACCAGAAGTGGAGTTACTCTAACCCCGCCTGTCATTCTGAACGAAGTGAAGAATCCCGTAATAGTTTGTAGAACCTAAGTCACTGCCAATGAACACGGGATTCTTCGTTCCGCTTCGCTCCACTCAGAATGACATGATAACTACTTTCTCGAAGAACGACATTAATCCTCTGGATACCAAACCATTTCAATCGCATTCCCGGATGGATCAGAAAAATAAAACGACTCTGACCTGTCTCGATGCCCTGTGATCTTTGCTCCGCTTTTTGCTGCATATTCCTGAAGTTCTGCCTTCGTCTCAGCACGAAAACAAATATGTGGAGGATGCTCGGTTTCTGTTACCAGAGCAAGTTTTATTCCGCCAACTTTTAGAAGTCCCCAAGATGTATCTTCGTAGAGAACTTCAACTCCATCAAACTGCTTTTTGTAAAAAGCAATAGAATCAGTAATGTTTTTCGAAGTGATCGCAATATGATCGAATTCAGTTTTCATAAAATTATACCGTCTATTGATTCACCTATCGCCAATAAATACGCTCCTGTTCCCCACCACCATTCTCCTTGGGAAAGAGATTTGTAGTATTCTATCGTGCCGGGCCAGGTGCCTTCGGATACGCCGATGAATTTGTTTTCTGCATCTACATATTTTAAGAGACCGGACTGCGCTTTTGCGATCATGCTGTCAAATTCTTGACCCAGGACACCAAGCTTTCGACCTCTTTGATAAGCGAATAGATACATTGCCGAAGCAGAGGTTTCTTCGTAGGCAGTCTCATCATCAATGATCGTTCGCCATAATCCATTTTCTGTTTGATACTTCGCTAAATTTATTGCGAGATCAGTAAAGATAGAAGTTATCTCTATGTAGGTATTCGATGAAGGATTCAACAGTGGCAATAATTCAACGCACGTCATCATCACCCACCCATTGCCGCGTGCCCATGAACCTTCGGAGCGTTTGCCGTTTACATTCTGCTGGCAATGAATGTAGAAGGGTTTGTCGCCATCTTTCAAAATTTGTAAATGCAATTTGATCTGCTTTATCGCTTCATCTTCCCATGGCAGATTCAAATAGGTGCCAAGTTTAGCGAGAAGAACTGCCGAGTAATAAACGGTATCAATATAGATATTAGGCAGATCAATGTTGTGGAGAATAATGCCATCGCCGTTTCGAATTCCTTTATGAATAATAAAATCATAGATCCGTTTTGCAGTTTCATCTAGCTGCATCTTGACTTCTGGAAATTCTTTTGCGACTTCAGGGAAGAGCAATGCAAAGCTCCATGAACCGCAGAAATAATTTACATGGAGTTGCTCGTTCAAATGGAAATAAATCCATGTGCGAAGATACTCTCTAACTTCTGGATTGTTATGATGTTTTAAGCCGCTAAGCAAACCATACATAGTAAGGGATTGCCCCCAATCGGTTGACTGAGATTCAGAGCGATAACGCTTGCACCAAGAAAGGCTGATTGATTCGAGAAGTTGTTTTGAGTCCTGCATCAATGTATCCATTCTATCAAATAGTGGAACGGACTTTAGTCCGTTCGGGTGGACTAAAGTCCACTCCACTGTATAAAATTTTATCCTTCCATTGTAGTAACAGGTGATCTTCCAAATCTTCTATCCAATTCATCAAGTGCAAGCTTGATCACAATCGGTCTTCCGTGCGGGCAGACGTAGGGCATCTTCGTTTGGAAAAGCTGCTCGATCAGTGAATGCATTTCTTCCTGCGAAAGTTTATCGCCGGATTTGATCGCCGCTTTGCAGGAGAAACCTGCGGCAAGCGCTTCGCGAGAACTGAACGTACCGAGTCTATCAAACTCTTCATACGATTCCAGCATTTCGCGCAAGATCGTTTCTTCGCTTCCGCTTTTTACATCGGCAGGGACGGCATCAATGACGACGGATGTTCCGCCGAAAAATCTGATATGAAATCCGAGAGCTTCAAGCTGATCGTGAAGTTCGCGAATGAGAGCAACTTCGCGTGGCAATAATTCGACAGCCTGAGGAAAGAGAAGTTCTTGCGACAATGATGATCCATCTTCAAGCGAACGAAGCATCCGTTCATAGAGCACACGTTCATGTGCAACGTGCTGATCAACGATCATCATGCCGGATTTGATCGAGCAGAAAATGTATTTATTATGCATCTGCCATAATGTCGGGCGATCGGAAAATACTTCCGTTACGATCGCTTTTCTTTCTGCCGGAGATGAAAGTGGGCGTGGTGTCAGCCCGTCGTCGCCGCTTGTCTGCGACTCAGCGGGAACAAGACGCGAGGGAGAATTTCCAAAAAGATCTTGCGATGTTTTCCCAAAAAGCCTATCAAGAGTTTGTGTGCCGCTACTTGGGATCGGCGGCTTGCCTACTGGTATTTTTTCAAATCCAGATGGCTTTGCGGTTGGTGCACTTCCGAATTCTGGGTAGCGTAATCGTGCACGGTCTCCTTGATTGATTGCCGCAGGCATTAGCATTTCCGGAGCCATAGCGCCTTCGGAAGCTGATTGCTGGCTGGCGCGTTGCAAAACATTTGCAAGCGTATGTCTCACTTCGTCAATAATCGCTCGTTCATCTTCAAACTTGACCTCAAGTTTTTGCGGATGAACATTCACATCTATTTTCGCAGGATCAATATCAATAAAAAGAAAGCATGAAGGAAATGCGCCTTTTTCAATGAGATGTTCATACGCATTCGCAACGGCAAACGAAAGTCCGCGTGATGAATGAATCGGACGTCCGTTGACAAAAAATAATTGCTCGGTGCGAACACGCTTCACAAAACTCGGAGCACTGATGAAGCCATGCAAATGAAATTGCTGCGTTACATTTTCGACAGGCAGTAATGCTCTGCGCAAATTCGCGCCATAAATTTGTTCGATGCGCTCGGGAAGCGGACGCTGCGCCGGAAGATCAAAAACACAGTCGTGATCGCTGACAAGCACAAACCTTACATGAGGATTACTCATCGCTGCCCGAGTCACGGTATCAACGATATGTTTAAATTCCGTTGCCTCGCTCTTCATGAATTTGCGACGAGCAGGGACGTTGAAAAATAATGTACGAATTGCAATTGCCGTTCCTTCATCACATGCTTCGGAGCGAACTTCCCTCTTAATCCCGCCTTCAAGTTTAATAAACGTACCAAGTTCATCTTCTCTTCTGCGAGTACGCATTTCAAATTGCGAGACTGAAGCAATCGAAGCTAATGCCTCGCCACGAAAACCATACGTGCGTAATTTCTCAAGGTCATCAAATGCATCGAGTTTGCTTGTTGCATGACGCTCAATAGAAAGCTCTGCATCTTCGCGAGACATCCCGGTGCCATCATCGACAACTTGGATAAGAGCGCGTCCTGCTTGCTTGATAACGATCGTAATTGTTTGTGCGCCCGAATCAAGCGAGTTCTCGACTAATTCTTTGACAACAGATTCAGGGCGAGTTACTACTTCGCCTGCTGCGATCTTCTGCGCCAACGTCGGCGAAAGTTTATGAATGATGGACATACTTAAGCTTTTATTTCCTCTTCAACTGAATACTCTTCACCACGGAAAGTTTCGTCACCAAAAAGAGCTTTCGAAAATTCATGCGGATCGAATGGCTGCAAATCATCGATCTGCTCTCCAACTCCGATATATTTCACCGGAATTTTCATTTCATTAGCAAGAGCGATGATTACTCCGCCCTTCGCCGTGCCGTCAAGTTTCGTTAAGATGAGTCCCGTGATCGGCGCCACTTTAGTAAATTCTTTTGCCTGCTGCAACGCATTCTGTCCTGTCGTTGCATCAAGAGCAAGCAATATTTCATGCGGCGTATCAGCTGAAAACTTGCGCATGACTCGTGTCATTTTTTCAAGCTCTGCCATGAGATGCGTTTTATTATGCAATCTACCGGCAGTATCAATGAGCACAACATCGGCATTCTTGGCTATAGCCGATTGAATGGTATCATACGCAACGGCGGATGGATCTGCGCCATGATGCTGTTGAATAATATCAACTCCTGCACGTTCTGCCCAAACTTCAAGCTGCGAATTCGCTGCGGCTCTGAACGTATCAGCAGCACCGATAATAACTTTCTTCCCCGCGTTACGATAATTATAAGCAAGTTTTCCTATCGTCGTAGTCTTGCCGACTCCATTGACTCCGATAACCATGATGACATACGGTTTCGCATCTGCCGGAAGACTGAATGGCTCTTGAGTAATGAATGTGCCATTGTGAGTAAGAGCTTTTGTGATCTCAATACGAAGTTCATCGCGAAGCTGTGATGCATCCGACCACTTCATGCGCGCCATCTGATCAACGATATTCTTCATGATCTGCTCCGTCGTCGCAAAGCCGACATCGGCAAGGAGCAGAGTCTCTTCTATTTCGGCAAGCAGTTCATCGTCAATCTTTCGGGAGCGGTGCAAGATACGCGTGAACTTGCGCACAAGATTTTCTTGTGTTTTTGCAAGCCCTTCTTTAAGGCGCGATATCTTGAATTTATCGAAAAAACCCATGAGTGAAAAAAAAGCGAAAAGCTCAAAACAAAAAGCTGAAACCTGATTAGCTTTTTGCTGTGGCAGATAATTTGATAAGCTTCGAAGCGCGGACCGCATAGATCACGAATGAGATTGCGATCAGTACCGTTGATGCTACCCAACCAAACACCAAAATATCTTGGGAAACTCCGCGTACTGAGAGAAAAAGGCAGATTATCGTGAGTAATATTGCGGACTTACCCCAATAGTTCGAAGGGAGAACTGCTCCGATCTTTTTTCGAGAAAGCAGCACTCCGAGCATGATGAATATATCTTTCCCAATAACAATAAGAACGAACCATAACGGCACCAACCCCTTCGAAACCATTGCAAGAATAAGTGCTGCGACATAAATCTTATCTGCTACAGGATCGATCATTTTGCCAAACTCACTGATGCTACCAGTCTTCCTGGCAACATAGCCATCAAGAAGATCGGTGATGTAGGCAATAACCATCAACGACCCTGTGAGGAGAAACTCATCACGAAGAAGAAAAATTATTGTCGGAATAGCAAGAAGAATACGAAAGAAGCTGATGCAATTCGAAGCAGTCAGAATCTTGTCCGAAGCATGGAGGTTGCTTTTTTCATTCATGGCAAAGTCATAATTTTGACTTTGAAGTTTTGACTTTTGACTTATTTCTCACGCTGCTTTTGCAACGGTACTTTCCTGAGGGTAGCTGCTTGGATAGAGCAAGCATCTCACCTCACGTCCTTCGCTTTCTGCGGCGAGAAGCGGATGGACTGAATTACAATCCCCAAAAGCCTGAGGGCAACGAGGGTGGAAATAGCAGCCGGTCGGCACATTGGCAGGACTTGGAACGTCGCCTGTCAAAACGATGCGGTCGCGTTTTGCTCTCGGGTTTGCAATTGGCACAGCTGAGAGAAGCGCTTGGGTATAAGGAGCCTTCGGCGAAGCATAAAGAGATTTGTAATCCGTTATCTCGACGATCTCGCCCAAATACATCACAGCGACACGGTCAGAAATATGCTTTACAACGGAAAGATCATGGGCAATAAAGAGATATGTCAAACCCAATTTCTGCTGCAAATCCATAAGAAGATTCAAGACCTGAGATTGGATGGATACATCCAATGCACTGACAGGTTCATCACAAACGATAAACTTTGGCTCAACAGAAAGTGCGCGGGCAATACCAATACGCTGTCTCTGACCGCCCGAAAACTCATGCGGGTATCGTCTTGTATGCAAAGGACTTAAACCCACTGTTTGAAGTAACTCTTCAACGCGGTCTTTCACTTCGGCATCCGTCTTTCTCAGTCCATGAACCTTCAAAATTTCAGTCAGCATTCCCCCAACAGTGATGCGTGGATTGAGTGAAGAATAAGGATCCTGAAAAATGATCTGCATCTGGCGGCGCATCTCGCGAAGACGCTTTTGGTCCATCGTCGTGACTTCCTCCCCTTCGAATTTCACCGATCCTGCTGTCGGCTCGATTAGACGAAGGATACAGCGGCCTGTAGTCGTCTTGCCGCAACCTGATTCGCCTACTAAGCCGAGCGTCTCCCCGCGTCTGATCGTAAAAGAGACATCATCAACAGCTTTGACATTACCAACCGTCTTGGAGAATACTCCTTTTTTGATTGGAAAATATTTTTTCAGTCCGCTTACTTCAAGAAGAATATCCGACATAATGGTAAAATTAGTAATGTGTCCGATCTTAATTATTCAAATTTACGAAAGAAATTGGAGGTGCCTACAAATGAAGCGTAAATCCCAATCCCGGCGATCCGTTTGAAAGCACTGCAAAATTGAGCGAAGGTTGCAATCCGCTTATCTTCGAATCACTTATCTGATCGCTTTCCGGATGAGAAACAAGCATTCCAAAGCTATATCCAATAACCACTCCAAGCGGAATATCGCTCCACCAATGGATACTTGTTGCAACAAGTCCAACGGCAACAGAAGCAACAACAGGGTAGCCGATATATTTTATCCAATGTTCATGTGGATAGTTTTCTGCGATGACCGTAATAGTAGCAAGCACTGTTGCTATATGTCCCGAAGGGAAAGCATCATAATGCGGAACATGCTTGGCGTATTGGATCTGATTCGGAAAGAAGTCCCATCTTCCGGTCGGAGTTGTTGCAGTGAATGGGCTTTCTCTGCCAGTTAAATGTTTTAGAAGCTGCACTACTCCACCGGAAGCAAGTATCACTTCTGCGACTTGGCTGGCAGTTCGAATTGCACGAGTATCGTTAAAAACAAGTCCGCCTAATAAAAATGCGCCCGCTAAACCAAATTGTACCTTGCCATCACCGAGATAGGATGTTACGTCATTTATATCGTGAAATGTTTTATTCTTGTCATACGGTTTTTTGAACGCCTGCCACGAATCATAATCGGTAATGATAGTAATAGCTGTTATGGCAGTGAGTCCGGCGATAAGAGGAAGCTGACGTACGGTAAAACTTTGCTTTGCCCAATGATACCAATCGCCGGGAAGATTCGTTATCCAATCATAAACTGTTGGGCGAATTAATTTTACAATTGTTTGATCCGTACTGTCATGGATCACCGCAGAAGTATCAACTCCTAATGAAAGTTTTGAAGGAATTAGAGAGTCAACTGAACTTCCGAAAGAAGATCGAGTAAAGCAAAAGATAATAAAAAAAACGACAACGTATATTTTCAAAACGATCTGGGGAAATTAGATTGTTAATGAATTCCAATAGCAAGTGAAACAGCCATTATTGCTGCTGTTTCGGCTCGCAATCTCCGCGGTCCAAGTGATGCGATCCGCGCTTTATATGAACTCTGCGCTAACATAATTTCGGCTTCATCGAATCCCCCTTCAGACCCGACGACTAAAGAAATTCTATTTCCCTTGGAATCCTGTAAAGCATTCGCAAGCGAATCAGTTAATGGTGCAGATTCATGAAGCGTTATAATAGATCTTCCTTCTGATTGAGAAGTTTTTAAGGCTTCTTCGAGACTTGTGATCTCATGCAATATGGGAAGCCTTGCTCGATATGCCTGCTTCGATCCATTCTCCAAAATTCGAATAATCCGCTCCTTATTAAAACTTTTCTTTTCTGTTCGTTTGGAAAAAATAGGAGTAATTGAAGTGATCCCTATCTCCGTAATTTTCTCAATGATCTCTTCAAACTTTGATTGTTGCTGCGGAATTCCTTGAATGAGTTGAATATCAATAGAAGGTTCATTATGCTCAGGGAGGATTTCTTCAAGAAGGCAGTGCGCTTCCCATTCAGTTTTATTTATTTGTTCACTTCGATCCATCGTGGCAAGGTAGCAAAAACCATGTAGCGTTGTTGCCATTAACTTCTCGCCAATACGTAGTCGCAGAACCCGAATAGCATGACGTGCCTCATCCCCTCGAAGAACAAGTGATTTCAAGTCAAGATCAATATCGGATTCTTTAACTATGAAGCATTCCATACAAATTAACAGTTAACTATTGATAGAATCAAAAAAATATTCTAAATTCTAATTCGTGATTAAACGGCTTGCCCCGCTGCCCAGCCTGACGACCAAGCCCATTGAAAATTATACCCGCCAAGCCAACCGGTGACATCAACGACTTCTCCTATAAAATACAGCCCTGTTACTTTTGATGCTTCCATCGTCTTCGATGAAAGCTCGTTCGTATCAACTCCGCCTACTGTAACTTCGGCTTTATCAAATCCATCGGTGCTTGCAGGAATAACTTTCCAATGATGGAGCAGTTCTGCGGTGCTTCTTAAGGCTTTATCGGACATCTGATTCATCGGCTTCGATGGTGCATTAAATTCGCACCATTTCAAAACAAAACGACGCGGCAAATATCGCGAGAGAATTGCAGCGAGTTCTAATCTATTGGTTCGGTATTTTTGAAAGACTTTTTCGAAGTCGATATATTCCGATAGATCGATCGTGATTGCCTCGCCTTCTTTCCAATACGATGAGATCTGCAAGATCGCAGGACCGGATAGACCGCGATGCGTAAAAAGCATATTTTCTTTGAACATTACTTTCTTGCATGTCACTTTCACCGGAATTGCAATGCCACTGAGTTCGCTATAGGCTCGGCGATCTTTTTCCTGCCACAGCAATGGGACAAGTGCAGGGCGAGCAGAGATTATATCTAGCCCAAATTGCTCGGCAATTTTATATCCAAAATTCGTCGCCCCCATTTTAGGAATAGATAAACCACCAGATGCGATCACCAGAGAATCGCATTCATATTCGCCTTGATTTGTCAGGAGATGAAATTGCTCAACTTTAGAAATATTTTCAACCTTGCAATCGGTTATGATCACCACTCCGACATCAGCGCATTCTTTTTCGAGCATGGCAAGAATTTCTCTCGAACTATCATCACAAAAAAGCTGACCGAGAGTTTTTTCGTGATAAGCAATTCCATACTTTTCGACTAAGGCAATAAAATCTTTTTGTGAATAGCGGGCAAGAGCTGACTTACAGAAATGTGCGTTCTCTGAAAGGAAATTCTTTGCAAGGACTTGCTTATTTGTGAAATTGCATCTGCCTCCGCCGGAGATCAGAATTTTCTTACCGATCTTTTCCGCAGCTTCAATAATAAGAACGCTTCGCCCGCGCTTCCCCGCTTCAATAGCGCACATCAAGCCCGCAGCACCGCCCCCGATAATAATGACATCGTATTTCATGAAGCGCATAGAACGCAAGAACCCGCTGGAATGTCGCAGATGCAATCTATCTCCAGTGGTGCGGACTCTCAGTCCGCCCGTCTTTATGTCTCCCTCTCCCGGTAATCCGGGAGAGGGATTAAGGGTGAGGGCTTCTCCTTTGCTACCGACTAATAACTAACGACTGACTCACATTCCCAACCCGCACCAAATACACTCCCGATGAAAGACCCTTCGTATCGAGATGAACCTTATTCTCCCCAACTACCAAATTCTTCGCACCGAAATATACTCTTGCGCCGAGAGCATTAAATATCTCCACATTCGCATCTTGCTTTAATCCTGATTGCAAGGCTATCTCTATTTCATCTTGTGCCGGATTGGGGCGCATGGAGAGGATACTAATCAGGGTACCCGTTCTCAGATAATTATACAGTGTTGTATCTCCGCATTGAAAATTCAGCATGAAGTTAGTAGTGGATGTATCTGCTGAGAGAATGCAGTTCTGATAATCAGCATCACCGCCATTGAGTTTGAGATTGTTGATAGTGATAGATGTCTTTGCTGTATCGGTCAGCATTACTTGGAATTTTATATCTGCTATGGCTTGTGATGGATCAAGGGAGAGATCATTTCCGGTGATGGTGATGGGCAAAGTTTCTATTCTACCGTTATGGGTTATTGTCCCTTTTGTTAAAATAGCCAAGGGGTTATTGCTGAGGACAGAGTTATAATTCAGCAGATCGCCGATGTAGTTCAGATCAAAGGAAATACTATGCAGAGCTTTACCTGTGATGATCTTATCGGGTTTCACTGAAAGATCAATGAGCATTCCCGCCGATGCTGTATTCGTCGATAGCGTCGGAATAAATTGGACATTCTCTTTCGGAATTCTGCCCGAGCCGAAGAGTTGA
>JBBQWV010000002.1:0-269336 GCA_038210275.1 Kapaibacterium sp. (SeqCode) | reverse complement strand
TCACAAGCCAAACAAGCTCTCAGAAATGAGAGCTTTTCTATTTCTTGCGGTATATAAGTCCATTTTGATCTCCCTCCAAAATCTCCATATTTCCTCTATTAATCCTAACTGCGATGAATTTATGCTATCTTTGTAGTGCCGATACTTTCGGATAATACAAAAAACTGATGAACTACCAGATTCAGAATCTGCGCTGCGTTCTGCTACAGATAGGTAATCTACCCATCTGGTTTTTTATTATTATCTGTTTGTCAACTGCTCGCGATGGAGTTTCTCAAATCTCTGCCACTCTTTTAGTTGGTCAACCAGTTTCTCCGCGATTAGAATATTGGGATAATAATCCAAACAGTCTTCAGATATTTCTTTTGTGTGATAGACCCAGAAGTGTGCGTTTTCATGCAACGCTTGAACAAACAAGCGGCGGTCATTTTCATGCAGAGTCCAATGATAATTACGCATTTCCGCGGCGCGATCTTCCTGCCGGAAGTACGAATCTCAATTTCCGCGATCTGCGTTTCACCGATCCTAATGCCGTTCATGTGTCGGGTGCAAATACTACGAATATCGCCAGAGGTGGCAGTCTTCCTGAAGGGGAATACTTACTTTGTATTCAAGTGCTTGATTATATTTCTCATGCTCCGCTTTCATCAAATTCGTGTAGTGCGCCATTTGAAATTCGTTATGCAGATGCTCCTACTCTGATTGCTCCTCGTTATGGAGAAGTTGTTTCCGCAGAAACTCCGCAGCGTATCTTTTTCAACTGGCTTCCGCCTCCCGGAGCATTCCCACTTTTGCAATATGAATTTTCATTGACTGCGCTCGCTAGCGGACAGAATGCTGACGGAGCATTTAGTTCGGGAGTTGTGCTCTTTACCCGAACTTTCGCCGGTACGACAAGTTTAAATTATGGTGCCGCGGAACCGCCGCTTCAAACCGGAAGAAATTATGCATGGAGAGTTCGAGCGATTGATCCGGCAAATACTATTAACTTTCGAAACAACGGATATAGCGCCGCTTCGCAATTCACATACAGCGAGAGTAACTCTTCTATCTGTAATACGCCAACAATACAAATCGTCTATCCTCCCGTAGGCTCACGAATTCCCTATCGGAGTTTTCCGGTTTATATTAAATTCGATCCTTACTGCGATAGTTATCGTCACTTTCATTCCACTTTTCAATTTGATGGCAGTCCCCCAAGAATATTAGATCTGAATTGGAGGATCGGCCCCTGTGTCGATGAAGGCACTTCTACGAGAAGTCTTTCTAATGAGCAGGCACAATATGTTGCTGTTAGTGATCCAGGTTTATATACTCCCGGTCACGATCTTCTTTGGAATGCAAATATCACATTGCAAAATTCAGGGCTTGACATTCTTCGGGAAGTACACGGAAATTTTTCAGTTGGGATGAATGCTCCTGTGCCGCAGTTGCCTCCGAATGATACTATAGTAATACCGGGAGAAGTTACATTGCAATGGCAAACCGAGGCGCAGCCTTCGGATTCTGTAGTCATTACCACCAATGAGATTCGGCAAAGTCCGAGACCTGGGCATGGTGCGGCATTTACCCCAAGAGTTTCGGAGCGATGGATGCTGGAGGTTTCACGTCATGCAAATTTTTCTGAACTCATTCATTTTAGATTCGGAATGTTTGGTGAAGGGATAGAGCCTTCGTCGCAAAGCGCCTCGCAGATTTCCGCATTGCTTAGTACAACGATACAAGATCGTTACCGATACGTTGATAGCGGGGACTATTATTGGCGTGTCAAGTGGCTCAATAGAATTGATCCTGCCGCGAATGATACATCAGCATATTCATGGAGTCCGGTCTTTCATTTTGTTATGAATATTGAGAGTCACGCTCTTCCCGACTGCATCGAGATCAGTGCTATTGCTCCCTCAGATGGAGGCGCTATCCATTCAGATCAGCCATTCTTTGCCGTTCGGGTATATCCAGATATAGATACGACAGCGATCTCCGGTGGAAGACTTCAGATATGGAGAATGGAATCTGATGGTGAAGATCACGTCCGTGTTACCGAGAGAGCTGCGATATATGATGAGCGATTTGCCGGAGCCGACGCATCTGCATTTCTTTCTCGGGATAGGGAACAGGGTATTTTCGATCTTGCTTTTGCCAGTGGTTCTCATCCCACACATCCGTTCCATCCCGTGCTTGGTACATCCTATCTCTGGCGTTTTACTCTTCAATTTGAAGGGAACCGTATCAGGCTTGATAGTCATAATTGCCGTGTCTCTTCCATTACGAGTTCAGGCTCTGTCTTTACTTATAATGCTGAAACTCCTGCTGAACGCTCTACAAGTTGCGCAGATGAATGCTCGGCAGTATTACCCGTAGATATGCAAGGATCACCAATGGAATTCCACCCTAATGATATTCTACACCTCGGAAAATTTATTTTACATTTGACAGAAGCTCATGGCTCCGGACTTTCTCTTAGCGGAAGAGGTTGGATTCCGGTTGGCTTCATGCACAATTTTCATATCGCAGTCTCCTTTACTGATCTTACGGTCAATCGAATGTCGGAAGTGATCGGTGGAACTGCTCATGCAGTGTGGGGAGGGGATAGTCCTTTGCCCGATCTGAGTTCTCATGCAAGTTCACTCGGACTTACTCAAGATCAAATGGCGGATTTGCAGCGTGTGATCGGACAACCGGCGCGACTGATCTCGCAGATAGTTCAGGGATCACCTCTAACGCTTCCTATCGGTATTGATACTCTTGTCGGTGGCGAACGGTTGACCATTGGTATTCTCAGTATGGATTTCACTTCGCAGAACGGACAGCTCAGCGCTGCGATCTCAATTCCAATGCCGATGCTCGGTCCCGGTATAGGAATTGGTTTGGGCGCGCGTAATATTTGTTTTAGTCCTCAGGGACTGGGCGGTGATGGACGCGCTACATTATATTTACCTGCGGATTTTGGGTATCGCGATAACGTAGAGAATAATTGGGGATTCGTTTTCAAAGGTCCGACAATGGATGGAGGCAGTATGTCTGATTCGGGTACATACGTTACTTGGGATTGTCATGGTTTCCAAAAATTCAGACTTGCTTCGGAAGTTGTCTTTCCTCGTTCATGGCTTGTGCCGATTGATAGCAGTGGGCAAGTTGTCCCCGCCGAGAAAGTTCGTGCAGGTTTCACGACAATGATCGAACGAAATTATTTAAGTGCGCATCATTCGAACTGGGGATGGATGGCAACCGGGACGATCAACGGCAGATTTGCCGTACCGGATGCGCCGGATTTTGTTTTTGATGTACACACTATCGCTATTGACCAATCTGACAATGAAAACGCTCCGGGGATGACATTTCCCCCTGGGTATGCGGGAGAAACGGGGACTTCGTGGAGAGGCTTTTACATCAATACATTGATGATGTCGCTGCCAAATCAATTCCGCACATTAGATGCCGGACGTCCTGTTCAATTTGCGATCAATAATTTAATGATTGATCACAGCGGAGTTTCTGCTTCAGTCCGAGTGAATAATGTTGTTGCTGTCAATTATGGTGGGTGGCGCGGCGAGATAGATACCATCGGTCTGGATTTCGTCAGCAGTTCGCTTGCGGGCGGGTTTCTTTCAGGACGGATTCTCACACCATTAAGTAGTACGAACTGGCTTCAGTATCGCGCCGCTCTCAATCATCCGAGTACCGGAGGAGTTCAATTTGTTTTTAATGTACATTTAACAGAATCTATTCAGTCTGATCTTTGGGCTGCGAGGTTAACACTTGACCCGACGACTCGAATCGAATTGCGCGCCGGAGGCGGTGAAGGTTTTGTCGCATTATTATTGATGAGCGGATCGATTTCGATTGCCGGCGATCTCCATGCACCGAGCGGCGCTTCTGCCGGAAGTATGCCCGGCGTAAATTTTAATAATATTCGGTTTCAGAATATCGCGCTCTCAACTCAGCGTCCCTATTTAGGATGCGCAGATGCGAATGGAGTAATTCAAGAATCAAGAAGCGGTTGCATTGAAGCTCCGGTATTTGGTATGGCAGGATCGGGAGGAAGCGGAAGTTCCTCATCCGGTGAATCTTCGGCGAGTGGATTTGCACTGAGTATAAGTGAGATTTCAATCCATGCAGATCTTTCCGATATGAATCACCTAAAATTCGGACTCGGTCTTAATGTTACTATACATTTCCAGAGCGGAGCAAATGGTGTTGGTGGCGGCACCACCATGACTGTCTGGACAAGACTTGATCATGCTCAAACTCAACCAACTCTCTCCTTCGACGGCATCAGTCTTAATGCGATAAATCTTGATGTTGAAGTAGGCTCTACTGTGCGGATCGCAGGACGAGTAGATTTTTATGGCGATAATGATCCGATATATGGTAATGGATTTCGGGGACATGTACGAGCATCGTTTTTAGGAAAAGTAACGGCGGAAGCAACTGTGCAATTCGGATCGAAAATGCGTTCTGCTGGTGACCTCGATCCCTTCCGTTATTGGTATGTGGATGCAATGGTCTATCTTCCGACCGGAATTCCATTTATGACAGGACTTGCATTTTATGGTTTTGGAGGCGGCGCATGGTACAATATGGATTTTGATCGTACTGTTAGAGAGCCGCCTGCTCCGACAACTCCCGCTGCATCGAGCACTACTGCTGAAGTACCTCCGGGCTATACAGCTTCAGGTTATCGATTTATTCCATCTGCTCCGAGTGGAACTGATAATGCTTTTGGATTTCGCGCGAAGGTTGCGATTGGCACGTATGGCTCCGATCAAGTCTTTAATGCTGATATTACATTGAGTGTTCAATTCATTCGTGGAGGGATTGAATCTATCTTGCTTGAAGGCGATGGTTTCCTTCTTGCAGGAATTCACAGTCGTGGCGATGCGATCGCCACCTGTCACGTCATGACGGAATACCGTTTCGTTGAACAAACCCTTGACATGAATTTATCTGTTGCTTTGCGCAGTCCGTATAGTAATTTTGTTCAACTTCTGAGCGCCGATCATGCGATCACCTTCCATGCCGATCCGCACAGATGGTTTTTCCGCGCCGGGACACCTGTTGATCCAACTGGTTTACGAGTTGCAGGTTTTCTTAACGTCCAAACTTATCTTATGGCAGGCACGGATATTCTTCCTCCTGCTCCGCTTCCGACCGAGATCAGAAGCCGCCTCGGCGATCCTCCTGTTGTTCGTACTGCAGAAATGCGAACCGGTGATGGATTTGCTTTAGGCGGACTCATTAATCTTCAAACACCACGGATCGAGGTTTTCCCGGTATGGGGTCAGTTTCAAGTACTCGTCGGATTTGATTTTGGGCTGATTCACTACCAACCTCCTACAACTTGTATCGGATCTCTTACACCAGTCGGCAGTAATGGCTGGTATGGAAGCGGTAGGCTATTTGCTTATTTTTCGGGCAGCGTCGGATTTTTCAATCCTTTTAGAGATACAAGTGATCCTCTTCGGTATTGGGTTCTTGCGGAAATATCAATTCCCGGAGTAATAGCTGGAGGAACACCTAATCCTACCTGGGCTTCTGGCGCTTTAAGCGGAGCTTTTTCCTACCGCGATCTTGTCGGTCATCTACAGCATACCGAATTTCATACGCAATTCAGAGTTGGTGATGAATGTCATCCAACACCTCGACCGCGTGAAAACCCTATGGCAGGACTTGAACTTATTAGTGAGTTGTATCCATCAGATGGGTCACATGATATTGTATCATCGGTCTTACCTCGCGCATCACTTGATTATCATCTCGATGAAAGATTTGCTGTGAACGAAACTTCGGATGACGGAAGTACACGACTACGGACATTTCGTGTAAAAATCCGCAACTTTACAATTGCTCGTCATGAAGGCACACGTGAACAGCTGCTGCAAGGTCGCTTTGTAGTTTCCGATGATCATACTCATGTAGTACTAACACCGGAGCAACCTCTTGAAGGAGCCATAACATATACCCTCAAAGTATCTGCTTATGCGGAGGAACTCAGCGGCGGTGTATGGACGATCGCCAGAACGCGTAACGGAAGATCGATCGACGATACGGTTGCATCTGTTTTCGTTACGAGTACTCCTTTGGATACGATCACTGCGATTGATGTATCATACAGTTACCCGCTTGATCGCCAAAGATATTTTTTGCAAAGTGAATGCCGCACTGGCATTATTCAATTAGTCGCTCCGAATCCGCAACTCTTCAATTCCACAATGCACCGCGCCGGAAATCAGGTAAGCTATGTCGCTCGTTTTATGCATTCGCTTGGTGGGGGAGTGATAGAATCTCCGGCAATTTATAATCCGCGTCAGACGCGAATCGAATTTCAAATTCCACCTCTCGATCACCGCACAGTTTATTCATTGCAGATTATTCGCCACGAGATTTTTCCACCGGGAACATCTGATCCAAATCCGCCGCAGAGGACAAATGAACCCGTAGCGTCTGGCAACTCAGGAAGCGCTACTAAATCCGGCAGCATTGGCAAATCCGGAACTACGGGTGGCGCAAGACTAAGCAGTGGTGATTCTCTCGGACGCGGAGAAAAACTTCTGTATCGCTATTACTTCCGCACCAGCCAATTCGATCGTTTGCAACAAAAGGTTGAAGCACTTACGCCTCTGCCAACAGAACATCCTAATCCATTTGGACATTGGGAGATCTTGCGCGCACGTTACAGCACTGCCGAACCATTTGATACGTATGATATGAATGGATATTATACTCCATCTGGCACAGCAGAGGTGCCACCGCTTATCAGATTGAATGCAAATAGCCGCACTGCGCCATGGCATACGTCTTATACAAATCCTTGGATATATACTCCAATTGATAGACTTCGTAGTATGCATTTATGGAGTACCCAAACTGATTTTGAACGCTACACTGATAATTACAGCCACTTTCCTATAGTTCATCCTTCGGAGTTGCTTGCAGTTTATGATTCACCTCCAGATCAACCTGTAAGCGATCAAGATTTGCGCAGAAGTTCACAAGGCAGTGCCGGGCAAGTATTAAGAATTAGTTATGCGCATGGAGTTGTCATTCCGAACGATCAGAACCGCTTAAGAAATAATGTGGCATCTATTATCTCTGCTTATGGAAGCGACTCATTTACTGACGACGAGAACCGTTTCCTGAGAAGTATTCTCTCCAAACCTTATGAGTTATTTTATCATGGTGAATATCCTCTCAGTTTTATTTATGGATATACCGGATGTAACGGAAAGTCCAACGGGGCGGACGGTCCAACTTCTACAATGAAAGGAATCCGATATTGAAAATAATTTTGCAACATCTGTCCGTCGTAAGGGACACACTTTCACGCGAAGCGAAGAAGTATATTTACTCGCTTGCAGTTCTTTGCTTCTTTATTTCCACCGCAGGCGCACAAGAAAATAAAACAACAATTTCACTCTTGGCTCGAGCCGATAAAGATTCGATTGTCCTTCGTTGGTCACCGAGTACACCCGGAGCATGGATGGAGCTGAACCGCACCGGCTATGTTATTGAACGAACAACGCTTTCCAGCGATGGAAATTTTGACCGTAAGTCGTATATTAAACTCGTCTCAAGACCTCTTGCACCATTAAAGAAAGAAGAGTGGAGCGCCCGAATTAAAAACCTCACAAAAGCGAATTTAGCCTCGCCGTGGGAAGCAGCAGCAGAGCAGGCTCTCTATGGACAGCCCGAACATAAAGCGACTCTTAGCGATTTGAAAGATCTGCGCGACCAATCAAACGAACTTGACAACAGATTTATATTTGCTCTCTTAGCAGCAGATAATGATCCTGTTGCAGCAGATGGTTTAGCATGGCGTTTTGTTGACCACGATATTCGCTCCGGCAGTTCATATATTTACCGTATATTTTCTCCGGGATCGGGGAATGAGTATTTAGATACGGCTTATATAGTCGTTGATGCAAAAGCTTATGAAAGATCAGCGCCTCCTTCAAGCATTAACGTTGAAATTGGCGACGGAAGATTGCGGCTGCATTGGTATGAAAATCCGCTTGCAAGTTATTCCGGTTATTATATTGATCGTTCTGAAGATGATGGGAAAACTTTTAAGCGTCTTAATAAAGTGCCGCATATTACTCTTCAACCAAAAGAGAATCACGGTCGCGAAGAATCCGAATATATTGATACGACAGTTATTGATTATCGCCTATATATATATCGCCTGCAAGGCATCACGCCTTTCGGTGAATTGAGCGAACCGACAGAAGTAAGTGCCATGGCTCGGGACTTTACCCCGCCGCCATCTCCGCAATTACCCGAAGCGAAAATTATTGGAAGTCAAAGCGTTCGGCTTCGTTGGCAAATGAAGAATGCGCCGCATGATTTTGCTGGCTTCCGCATCTCGCGTAGTTTAAATCCAACCGAAGGATATTCACTCTTAAGTTCGGCGGGAAATGATGCGAATGAATTCGTAGATACTACTGCAGAAAAAGAAACACTCTACTATTACGTAATATCTTCTCTTGATACTGCAGGCAACGAAGCTCAATCTTTGCCTGTATCGGCGCTCATCGTAGATTCGCTTCCGCCGGCTATACCGATAGGTCTTTCGGGTACAATAGATACTAACGGCGTTGTTCGCCTTCATTGGCAGGCTTCACGTGATACAAAAATTCTCGGTTACAGAGTATTATGGTCCAATGACGCAAAGCATGAATTTGCGCAAAGGACTCCTATCATTTGGAAAGACACTGAATATTTTGACACAATAAATATCCGTACTTTAACTCCCACTATTTACTACTGTGTTGCTTCAGTAAATCTTCGCCATATTCATTCAGATCTTTCCAAAATTTTAACACTGAAACGACCTGATGTCATTCCTCCGACGCAATCTGTTTTTACTAATGTGAATGTGACAGATTCTTCTGTTATTCTTCACTGGGTTCGTAGCCGAAGTGAAGATCTTGCTAATCAATTGCTCATGCGACGTAAAAAGCAAGAAGGTGACCCTTCATCCGGATGGGCAGTTATTAATTCCTTAGGCAGAGAAGATGAACTATACGTTGACCGAAAAGTAGAACAACTCACGACCTATGAATACCGGCTTATTACTGTCGATAGTTCAGGACTTCGCTCGCAGCCTTCTGCAATTGTGCAGTGCAGACCCTATGATCCAGGTATCCGACCTGAAGTGAAGGACCTTGCAGTAAGATTTGACACGGTTACTAAAAGTGTCCTATTAAAATGGAGCTATTCACCAATACGTAAAGAGGATTATTGGTTTATTGTTTATCGCTCGACTGAAGGCAGAGCACTTGCTCAATACCGTGCGGTAAAAAGCGATACTCCTGAATTTAACGATACCGAAATTACGTCTCTACCTCCATATAAATACGCCGTGCGTGTAACAACTTCGAGCGGAGCAGAGTCAAAATTATCAAATACTGTTACGGTTAATAAATAATTTTATTTGCCTGATAGTTGCGAATGCCGACTTAGTCCACGTGAACATATTCAGTGATTTCGGGGTTTTTGGGTTTCCGATTGCGATTTGAATACTATCCTTTTTGGGATCACAGATTTCTGAAAGCCGTCATAAATCCAAGTGCGGCTTTTTTTATTTTTGAAGTTTTAATAATTTTTAGGAAAGCATGTTTGAAGATCTGAGTTCGAAGTTTGAGGGATTATACAAAAAGATTCGCGGTCAGGCAAGGCTGACTGAAGGCAACGTCACCGAAGCCGTCCGTGAAGTACGCCGTGCACTTCTCGATGCCGACGTTAACTATAAGGTCGCCAAGAAGTTCGTTGATGACGTTCAGATGAAGGCACTTGGTGCTGATGTCTTGAAGTCTGTGAATCCCGAACAGCAATTCATCAAGATCCTCTACGATGAATTAGTTGAGATGATGGGCGGACCGGCGCAGGATATTAATTTCTCGCCCGAACTTCCGACGATCCTAATGATCTGCGGATTGCAGGGATCGGGTAAAACTACTTTCACTGCCAAACTTGCCAATCTTTTAAAAGGCAGGAATAAAAGAGCATTTCTTATTGCCGCCGATATATATCGCCCGGCTGCTATCGAGCAATTACAATTACTCGGAGCGCAGATCGATGTTCCGGTTTTTACAATCCCCGGAGAACGTAATGCAGTAAAAATTGCCGAAGCTGGTGTTCGCGAAGCACGCTCGAAAGGATTTGATGTGGTCATCATTGATACCGCGGGTCGTTTATCAATCGATGAAGTGATGATGAAAGAGGTTGCCGATATTAAGGCAAAAGTAAAACCTCATGAAATTCTTTTCGTCTGCGATGCTATGACAGGACAGGATGCTGTCAATACGGCGAAGACATTTCACGATCATCTGAAATTTGATGGCGTAGTCCTCACAAAACTTGATGGAGATGCCAGAGGCGGCGCTGCACTTTCGATCCGCTCCGTCGTTGAAGAGCCGATCAAATTTATTTCGACAGGGGAGAAACTTGATGCTCTCGAAGCCTTCTATCCTGATCGTATGGCATCGCGTATTCTCGGCATGGGTGATATTGTCACTCTTGTCGAAAAAGCTCAGCTTCAAATATCTGAAGAAGATGCGAAAGCAGTTGAAGAAAAACTTCGGAAGAATGAATTTACCCTTGATGATTTTCGTGAACAGCTTCAGCAGATAAAGAAGATGGGTTCGATCAAAGATCTTTTGGGCTACATTCCAGGAGTGAATGCTGCGGAGCTAAAAGATGCGAACATTGACGATAATTCTTTCAACCGGATCGAAGCAATAATTACTTCAATGACGAAAGAAGAGCGCCGGATTCCACAAGTTCTGAATGCTTCACGTCGCGAACGAATTGCCAAAGGATCGGGTACATCCGTTGTAGAAATAAATCGCCTCATCAAGCAATTCACGGAGATGCAGAAGATGATGAAAAAACTTTCTAAGGGTAAAGTCTCGAAACAAATGCGAGATCTGATGGCAAATATGCCCGTCCCACAGTAATAACTTTCCTGCCTTTCACCATATATCGTGGGGAAAAGTGTAACTTTTCCTCATTTTTAGAGTTATTATAGTGGAGCTTAACCTTATTAACGGCTCCTAAGATTTCTTAATAGATGAAGCGGCATCTCCAAATTTCCTTAGTTACCATTGTGGCATGTGTTGCCCTATTTTCCTCATCACCCGTTTTTTCAAAGTGGGATAAAATTTTTAAAACTCGTACAGCCTCATGTGGTTTTTTCTTTAACGAGTTTGTTGGCTTCATCGGGTCTGATGGTGCCGATGGAATATTTAGGACAACCGATGGAGGAAAAAGTTGGAAGTCAATGAATATTCCAAAAAGTAATATAGGTCCATTTACCCAGATATTTATGAAGGATAGTCTTCGTGGATGGGCAACAATTGAGGGGGATCCTACTCTGAATGGGATTCTCAGAACCACCGACGGTGGTTTAAATTGGAATTTCGTTGGTCCAACCGGTAAATATAATAATATTTACGAAACACCATCTGCCGTTATTGTGCTAAGTCGCAATAATCAAACAGGTCCTCCGCGTTACCCTACATTAATATCTGCCGATGGTGGAGCATCATTTCAAGCGACAACTCTGATCTTAAAAAATGGCATTGATTTTGTCGATGATCTCAATGGCGTTATGACAAGTTTCAGTGATACCATTACAACGGCATGGATGAAAACCGGAGATGGCGGCAGAACGTGGACGCAAATTACACCGACTTTGAATATTGAGGCATGGAGCGTTTATGGTGTAAAGGGTACACCTATATATTACGCTGCACCAGAAGATGATCCGAATAATCGGAATGCATGGCCGGTTGATCCCAGCAAACCTGTAACTAAAATAAAACGCTCATCTGATTTTGGTTCAACTTGGTCAACAACAGCAACATTAGATTTCCTGACCACAGGGCATATTACCGGGTTTGGTGAAATGCTCTATGTTCAAGTAGATAGTGAACGTGATGCGAGTAAATCAGGGATGTACCGTTCCACGGATCGCGGCTCAACATGGACGAATATCGGTGGTCCGAGTAATGACCGCGACACCCGCTTCATCGTCACGGGTTGTAGCGGCGGTGTCGTATATGCATTTGATCGAGCCCATAACGTTTGGAAGACACGCGATGGTGGCGACGGACAGATATATGAACCGCCGGTTGAGCCGCAGATCAGCGGCGATCCTATCATCTTCTCCGGTCCTATATGTTCGACGAGCTTCGAGGCGCTGAAAATAGAAAATCTATACTGCCAGGAAGATACTATTTTCTCGGCTGAAGTAACCGATACGAACTCTAATCTTTTCAAGAGTGGAGCACTTTCGATAACCGTAATGCCGACATTCCCATTACTGCTTGCTCCAAATTCCAAAGATTCTATTTATTTTAAATGGCAGCCTTCGAAAATATTTCATACAGATACAACTGTTACGTTTCAGGTAAGGGTCAAATATTTCTCGAAGATTCTGCAAAAGACATTCGAGACTGTCGTAACGGTCTCAGTCCATGCCGAAGGAGCCCCGCCGCTTGCAGAGATAGCGCCGCATCCGCTTGATTTCGGATCAGTACCATTTTGTTTGCCGCATGATAGCTCCTTCATCATTCGTAATTTAGGGTGCGATACGCTTTATGTTTTGAATCTGGATCCTTCAGCTCCTGTGCAGTATTTTATTCTTGATGCTTCAGGAAATCCACTTACACTTCCGCTTAGAATCGCGCCATCGGATAGTGTAAAAATATTTATTCAATTGACGCTCGATGCACCCGGAAATTATTCATCCGATATATTGCTCAAGCTCCGTCATCAAGGGATCGGACTTGATACGACGATAAAAATCGAAGGAAGCGGTTTCGAATTGCCCGGAACATTCGTATCCACTCTTGCTGCCGATACGCTATTCAATTTAAATCTG
The DNA here is from genome assembly GCA_038210275.1 of Kapaibacterium sp. (SeqCode). GTDB lineage: Bacteria > Bacteroidota > Ignavibacteria > Palsa-1295 > Palsa-1295 > PALSA-1296. Next base: position 256,450 of record JBBQWV010000002.1, on the reverse strand, counting down.
ACTCGCTGCGATACGCCGCGTTCATTTGATATTACGTTATCCAATCCAAGCTGCGTGGAAAAAGTGACGATCAAGAGCGCTGTATTGCAAGGAAACCTGACGCCGAACATATCGCTTGCCGTTAACTCCGCCTTGCCATCGGATCTGATCAATAAAATTACTATTGGTCTTCGAGTCAATGTTGCACCAAAAGAGCTTGGTTCATTTGCCGGACAACTTCATATTACGTATCTCATTGGCAACGTATCGCATGATACGACGGTAGCGTATTTTCTGAAAGTCGGTTATGGATCGCGAATTCTATCCATCGATCACGATACTATTGATCTTGGTTCGATGAAGCTATGCGATTCGCGTGATTCATTTATCACTGCAATGGATCTTGGATGTGATTCACTGAGTATCGTTGCCCTCAATATTCAAGGCAACGGAAATTTCGCATTAACCGGATCACCGCTGCTTAATCTTGCTTCGAACCTCACATCGAAAATTCCATTCCACTTCGATCCTATCGGAGCTGGGAATATAAGCGGTATCCTGACCGTCACTGCTATTGCTGATTCGCCTAAAGTAAAGACGGTTTATATCATTGCCCACGTTATTCCAACCGATACGATGAGCTTTAATATCGTTTCGACTCGGAATACTTTTCATGCAGGCGATACACTGACTGTTCGCTTCATTCCGCAAAGTGATGTTCATAATGTCGGACTCAATAGTCTGAAGTTCACCCTTAATTATAACGGCGACTTGCTAACTTTATTACCAAGTCCTGTTGGTGTTCAATTACTCATTTCGAATACTATAGTCTCGCCTGCTGCAATTGGCGGAACGCCGAAACATACTTCTGCAACGATGACGATCATCGGAGTACCTACGATAAATTTCGATAAGGATACTCCGGCATTGCAGTTCCAATTCCAAGTGAGCCTGACCGATTCTCTCACGACAACTTTTGATCTTACGGACATTCAACTCAACGGCGGCAACCAAATTTTCCAACGATGCAATCAGGGTATTGTCTCCGCAAGCCCATCGTATGAACTTGCTCTTCGTTGCGGCGATTCGATACTCGTAAAATTTCTACAGCTCGGAAATAAATTGAAAATATTTACCGACGCTGTTTATCCGAATCCGATCTCCGGACAAACTAATTATCAAGGTATTATCCCATTTACTACTTCGATTGCCGGAAATTTTGGAATGAAAGTCTTTGATGGACTTGGGCGAATGGTGAATTCTAAAGAACTTCTTGCATCCGGTCCCGGAAAATACCAGTTCGTGATCGACGGAAAAGATCTTGCAGGCGGATGCTATTCCTATCTTCTGCAAGAAATTTCCAATTCATCCGGAAGCGTTCGCGGAAGATTTATTATTGCAAAATAATTTGAAAAAAATAATCTGCGCTTTGCTTCTGGTCACCTCTTCAGCTTTTGCTCAAGTGCCGATTGAACATACCCGTCCTGATTCTCTGCAGGATGCCAGCGCTGCAGTTGGCATACAGCCCGAGCCGCTATCGGATATTAATCGCGGTGTCATCTATCCTCAAGAAGCGCAGAAAGCCGGGATTGGCGGTCACGTCAGTCTTTCGGCACGGATCAGCGCCGAAGGCAGACTCGAAAAAATTGCGATCTGGGAATCAAGTGATAAAATGTTTGAAGATGCGGCGATCAACGCCATTCTTAATTGCAAATTCAAACCGGCAATTTTAAAAGGAAAGCCTATCAGGTCGTGGTTCAATTTTCCTATCGTCTTCCAACTAAAAGAATTCGAAGCCTACGATACACCGCCAATAATTCAATCTGATCTGTATTCCCAATTAAATCTGCCAAAAAATACTCCACCCGATTCCATTCCTGATTATATATATCCGGTTTTCGGAGTAGCATCAAATGGCTACGTAACCCTCGTTGAATATCCTCGTCCTGGAAATGCTGATATTCAACAATCTGTCCGCGAAGCCCTAAAGAAATCCACCTTCCAGCCAGCAATGAAAAACGGCAAACCCGTCGATGTTTGGTATGCAATGACGGTTGAGCTGAAAAAGAAGTTTTGAGTTGTGAATTTTGAGTTTTGAGTGTCTCCTCCTTTAATTGCTCAACCACCTAAAATTTGACACCCAATTCCCAAAAGTTGCCCCATAACTTCATATAATTCATCAACATCGCTCTGCACACAGCAGTTTTTCCCTACCCTTTAAGCTTTCGTCCGAATGGCGGCGAGTGAGCGACTGTAACTCCATAATACATGACAAAAATATTCATTCACTTAAAATTTCAAAAAATGATTTGGGTGCGTTTAAAAGCGTCAAGTTCAGGGAGAAACTATTGAAGTGAAGTTTCAGTTGTAGCCGCAAAGCTACAAGGCATAGTATATACTCGAACCACGCGAAATAAGAGTTTTTGTGAAGGGCAATGGGCTTAATCCATTAGCTTCATGGTTGGGAGAACTTTCTGCAAGTATAAAAAGGAATATACTAAACAGAATAGGTCGTCTTAGGCTCGGTAACTTCGGTGATGCAAAATCACTTGGCGACGGCGTGTACGAATTACGCATTGACACCGGACCTGGCTACAGACTGTATTATGCCTTGGATGGCAAGACCATCGTTTTACTGCTTTCGGGTGGTGATAAGAGTACGCAAGATAAAGATATTAAGCAAGCAAAAAAATACTGGAATGAATATCAAGAAAACAAAGAAGCGGGTTACGTGGGTACCTTATGATACTGTACTTCAGGAAATCTTAAAAGATCCCGCTGAAGCATTATCATATTTACAGGTATCGTTCGAAGATGAAGATCCGCGCATATTTTTACTCGCTTTGGCAGATGTTGCAAAAGCGCATGGTGGATTGCAGGTCTTAGCAAAAAAAACAGGGCTGAACCGCGAAAGCCTTTACCGTACTCTTTCGCTCAAAGGGAATCCAAAACTGCAAAGCATTGATGCCATCCTGCATTCGCTCGGAATGCGCCTATCCGTAGAACCCTTGACACCAGCAAAAAGAAAAAAAGCTGCCTGAGATTTTCAAAGAACGACATTGCGAGTTCGGCGCGTCAGACGAAGCAATCTAAACTGCAAATCCCGGCACAGACAGAAATTCTTGTAACTATGGGCAGCATCAAACGTTTTCATATATATACATCCCTACGAAACTATGAAACGTAAAATATTTTTCATTGTGTCTGTTTTTGCGCAGATATTTTTTGGAGTCTCTGATATTTACAGTCAGTGGGTGCAGACGAATCGCCCTTATGGAGGGACGATCAGAGCGCTTGCAGCTAATGGTTCGAATCTTTTCGGCGGAACGACTGGTGGCGGAGCATTTCTCTCGACGAACAACGGCATAAACTGGAAAGAAGTGAACACGGGATTAACTGATGTTTCAACAACCGGTATAAGATCTTTTGCCTTCATTGGCACGAATATCTTTCTCGGCAGAGATGATGGCAAAGTGTTTTTTTCTGCCGATACCGGAAAAAACTGGATGTCGGTTAGTATCGGCTTGTCAAATAAAGGGGTTTACGCACTCGCTGCTATTGGCACAAATATCTTTGCAGGTACCGGCGGAGGGGTATTTCTATCTTCAAACAATGGCAGAAGCTGGGCGGTAGTAAATACGGGTTTGACAAGCAAACTCGTAAGCTCCCTTGCCGTTATCGGTACGAATCTTTTTGCAGGGACAAATGATAGCGGCGTTTATATCTCTTCTGATAGCGGCGCAAACTGGAAGACAGTTAATACAGGCTTAACGATTCATAATGTTAACACTTTACTTACAAATGGCTCAGAACTTTATGCAGGGACTATCGTCCGCTCCGGAAGTCTCGAAGGTGTTTTTCATTCAACCGATAATGGTACAAGTTGGACTGGAGTAAGCAACGGTTTTCCGAATACGTATATTTTATCCCTTGCAATGATCGGTACAAATCTTTTCGCAGGGACAAACGGTAACGGCATCTATCTTTCCACGGATAAGGGGCTAAACTGGAAGGCTGTTAATACTGGTTTAACAGACAGTTACGTTACTGTTCTTGCAGCGAACGGTCCCAATTTATTTGCCGGTACTTCCTTCGGATTTTCTGATGGTGTTTTTCGCTCATCCGATAGCGGTGCGAACTGGAAAGAGACGAATACGGGTATCAATGCTATTCCAGTAAGTGACCTTACTGCGACGGGTGGGAATATCTTTGCTGCAACTGACGGCGGTGGCGTTTTTCTTTCTACTGATAAAGCCGAAAACTGGTCGCGGAGAAATAATGGAATGACGGGTAATTACGCATATTGTTTTGCCGCGGATAACGCTGATATTTTTGTAGGGACATTAAGTGGAGTGTTCCATTCTATAAATAATGGAACAAGCTGGACAATGAGTAATGCAGGATTGACCAACACCACAGTTACATCTCTTGCCTTAAGCGATACAAATTTATTTGCAGGGACTTATGGCGGTATATTTCTTTCTTCCAATAAAGGAAATACCTGGACTTCAATTAATGTTTTCTTAGGCAACGGAAACCTTTCATCATTGGCTATTATTGGTTCTGATGTCTTTGCAGCTAACGGCGGCGTGTATCTATCCACCAATGACGGATCAACCTGGACTTATTTTGAAGAGGTTAATGACAGCATAACCGGAAATGTTAATTGTCTTGCTGTTAGTGGTACTAATCTTTTTGCTGGTACTTCAGGAAGTGGCATTTTTCTCTCTACAAATAATGGGATGAGTTGGAATGCCGTGAACGTTGGCTTGGGAAATAATATTGTGCAGACTTTTGCAGTTATCGGAATTAATATATTTGCCGGGACAAAAGGCGGTGTCTTTCTTTCCACCAATAATGGCGCAACCTGGAGTTCGAACAATATAGGCTTACCAGATCAAGATGTTCGGAAACTTGTCATAAGCGGTAACGATATTTATGCCGCAACTGGGGGCAGAAGCATCTGGCGGGAGTCGCTTATAGGATTAGGAGTTCAGCAAAACCCAAAAACCGATCTTCTGAATATCCAACTTTCTCCAAATCCATCAACAGGAGTCATCGCTATTCATGGTGTGCCTAAAAATCTTCTGAATATCAAGATCATGAATGTTCTGGGGCAGAGAGTTTTGGAGTTCTCCAGTAGGCACACTTCAGATTACTCGCTTGATCTTTCCAAGTTACCCGCCGGTATTTATTATGTTGAATTAGTATCTCCGAATTCAGATATTAAAAGAAAAATTGTGAAGCAATGACATTTTTAAAATATTTCTTAATCTTATTAATCTCCTAAGATCAAGGGTTCATGCAGTGGGGCAAAATGACAGTTAGGGTAAATAACACCTAATCCGAACCCCTTTATTATGATTCTTGTTTATGACTTGCTATCAATATAGCGAAGAATTAAAATAGCAAAGAATTACATCAATAAATTATACGGACGGACTAAAGTCCGTCCCACTATAAGAAAGATATACTATGGCAAATGAGGCAGGGGTAGCAGGAGTTGCAGCATCTACGAATGGGCAGAATGGTCATGCAGTGCCTGAATCAATAGGGCAGCGCCCGAAGGTACCGATCGTAATCGCAGAAGATGTAACGATCCGTTTTGCGGGCGATTCCGGAGACGGTATGCAGCTTACAGGAACGCAGTTCACCAATACGACGGCGCTTCTGGGCAATGAGTTCTCTACGCTTCCTGATTATCCTGCTGAGATCAGAGCCCCTATCGGTACGCTTTATGGTGTATCGGGCTTCCAGATCCATTTTTCTTCGAAGGATATTCATACTCCAGGCGATAATCCCGACGTGCTCGTTGCGATGAATCCCGCAGCGCTGAAGGTAAATCTCCGAGATCTGAAAAAAGGCGGCGTCATTATCCTCAACGAAAATGCTTTCGATGAGAAGAATTTGAAGCTTGCGCATTACGATACGAATCCCTTAGATGACGATACGCTTTCAGGGTATACCGTTTATAAATTCCCTCTGACGAAGATCACACTTGATGCCGTCAAAGATCTGAAGATGGGCACGAAAGAAGGCGCCAGGTCAAAGAATATGGTTGCGCTCGGTTTAGTCTATTGGCTTTACAACCGCCCGCTCGAACCAACCGAATTGTGGCTGAAAGCAAAGTTCGGTAAGAACGAACAGGTCTATGAGGCGAATCTTAGAGCACTCAAAGCCGGATATTATCTAGGCGAAACAGCCGAGCTTTTCTCGGCACGTTATGAAATCTTGCCAGCGAAATTTGCTCCCGGCAAATACCGCAACATCATGGGTAATGAGGCTACGGCACTCGGAATGGTTGCTGCATCGGTGAAGTCCGGACTCGGACTTTTCCTTGGCTCGTATCCGATCACCCCGGCTTCGGATATTTTGCATGAGCTTTCGAAGTATAAGAATTTCGGAGTAAAAACTTTTCAGGCAGAGGATGAGATCGCAGGTATTTGCTCTGCGATCGGCGCATCGTTTGCCGGATCGCTTGCTATCACGACGACTTCAGGTCCCGGTTTGGCATTGAAAGCTGAAGCACTTGGACTTGCCGTAATGACAGAGCTTCCGCTTATCGTCATTGACGTTCAGCGCGGCGGACCATCGACAGGTCTTCCGACAAAGACTGAGCAAGCTGACTTAATGCAGGCAATGTATGGCAGAAACGGCGAATGTCCGGTTGCCGTCATCGCTGCAAAAAGCCCGACGGATTGTTTCGATACTGCATTCGAAGCTGCGACAATCGCGCTGAAATACATGACTCCTGTCATTATGCTGACCGATGGATATATCGCCAATGGCGCAGAGCCGTGGCTTGTTCCTGATGCCGATGCACTTCCTGAGATCAAGACGAAGCTTCGCACTAATGTCACTGAGGGTAAAGATTTCCTTCCTTACGAGCGTGATGCTGATAATGCAAGACCGTGGGCGATTCCGGGTGTAGCAGGGTTAGAGCATCGCATCGGTGGTTTAGAGAAGCAACATAATACCGGCAACGTAAATTACGAGCCTCATAATCATGATTTCATGGTTCGCCTCCGTCAGGAGAAGGTGATGGGCATTCAGAAAGATGTTGCTCCGACGGAAGTTCATGGTGCAAAGAGTGGAAAGATCTTGCTCTTAAGTTGGGGCGGTACGTATGGTGCAGTTCTTAGCGCACAGGAACAACTTGGTTCAAGAGGCGTTTCGATGGCGCACCTGAGATGGATGAATCCGCTTCCACCAGATCTTGGAGAGATACTGAAAAACTACGAGAAGATCGTCATTCCCGAACTCAATCTCGGTCAGCTTCGCCGCATCATTCGCGACCAGTATTTAGTTGATGCCGTTGGCATTAATAAAGTCGAAGGCTTGCCATTTACACCGCATGAAGTAGTGTCGAAGGTAGAGGAAATTTTGGCAAAGATGTAGGCTATAAGAGGATAGGAAACAATAGGTTATGGTATTTGATTAAGAATATCCATAAACTGTGTTCTCGTCTGTTGTCCTACAAATTTATAGACAATATGGCCTGTTCTATCTATGGCAAATGACCATGGAATCTGTGTTCCAATACCGCCGTAATTATTGTAGGTTTTCGAAGCTGCATCGACAATAACTTGAAACTTCATGTTGCGGGTTTCTGTGAAGAGTTTTACTCTTTCAAACAGAGAGGACTCATAGTCGAGAACTGAGACACCAATAACAACCACATCCGGATTCATAGATTCGGAAACTGCTTCCAACTCCGGCATTTCCGCGTCGCAGGGCACACACCACGTAGCCCAGAAATTGACTAATACGATCTTCCCCTGAAGTTCATTTAATGAGTGGAGATTCCCAAGTGAATCCTTCCAGATTATATTCGAAGCAACTAACTTACCGGTATTATCCGTGACGTTCTTCCCGCCGCTTCCGTAAAGTGTTGAGATGTTATTTTTGTATTGTAAGGTCGTATCAATAGTATTTCCGGTATTGCTTGTTGGCGTCGGAGCGCAACTTGCCGTGACCAGAAGGAGACCGAATAATAAGACGAAGTATCGCATGATAATAGAAGTTAGCCGACGAAGAACAAGTTCCGTTGGTCTATCTCAAATAACCCAAGAATGGAGCATTTGTTACACCATTACTTCCACCAACTCAGATCGATCTCCGCAAAAGGTCTATCATTTTTGGAAACATCAGAAAGATATTTCCGATCTGTCTTTTCCGCTGGTTTCTTATCGAAAAGGTTATCGGCAATATCAAGAAGCTGAGTTAGTCTTTCGGAATGAGTCTTGACTCGCTCCGTTGCATAATCCGTAGCGCTGTCTGTGGTGATAAGAAATTGCCAATCGCTTGATTCGAGAAGCAGCAATTCGCGTCCTGCCTGTTGAAGAATTTTTGTAAGGAATGCAGCAGGCTTTTTGATTGCCTGATATTTTTCTATTGCTTCAAGAAATCGGTTTTCGAGTTGATAGATGTCATTCCATGTCCAGACAACTTTATTATTCATCCATACTTGATGCCCGCCTCCTTCACCCCATGAGCCTTCAGGAAGTGCGATAACTTCCGGATCAATAGTTCGGTCAATGATCTCCGCGCAGTTGGCAAGTTTTATTTCGGAGTCATTGCTTAGTAGCTCCAAGACTTTTTCTAAAAATCTCGGTCCTTCGAACCACCAATGACCAAACAACTCTGTATCGAACGGCGAGCAGACAACACCAGGTTTTCCGATCTGCACCAGATGCTCAATCAAAGTTTTCTTCACAAGGTTTACAAAATGCAAAGCCTGCTCGGTTAGATCAGCTTCAGTAGCCGAAGGAATGTACTGCTTCTTTTCTCCTATGTCAATCTTCGGTCCGGTAACTTTCCAATATCTGAGTCCGGAATCATGGTGTTTCTTATGAAAATCCAGATAATCCGGATTACCGGGATAGCCTATATCGCCTGACCATACTTGCTCCGAAGTTCTTCTATCGCGGGAAAATACTACGGGAATTTTGCCGGGAAGATCACGGGTTGTGGATTTAACTCCGTAAATATCTGCAAGCGAACGTTCAGCTTTTTCTAATGTAAGGAAATGATTTTTTTTCAGATGATCGGGAAGAAGATGCTGATGATTAATTGCACTCGTCAACCGATGATATGTTGGCATTGTCATACCGCCTTTGGTGAGCGAGCCTTCGACGACGAAATACTCCAAACCAAATTCCGAAAGCAATTCTTCAACTCCGACACGCTCTTTATTATATTTTGCTAACGTATTATCACCCATTTGCGGAGACCACCAATACCTCGGGCGATATGCGCATTCAGGCAGCCAAATGCCGCGAGGCTTGTCGCCAAAATGTTTTTCATGGGTAGCGATGGCAAGCTGGATCTGCGCTTTGATATTCCGGTCATCTAAGAGAAGAGGGAAGTATCCATGCGTTGCTCCGCACGTCATCGCATCAAGTATTCCTGATTCCGAAAGTTTTCGGAATGCTCCTACGAGGTCACTGCCGTACACATCGCGAAAATTATTCTTGCAATTCGTATAAAACTCTTTCCAAAATTTCGCAAGTGGCTGAAATTGCTTCTCGCCGTTAGTGGCGAATAATTTATAGTCGGCATTTGCGAGTTTGATCCTTTCATCACAATATGCCACGAAAGTCTTCGCAAAATCCGGATCGGCAAGTTGTTCAAGAAGAATCGGCGAAAAATCCATCGAGATCTTCGCTTTCACATCACGGGATTCAAGCGAGTTCAGCGCATTCAAGATCGGAATATATGATTCACAAGCCGCTTCGGCAAGCCAATCGGAGCCGAAGGGCCACTTGCCATGATGCAAGACATAAGGCAGATGCGTATGAAGAACAAAAGTAAAATAGCCGAGCACTCTTTTAAAAATTAAAAATGTAAAATTAAAAATTATGGGGACTCGCTTCGCGATTGGATGTAAAACGAAGATTGCGGAGGCTTCGTCTCAGAAATAAAAAATCTATGTTGGCCTTTAATATTTAACGTCATTGAGAAGAGTTCTTTTTCGAACGACACGGCAATCTAAAATCTCAACCAAGCTGATAAAATTAATGTTTGAGATTGCTCTGGTCGTAATAATAATCCCAGTAATGTCATTTTTAGAATATTTTTCGGAACCGCCTCTTGCTCTTATTGCGTTTAGCACCCCATATTCCTGAGTAGCTCAGTTGGTTAGAGCATCTGACTGTTAATCAGAGGGTCGTAGGTTCAAGTCCTACCTCAGGAGCGAAGTCAAGTCAAAAGTCAAAACATTAAAGTCAAAAAGACTTGATTTTGACTTTTGACTTTTTATTTTTGACTTTCTCCGAAGAATGGAACTTCTCTTCTCATTTCAGCGATTTCACTTTGCTTTTTATAAGAGCCTATACATTTTTATATTATTCCGAAGCAATAAGAGCAAATTATGGCAGTAATGAACAAAATGCGCGAGAAGATGACGGTAATTTTTGCCGGTCTGGCTGGTGCGTTCCTTTTAATGATTATTTTCGAGTGGGGCGCCCAGGGCGATTTTTTCAAAGGCAACCAAAGAAAGCCTGACGAGATCGGCAAGGTAAATGGCAGTTCGGTCACGAATAAAGATTATGACGAAGCCTTCAATCAGATGCGTCAGCAGAAGCTTCAGGAAACCAAAAAGACAACCTTAACCGATGCTGAAGATGCGGAAATCCGTGAAAAAGCCTGGGAGCAGGTTATTGTCACGAAACTGATCGCGCAGAAAATTGATGAGTTTGGTATTGTCGTTACCGATCAGGAAGTTCGGGATGTCATGTTCTATAACCCTCCGGAATTTTTGAAGCGTAATTTTATTGATTCTGCAACAGGACGTTTTGATGAGAATGCCTACTTCACGGCGTTACGCGATCCGCATAACGATACGACCGTAGCCAACATCTCAAAGCAGATGCGCGAAGAATTGAAAAAGCAGAAGCTTTCAAATTATCTTCAAGCGGGAATGCGCGTGACAAGAGCAGATATGTGGGAGCGCTACGAGAATACGAATGCGAAGGCGACCGTCGAGATGATAAAGTTGAAGCCGACAAAAAATCCGCGCGAATTAATGTCCAAAGTTTCTGACGATGACGTAAAGAAATATTACGAGGAGCATTCGTTCAATTACAAGCGGGAAGAAAGCAGAAAAATCAAGTTTGCAATGTTCCGTGAAGTGCCTACACCGAAGGATTCGGTATTGCTGTTGGAGAGGATCGAAGGACTGAAGAAGAAATGGGCAGCTCTTCCTGTCACGTCCTCCGATAGCGTCGTGAGTGATCTTGCCCGTGATTACACCGATGCAGGTTACCAGCCGGCACAGGATGGTAATCCTTCGACATTCAATACATTCTCGAATGGTGACGATCTCATTAATTCTAAGGTAGGAGATATTGTCGTTCTCAGTTCCGGAGGTCAGGTAAAAGTAACTCGTATACTCTCTGAGCAAGATACAGGCTCAACTTATTACCATGCCAAAGGCATCATGATCGGTTTGGGCAGACCTGAAAATAAAGATAGCGCGAAGGCACTTGCTACCAAGCTCTATAACGATATTAAAGCAGGCGGCGATTTTGCCGCTATTGCCAGACAATACTCGATGGATCCTTCTGCGAGAAACGGTGGCGATATGCATTGGATGAAACAGAAGATGTACGTTCCTGAAGTAGAAGATGCGGCGATAAAATCGCCTATCGGCACACTGGAAGGACCTATCGAATCGAAAATCGGCTATCATATCTTTCAAGTATTAGGACGCACAAATCGGACGTTTAAGATCGGAACGATCCCTATTGATATTAAAGCAAGCTCGCAGACGGCAAAGATGCTTCAGCAGCAAGCGAATATTTTCAGAGAGAAAGCTGTAAAAGATGGATTTGATAAAGCAGCGCAGGCGCAAGGCGTTCGTGTCATTTCCGATGGACCACCTATCGCCAAAAAAGGTGAGTCGCCGATGTTTGGCTACGCACCGTGGGTGAATTATGTGTTTGATCTATCCACAGGCGATATTACCGATCCTGTAAAAATCCCGAATGCAAAGATAATCGTCGTCGGTCAGCTAACCGAAATCCTGCCCGAAGGAGTAAGACCTCTCGACAGTTTGCTGAAAGAACAGATCAAAAATATTCTTGTCAAGCGCAAAGCTGTTGAGGATTTGGCGGGCAGAGCAAAACAGCTTCGTGATATGCTCTCTCCGGGTGATGATCTTTCAAAGCTCAGTGCCAGCGATTCAACTTTGAAACCCTCAATAGTCTCAATGGGACCTGCAGAATCAGTTGCGGGGTTGGGTACGGAGTACACAGTGAATAACGCTGCTTATGCAATGAAAGTCGGTGAGATCAGCCAGCCGATACAAGGCGAAGCCGGATATTACATCATAAAACTTTTAGCAATGAAGCCTGCCGATAAGAACCAGTTCGAAGCGCAGCAGACAAAAGAATTCGAATCACTCAGCCAGGAAAAGCAACAGAGATTCTTGGGGCAGTGGATACAGCAGCTTAAAGAGAAAGCAAAAGTAATAGATTACCGTTCGCATAGAATGTAATCAGAATTTCTTCTTTGGAAATAAAAAGCGCACCTTATTAAGGTGCGCTTTTTATTTACAATAACTGTGCCAAACCCTGCTAATATCCTCAACTATCCAAATATAAATCCGACTTTATTTTTGAAAAATATTTGGAAATTCTGTTTTTATTTCGTACTTTTGTATGCGCATAGGTAATCCGCATTATAAAAGAAAGTTTAAGACTATTTCTGAATACCTGTGTTTGTGTAGTATCTAATGCAGAGTACAATGAAAACATTAATAGCATCTTCCTATAGGCGTATCATACTGGCAATGCTTTTAAGCCTGTTTTTTTGTTCAGGTCTTCATGCCCAAAATTATTATCACTTAACTGGCAATGCCGGTTTTTCAGAAAGCACGAGGGGTAAAAAAATACAGCCACTTGCTGCGAATTCAATTCTCAATGATTCCTCCGATTGTGCACGAATGAAAATGTGGGAATTCTATCCTAAAGCAAGTCAAGATGATGCAAAAAAACAGAGAGATACACTAAAATTATTTATTGAAAAATGTGCCGTAAGTGATCCTACTTCATATCAAGCCTTTCCCTCTCTTAGTGATGCAGTCGGATACTATAATCCAAAAGATCAAACTCGTTTTGATGAATTTCGTTCTTGGTTAATTTCTGTACTCTATCTCAACACCACAAATCCTGCATATTTTTGTTCTTGTATGGGCGCTATTGCAACAACTTACCAAGTTGGAAAATATTATCCGTTAGGTGCTTTAGCTGTTCTAAACTATGTAAGAACTTTTCACCGTGAATGCTGGGGTGCCGGAAATGACAGGGCATTTACTAATGACAGTATTGATGATTTTCAAAGTGGTTATGATCCTACCCATCTACCCTCACTTGATTCTCTTGGCTTAGGCATCTTGCTTCATAACAATGGTGTAGTATCACCAAGCCAACCGCTTCCCAGCGTCTATCTATCATCATTTACTTCCAACCCAAATCCTTTCATCAAGGAGACAACACTTGAGTTTACTCTGAACCGGATGGCATACGTGCAGGTTGCAGTGTATGATGAACTTGGCAAGCTTGTATGGGGAGACGGGCGAGGCTCATCACTTGAAGCATGTACGCATCAGATTCATTTAGATGGCTCGGCATTTCCGAGTGGGGTATTTTATGCAAGAATATCAACGGGATTTGGAGAGGTGAAGACGCTGAAGTTGGTGAAGGAAAAATGAAATTAAAATTTATACTCCTATTTTTGTTTACGCTGCTCCTTTTCTTCGGAGAAGTGGCAGCGTGGGCTTGTGGTGCATTCCCTGCCCCTTATCTTTGTACAGCCCCAACTGTCCCTGCAATTTCTTGTGGTAACCCCGTTTATCCATCTAAAATTATTTCTAAGGATTCTGAACTAATGAGTATTGAGGATGGTGGGTACGATCCATGTGTCCACTTAAAATATTGGGCTTATAAAAATTCTTACTATACTGATACTGCATTCTATAGAGCACAGTATGATTCATTGCGATATTATATTCAAAGCTGCATAGCTAATGATAATTATTATCCTGACTATATATTTACCAACATTGATAATGCAGTTCAATTAATGAGTAAAGATACAACACGTTATGACACATACCGTGCATGGTTGATTTCGGTTCTATATTTGAATACAACCAATCCCGCTTACTTTTGCTCTTGTTTAGGATCTATTGGAAATACCTATCAATATGGGAAATATAGGGGGATCGGTTATTTAGCTGTTGAAAATTATTTTAAAAAATACCAACCTTGTGGCTGGGATTCTGCAACCGAAGCACAGTACCAAAAAGATAGTACAGATGCCGTTCGATATGGTGATGATCCAACACATCTTCCCCCTCTGGATTCCCTCGGCTTAGGTTTCTTGCTAAAGAATAGTGTCGCCACATCACCTGGAATTTTACCGAGCATTTATCTTGCTTCTTTCACTTCATCGCCTAATCCCTTCAAGAAGGAGACAACGCTGGAGTTTACGCTGAACCGCATGGCATACGTGCAGGTGGCAGTATATGATGAACTTGGCAAACTTGTTTGGGGTAATGGCAGAGGCTCATCACTTGAAGCAGGAACGCATCAGATTCATTTAGATGGCTCGGCATTTCCAAGTGGGGTATTTTATGCGAGAATATCGACAGGATTTGGAGAGGTGAAGACCGTGAAGTTGGTGCATGAGAAGTAGGGGCAGTCGTCGCAGGGACTGCCCCCCTACGATTATGAATAATTATTCATCAAAAAGGCACCTATTTATTTTGGATAGGCACCTTGACAAACGGGTTTTTATGTCGTATATTTGTTCGGGGAAGTTTGGTAGTTGGTAGTTTTGTAGTTTCGTAGCAAAAAAGCTTATATGGGAAACAAGAGAATTAACAGCATTTTGAGAGGAGTCCGCCAGTTGGCGGACTCTTTGGTTTTAAAAGAGAAAGTTGCGCGTGCGAAATGTTATAGTGTTGATTTATAAAGAACTTACAGGGGCTTCCCCCAAGAAAAGGCGGAGGGATCAAAGGGAAATTACTGAACCTGATTGCAGGTATTAAGATTATTATTAGTACCCATCTTCATATAATCTCTTAAAATCCCGGTTCAGCCATTTATTCCACCGTTACCGACTTTGCCAGATTTCTGGGCTGATCGACGTTGGCTCCTCTGGCAGTTGCCATGTAATAGGAGAGAAGCTGCAACGGAATGACCGATAAGATCGGAAGCAGCATTGATATCGTCTCGGGAATATAAATGACTTTCTCGGCAAGCTTTTCGACAGTTTTATCTCCCTGGCTTGCGATGATAATAAGTCTTCCGCCTCTTGCACGGACTTCCTGAACGTTGGAGAGGACTTTTTCATACACATCATCATGCGGAGCGATTACAACGACCGGCATTTCTTTATCGATCAAAGCGATCGGTCCGTGCTTCATTTCCGCAGCCGGGTAACCTTCGGCATGAATATAGGAAATTTCTTTCAGCTTTAAAGCGCCTTCAAGAGCGACAGGATAATTGTATCCTCTGCCAAGATAGAGAAAGTGGTCAGCATCTTTAAAGTCGTTAACGATTTCCTGAATCATCGGCTCGGATGATTCTAAAATTGTTTTAATCTGCTCGGGTAATTTGAGCAATGCTCCGATGAATTCTTTTCCATCAAGAACCGAAAGGCTTTTCATCCTCCCAAGCATGATCGAAAGCAATGCAAAGACGGTGACTTGGGAAGTGAACGCCTTTGTTGAAGCAACACCGATCTCCGGACCGGCATGGATATAAACGCCACCATCGGATTCTCGTGCGATAGTCGAGCCAACGACGTTGACGATTCCCAAAGCCAATGCCCCTTTTCGCTTTGCCTCTCGCATCGCAGCAAGGGTATCGGCTGTTTCGCCTGATTGGCTTATGACAAACATCACGTCGCCTTCGGTGACGACAGGATTGCGGTAACGAAATTCGCTGGCATATTCCACATCAACCGGAACCTGTGCAAGCTGCTCCAGCATATATTTTCCGATCAGCGCGGCATGGTAGCTTGTTCCGCAGGCAGTGATGAGGATGCGTTTAGCGTTGCGGATATGCGTCAGATGATTGCGCAATCCACCAAGCACAATGGAGCCTTCATCGAGGATAACTCTGCCACGCATTGCATCGTGAACCGTTGAGGGCTGCTCATGGATTTCCTTGAGCATGAAATGCTCATAACCGCCTTTTTCAATTGCTTCAAGTTGAAGCGTTATTGCTTCGATGTCTTTCGTGACTTCGATATCGCCGATGGTTATCGTCTTAACGCTAT
The DNA here is from genome assembly GCA_038210275.1 of Kapaibacterium sp. (SeqCode). GTDB lineage: Bacteria > Bacteroidota > Ignavibacteria > Palsa-1295 > Palsa-1295 > PALSA-1296. The sequence continues at coordinate 240,181 of JBBQWV010000002.1, read as the reverse complement.
TACGAGTGACGGTTGCGATCTCGTTGTCGGATAAATAAATGACATTACGCGTATATGACACGATGGCTGCCGCATCGGAGGCAATAAAATTTTCATTATCACCAACACCGATAACAATAGGGGAGCCTTTTCTGGCGCAGACTATTTCATCAGGCGAATTTTTTGCCACGACACAAATACCGTAAGCGCCAATGATCTCGCTGAGTGCCAAGCGAACTGCTTCGGTTAAACTTCTGCCTTCACCATAGAACTCGCCTACAAGATGTGCCAGGACTTCAGTGTCTGTTTCACTTTCGAAAGTATGACCACGCTCAATGAGTGTTTCTTTTATAGCCGAATAATTTTCGATGATGCCATTATGGATAATGGCAATGCCTTTGGTTTGATCTGTATGCGGATGGCTATTAATATCGCTTGGTGCACCATGTGTTGCCCAACGAGTATGACCGATGCCGAGTTTAGCTGTCAGCGGAACATTGTGGATCAGCTCTTCAAGCTGTGTAACTTTGCCCTTGCATTTTTTGATATTCAGCGTTGCAGCATTGCCGGATGCTGTTTTGTTTCCATTGGAATTGTGAAATTCGATCAGGGCAATACCGGCTGAATCATAGCCGCGATATTCGAGGCGTTTCAGCCCTGCAAGGATAATTGGTGTCGCTTCGCGATCACCGATGTAACCGACTATTCCGCACATAATTTTGTTGTTGCGTTTTACAATGAAAGTATTTTGCTTAATAACGTATTATTTACAAAACTGTTACTTATAGTCAAAAATTGACCACTTAACCACATTGAAAATAGCTCTCCTCATAGAATATGACGGCAGGGATTTCGCCGGCTGGCAAGTTCAGCCCGGAGTCAGGACTGTTCAGCAAGAACTCGAATCGGCAATAGAAAAGGTTTTGCAGAAAAGAGTGGCAGTAACATCTGCCGGAAGGACAGATGCCGGAGTTCATGCGATCGGTATGGTAGCTCATGCAGAATTGCCTGAAGAATTTGCGATGAGCTTAGAGAAATTTACGGAAGCGATCAATGCTACTTCAGGTCAGGATGTTGTCATACATGCGGTGAGGCAAGTTGCCGCAGATTTTCACGCTCGCTTCTCTGCACTTGATAGAGAATATCATTATACGATATTCAGGCGGCGAACAGCACTCGCAAGGGATTACTCATGGTATGTAAGGGGCGATCTCGATCTGAACGTTATGTCAAATTTAGCATCTCATTTAATCGGAGAGCATGATTTCACTTCTTTCTCGAAACGCTCCGATGATCTTGAGCATTACCGGTGCAGCGTTGATCTATGTAAAATTGAGGAAGATGGAGATAGATTAATTTTTATTATTCGTGCAAATCGTTTTGTCAGAGGAATGGTACGAGCTATCATTGGAGGAGTTGTTGAAACAGGAAAAGGAAAATTAAAAGAGGAACAATTTATTCAACTTTTGCACAATCCAACCGAAGATGATCGTGCGAAATATCTTGCTCCGGCGCAAGGTTTAGTATTTTGGAAAGTGCGATACCCCAAAGAATTTGGATTATGGGAATAGGCAATAATCCGCCCCTTATGAATTATACTTCGTCAGAATTTGTAAATAATAGCATCATTATTGTGTAAGGTCTTGCGAACAGCAAAATTATTTTTTTTCGTTTTACTTTTACTGCTTCCGAAGATTGCCGCGTCGCAATCATTTCGGACGTATGCCGGCGAGTTCTTGCAGCTCGGAGCCGGAGCACGTTCGCTTGCCATGGGCGGGACGGCAATCGCAACGGTGAATGATGCTTCCGTTGGATATTGGAATCCTGCAGGGTTATCTGAACTTCTCTATCCTTCTATCACAGGAATGCATGAAGCCAGGTTCGATAACATCCTTCAACATGACTTTGCTGCTGTTGCCTTTCCCCTTGGTAAAGACGGCGGAGCCAGTCTTTCGATACTTCATATAGGGGTCTCTGGGATTAAAGATACGAGAAATGCCTGGATTGATGTCAATAATAATGGAATTTTTGATAATGGAGATCAAATTGACCCTACTAAAGTTACTTCATTCGGGAATTACGATTGGGGGTTGTTGTTTTCTTATGGTCAGAAAAAAGACTCAATACTTTCCTACGGAGCTACGGTAAAAGTAATCATCCGAAAACTTGATGCAGAAAATAATGCGACCGGTTTTGGAGTTGATCTTGGAGTTCGGTATCATATCATACCTGAATTAACTCTTGCAGCAGTAGGTCAGGACATCACAACGACTTTACTTTCTTATACTACGGGTACTAAAGAACTTGTTGCTCCGACTCTTAAGCTTGGTGCTGCTTATAGCTGGAATATCTTTTCGGATTCCGGTCAAACTCTTTTGCCAACGCTTGAAACGTCCATACATTTCGAGAATTTAGGAAGTCTTGCTGAACTTCATGCAGGACCCCTGAGTATGGATTTTCTTTTTGGCTTGGAATATCAATTCAAACATATTATTGCAATTCGCGCCGGATATAATGATCTGAAAATGTTTACGATCGGCGCCGGAGTTCATCTGCCAAGACTTTCGATCGACTATGCCTTCCAGAGTTTCAGCGCGCAGGATCAATTAGGAAACACGCATCGCATTAGTTTTACATTAAGTTTGGAACAGGAAAAATGGCGGAGGAAGTAAACCTGAGAATTATGAATTGAGAATCAGAGAATCTCTGTTTGGTAGTTCGCATTTTATTTCATAATTCAGAATTATTTATTCACAATTCAGTTCTCATGCACCGTTTTCTCTTTCTTTCATTTCTTTTATTTGCAGGGTGTTCGCTTTTTTATTCTACGCCGAAAGTCGAGAAGAAAAAGCCACTTTATGAATTCAGCGAGATGCCTCTTGATGAAGAATATTTCCATTCACCCACGGGTGATATTGCCGGTCACATTCCAAAAGGCTGGCTGCAAGTCAATACGGAAAGTATTCCTGAACTTGAAAATATCCTGAGTGTCTATACTGATCCAAACCGTTTACATGCTATGGTGCTGATTGAAATTCCCGGCAGTGCTGATCTTCGAAGAAAACTTGAACGTGATGGCATTCTTGCACTTGCTGAAGAATCTTTTCAATCGAAATTAAAAAAGCATCCGAATATTTCGATGACTCGAAGGGCAGAAGTTTTTACCGTTGATAGTATGCTTTTTGTTAATTACGAATACGCTCAACCACTTGAGGGAGGTGGCTCTCTCAATAATAGAGTCGTCGCTTTATCTGCCGGAGTCAGATTTTACGAACTTGCAATGGTAGAATTACGACCGACTGACGATTCGGCGCAAGAAGCGGAGAACTTCCGATTACTTCAATCTGTTATTGCGGGGCTTGAGGGAGTAGCTGCTGTAAAACAAGTCAGTACAACTCATTAGCAACATTCGACTTGGGGTGTCGCCAAGTGGTAAGGCAGTGCCCTTTGGAGGCGCCATTCGTAGGTTCGAATCCTGCCACCCCAGCAAGAGAATTTGGAATTGAGAATTATGAATTGAGAACGGGACTATGATCTTTCTCAATGTCGATTTCTCAATTCATCATTCACAATTCTCAATTTTCCGATGTCACAACTGAAACTCGTAGCGGGACGGAGCAATAAGCAATTAGCAGATAAGATCGCGAAAGCGCTCAATGTAAAAATTGCTCATACACAGATCAAGAATTTCTCCGATGGAGAACTCTGGGTCAAGTACGATGAGAATATCCGAGGAGTGGATCTCTTCATTGTACAATCGACGACTCCGCCGGCGGAAAATTTGATGGAGCTGCTGATGCTCATTGACGCTGCGAGAAGAGCAAGTGCTGAACGGATTACTGCTGTGCTTCCGTATTTCGGATACGCACGTCAAGATAGAAAAGATCAGCCGCGAGTTGCAATTACAAGTAAGCTTGTTGCAAATTTGATAACCGAAGCAGGGGCAGACCGCGTCATCTCGATGGATCTTCATGCTCCGCAGCTTCAAGGTTTTTTTGATATTCCGTTTGACCACTTATATGCGTCGAACACCTTTGCAAAGCATTTTCGCGGTGAGAAATTGAAAAATCTTGCCATTGCATCGCCGGATGTTGGCGGATCAAAGATGGCAAGAGGATTTGCAAAACGTTTCGATGCCGATCTTATCATTATTGATAAGAGACGCCCTGCACCGAATGTTGCCGAAGTAATGAATATTATTGGAGAACCGGAAGGGAAGGATATTATTCTTATTGACGACTTGATCGATACCGGAGGCACATTTGCAAATGCCGTCGCAGCATTGAAAGCTGCCGGAGCGCGGAGAGTTTACGGAGCGTGTACGCATCCTGTTCTGAGCGGGAAAGCAATTGAGAGGATCAATCAATCTCCGCTTGAATATTTACTCGTTACCGACACGATTCCACTTGCGAAGGAATCGAAGAAGATTCGAGTAAAATCTGTCGCAAAAGTTTTTGCCGAAGCAATTCGCAGAACACATGATGGCAAGAGTATCAGTTCGCTTTTCGACGACGAAAAGAAAAAATAATTTTTTATTAACCCCTGGTCACTTCGGTGGCACAGGATTTTTCAAAAGCACCGTTGGGCACTGCTTCTTTTAAATGAACGTAAGTGTGCGGCGGCTAATGAAAGAAAACAAACAATGGCAGATATACTATTAAACGCTGAAGCCCGTACTACGTTGGGTGGAAGCACATCGAAAGAATTGCGCAGAAACGGAAGAGTACCCGGAGTCCTTTATGGACACGGTGATGCTTCAACCCCGTTTCACGTAAAAGAGTTGGACCTTCGTCCACTTATCTTCACTCAGGAAACTCATATCGTAAACTTGAACCTCGGTGGAAAAGGCACGAGAAGCATTTTACGCGAAGTGCAGTTCGATCCTTTAACTGATCGCGTTCGTCACATCGATCTTATTATTCTTGTCGCTGGTGAGAAAGTGAAGCTCGACGTTCCAGTCGCTTTGGTTGGTACTGCAGCCGGAGTAAAAGATGGTGGTATCATTGATTTTGTTATGCATAAGCTGACGATCAATGTATTGCCTGATCAGATTCCACAGTCGATCGAAGTTGATATTACCGGACTGAAAATCGGTCACGGTATTCATATTAAAGATCTTCCGGTACACGAAGGTTATACTTTCGTTGCTGATGAGAGCTCAATCGTCGTAGCTTGCGTAGCTCCGAAGGTTGTCGAAGAGCCGGTTCCTGGTGCAACAAATGAAGTTGTCGAGCCGGAGCAGATTCAGGCGAAAGGCAAGAAGGACGAAGAAGGCGAAGACGCAAAGAAATAATTTTATCTTCGTTACGATTACAACGGACTCACAGGGTTATGCTTGTGAGTCTGTTTTTTTTATTCTCACGTATGTATATTTTCGCAGGCTTAGGCAATCCCGGAAAAGATTATGACGGCACCCGTCACAATATTGGCTTTGCAATGGTTGATCTGCTCGAACAAAAAATGGAGCGATCTTCCGGTTGGAAAGCAGGGAAGGGGGAGTATTACTACGCGAAAGGTATTATCTCCGGTGAAGATATTATACTTCTCAAGCCGATCACGTATATGAATCTTTCCGGAAGAGCAGTTCGTGATGTTCTTGCTTTTTTCAAAGGAGAGATATCGGAGCTTATAATTATTTGTGATGACATCGCGATTCCTCTTGGGCAGCTTCGTCTTAGACTTAATGGCTCAGACGGAGGGCATAACGGTTTGTCGTCAATTATTTACGAATTAGGTACGGATGCTTTTGCAAGATTGCGTTTCGGAGTCGGCTCGAATTTTTATGCAGGCGAGCAGGCAAAGTATGTACTCTCGAAATTTAAAGAATCGGAATCAAAGCTTGTCGAAGACATGAAGAGCAGCGCTCTCAGCGGAAGCATTGAGATCATTAAGAATGGTTTGGCAAAGGCGATGAACTTCATTAATACCAAACCCAAGAAAGAGGATTCACCAAAACCACTGCAACCTTGAGCACTGTTTTTTCTTCGGTTAAATGTAAGAAAATGCTGTATTTCATGGAATTGCTCTAAAAATTCCGTATTTTTAAAGGCGATTTATAATTTTACAAATTCATTTCACCACAAATTCACTACTAACAGAACAGAATGGAACTACTCATTATTCTTGGAATAAGTGTTATTGCCTTGCTTTTTGCAGGACTGTTTCTCATTCCGAATGTACTCAAACGGGATCAGGGAACACCAGCGATGCAAGAAATTTCCAACGCCATCAAACAAGGCGCAGAAGCCTTTCTTCGTCGGCAGAATAAAACGATCGCGTATCTTGCGATTGCGCTTGCCTGCCTAATTTATATCTTATACGCATTTGTCCGTGCTCATAACGAGCATGATCCGGCAAGTTCATCCAATCTTGCACTTTGGACGACAATTTCGTTCGTCTTAGGCGCAGCGTGTTCAGTCGCTTCTGGATATATGGGCATGTGGGTTGCAATTAGAAGCAACATCCGCACTGCATCTGCTGCTCGGACAAGTATGAACGCTGCATTGCAAACCGCTCTTCGCGGGGGTGCAGTATCGGGATTCTTCGTTGTGGCTCTCAGCCTTCTCGGAGTTGCAGGACTATTTGCAATCGTCAATGCTCTTGGAGTTGCTGATGATATGACGAAGATTCCTCTTCTGATTGTCGGTTACGGATTCGGAGCAAGTTTCGTAGCACTCTTTGCCCAGCTTGGCGGCGGTATTTTTACAAAGGCTGCTGATGTCGGCGCTGATCTTGTCGGTAAGGTTGAAGCGGGTATTCCTGAAGATGATCCGCGTAACCCTGCAGTTATTGCTGATCTCGTCGGTGATAACGTTGGTGATTGCGCAGGTCGCGGAGCTGATCTGTTTGAATCAACGGCTGCTGAAAATATCGGCGCGATGATTCTTGCTGCTGGATTGTATAAATCCAATACCGTTTATTTTGAAACGAATCACCTTGCACTGATCGGCGTGATCTTATTCCCGCTCGTTGCAAGAGCATTCGGAATTATCGCCTCGATCATCGGCATCATGTCTGTGAAGACGAATGAAACAGAAGATCCGATGAAGGCGCTTAATCGGGGATACTTCGTCACATCTTTTTTTGCAATGATCGGATTCTTTATTGCATCGAAATGGCTTCTTGGTGACCAATACTATATGAACTTCTTTCTTTGCGGAGTAATCGGAGTTCTTGCTTCTATCGCATTCGTGTATATCACGCAGTATTACACTGAGTATCGCTACCGTCCGGTGCAGTCGATTGCTGAAGCATCACAGACAGGTCCGGCAACAAATATCATTGCGGGTATCGCGATTGGTATGGAATCAACGGGCTATCCGATTCTCGTAATTGGAATAGCTATCGTCAGTGCTTATTTCCTCGGAGCGCATTCCGGTTTACAGGATGCAGGTCTCTTCGGAACCGCTGTTGCTACCATGGGTATGCTTGGAACGGCTGCTTATATCCTTGCAATGGATACATTCGGACCTATCACCGATAATGCCGGCGGAATTGTTGAGATGAGTCATCAGCCTGATTCAGTTCGTGAAAAGACTGATCGCCTTGATTCAGTCGGTAATACGACGAAGGCTCTTACAAAAGGGTATGCAGTAGGTTCAGCTGCTCTTGCAGCGTTCTTGCTCTTCGGCGCGTATATGGATGAGATCAAGAATTATGTTCCGACCTTCGATAAGGTTATTAATCTGAATAAGCCTGAAGTATTTGTCGGTGCATTATTTGGCGCAGTACTTGTCTATCTTTTCTCATCGCTTGCGATCAAGGCAGTGGGTAAGGCGGCGTATGCAATCATCAATAACGTCCGCGATCAATTTAGAAACGATCCGGGCATTATGCTTGGCACGTCAAAGCCTGATTACGGTCAGTGCGTTGATATTGCAACGAAATCTGCATTGCAGAAGATGGTATTGCCGGGACTTCTTGTTGTCGGTATGACCGTCGGAACAGGCTTAGTATTCAAGTGGATATACTATGCAGGAGGTCAGCTTCCAACAGGCGCAAGCGGTGCTGAAGTTGTTGGCGGATTCCTTATGTCCGGTACGATCACAGGAATCCTGATGGCGCTTTTCTTAAATAACGGCGGCGGCGCATGGGATAATGCAAAGAAGTATATCGAAACAGGCGCATTTGGCGGAAAGAAATCCGATCCGCATAAAGCAGCAGTTGTTGGCGATACCGTTGGTGATCCGTTCAAGGATACAGCCGGTCCGTCACTTCACGTTCTGATAAAATTACTCAGCACACTGACGCTCGTTTTAGCTCCGCTCTTTATTTAAGAGTTAGCTAAGTCTTTGTTTCTCGAAGGGGTGTACCGGAAGGTATGCCCCTTTTGTTAATTTATTGAAAAATAATCGATTTGGCGAACTTGCATCAGACGCTGGTAGTTCTAAAGTATATATATATGTGTTATAGAAAAAGTTTTTTCTTCTTTATTTTTCCTTTAATAATAACTTGCATCGGATGCAAGTATGATCCTGTAGCTCCAATACATTCTAATGGCAACGGCATTGACTCTGGGATTAGAACTGGGGCAACTTTGCTATGGAAAACACCTAAAATTAGACCAACCGGTACACCCGTAATGCCAAGACAAGGTGGTGCATCATGTTATATGCAGCCAATACGAAATGGTAGCAAACTATATTTCATTTATGACTCTATTGCTCAATGCCTTGACCCCTCAACTGGAAAATCTCTGTGGATTACTTCTTTCGGCGGGCACTTATCGCGTTATTATGATGCCGATTATATGTTTTTTGAAAACGGTAGATTAATTTTCATAAATCCAGGTAAGATTATTTCTTTGAATACTGAAACTGGCCAAGTTCTCTGGTCATTAAATTCACCTGACGATATTTCAGGTTTTCATGATTCATTCTATGGCATATCTGCTCAGTCTCCTGATGCTATTTTTGTTACATCTTGGAATACGGGTGAATTATTTAAGATAGATAAAACTTCTGGTTCAATTATTTGGCGAAATCTAGGGGCACTCCTAACGGATTCGCTATACAGAACGTTAGTCCCTGCAAGTTCTGACTGGAATGGCTGCCCAGCGTATATGAACGGTCGCGTATATGTACCAGGAAGATATGGTGGTTCGGTCTTAGGTAAGAAAGGCGTACACTTTGATGGAAGTGTTGCTTGCTTTGATGCTGCTTCAGGTTCTCTTCTTTGGTGCAAACTTATTCCTCCAATGGATCCAAAATATTCTCCTTATGTAACAAATTCTGTTGCTACAACGGAATTTGCTTCGAATATTGGACAAGGCAATATAAGTGTCTTCAATAATATGCTGATGGTCAAAACAGGAAATTCGGTTACATGGATGGATGGAGACGGGAACATCACATGGCGTTCCGGTGGGCATGATCAACATGGACTTGATGAAAGTATGTATGTTAGCCGCTTTTGGCTAAATAAATTGCTTGTTTTTAGCGGTGAACAAGGTATGTGGCAAATAAACGCAATTGATCCAACCACGCATAATTACCTATGGACTACAACTCTATCCGAGAATAGCACTCATTACCATTCTTACGGTCTGTGTCCCCCACCTGCATATGTCGGGAATATAGTATATTTTGTTAGTGATGACTATTGGGTTATCGGAGTGGATGTAACCTCTGGTTTGGTTAAGTATGCATTAAATTTGGGGAATGCAGTATATGACCCGACCAACGCAAATCAAGTGATCGAAGGTAATTTTCTCGTTGACGAAGACCACCATATTTACATCATGGATAACCAGTATATTTATTGCCTTCAGATGAATCAATAAAGTTATTATGAAAAAATTTCTTATTTTTCTTTCGCTGATTGCCTTTGTTTCTTGCAAGTCGGATTCAGCTTCTTCGGGCAACGACAATAACAACAAGACTGCAGGTTCGAACCAATGGATTCTCACCATTGATGGGACAACATATGTATGGAAAGCTTACGCAGCGAAAATAGTAGGCGGCGGAATGACTACGATCTTAGTCAACAGTACAGATACTGTTTCATTTATGGATAAAGTTGTTAGTTTTGGATTCACGAATATTTCAACGATAGGAATATACGATATTGGAATAACTACACAGAATGGCGGAATTGTGCAATATATTGTTCCTGGTTATACACCACATGATACAACCGATTATTCGACCCCTGGATTTCAATCTCTGTCAGTAGGCAAAATGACAATCACTGAAATTACTGCCTCGACTCTAAAAGCCACTTTTTATGAAACCCTCTCGAAAGAACGAGGAATTGGAAGTGATTCGGTTAGTATCACCAATGGCAGTGTGAATGTGACATTTTAGAGTCCTTCCCGTTTTATTTTCAAATTTTCCCGAAACCACTTTGCGCTATTATTGTTTAGTAGCCTCTAATTTAACCTGCCCCTACTGCATTTTTATTGCAAGATGGGGCTACCCGGAGTTTAGGTATAAAGCTTAAACTGCCGGAATCCAAAGGAATACGCAATTTATGGCAGAAAAACGTTACGAATCTACTTTCCTACTGAGTTCTAATATTCAGGAAGAGCCGCTTGTCGCGATCATCAAGAAATTCGAGGATACCATCACGAAAAATGATGGGAAGATCCTCAGTACCGAACGCTGGGGCATTCGCCGCCTTGCGTATGAGATCAGAAAGCATACAAGCGCGCATTACATCTCAATCCACTACACCGCACCGCCGACCACAAACGCAAAGCTTGAGCGTACTTATCAGCTTGATGAAGATATTCTTCGCTGGCTCACACTTGATATGCCGGATGAAAATCATCAGTCTCGCATTGCGATGAAGACCAGATCCGAGACCGTCGAAGCACGTAAAATTTCAATGGCACAGGCAAAGATTGCTGCTGAGTCAGCACCTATTCCTGCGATGAAGCCGGTGATTGCTGAAGAGGTAGAATAATATCGGCGCACTGGGTTTAAATCAGAGGTAATTCATTTATAGCACCGCACCCCCAATGGCTTGCTTAAAAATGCCCGAGATCAATTGCGTGCTTATTGCAGGCAATTTGACCAAAGACCCGACACTTCGCAAAACGGCGAACGGCATTCCTGTTGCGAACTTCTGTATCGCCTCGAACCGTAAGTACCGCGATGCGAATAACCAATGGTCAGAGGATGTCTGTTATGTCGGAGTTGTTGCATGGAGCAAGCTTGCAGAGAGTTGCATGGAAAAGCTTCATAGGGGAAACGCTGTGCTCGTTGATGGAGAGTTGCAAAGCAGGACGCTGCATAACGAAGACGGATTTTCAAGAACTGTCGTGGAAATCAAAGCGCATCGCATTCAATTTTTGAATAAGCTCGATATCGGAATGGAGCAGGAAGGATTCGATATTGAGAAGATGAACGTTCCTGAATGCACAGAACCGGCTACTGAAGCAGTTAATATATCGGAATAAAACAAGTTTATATTTATTTTTTAGAGCATGAAAGTCATTTTAAGGGAAGATGTTGAGAAACTCGGTGAAGCCGGAGCAGCAGTAAATGTCAGTGATGGTTACGCCCGTAATTTTCTTGTTCCGCGCAAACTTGCTTTCGTAGCAACAGCCGGAGCGCTTCGCCGCATTGGCGAGGAAATGAAGCAGCGTGTCAGAAACGTTGCAAAAGAAAAAGTTGAACTAACGGAGATGGCTGCAAAGATCAGCGAACTCAGCGTTACCATTCCGATGCGTGTCGGTGAAGAAGAAAAGTTATATGGCTCAGTCACCGGTCAGATGATCGGCGATTCGCTGAATAATCAGGGATACAAGATAGACCGCCGCACGATCGTAATTGATGAGCCGATCAGAACACTTGGCGCCCATCAGGTTACGATTAAGCTCAAGCATGGCGTTAGCGCGAACATCAAGGTTAATGTTGTTGCAGAGTAAGCAATAATAAAATTCTGAAATGGGAGCTATGATTTGATTCATGGCTCCCTTTTTCATATCTCATAGTTCATATTTCACATTTTTTTTTCATGCCTGCTGCGCAATTCACGCGTTCTGTTTTTAAGCCCGAAGATTTCCCGAACGACGGGTTGCCGGAAGTTGCCCTGATCGGAAGATCGAATGTCGGCAAATCTTCTCTCATTAACGCTCTTGCCGAGCGAAAAGAGATGGCGCGGACGAGTTCGACTCCGGGAAAAACGCAATGTCTGAACTATTACCGTTTCGATAATTTTAATCTTGTCGATATGCCCGGCTATGGTTATGCCAGAGCATCAAAGACTTCGCGTTTTCAGTGGATAGGACTTATAGAAAAATATTTTGACAGCCGCGAAGAACTTCAGACAACAGGTATCTTAGTAGATGCGCGGCATATCGGTTTGGAGAACGATGTTATACTGATGCGATGGCTTTCGGAGCAGGACCATCCGTGGTTTATTGTATTAACAAAAATCGATAAAGTGAAGCAGCAGGATATTTCTGCCCATGAAAAATATCTGAAACAGGAATTCGAAAGGGTAGGAGCGGTGTTTAAGACTTGCTCAAAGGACGGGAAAGGCGTTCGCGCCCTTCGCGCATACATAAAGGAAAGCGTTGCCAACCCACTTGGCGCAACTTCCGATTGAGTTGTGTGTTGTAACTAAAACGAATTTGTGGCCACGGCTCAAAATTTTCGTAATTTTGCATAACTGAGTTGTGATTATTTTATGATAAATATTATACTGCTATGAGAAGATATTCCACTGTGTACCTTATGCTTGCTTTAGTTATGGCCTCAGTTTCTGTCGCGCAGCAGAAAAAGCCATTCAATTTTAATGGTTATAATCAAGCTGTTCCTACACCCCCTGTTGGGGATGGTGGTAGTCTCTCAACGGGATTGAAACACAATAGTAATTTCCCGATATCACCATTTTCGATACCGTCAATCATTGGTGTCAACCCTCTTCCAATCTCTACCAAATGGGATAATGCAACAAACGGCCGTTCTCTCCATACTTTAGTAAGGGATCCCGATGATCCCAAAAAACTCCATTTTGTTACAATGGCTCTCGATGACAACACTGAGAATGATACAATTGGAGCGATGTTTACAAGCCGTCGTGTTGTCTATACCTATAGTTCAGATGGTGGGGCAACATGGAAGTCTCAAGTTTATGTTGATTCAGCTTTACGTTTAGGTTACCCGGATATTATTCTATATAAAAGAGGTAATGTCAATATTCCGATTATAGCCGCTCATAACGGACCCAACAGTGCACAACAACTTAACTGGACAACAAAGATTTATATAGAACAGGGAAATCCGGGAGATGGTAATTTTAAAGTTTTTTCTGCTGATCGTAAAGCATCTGGAGGAAAAACGAAAGACATAGGCTATCCCTCTTTGGGGCTTTCTCTAAACCAAGATACCCTTTATCTTCTGGGCTGTGTTCTTACTACTGGCACAATCTCACCAACAAATCCCACTCAGCCTTTAGAGTTCGGTACCTTTAGTTTGGACGCCAATCGTGCTGCGACTTGGCTCGGGTGGAAGAATAACCCCGGCGGAAAAGATGCAAAAGGGCATGTGATCAATGGAAAAGATCTTTTACGTATTGCACCGAATGGGAAATTGGGAGCATTGTGGTCATCTGATTCAAACTTTGTTTGTTATGTTGAGTCGATTGACGGGGGAAATACATGGACATCTAAGTATTCTCCACTCTACCAGCCGCCTACCAAACAGATAGTTGCGAGTGACCAAAAGACTTATGATTGCGTTTTCGGAGGTTGCGGTGGAGGGCTTGATCTCTGGTATGATAAAAATTCGACACCTAATTTCTTATGGCAAGCTTATTGGGTCGCAGCAAGTGGGACGTTTTTTCCTTTAAATTCAACTGCTATTTTTAATTGGAAACTTGGCAATAACACTGTAAATATTCTCAGTGTTTATACTGATCCTACGATTAATAGCTTAGTAATGTTCGATACTTTAACTGCAACAGTAAATACATTAAATCTGGTAGATTACTTTACTGCTTCTGATAATCCCAACACTCCAAATTCAACCCCACTTTGGAATGCAACACCTATCCTTACTGCCAATCCCAATTTCTGGTCGGTAGTTTATGAAACGTATCAGGACGGAGATGCGCTTACAAGTATAGATGTATTTGGTGACGGGTCAGTTGCTCAGACAAAATTATTCAGGGATATTTATTCTATTGAAACTAAGGATGGGGGCCAAACTTGGAGTGCCCCTGCACCGCTTTTTGCAAATGACCCAAACAGCGACCCGGCCACAAAGATCGACTACCATTTTCCATCCGCTCCTCTCTTAAATCCTGCTGTTGGATCTACTATTTTTTCGGACATTAATTTTGTAGCAGATACATGTCCCGGTCAGGTAATAACAGGACAGGCGTTCTGGGATGACAATACATGGTATCATCGTTCTTTCGTAAAGAATTCGGTGCATTCAAAAAGTATTTCTCAGAGTATTTCACTCAATCAAAACTACCCTAATCCTTTCATTGCTTCAACAACATTTCCTATTGCGATGAAAAATGACGATAATGTCACGTTGAGCGTCGCGGATATCTTAGGTAGGGAAGTTGCTGTTATTTATCACGGAAGACTTTCTGCCGGAGCGCATCAGATTCCATTCAAAGCGCCGAATCTTGGTGCCGGAATTTATACCTATACTTTGAAGACTTCTGAGGGAAGTGTTTCACGTACAATGTCATTAGTGAAATAATCTTTTTGAATGAAATGACTGCCCAATTGCGGCAGTCATTTTGTTCGGTTTTGTCTCGGATTAAGTATCTTAACTGAAAATTTGCTACTTAATGAGTGTTGTTGTGTTTCTATAAATGACGGGTGGATTAAAGTTGTGAATACGCCCGAAATATTTTCGAATCTCTCTTTTACTTGAACAATATCTTTACTGCAATGCCAAGGAATAGAATATCAGTACATCCTTTCATCACTTCCTTTATTGTTCTGCTGACTCTCAGCATTTTTTCGGCTGGTGCACTTGCACAAGCCGGAAAGATCAGCGCCAAGATCATTGATCAGAAATCTGGCGAACCGCTCTTTAAGGCAAGTATCCAGATCGTGGAAACCAAGCAAGGTGCTCTTTCGAAAGATAACGGAGTCGCTACGATCATCAACGTTGCTCCTTCGGAGAGTTATACGGTCATTGCAAAATATGCAGGCTATGAGCCTTTTACCATCAAGGGCGTGAAGGTTAGCTCGGATCAAACAACGAAACTTGATTTTAAGCTGTCTTCGAAACATCAGGATACGATTGTAGTCTCATCAGAAAAAATTGTTGATATCACAAAGATCGGCATCGGTTTGAAGGTGTCGAGTACAGAAATTCTGGCAATCGCTAACATTCAGAATATCTCTGATGTCGTTGCTCTTACTCCGGGTGTCATAAGCGATGGATCTAATGGCGGAATTTCCATTCACGGAGGGCGCGGAACGCAGAACTCCGAACGCCTTAATGGTATCGAAACTACAAATATCGTGAGCGGAGGTGAAAGTATCTCCCAAACAGCGATCTCTAAATTTGCCATATCAGAAATTTCTGTATCTACCGGCGGTCTTGATGCTTCAAAGGGAAATACAACCGGCGGTGCTATCAGTTCAACAACACGAGCCGGCGCTTCAAATTTTGAGTTCATGGCTCGGTATAGACAGGATCTTCCCGGATTAAATGGAACATCAGGCAACGGTTTTAAGCAAATGGGGATTAACAGTAAAACGTACGAACTTGCATTTGGAGGACCAATAACTGAAGATGTAAAGTATTTCATTACTGCAAAGGGAAATACTCAACAATATCATGATGCAGGTCTTGGAGTGATTGATCCATTACAAAACAACATAGGGCAACTTCCTAATGATCA
Source organism: Kapaibacterium sp. (SeqCode) (assembly GCA_038210275.1). Lineage (GTDB taxonomy): Bacteria > Bacteroidota > Ignavibacteria > Palsa-1295 > Palsa-1295 > PALSA-1296. The sequence continues at coordinate 224,377 of JBBQWV010000002.1, read as the reverse complement.
TTTTTATTCTCGCGGTGCAACTGCGCAGCTTAAGTTTGATCTTCTCGGTATTCATCTTTCTGCTGATGCTGCGCTTTCATCTACAAACAGACAGTTCACTACTTGGGGTTGGACGTATGGCGATGCTGCTGAGATCCCCGCCGAAAATATAGTCGATAATATCTATTCTCTCAACGGAAATACAGGTATAGGGCAAACAGGAATTTTGAAGATGACTTTGGGATATGAAGGATTTAGTAATCATATCGGAAAGTATGATGTCGCGCAGGGCGGCGGACTCTTTAGTTTGTATAAGATTTTTAATGCAGATGATAAATTTACGTATGATGATAATACTCATACGGTCACTCCGGGAGGAGATGGGATCGTTGATATTTATACCCCTGTATCAAAGCATATAGCTGATCCCCACAATCCATCAAATATCCTTAATCTCTCAGGGGCTGGAATAAATCCTTTTACCGGGCATGTTGAAGGTGGAGGAATTACCTACTCTACAAATAATCCCTACGGATTAACCGGTTCGTTCCTCTCTGCAGGAAATGTATTTGGGTTTAGAACACAGACAATCAGTCAAATTTCAGCTGATGCGCATTATAATGATCAATTCGGATCTCATGGCGTTGATGTTGGAGCGGAAGCGCATATTTATAATATAAATAATTTTGCTAATAATTTGCCATGGGATGCGAATCCTTTTCGCGATTCCTTCGATGTGAAGCCTCTCCTGGCAGGTGTGTATATTCAAGATAAGATGGAATTTAGTGATATTACTTTTCAGCCTGGTTTACGTCTCGACATTTACAACGCAAATAATGATCATGTATTGGTAGATCCGTACATACCAATCATTGATGGTAAGGGTAATTTCAAGTCTTCTTCGCCTCAGGTTCTGCTCAGTCCAAGATTAGGCATTACATACGCGGTAACTGAAAAGACTACATTCAGTTTTAATTATGGCACGTATTTCAAAAATCCTATTTTTAGTGAAGTGCTTACATCTACCGGCGGAGATTTCAACGCAGTTTTGGCGCGTGGAAATAATATCATTGGTAATGGTGGCTTAAAAGGAGAAACTGATGAAGAGATTAACGTAGGTTTTCAGACCGGATTGACTGATGTTATACGCCTCTCAGTTAACGGTATTTATAAGAAGATGAGGAATATCTCAGGTTTAGCGAGAATTACCTCGCCCAACTTAGCTCTTGGGTATTATCTCTACACTGACAATGAATATGGAAGCTACAAAGGAATAGAAATGACGCTTGAGAAGAGAATGTCGGATAACTTCTCTGCCCGTATGAATTACACCTACTCAACAACGGCTGGCACATCGAGTACAGCCACGGCAAACTATTCTGCACTTATCAATCAAAGTTCGGATGCAGAGGTCGCTGTGCTTCCGCTGACACCATACCCTCTGGATTTTGACCGCACGCATGTTGCTCAGTTGCTTTTGACAGCGTTGTTCGGAAGGAACGAAGGACCAAAGATCGCAGGACTTCCGATACTTGAGTTCTTTACCTTTAGCACAAAGACTATTTTTGAGAGTGGCACACCTTATACGGCTTACAATGTCAGAGGTCAGCAAACTGGTGAGCATAACGGAGAACGATATCCAACCTTCTTTGAAACAGAAGGAACGATCACTAGGAACATCTCGCTTGCAGAGATCTTCGGACCTGGGATCGGCTCTTCTTCGTTTGATATCCAATTAGAAATCTATAATCTTTTCAATACTACGAATGCAGTGACGGTTTATAATACTTCCGGTCAGGGAGATGATGACGGCGTTAATGCGGTATATACCGGTACTGTAGATTTTGTCAACGACCCTACAAATGCTGCCGGTAATCAATTGGATGCTCTTGGTAAACTGCTCTATAATCCTCGTTGGGATCTGAATAAAGATGGACGCGTTAGTATTGATGAGCAGTCAAAAGCATACAAACAACTGCGTACAGATAATTTTGCTCGCCGTTCAAATTATCAGGTTCCGCGTCGTTTCTATCTGAATTTTTCTTTGCATTTCTAAGAGAGAGAATCAGACAGGGTCATTTTACAAGAAACAATTTTTTACGATAGTTTTACTAATTGATATGAAGATAAAGTTGAACTCCAATCTTAGGTTCATGCTCCGCAAGGTGACTGCGCTCATGGCTTTTGTTATGCTATTTTCGCTTGCAGGCGAACTCAGCGCTCGGCCGGTAACGAAATCCAAAGGCAATGCTCCAAGCCCACTGAATTTTTACCGTCAGCGGAATACACTCAGCAACATAGATTTTTTCTATACGAATAAAGGTATCCTTTTTAATAACGATGCCGTCGCCGGATGCAATTGGCCTCGCGGATCGGTCAACTCGTATATCTTTGGTGGCGGACTTTGGTTTGCTACGAAGAAAAATATTTCCGGTAAAAAGCGCAAGCTTTGTGAACTTGGATACAATCCAAATTCCGGTGCGGGTTGGTTCACTGAAGGAGAGATCGGTAATACCACAGCCGGTGCAGAGGAGTTTATTTCTTATGTAAGCCCGAGATATAATAAAGCTAATGGTAACTATACCGGCGGTCCGAACTCTACAGTTCTTGCTCCATACGCTCATTGGCCGCTATGGGATACTTCAGCGACGAAGACGCTGAATCGAAATTATTATTTTGGTGACTATATTTCAAACGAGGCAGATCGTCTTGCACTTCAAGGGAAAGCTGATCGTAATGAAGCTCTGCCAAACGGCAAGATTCCAAAACCGGCAATGCTTTCTCAGGAAGATATTGTCAATGTCTATAGCGACGCTGCTGTTCTTGCAAACCCGGAGTATAAAGCGGGAAGCGGATATCCTTTTAACTTGAACGTCGTTGAAGTTATTTATTCTTGGAGTTTTGGAAAGTATCGTGACATGATGTTCATTCGTAGGAAAGTGACGAATGCATCAAAGGACACATTGTTTGAATGTTTCTTATCGCCTGCATTCGATCCGGATCTTGGCGTCGGTGGTGGTGCAGCAGCAAATGATATTAACTCGTATTTTGGTTCATCTCCTCAGGATCTCTTAGACTGCCAGAAATTTTTCCCGGTTTCATCTCCATATCATAATGATCCCGCTGCTTTGAACATGGCGCGGCAATGGTCAAAATCAGAATCAAGTGCTGTGCCTCCCGGAGAATATGGAGCCATCGGATTTACATTCTTAGAAAGTCCAGTTACTTCGCCAAATGGTGATATCATTGATATTTCCGATAGTGATGCTGTCGGCGGGTATTGTAACGGTGCTAAACAGCTCGGCATGACTACATTCAAGCAATGGACGATCGCTAATGATCCACCAACTCCGGATCTTCGATACGATTTCCTTTCATCAGGAGTACGTGACCATGACGAGAGTATTGTTGCTGATATGCGTCTTCTTTTTGCAACCGGTCCTTTCACACTTCAGCCGGGAAAATCTGTTGAAACAACGGTTGGCATCGGTATTGCCCGCCCGAGCACGACAACGTTAAAAGATAATAAGGATTCAGTCGTAAGGCTCATTGCATTTGCCCATCAGGTTTTTGCAGATACGACCGGCACATATAAACCTGGTGATTCAACTACAGCGTGTTCGGTGACTGTGAAGCATTTCGTTACTCCGGTACCGCCGGAAATCCCAACTCTACGGACTACGTGTCTTGATCGAGCCATTCTTGTTCAATGGGATAGCACTGCGGATAACTCTGTTGATCCTCTGAGCACAGGAACGCTTGCTTTCAATACGTATGACTTATATCGGACAACTCGTTCCGATCATGATTCGACTATCCGTCCGACAGGACTTAATCCGACCATTCATCTCGGACATTGGAGTGTGTATAATTTGCGTCAGGATAGTGTTTACGACACCTTGACACTTAAGAGCGGACAGAGGCTTCCGATCGCTATCGGAACAAAATTTACGAGAGTAAACCAGACACCGATCAAAATTCCACATTCATTTCTTGATTATGGAGATGATAATGCTGACGGTACCCTTTCCGGAAACGAAGGACTTTTTAATGGTGTAAAGTACTATTATTTCCTTCTTGCGACCGATGAGTTTGATTCATTGAATCGAGTTGGTCCACTGACAACGGCAATAGTAAATCAGAAAAATTTTGCTATCGGAATTCCTTGTAAGCCGGTATTCCCTGATCTCCCGAATACTATTGCAGGAGATTCAAGTTGCCTCAGCGGCGCTCTTGATATGAGTTTCACAGGGTTTGTTGGTTCGAAAGGCACTTCGGTTACTGTTGAAGTGAAAGATACCGGAAAGTTTCTGCAGCTGTACTCAAATGACGATATCATCGTTTCATTCCAACCTCGATGGTCTGAGTATAATCACAGATTCCTCAATCAAAGCCCGCTGAATATGTTTGTCGATGTGACAGATACACGTCAGGGCAAATTGCTAACTTATGATAAACTCTATAACCCTGCCGCAAGCCCGACATATACTCCTTATAGCTTTGTCACAGGCATCTTACAACGAGTGATCGGGCAGAATAATGATACGGTGAGATCAGGAAGATTTACCACAAATAATACGTTGTTCGCTCCGTATCAGACTATTGATCAGGCATTTGATGTACTTGTTGATTATGAGTATCAGCAATTGAAAACTCCGTATCGCCTAACTCGTATTGCATTTGATCAGGCAAATAGGGGAACGGCGGATATTGTGAGCATCTCCGGTCATACCGGTCGTGCGCCTGCAGGTGCAACGAAAGATTTTTCAAATATTGATACAGCTTACACGGCTCCTTCATTTCAGGGTGGTCTCGGACAGGCAAATTATGAGATCAGTTTCGGGGCTGCGGTACCATGGGTTGAAGATCAATTTGATACGCTCACCGGTAAAGTAGTGAAGGATGTTAATCATCTCAAAGATCCGAATTCGAACGCTGATTTCCGTCCAATGGCATTGCCGGTGACCATTACGGCAACATCGCATTGCAATCAAACACTAAGTGTCATCAGACCAGGAAACAGAAATGATGTTGTCTATGAAGCTGATGCAACATTCTATAATCATTTTGTTCTTGCAGCTGATAAAATTACTCCCCTTCCTGATGATACCCAGCCGGATTCACTTATTGTGCCGCTTGCTGGTAAATTCGCAATTGATGCTTTCCATTTTACCGAAGATAATCCCGGCGATAATAGCTCATCAAGCCCCATCACAAAAACTACGGGTAAATATTATTTCACTCATGATCCTAACAATCATGATATCGGAGCGAACAAATACATGGAAACAGTCCATAGATTCAGGTTTGGTGGCGCTGAAATAATGTTTAATTATCCGGGGATCAATAATAATTCAACCGGTGATACGGTTGCGAGTTATTCCGGTCCTTTCGCAACGGATTTCCAACCAGGTGATAAGATCACTGTGAGTTTCACGGGACTTATGGCAGGCTTGCCATTCCCGGGCGCACAATTCATTGTGCATACATCGAAAGACAAGAAACTTGATTTCGCCGATAATTCGCTCTATAGCCAGAAAATCTTAAATGAAGTTCAGGTTGTACCGAACCCATATATCGTCGAACATTTGGGACAAACATCAACAGATAATGCGAAGCTCTTTTTCACAAGACTTCCACCGAGAGCGACGATCGAGATCTATAATATTGCCGGCGCACTTGTCAAGACGATCGAACATAACGGAGTTGCTTCAGTTACCGACGGCGCTGTCAATTTAGCAGACCGTTATAATGTCGAGGAATGGAATTTGCTTTCCGAAGGTAGACAGCGTGTCGGAAGTCAGGTATTCCTTGCTCGCGTCATTGCGAAGGATCCGAAGGACGGTGTGACTGTCCTTGGCGAGATGACAACAAAGTTCGCAGTTGTGCTCGGCGGTTATCGCTTAGTTCGTTAAGTATTTGGTTAGCCGCCCTTTTTAATAAGGGTGGCTTCTTTTAATTTTGAGTTGTGTACAGGTTTTTGTAAGAGAGAAATACAGGTAATATGCAAAATTTTTCATCTCACGTAATTACAATGAAAGTTTTAAAGTTGTGTCGGTTGTCATTCGGAGTTGTTGGGGTTATGATGCTCTCATCTGTGGTGTTCGCTCAAGGCGGCACGACAACTTCGACGACAGCTCCAAATTTCAATAATGTAGGCTCGAGCGGATCTTTATTCCAAAGCATAGGGGTGGGCGCAAGAGCTGCGGGTATGGGCGGCGCTTTCAGTGCTCTTGCCGATGATATATCGGCTCTCTATTGGAATCCTGCAGGTATTGCTCGCCTCAAAGGAATTAATACAGCAGCTACCTATACCGCATGGTTCGGAGGAACAAGCCACAACTTCATCGGAGCTGTTCTTCCTATAAGTGATCGTTACCGTTTCGGTTTCAGCCTGATCGTTCTTGATAACGGAGCGCTGCAGAAATCCACCATTCAAAAAGATGTGAATGCAGGAACCTACAATGCAAATGATCTAGCCTTTGGTATTACTTTGGCAGGTGCTCTTACTGATAGATTCTCGTTCGGCGCTACGATAAAATACATTCGCAGCACGATCCTTGATCTTTCTGCCGATGGAATCGGATTTGATGCAGGTTCGCTCTATCAAACCGATTTCTATCACTTGAAAATTTCTTTAGCACTTACCAACTTGGGACCTGATCGTGGTTTTGCAGGGAATTCACTTTCTATCGTTGCACAGGATAATACTATTAATAATACATCACGCGGTTTGGATGCTGTGCTGGTCACAAGTCCTTTCTCTTTGCCATTATCATTCAGGATCGGCATCGGAACAGATGTATTTCAAGGACAGCTGGACGATCAAAAATTGAACGTTGCTGTAGATTTTGCAGCCCATTCAGATGGACCGGAAACCTACAACATTGGCGGCGAATATGTTTGGAATGACATCGTGGCACTTCGCGCCGGTTACGGATTTAACCAAGATCAGCTTGGGTTAGGTTTAGGCGCAGGATTCAAATATAAAACCGAAGATTTTCTGGGGACAATCGACTACTCGATTAATACGACTAAAAATCTTGGTTTAATCCACCGTATTTCCGTAAGCGCAGCTTTCCAGTAAAATATTTCAAAAAACTGTTTATGAGCGCCTTACTGTTAGAGTGAAGGCGCTCTTTTTATTTGTAACAGTTCGTAGTAAAATCGTATACTTGTTCAGAATTATCGTCGATCATATCATGCGTAACTCCATAGTATTTTCTTTACTCTTTTTTTTCTGCTCAGTCTCGATCTGTATAGCACAGCAAGGCTCCGTTCAGATGGATGCGGTTGCATTCGAACGAGATTCCGGCAAAGTGCAGGTAGAGATCTATTACAGTATAGCTGAAGTAGCACTTGGTCTCGAGACACGAGGTGATGGTTGGGTTGCGCAGATCAATGCTCGTGCCGAGTTATGGGAAGACGGGCATACTGTCGCCACAAAAGAGATTAAAAAAGAGAAGTTTTATAAAAATGCTGCTTCAGCCGATAGTGCAAAATACTCGGTGATGCTTGATGGAGTTGCATTATCAGCAAATATAAAATCGAGCGCTGATGCAGTGCTGATTTTCCATACGAAAAATGCAAAGGGAATGGAAGTTAGCGATACAATAAAAAGCAATTTTTTTGTCCCTGTCGCAAACAAGGAGAATTTTTTTATGGGCGGGATAGAGCTTGCGAATACACTTGCTCCATCTGATAATCATAATAATTTATTCGAAAAAGTTGGATATATTATTACCCCTAATCCTTCTAAATTATTCAGCCCTGAGAATAACAAGTTAAATTATTATACTGAATTATATATCCCTCATAATGCATTAGCTCCCGGAACGAGCGTCGAGATCATTACGAGAGTTCTTGACGGACAAAAACATGAAATGTTCTCGAATACACACCGTCAACCACTTGCTGCGACAACGCTTCCGCTAATTGGTTCGATTGATATTGACGGGCTGCCAACCGATAGCTATATCTTAGAGGTTGCAATAAAACGAGCCGGTATTATTGAAGCGACAATGCAAAAAGTTTTTTTCTATGATAGTGGAATGAAGCTTTCTGAAGATCAAAGTGACGCGCCGTCGAATGCTGTTCTGGATGAAGGAGCAGTGTTTTCTGAATCCGATATTAGCCGTATGAGCCAGTTGGAATTAGAAGAAAAAGGAGATCAGGCGATGTTCATCGGCGCGAATGAACAACAGAAATCATGGAAGAAACTTAAAAAGAAAGTAGAGCTTGATCCTCAGTTAGATGCTTCAAAAAATAATACTCCGTCAGTAACTGAAATAGATATTGCACAGGAGAGACAGTTCTTATTTAATTTCTGGAGAGGAAAAGATAAAGAAACAGGGGCACGTACTCCACTTCAGGCTTATAAGGAATATTATAAACGTGTTGACGAAGCGAACAGGAAGTTCACTTATCAAAAAACACCGGGTTGGCAAACGGATTTTGGGAGAGTATATCTTACTTACGGTGCACCAGATGACCGTAATGTGAAATCAGTACTTCATTCTGTTGATGCAAAACCTTATATTTCATGGGAATATTTTAATAAAAGTTTGCAACTCCTATCCGGAAGCCACGCTCTATTCGTTTTCGTGGATAGACAAGGTGGCGGAAAATTTGTACTCGTCCATTCAAATGTGCAAGGGGAAACCTATGAACCTGATTGGTATTCTCAGGATGCCGCACAAACCCATTAAGATCTTCTTTTCGAGGTGAGGCTTGCTCTTCAATTAACCGGAATTCTTATTGCACGAATTGCATATTTTTTTGGTGTCCGAAAAAAAGTTACGCTTGATAATCTCAGTAATGCGTTTCCTGAATTAACCGAAAATCAGAGAAGAGTATTAGCGAAGAAGTCTTACTCTAATCTTGGAATTGTCTTCGCTGAGATGATCTATTTACGATTTGCCAGCCTTCAGATAATTGGACGTTATATCACCGTTTCGAATCCTCAACTATTTCATAAATATATTAAAGAACAAAACGGCTTGATCGTCGTTGCAGGACATTATGCGAATTGGGAATGGCTTGCTCTTGGCGGTGCGATAGTTCTTCATGAAAACTTTGCTATCGTCAGAAAAAATATTCAGACCTCGTTCACTGAACGCTTCTTGGAAAAGATGAGAATTCGTAGTGGTAATAGCCTCATCAACTCCGGTGATATCCGGAAAATGTATGGGGTACTTCGAAATGGAAAATGTATTGCACTCCTTGCCGATCAAGCAGCTCCCGGAGAAAGCGCCAGAGTCAAGTTCTTCGGAAGGGAAGTCCCGACATTCGAAGGACCGGCACGTCTTGCTCTTCGGACGAAATCCCCGATGCTCTTCGCTGAGTGCATTCGAACTGAAAACGGCAATTACGTCATTACTTTTCATGTTATTTCTTTTGATGATCTTCAAGGAGATACTCCGGAAAATATTCGTGAATTAACCTATCGCCATACTCATCTTCTTGAAGAAGCAATTCGTAGGCATCCGGAACAATGGCTTTGGCAGCATCGCCGCTGGAAATACGTATAAACCATGAAAGCACTCGTTATCCAGACTGCATTTCTCGGCGATGCGATTATTTCGCTTTCACTCGCCGAAGAACTTCGTCGGATTTCTCCTGACGCTGAGATTTCCTATCTTGTCCGTCCTGAAGTTGCTCCGATAATGAGACTTTCGCCGTCGGTCAACAATGTCTTCACATACGATAAGTATAATACTGAAAGCGGTCTTGAAGGGATAAGGAAAAAAGCTGCCGTGCTAAATGCTGAAAAATTCGATACCGTCTTTACCCTCCATACTTCGAAGCGGACGATGATGCTTCTTCAGAGACTTAACGCTCCTCAAATAATCGGTTACGGCGATCATCCCGTCTTTACTCATAAAGTCACTGAATTCCAAGAGGCACATACTTCAAAAGCGATCCGGCTTCTTCAAGCTATCTTGCCGGAAGCTGATCTTCAAACTCTTCCAAAATTGCAGCCACTTGAATCGTCAATACCGCCTGAAATACTAAACTTGCCAAGACCAATAATTGCCATCGCACCAGATAGCGTTTGGAAAACAAAGCAATGGGGAATACAGAAATTCCGTTCATTAGTAGATCAATTGTTAAGTAAAAAATATAGTATAGTCTTAGTAGGAAGCCAGAGCTATGAGGGCATTTTTAATTCCCATAACCTATTGAATAACAACATATTAAATCTGCTATCTAAAACATCACTTGAGCAGCTTGCTTCGGTAATTTCTTATTGTGATCTTCTCATTTCCAATGACAGCGCTCCCGTTCATATTGCAACTGCAACCCGAACTCCGAGCGTCGTTATCTTCGGTCCTACCGTTCCGGAATTTGGTTTTGCACCACCGGTTGAACTGGGAAGTATTATCCAAATCGAGGGGCTGTGGTGCCGTCCTTGCGCTTCGCATGGAAGCAACGAATGCCCAACCCATACCCATGAATGTATGAAGGGAATTAGCCCTGAATCAGTATTTGAAAGAGCAATGCAGCGCTTAGCTTTATCCCCAAAAAACCTTCCCATTGGAGCATAACCTATTCCGATACTGTTCTTTACTGCCGATGCCAAATATATTCCGAATTATAGTCATTTTTATTTCGCGGTCAATAGCGAAAATTTTTCTCTTCCTTGCTCTTTCGGTAAGTACTCCGACCGTCAATGCGATCAGATCGCTTGAAGAAAACAAGGCAATCGTCATCGTCATGGAAAGCAATTCGTTTCGCCGCCGAGATAGAAGCCTCGTCAGGCGAATTGGCTATCAGCCGGAAATTCGTTTCGTATTTGGAGAAATCGCAAATTATGGAATATAAAACATTACTCGAAGATCAGATATTTATGAAAGGCGAATCCGCCGGAAGGATCGGAACAGCATTAACGGTGCTGACCGATATGCTCATTGAGCTGAACTCACTCGAAATCTATTACCAAAAACCTTCGTCGAAAGAATTATCGCCGAAGGAAATCCAAACTCTTCGCAAGAAGATCGTCGACCTTAAATCAATCTTACAAGGCGAAGCATGAAGATCTATACGAAAACCGGCGACGACGGCACCACCGGGCTTTTCGGAGCCGGCAGAGTTGCAAAAAATTCGCTTCGCATTGAAGCTTACGGTACTGTAGATGAGCTGAATAGCGTCATCGGAATTCTTGCATCAATTTCAGAACAGACCTTGACTCCAGTGGGGCGGACTCTTAGTCCGCCGGACTCAGATGACGGACTAAGAGTCCGTCCCACTGGAGAACTCGAATCCTCAAATTATTTCAAAGAATTCTTGCAGGATATTCAGATAAGTCTTTTCGTCCTCGGAGCCGATCTTGCAACTCCTTTGGAATCTAAAACGACCTATAATATTCCTCGCATTGAAGAATCTGATGTAAAAAAATTAGAGGCGTTGATAGACTCCGAAGAATCACATCTTCCTCCACTGGAAAAATTCGTTCTACCCGGCGGGTCGCTGCTTGCAGGATATTTCCATCTTGCCAGGACAGTTTGCCGTCGTGCTGAAAGGGAAGTCGTTGCGCTCTCACAAAGTGAAGAACTTGGCGCATTCGACATTCAATACCTCAACCGCCTCTCCGATCTCTTTTTTGTCCTCTCTCGCCGAGCCAACCAACTTGCCGGAATCACCGATGTAGAGTGGAGCGGCAAAAAAAGTTAACCTCCTCTCCAAAAGTTTGATCTTTACTTCCTTAAGGCATAGGTAAGTCCTTATAAATGAACGAACTAATATTATCAAGTTCATAGATCACCGTTGACAATTCACAATAAAATCTCCTAAACGCCTGACCCCCGAAACTCTGACACCAATTCCCAAAAGTTGGTCTGTAACTCTATATAATTCATCAACATCGCTCTGCACACAGCAAAGTCTTTAGTCTTTAGTTATTAGTCTTTAGCAGAAAGCCACACCAAATCTCTACCCCCATTTCCTCCTTCATCCTTCCGCCTTCATCCTTTCCCCAAAACCTCCGGGTGAGCGACTGTAACTCATTATAATTCATGTATATCACTATACACATTTCAAGAATTTACAGTTTATTCGCTGCGGCGAAACAGTAAAGACAACGTCATTGCGAGACCGGCACCAGCCGGTCGTGGCAATCTAAAATTTGTAAGGGTATAGGTGCTCATCATTTTAGAGGTAATATACGACAAAGAAACCCATTTGTCAAGTGCTTTTAAAAGATTTAATATTGCGAGCACCTATCAACTACTATTTCCCATTCTTTTTTCTTGCTCCCTCTCTCGGTACTCCGGGAGAGGGCTGGGGTGAGGGGTATTTCCCGGAAACCACCTCCGGCTTTTCTTGTTACATTCGGCATGAATTCCCCTCAGCGAACCCGCTTCATGGGCATTATCCTCTTCATGCTGCTAAACCTTATTGCAGCAAATAATATTTTTGCACAATGGAAGATGACTGCGTCCTCAATTTTAGACGCCTCCTATGGGACAGGTTCACAAGGGGCTATGATTTTTAAGAATGGTTTATTATGGGCGGGGAGAGAGGATATTTGGATATCCGCAGACTCTGGATTTACTTGGTCTCGCCGATTTCAGAAATTAACGGGACCGTTGGCAGGTGATCCAATTGTGGATATTGCATTCTTTGATAGGAATGTCGGATTAGCAACTTTCAATGGTATTCAATATATCACGCATGATCAAGGACTAACGTGGAAACTGTTAAATGTAAACACTTCAGCAACTGTGTCGATTTTTTTCTTAGATAATTCAAACCAAATTGGGATTGTTAGCGATGAGGAGGGTGCTTTTTTCTTATCGAACGATGGCGGTGTAACATGGAAAAACATGATTATTGATAATAGTCTTATTAATGTTGTATATATAGGGTACGGAAAAAATATTGGTAATGGGCATGGATATATATCCGCGGATGGTTTTTTTTATGAAACATTAGACGGTGGTAATACATGGAATAAAAAGCAGGGACAGACAGATTATGATTCCTACACCTTTGGGATTGATCATTGCAATACGAACACAATATATTTAGTCAATGAAAGCGGTGCTGGTGGTAGTGACAATCATTCACATATCTATAAAAGTACAAATGCAGGAATGAGCTGGACGATTGCTTATAGTGGGGTACCGGGTGAGCTATCCGGAGGTATCGTAGTTACAGATAATGCTATTTATTGTCAGAAGTCCCACGATGGGGTTCTTCGTTCTACTGACTTCGGTGTCACATGGAAAAATATCGGTGGACCGGGTAGTGGGAATGTTGATTCTCGAACACTTTGTGCCCTCAACGATAGCGTACTACTTGCAATAGATACACTTGGGAATGTTTGGCGCACAGATAACAGCGGAGGTTTTCCTGTTCCTGTGATACCGAAGATTTCTCTTGGCATTGATTCTATAAAACTTAGCAGCCCCGTCTCACTTGGCATTGATACGGTCTGCAAACCTATCCAAGTTGATATTCCGATCACCTCAAATTGTTCAGCGTTCACACTTCTCTCAGCCTTGCTTGCCGATTCAACTATACTAAGTGTTAGTATTGATTCTCTGCCTCTGGCGATCTCCGATCAAAATCCGCGCATCCTGCATATACATATTATTCCAAAGAAAATACAGTTAACGCCCTATACCACAACGCTGACATTAACCTGCAAACAAGGTACTTCAACCATTACCAAAAAGATCACTGTTACCATAGACGGCACAACGATTGACCCGAATCAATTCCTCGGCGCATCATACTCCGTTAACGGCTTATGCAAGCAAACCACAGGCGACTTCATCATCACTAATCCTTACTGTGATTCGATGACGGTCACAGGATTTTCATTTTCGGATTCAGCAAATGTGATATTCACACCGCCGAAACTTCCATTTAAAATTCTCTCAGGTGCTACCGTGCATGAGAAGATCGGACTCCAAGCAATAGCATCAGGTGTATTCCCCGACTCGATGACGATCACGTTTAATTTTGCAGGTGGGACGTTCACCACGACAGTACCAATCCAAGTCAGTTCAACGAAAGAACGGGCATCGCTGATATTTCCGAGTAAAATATTTTCATTCGGTACGATCAATATTTGTAAATCACCAAAGACCTTGCCTTTTATCATCAGTAATCCCCATTGCTACGATTATGATATTACCATTCTGAATTGGCAGCCCGTGTCACCGAATTTCTCACTGAGCAATCCGCCAACTGTTCCATTCAAACTGCGATCAAAATCATCGGATACTCTTTTCGTCACGTATTCCCCAAGCACCGTCGGCTCATCCACAGCCACACTTCACTTGAGGATCGAGTATGACGGCAAGCGTATTGATACAACGATTCTGGTCTCAGGCTCTGCCAGTTCTTCAGCAGTCTGCTCACTCAGCGATTCGCTTCTGTCATTCGATACCGTTTCCACTTGCGCCTCGTTAACGAAGAGCGCTTATCTTATCAATGATAACTGCGATTCGATTCTGATCTCTCAGGTTTTTCCACTTTCGCAGGCAGGCTTTATCAAGATCAATCCGCCTCTTCCGATAGAACTTCATTCGGGAGATAGCTTGCTCATCACGATCACCTACACTCCGAAGCATCCCGGCGAAACGCTGGACTCGATCAGATTCCTTGGCAAGACGGGCACAGGAACAACGCAATCGCAAACGCTGGTGCTATCAGGATTCGGAGAATCCGATAGCGGCGGAATTTCCTACGAACCCAAACTTTTTAACTTCAAATCACTAAGCATCTGCTCGCATGATTCAGCTTCGGGTTTTGTCACGAATACGGGATGTGATTCACTACTTCTTGATCCGAGCGGAGTCTTTGGTGATCCGGATTACCGGGTTTCGGGTGTCGGGTTGCGGGTTTCGATGGCTCCTGCCGATACGATTAGATATTCAGTCTATCTCAATCCCGCACAGAAGGGATTGCGAACGGGATTTCTTGTCTTAACATCTCATCTCAGTGGCAGCACTCGCCGCGATTCAATTCCATTCACGACCACTGTCACGGACGGAACGAGAATACTTTCTGTACCAACTAATCCATTAGATTTCGGAACACAAAGTCTCTGCGATCCGCAGAAGGATACACTCATTACGCTCAGTAATACAGGATGTGATACATTAATCTTATCATCACTGAACGGATTAGGTTTAGGCTTCGGCTCGAATACAAATTTCCCCGATACAATTCTCCCCAACACCAGCAAGCAAATTGATATTTTTACATTGCTTGATACAGCCAGCGGAAAACTAACAACAACTGGCACACTGAATTTTACCAGCAACTCGGATAATACACTTGCTCCGATAACCCTCAGTCATAGCTTTGTTGCAGGTGTCCGTCGTGATGCAGGTTTATTCCTTGATAATGCAGCAAAAGCAGGCGGTGACCTATCAACCATCACTTATGACATCAAAGAAACTCCCGGCAAATCTTTCAGCGGAGCAGGAATCACCAAACTTAATTTCGATCTGAATTACAATACTGATGTTCTGAATTACACAGCAACGAAAAGCACAGCGAATCTTTCATCACTTGATGGCAAGAACTTCACGCTTACAGGCAGTCCAAATATCACCGCAGATGCAAATGGTATTTTAGCAACAATAGGCTTCACCGTTTATTTGACGAAAGATTCAACGACAAGCATCATCCTCACAAATAGAAATGATACAACGCAAACACCTTGCGGCATGACAACGCTAACTCTCGGCGGCTCGGCAACCTTCGATTACAACTATCTCTGCGGAGAAAGAAGTCTCTCACGTTTTCTGCGCGACGGCTCACAAATCCACATCACTTCCATTCATCCCAACCCCGCACAAGATGAAATAGAGATAGCCTTGCAATCAGGCTTAAAGCAAGATGCGAATGTGGAGATATTCAATGCTCTCGGCGCAAGAATATATTTCGGTGCGAAGAATTTAATTTTAGGGGAGAATAAGGTTCATCTCGATACGAAGAGTCTTTCATCGGGTGTGTATTTGGTGCGGGTGGGGAATGTGAGTGAGTCGTTAGTGATTAGTCGGTAGCGAAGGGGAAGCCCTCACCCTTAATCCCTCTCCCGGATTACCGGGAGAGGGAGACATAAAGACGGGCGGACTGAGAGTCCACCCCACTGGATTCAGGGTCTTCAAATCCTGAGAATCATTTTAATCGTGCAAATCTTGGTTTAGACAAAAAAAATAGGGCGGACTAAGAGTCCGCCCCACTGGATAGATTGTATCCGTAGAATTAATAATTAATTCTTTGCTGATTCTTCGGTGAGCATTTGTGTCAGCAAACGAACTGCAACGCCTGTGCCGCCTTTAGGGATGTAATCCGACGCAGATTCGCTTCTTGCTGTGCCTGCAATATCCAAATGGATCCATGGATAATCGGTGAAGCGCTTTAGGAAGAGTGCAGCCGTGATCGCACCAGCCCATCTGCCGCCAACATTTTTAATATCGGCAACATCGGATTTGATGAGGTCTTCATATTCTTCATAGATAGGAAGTTCGCAGACTCTTTCATACACTTCATCGCCTGCTTTTTTCAACTTCGTTTTCATTGCTTCGTCATTTCCCATCATGGCTGTTGTGACATGACCGAGAGCGACGACGCAAGCTCCGGTAAGGGTTGCAAGATCAATAACTGATTTCGGCTTGTAGCGCGATGCCCAGATGAGTGCATCAGCAAGCACGAGGCGTCCTTCGGCATCGGTATTATCTATTTCGGCAGAAAGTCCGTTCGAGTAGGTGATAATATCGCCGGGACGGGTTGCGCTTCCTGAAGGCATATTCTCAGCGCTTGAAACGAGACCGACCACGTTGATAGGAAGTTTGAGATCGGCAACTGCTTTCATCGTTGCAATGACTGTTGCACCGCCGGACATATCGCTTTTCATATCGCCCATGCCAGCAGCGGGTTTGATCGAAATTCCGCCGGTATCAAAGGTAATGCCTTTGCCTACAAGAACGATAGGCTGTGAGCCTTTCTTCCCGCCATTATACTCCATAATAATAAAGCGAGCTTCTTTCACGCTGCCTTGATTAACAGCGATAATGCCGACCATTTTATGCTTGTTCAGTTCGGCAGGTCCGAATGCAGTGACCTTGAATCCGCTCTTCTTTCCGGCATCAATTGCCCATTTAGCAAGTGTTTCAGGAAATTTATTATTGGAAGGTTCGTTTTCCATATTACGAGCAAAGATCGTCGCATTGGCGATTATCTCAGCGCGCTCGATTGCTTTTGCAACTTGCGGAACAGGCGAACCGGATATCTTGCCGTCATCCGATAAGAACGTTACAGTTTCAAGAAGTACCTGTGGCTCTTCTTTTTTGAAAAATTTATCGTACTTATAAAGCCCGAGCAAAATGCCTTCAGTTGCAGCGGCGGCTATTTCTTCACCGCTTTTTTTGGCAACGCTCGGAAGGTACATTGCAAGTGTTTTGGATTTCAATGACTGGGCTTTCTTCGCTGCTCTGGCTGCGGCGCGGCGAACGATCTCGAGAGTAACTTTTTCCGGTTTGCCAAGTCCGATAAGGATAATGCGCTGTGCAGAAGATTCGCCTTTCGTAGGATAGAGAACGATCTGTTCATCTTTCTTTCCTGCCATATCGCCGCCCGAAAGCATCTGTGAAGCCTGTGTATGAAGGGCAGAGCCTGTGCCATAATATTTTAAGGCATCATTCAACCATTTTTTATCTTCGGGTTGAAAGAATGCGATAGAATCTGATTTAAAGCTTTTCCAGTTTGCTTTTTGTACGTTAATTTTCATTGAATTTGACAAAAAAGATATATGTTGTGTAATACGAAGTTTGCAAAATTACGGTAAATTTGAGACTTCTCGCGTAATAGTGCCGCTCCCTAACAACTCTTTCTATATTTTCATTTTATGATTCATAAAGAATTTATTATCCATTCCCGCGAGGGAGAAAAGCTCCGAGCTGACCTACGATATGAAGCAAATGGCATCAAAAAGCCCGTTATTGTTTTTATTCATGGGTTCAAGGGCTTTAAAAATTGGGGACCATTCCCGTATGTATGCGAAAAAATGGCTGCTGCGGGGTTTGTGAGCATAGCTTTTAATTTCTCCCATAACGGAGTTGGCGATGACCTCTTAAACTTTACCGAACTTGATAGATTTGCCGAAAATACCTTTTCCCGCGAGTTAGAAGAAATCAGTGATGTGATCGGAGAGATTCTAACATTGGAAAACATTCCAATAGAAAGGGCTGAGATACTGAACGAAGTTATTGGCTTGCATGGGCACTCTCGTGGTGCCTCCGATGCTATACTTGCGGCGCGGCATCACCGGATGGTACGGGCAGTTGCAGCATGGGCGCCGGTTAGCCATTTTAATCGCTATACCGAACGACAAAAAGAAGAGTGGAAAGAAAAAGGGTATCAAGAAATTCTGAATGCACGGACAGGGCAAACGATGCGATTGAATTTGTCACTGCTTGATGATATTGAGAATCATAGAGAGCGGCTTGATATTCTTGCCTCCGCAAAAATAATGACCACTCAGGAAAAGGCGCTTTTAATTATTGCAGGCAGCGAAGATCTGACCGCTCGACCTGATGAATCAAAAGAAGTATATAACGCGGCATCAAAGCAATTTTCTGCATTGCATATAATCCCGAACACCGGGCATACTTTTGGAGGAGAACACCCTTCTAAAGGCACAACTCCGGCATTGGAGACTGCAACCCAATTAACAGTTGATTTTTTCCAAAATTATCTTGTCAATCACCTAATTCCGTCGCCGGAGTAATACAGCAAAATTATCTGCGATCAAACTGCTACACTTCATATCTCCAAAGTATTCGTTGAAAAATTAATAGTCCGTCACAGGGAACAGATTGTCGGAAAAAATGCTTTAGCATAGCACGAAAATTTTATGCGAAGGTATCTTTTTGCCGGGTGCGGAGAAGATGCCTTCTTTTATTATAGGTTTGCTGATATGGCAGGACATTCACAGGTATATGTAACTAAGGACAGGCTGAAGGAGATCGAAGAAGAACTTCGGCGGCTCAAGTTTCATGCACGCAAAGAAATCGCCGGTAAGATCAAAGAAGCCCGAGAGCAGGGAGACTTATCGGAAAATGCCGAGTACGATGCGGCGCGTGAAGAACAAGGACTCTTAGAACTTCGCATCCACAAAATGGAAGTGATGCTGATGAACTCGACGATCATTGACGAGACATCGATCTCGATCGATAAGGTCGGGATGCTGACGAAGGTCCGTGTGCTGAATAAGAAGACCAAAAAGGAAGCAACGTATCAGATCGTCTCGGCAGAGGATGCAGATTTTGAAGGCGGGAAGATATCTGCTTCATCACCGATTGGTAAGGCATTGATGCTCCATCCTGTTGGCGATACGGTACAGGTCAAAGTCCCGGCAGGAGTTTTGGAATTTAAGATTCTGGAAATTTCGAGGTAAGCATTTTGTATTTTTGCATTCCATTCTTCATTGCACATTGATTATTGTACATTGAAAGAAGCCCGGATGGCGAAATTGGTAGACGCAGCAGATTCAAAATCTGCCGCCGGTAACGGTGTGTCGGTTCGAGTCCGACTCTGGGCACATTAGAAATTCTTCCCGATAGAGTAGCCGCCGAAGGCTGCTAAAATACTGAGGACATTAGAGGCTCCGATATAAAGAAGTCCACGAAGCATTTCACCTGATTGGAACAGTGAAATTGTTTCGAATGAAAAAGTTGAGAAGGTTGTAAATCCGCCGCAAAAACCAATAGTTAAAAATACCTTTAGATTCTCGCCGATAATATTTCTGTCAGCGGCAAGCTGCATAATAAGTCCTAAAAGAAATGAACCCGCAATGTTAATCGCAAGAGTCGTCCAAGGGAATGAGTCTGGGGTTTGAGTTTGGAAAGATGATGAAAGAAAATATCGGAGTGTTCCGCCAATCGCCGCGCCGATAGCAACAAGAAAATAGTTCATACGCTACGCAATTGCTTCCTTCGACTTCTTGACGATATCCCAAAGTTTCGAAATAAGCTCCGGAATATTTTCGCCGGTCACAGCGCTAACAATCATCGGTTTTTTTCTATCGAATGTCAACTTCAAAAAGGCTTTTACTTCTTTCGGAGTAAGTGCATCTGCTTTGGTGATCAAAACAATGCGCGGCTTTTTCATTAACTCCTTGCTGAAAGTTTTCAGTTCTTTTTTGAGAATAGTATACGCTTCTTCGGGCGACTGTAGGGTATCCGATCCATCAAGAAGAAAAAGCAGAGTGCTGCTGCGTTCGATATGCCGAAGAAATTGCAAGCCAAGTCCTTTGCCTTCGCTGGCTCCTTCGATCAAACCGGGTATATCGGCAACAACAAAAGAACGGTGTTCTTCCGGGGCTTGGACGATGCCGAGATTTGGAACAAGTGTCGTAAATGGGTAGTCAGCAATTTTTGGTTTCGCTGCGGAGATGCGGCTGATGAGTGTTGATTTTCCGGCGTTCGGAAATCCGACTAGCGCAACGTCGGCAAGAAGTTTTAACTCAAGTTCAAGATCGAACAGTTCACCGGGCTTGCCATCGGTTTTCGTGCGCGGTGCTTGGTTTGTTGATGACTTAAAAAAATGATTTCCTAATCCGCCTCTTCCGCCTTTAGCGATAACAACTTGCTCGAATGGTGTTACAAGATCGGCAAGAGCCTCGTCTGTTCCGGCTTTCAAGATCAGCGTACCGACAGGTACTTTGATCAGAAGATCATCAGCGCTTCGCCCTGTGCAATTATTTGCTTCGCCGGGATTGCCGTCGCGTGCTTCATATTTTCGGTTGTAGCGAAAATCGAGAAGGGTTGATAGCTGCGGATCAGCTTGGAAAATTATCGAGCCGCCCGTACCGCCATTACCACCTGTAGGACCGCCTTTGGGAATATATTTTTCTTTGCGCCAAGCAATGACGCCATTCCCGCCTTTACCGGCAGCTACGCTGATCTTCGCCTGATCTACAAATTTCATTTAATCGGAAATAATAGTTGATGAGATACCAAAACGTAATTGCAATGCTGCTTCTAAGCGATGTGCAGTTTTCGAATCTTGCGATATTTTATGAATCTGAAGCAGTGTCTGTAAATTTAATTCAGCCTGCGAATAATCCTCGATGGAATTAAGCATTGAGATCGCACGATCATATTCATGAATATTCTCATGGAATATTTTTTCGAGACACTTCTTACGAAGTTTCAAACTGATAAACATTTGAATCGGAGGAAGGTTTATTTTCTCTTCTTCGATTTCAATTTTCTCAGTTATACGATGAGGCGGAGGGAGCATTACACCGACATCACGTAATTCTTTTAAGAAGCTGTCATATTCTGGTATCGGAGCAAATTCTTCAACAGGCTGTACCAACTCAGAATTAATCAATGCTTCTTTTAATAGAAGAGCTGCATCATCTGAGCTATAGGTTACCAATTCACCATCGGGTGGGAAAGAGAGAGATTTATCAGCGAGAAAAATCTGCATTGTTTCATGACTAACCGACTGCAACCCTTCAAATTCGAAGAGGGGGAGAAGAAAGGTACTGATCTCAGTTAGAGTTGAGTATCTTATGATCGAGCGATCTACATCACTGATAAATTTACTCAATTCGCTTTTCGGAATATTCGGATTTCCGCTTTGCAGCCAGATCGCAAACCACTCATCAAGCATATCAGTGAAATACTGATAATCAACAAGATAGCTCAGCCTTGCCAGCATTTTCTCGCCAATGGTTACACTATCGTTACCAAAGGTTAAAAAATCTGAAAGAAAAGTATGTGGTGTGAGAAGATAGCGATATGTTTTTGTGAATGCATCGGATAAAATTTTATGAATTTCTTCAGGAGGAAGTTCAAGCGCAATACGTTCGCCCGGAAATTGTTCTTCAAGGATGAGGTGAAGAAATGCCTTTGTATTATCCTGCAAGACACCCGTCTCGAAAAGCCTCGCAACGGTAAACTCCGTTTTCGAAATATCTTCCGATTCCGAGATCCAACGCATAACTTTTGCGGCTTTATCTTCGCAAAGTTCAATTGGTGGGGTGAGTAGAGTAGTGGTAGATTCCATTGTGCACAGATTTATACGTTGGCATATAACGCAGAACAGGCTACAAACATTTTCCGAAAGCTAATTAAAACGAAGCCCGAACTTCCGCTCTGCCATTATGGACAACACTGCGGTCGATTCCATTAGCAAGCTCTGAACGCCCGTTATAACCCGCTGTGAGGACAATGCCTGATGCGATCTGCACATCCAACGATAGGCTCCAGAGCCAAGTGCTGCCCGCTGATCTGCCTTGTGTCAGTGAATAGGGAAGTGTCAGAGTGATATTCGAATTTTTTATGGCAAGTTCATCTCTTCCAAGTTCCAACCGTAATCGAGTCGAAGTAGTGATACTATAGCGCCCATTGACTGAAAAAGTATTGAGATAGCTTTTGACTATTGGTACAAATGAAACATCATTTGCATAGGAGAATCCTGCTTTTAATCCAAATCCAAAAGGTGAAGCAAAAGGCTCATACGTCCATTGAGTATTAAAATCAATTCGCTCAGTTGAATGAGATGGAGTTGTTGAATGCTGATCAGTTTCTGCTTTATCTAAAATTTGAGCAATGTTCGTCTCATTGCTTAATTCATAAGTCGGTCTAAATTTCCCGCGAAGCGAGAATTCGCGAGAATATAATTTCTCTAAGCCGGTATTATATTGAGCCGAGTTCTTTCGCTCAAGAAATCGGAGACGATATGATTGAGTAGGATCATTATCTAAAATATTTATGTCCTGCTGCGTTTCAATGAGTCCGTGAATAGTAGAACTGTCATTTAGAAAATGTGAAAGTTTGAAAAGATAGATATCCGATGAATGCGGGTCGCTGCTATTCTCTTCGATGCGAATTGAGGTTTCCGTGCCAAGAAATGGAAGGGGGTTAGTTCTGATTCGAAGTGAAGAACGGAGATCAGTAACAGGGAATAATGCCTCTGTCGGAATGGTAAGAAGAATGAATGCCCCTTCGTCGCTATAAGTCGCGAGAGCAAACTCCTCAGGATCTTGTTTCCCATTCCCGTTTAAATCCCCAAGATATTTGTAATTGCCAAGCCCTTTTTGTACAGGAAAGAATATTCTTTCAACACGTGCAGAGCGTTGCTCCGATGCTTCGTAAATGCCATCAATATTGATAATATTATTCGAGCTTTGATAGCGAGGTTGGAACCTCAAGAGTACACTTGAAATGTCGCCGCCATTCAGGACTTTAGAAAGTGAATCAGCATAATTTTTTCTGCGATAGCCAATATCAAGTTGTGAGGAAAACCCCGACAGATTTAGGAGTGAAGAACTAAATTGATAGGTTGTTCCATCACTGATATGGGTGAACATGCCAGTACGTGAGCTATCATCAGAACGAAATTGAATTGAGGCTCCAAAATTTATTTTATCACTCAGCCGCCAATCTATTTTAGGAGTAAATTGGTGGTATCGGAACGACTGTTTAGTCAGTGTATCGCTACTCGCAAATGAATTGGATCTCTTTGTTTCCGAAATATAATCGAGGGATGGAGTAATAAATGACAAGTTGAATTTCAACGTCTTTGATGTTAGAACACTGTATGAATCCCAAACGGACTTTACGCCAATAGATGAATCCGATGTTGGGATATGGGATGCTGATATTATGAGACGCGGAAGCCAGGATGAATCTTCTGCCATAGTTGCAATTCCACCAAACCGTTCTGCAGAGTAAATTCCAATACCACGTTCATACGAACCATATAATAATTGAAGTGCAAGATTCGATACTCCGAATGAAAGCGAAGTCTTTCGTTCACGCTCCGAGCTTATGGTGAAAGAATAATTATCAATCGGCGCATCAAGTCCGTACGATCGCAATTCTTCCGGTTTTCTGTCGCGGTCTATCGGTGTAAAATTAGCTCCAGAATACCGTTCTAAATAATTTGCTCCAATACGTAGCGTCCCGACTGTATCAGAATACGAACCATAAAGATGGTAGGCATGATCTTGTATTGAATTCGTCGGTGCAAAAAGATTTTGCTGAAGATCAGAAAGTGCAAGTTCAGCCGTCAGTGCCAATGATTGTAACGGAAAAAAAGTAAGCTGTCCTGTAAAAATTTGATTTCGTTGCGGCAGTGGGAGATACGTTGTCGTGTCATAATCTCCGGATCCGATTCCGACAAATGAATATTGTCCAATACCGTTTCTTATATACGAGCCTTTGTTCAACCCTGCATTACCAAAGGCGATATTATAGACAGCGTTTACGGTGTCAAAAGGTGAGAAGCGATAAAGAGAGATGGTCTTTCCATTGATGACGGTATCAATTCTTGAATAATTTCCTCTTGCTCTGCCAAGTGAATCTTTCCCCGCGAAAAGTACACCGGATTTACTTGCCTTTGTAGGATCTGCTCCGGCATTCGTGAGGAGAGTTTTATCGGAGTCACTGAGATTTAGATTAAGTGGTGCATTCTGATTATCTCCTTCCCTAATATAACTTGCGCTGAATTGTATTCTGTTATCAAAAAACTGCGTCGTCTGTGATCCCGCAATAAGAGTACGGCTGTATTGCTGGTCGGTATATTCAAAGTCAACGGTAATACGCGAATTACTCGTAATAATCCGCTTATTCGAAAATCTGATTTCCGATAATCCGTAGTCTATCACATAATCATTTAGCTCTCCGCGAACCAGTTGAATGCCATCAATATAAATGTGTTCTGTTCCGGCTATGACAATTATATTTCGTTCGCCACTTTTTCCTTGGAGCCGGTATGGTCCTTGAACAGCATCTAAACCTTGAAATGCGAAAGTAGTAAATTTCCCTTTTGTTGCCGATGCACTCAGAAGTAATTCTGTTGGTCCAACGTCAAGTACAGTCTTTACTCCGAGGACTTTCCGTGAGAAATTATTGAAGATCGGATCAAGTCCTTCATCTTGTCTGTAAGAAAAAAAAGCTTTTTTGGGATGAAGATCAAGAGTGTAATCGCCGAGCGTTGCCTGAAATGTTTTTCCGGCAGTCATTTCGATATAGATGCGGTCAATGTCTCGCAGTGTTTGCGTATTTCCTTCGGGTTGAAGGGGAGTTGACTCTTCACTCAATGCGCCTTTGAAAGAAAGCTCATCACCAAGATTACCACTGAATGTGAGATTGAAGCTATTGGTGAAGCTCAGATCTTGCGTATTGCCTGCTTGTATTCCGCGCGTGATACCGCCTGATTTTGTCAGATTCATTATATTTTCATTCGAAGCAATATTCGTTTGTGAATTATTAATGACCGTATCAAGTCTGCTAACTTGCAATGCTGATCTATTTGAATCATTTGGAAATTGATACCGGCTATAAATTCTATGAAGATTTAGCGGGATGACGGAATAACGGACTTCTATTATTCGCGATGGAGCAGTCCGCAATTCCCCTGAGGGAATACTAAAAAAAGTTTTTCTCGTTTGCAATGAAAGAGTAAGCGTGTGAAATCCGGAATCAATTACAAAGTCGCGTCCCTCTTGTAAAATTATTGTGGAGTCAATCGTAATGTGGATGCTGCCCGGAATAATAAATTCATTTGGCAAAGTGATGAGAGAGTCTTCAATCGAATGCACTGTGACTCGAAAACTTCGTTCTTGGGCATAACCCACGGAACTACAGAGTATTCCGGCGATGAAAAAAACAATGATAAAAATAAATTGAAAGGCTGGTTTCACTTCGTGCTAACAATGGGGTTGAAAGCTAAAGTTTTGCAGGTGGCTTTGTCATCGGGGCAAAAATTTCCCCCTTGCGCCTTCTGTCACTACAACGAATTCACCTTTGAAAGGATGATCGGTGAAATGCTTCAGTAATTGCCCAAGCGTACCACGCTCAAATCTTTCGGTTGGCATTGTTAAATCTATACAGATAGCTGCTCGTTTATCTGCTCCCAATCCGTCGGCGAGATCTTGCAAAAGTTGATTCAATCTATATGGCGCTTCAAGAAAAATATGAGTTTCCTTTCTTGTCTTATATTGTGCTGCATATTTTTTTCTTTCGGCTTTATCACGAGGGAGAAAACCAACAAATGTAAATGACAGAAGCGAAAAGCCACTTGCAACAATCGCAGCAAGGATACTTGATGCTCCCGGAATCGGAATAATTTTTATATCTCGTTCAATGCATCCGCGTACTAACTGACTTCCGGGGTCAGCAAGAAGAGGAGTGCCATCATCGGAGATAAGAGAGAGCGATTTCCCGGAGTCTAAAAGTTCAAGAGCTTCAGCAGTTGCTTCTTTCGTCGTATGCTCATTGAGTAGAATAAATTCTTTTTGAATTTGTAATTGCGAGAGAAGCCGCCTTGCAGGTTTTGCTTCTTCGCATAGAAGGATGTCGCAATTTCTTATTGCCTCGATTGCACGAGCAGAAATATCTGTAATATTTCCAATCGGAGTAGAGACAATATGCAGCGTGCCCTTCATCAGTTATTGTAAAGGATGTTCGACAAGTGCTTGCCTATATTCGCGGACAAAGAGCAAGATAATACCTGTCAGTGGCACGGCGATAATCATTCCGATAAATCCCATGAAGTAGCCAAAGACGAATATCGAAATAATAATAAGTACCGGTGGAATGCCCACTCCTTTGCCGACAATTTTTGGACCCAAATAATAATTCTCGAATGTATGCAATCCGGCAATCACTAAAAATCCGCTTGCAAGCGAGCCGAAAGTTATTGGCATCGTGAGTAATATCACAACTTCGACAACAATGATGCTGACGATAAGTCCGATGAACGGGATAAGATCGAAGAGCGCGACGACAAGCCCTAGTAGTGCGCCATAAGGAATACCGAGAATTGTGAAAGCAATGGCTGCCAATAATCCGATGATCGCAGCAACCGTTGATTGTCCACGAATATATCCGTAAAGTACTTTATCTATATTGCGGAATGTTGTAATAAATGCCGGTCTATGTCGTTGTGAGACGAGTGATTCTATACTCTCTACCATCACCTGCCAATCTTTGAGAAAGTAGATCGCGGCGATAGGAATAATAATAAGATCAAGCATACGTGCCGCATATCCCGGTAAAGCAGAAAGTATGGTGACCATAACTTCCGGAAGCCCAGTATAGAGTATTTTTAACTGTTGATTGATCTGTGTTGTCAGATATTGATCGGTAAATTTCTGCGGCAACCCAAGCGATAAAAAGAAATTACGAATTCCTTTCTCATCAAACGTTAACTTTGAATGTTGAAAATAATCGGAGATCGTCATAAGCAATGTTTGTAATTGATCGATAATGATAGGAATAAGCAGCCAACCCAGTATGAAAACGATGGTGCATAAAAGAATGACGATTACAAGCGAACTCCAACCTCGCGCAATTTTCCATTTAGATTCGATCCGCGTTACTACCGGATTAAAGAGATAGGCGATCAGAAGTCCGATAATAAAAGGAAGCATCAGACTTGCGAGCGTGATAAAAAGCCAAAGACCTGTAAGAATTCCAGCGGCAAACATGATCGTCCGAGAAGCGCGGTATTCCCGGAAAGGAAAGAGAAGAAGAAAAAGAGCAGCAGCGATCACGAAGGGCCAAAAGCCTTCAATAATAAATGCTACGAGCACGACAAGCGCCAGTCCACCTAATGCAATTGCGATTCCATCGAAGCGGGATGCATGCTTGATCTCGGAAATAGCGGACTGCGGATCAGGATGATCGGAAGTCAAGATAATTGAGTTTTCCTGCGAGTTTAGCATTATTGTGCGAGATGCGTACGTGATAATTTATGCAATTTACTACATTTTTTGGAATACTACCTGAACAATGCACCATCGCTTTAATTGAATAGGATGTTTTTTTTGAGATGGGGAGTCGTACTTCTTCCGTAACTTTGCATATTATGAATACATTATATTTAACCGGATCATCCGGCGGACTCGGAAGCGCCACGCGAAAGTATTTTTTGGGTAAGGGCTGGAACGTGGCAGGAATGGATGCATTTGATGACGGATTCAGAGATGAGCACTTCCTTTTTCAGAAAATTGATAGTGCAAATGAATCGTCAGTTGAGGCTGCATTTAATTATGCAAACCAAAAGTTTGGTGCGCCGCGATTGCTCTTTGCAACGATCGGCGGCTTAAAGCCGTGGGCGCCGCATGAGGAAATTTCAACAGAGGATTTTCGTTATGTGATGGATCTGAATATCCTTGCAACATTTCATTGCGTCAAGCAAGCGACGAAATTAATGAAACCGGTTGGAGTAGGCTCAATAGTAACAATGGGGGCTGAAACTGCGTTAAAGCCCGAACCAAAGAAAGCGGCTTATGTTGCTGCCAAAGCCGCTGTGATTGTATTCACGCAAACTATTGCACTTGAAACGAAAGAGTACGGAGTGAATGCGAATTGTATTGTGCCGACGGTGATTCATACAAAAGCAAATGAATCGTGGGGCGCACCGGAAGATATTCCCAAATGGACGAAGCCGGAAGATATTGCGGCTCTTTGTTTGTTCTTAGCATCGGATGAAGGCAAAGCAGTGAACGGATCAGTACTTCGCGTACCAAATGGACTCTAAAATTTTAATTTAGGATTTCGAATCAAAAAAAATTATGGCATTAAAAGAGACAATTACGGCTGACCTGACAGCCTCAATGAAATCAGGAGATAAGCTACGCACCGAAACGCTGCGCAGCTTGCGCGCGCTTATTTTGGATTTTGAAAAAAGTGGAACAGACCGCGCAATGACAGCAGATGAAGAGTTAAAGCTGCTTCTCTCTGCTGCAAAAAAGCGCAAGGAGGCGCAGGAGCTTTTCCAAACGAACAACCGCCCAGAACTTGCTGAAAAAGAAAAAGCAGAATATGAGATCATCGCAGAGTATTTGCCAAAGCAAATGACTCGCGAAGAAGTCGAAAAGCGCGTAGTTGAAGTGATCGCTGAAGTCGGAGCGACCGGAGCTGCGGATACGAATAAGGTTATTCCTGTTCTGATGAAAGAGCTGAAAGGCAAAGCCGATGGAAAGTTAGTTCAGGAAATTGTTAAAGAAAAATTAGCAGCGTTATGATTCTTGATTTCCTAATCGTCGCTCTTCTTCTATTCGCGGTATATCGCGGGTGGAAAAAAGGAGCGATCACTATGTTCGTTTCAATTCTCGTACTTGTCACGGCGATCATTATTGCGACACTTTTTGCAACTCCGTTCGGAAAAGCAATTGGCGTTGGTCCCACGTTGCTTCATCCAGTAACAGGATTTTTTATCCTGTTTATTATTATCCTGATTATCGCAAGTTTCATCAAGAGATGGATCAAACCGAAAAAAGGATTTCTCGCTGGCGCTGATAAAATATTTGGTGCGATCTTCGGATTTCTCAGAGCTGTTCTTTTGCTTGGCTTGCTTTTTGGATTTCTACGAATCTTTCAATTGCCTTCCACAAGATCTGCAAACTCATCCATTGTTTATCCGATGGTTCTAAGATCATCGACACTGATGGTCTCGCAATTGAAGCCGCTTGTCGGCCAATTATCAAGCGAAGTCTATGATGATATGACGCCGAACGATACACTCAGAAAATAGATGGCAGACGAAACAGATTTCTCCGAACAAGATCGCGTAAATATCCCAACCGATCAATTGCGCACACAGCTTTTGCGGGACATTCCGCATCAGTTCAGACGTGCTGCGCAGGTTCTACAGTATGATGAAATCCTTGCCGCACACTTGCGGTTTGCGCATTCATCTCTTGGAAGATTATCGCTTGCGAAAGAACTTGTTCCCAAACGTGATCGCGAGAAGATCACGGACTCATTTGCGGAGATAGATGAGATTCGGATACTGATCGGCTCAGGTGAAATTCCGAACTTCGATGGAATCCATGATATTCGCAGCATTCTTCATAAAGTTGATATTGATGGAAGCACCATCTATATAGATGAAGGTCTGCCGCTTCTCCGAACATTGAAAGGGATGCGATTACTTCGTGATTTTTTTGCAAAAAGAACAAAGGTTGCACCAACGATTTGGCGGTCAGCAGTGCATCTCTTCGAAGACCGTTTAATTGAAATGGCATTTGATTCTGTCTTTGAAGAGAATGGATCAATTAGAGATTCTGCAAGTTCTGAACTCAATCGCATTCGCCGCGACATTGTCACTACAGGTGAACGCCTTCGTACTAAACTTGCATCGCTGATAAAGAAATTTACCGAAGACGACTTGCTTCAGGAAAATATTATCACTCAGCGTGATGGAAGATCGGTAATTCCGGTCAAGAGTGAGCATAAACGAAGAGTAGCGGGCATGATTCACTCTGCTTCGCAGACAGGACAAACGATATACATCGAGCCGGCGGAAACTATCGAACTCAACAATGAACTGCGTTCTTATGAGTTTGCAGAGCAGCGCGAGATCGATCGAATCCTCCGTGAACTTACTGAACGTATTCGCTCCTCAGTGCCTGTGATGCTGCATTCACTTGAAGTGGCAGGGCATCTTGAAGCAGTGACAGCAAAAAGCCGCTATGCGATCTCTATAGAGTCATCGACGCCAACCATCCAATCGCATCGTGATCCGAAAGATAGTACTATCGTGCTTCATGAAGCGCGGCATCCTTTCCTGATTACAAAACTTGGAAGAGAGAAGACAGTACCGTTCTCAATTACACTTGATGACGAAAAGAGAACAGTCGTTTTGACAGGACCGAATGCCGGAGGAAAGACAGTTCTTCTTAAAACACTTGGAATAATTTTATTGATGAGTCATGCAGGTCTTCCGATTCCTGCAATGCCTGATGCTGTCCTTCCTTCAATTGATGGACTTTATGTTGACATCGGCGACGCGCAATCTATCGCCGATGATCTTTCCACCTTCAGTTCGCATATCCGTTCATTAAAAGAAATCATTGAGCAGGCGAATGAGTATAGCGTTGTGCTTCTTGATGAGATCGGAAGCGGAACGGCGCCGGAAGAAGGTGGCGCACTCGCAGAAAGTATTCTTGAGCATCTCACAAAAAACGCAGGTTTTACCATTGCTACAACTCATTACGGAAGACTTGCTGCATTTGCTGAGACATATAAGGGAGCTATTAACGGCTCTATGGAATTCAGTGAAAGCGATCTCAAGCCAACGTACCGTTTTCGTATTGGCATACCCGGTTCATCTCATGCATTCGATATTGCAGAGCGTTATGAACTTCCGAAACGTATCATCACTCATGCAAGAGAGATTGCAGGAGGGAAATCGTCGAGGCTTGAAGACCTTATCCATTCGATGAGCGTGAAAGAGCAGGAGCTTTCAGCAAAGAAAGCAGAAATAGAAAAAGAACTTGGCAGATCGCGCATCGAACGAATTGAATATGAGAGGTTAAGCGGAGAGATTACTTCTCAAAAGAAAAAGATTCTTGCAGAAGCCTCAAATCAGGCAGATGCGCTCTTGACAAAAGCAAATAGTTTTGTTGAACGAGCGATCCGCGAAGCGCGTGAAGCTGCTGCTCCGGTTGCGAAAGAGTATGTAAAAGAACAGACAGCCGAACTTTCGGATTTACGCGCGAAGCAAAAGATGGAGTTGGCAGAGATCGTAAAGGAAGTTGATGAGCATAAAACAGCGAGTGCACCAACGGTAGAAAAGAATCTTGAATTAAAAATTGGAGCAAACGTAAGACTTCTTTCAAATCCCGCACAAACCGGCGAAGTACTATCAGTAAAAGGTAATGAAGCCGAAGTTGCTTTTGGCTCAATGAAACTGAAAGCAAAGCTTTCACAGCTTGAAGTGATCTCCCATAAAGAAGCGAGGCACGACGAGCGAAAGATGAAGCAATTCGGTACTTTTTACGACGAGGCATTCAGTCCGCGAATTGACTTACGCGGCAAGTATGGTGATGAAGGCGTAGTGGAAGTAGAAAAATTTATTGCAACGGCGAACGCGCGGGGCTTGGATAAAGTAGAAATACTTCACGGCACCGGAACAGGAGCGCTCGGCAGACGAATTCATCAATCGCTAAAATCCAATCCCGTTGTGGCAACATTCCGATTTGGCGAACGAACAGAGGGCGGAATGGGGGTAACAATCGTAGAATTGAAATAAATGAAACTCAAAAATATTCTCATTGCCAATCGTTCTGAGATCGCTAGACGTGTCATTCGTTCAGCGCATGAATGCGGCTATCATTCGATTGCGATTCATTCGCCGCATGACGCGAATGCTCTTTATGTGCGAGAAGCAGAAGAGCCTCACGTTCTGTCGGGAAATCTTCCGAAAGAATCCTATCTTGATCATGCTCAAGTTCTTGCAATCGCCAAAAAAACAAAAGCAGATGCTGTGCATCCCGGATATGGGTTTCTTTCGGAGAATGCACTTTTCTCCGAGGAATGTGCAAAGGCTGGAATAAAATTTATTGGTCCGACCCCCGATGCAATTGACTTGCTCGGTGATAAAACCAAAGCACGTACTCTTGCAAAGAGACTCGGCGTACCAACTCCGGGCGGAACAACAGAAGCATTGCAGGGTGAAGCAGAAGCAAAAGAAGTAGCAAAGAAGATCGGCTACCCGGTAATGCTTAAAGCCGCAGCAGGCGGCGGCGGAAAGGGAATGCGAATAGTTGAATCGGAAGAGGGAATTAGCGAAGGTCTAACACGCGCAAAGAGCGAAGCGCTGAGTTCATTCGGTGACGACCGAGTATATATAGAAAAATATATTACCAGTCCGCGACATATCGAATTTCAGATACTTGCTGATTCTCATGGTAATGCTGTTCATCTCGGCGAACGTGAATGCTCGATACAGAGACGCAATCAAAAGCTGATCGAAGAATCGCCGTCAGTTACTTTGAATGAGGCAATGCGAAAAGAAATGGGAGAAGCCGCGATCTCGCTTATTCGCGAAGCAAAGTATGAGGGAGCAGGAACAGTCGAGTTTCTTGTTGACGATAAAGGAAAATATTATTTCCTTGAGGTAAATACAAGATTGCAGGTCGAGCATCCGGTTACAGAATTTGTCACAGGTATGGATCTTGTACGCGAGCAATTCCGCATAGCTGAAGGCGAGAAACTCGGATTGCAGCAGAAAAATATAATAGCGCGAGGTCATTCAATCGAGGCACGAATTCAAGCCGAAGATGTCTGGAATGATTTCCTTCCGAGTTTAGGAAAGATCGCGTATGTTCGTCATCCGGGCGGAGCATTTGTTCGCAATGACAGCGGACTTTTTTCAGGCTTGGAAGTATCGGGTTATTACGACTCGCTTTTGAGCAAGTTAATTGTATGGGATATAGATCGTGCAAAAGCAATTAAGCGTATGGAGCGCGCGCTTGCTGAGATGCGAATCGTTGGAGTTTCAACGACTATACCATTTGCACGATTCGTGATGGAAAATAAAAAATTTCAAAATGGGGAGTTCTCGACAAAATTTGTTGCGGATGAATTTACTTCTGAAGTAAGCGAAAAATTGCATCAAGAGTATGTCGATAAAAATACTGACGCTCTTCTTAGCGTTCAAGCGTTTTTGAATAAACAAAAGGAAAGAAAGTTTTTTGTTGGAATGCAATAAAAAGAAATATGCATGGAAGTGAGAGAGCCTGAATTAATAGCTGGGATTAAACCCCAACAGTATAGACTGCGATGGCTCGTCGCAGGACTTGCAGGTTTGATCTGCATTACTTTTTTTCCGTATCTTTTCGGTGGGATGACAATGCTGCCCGCCGATCTTTTCGATACGATGACAGCACCTTTCAATACGGAATACGCTCCATCTCAAGCACAAAATCATTACGTCTTTGACGGACTTGCCCAAGAACTTCCTTACAAGATAGAGACTAAGAAAGCATTTGAGCGAGGAACACTTGCATATTGGAATCCTCATATATTAGGTGGTTATCCCGAGTATGCTGAGTCGCTGGCAAATAATTACGACGTTTTTAATATCTTGCTTCTTTGGTTTAGTCCAGTTGATGTGATTCATTGGGAGACAGTGCTTGAATTACTCCTTGCCGGGATCGGTATGCTTCTCCTCTTGCGATTTATCGGAGTTGATCCCTTGGTGAATCTGATCTTTGCAAGTGCGTATATGCTTAACAGTATGTTCATTTCCAGCGCACATTACCGGTGTCCGATTGCATCATTCTGCTGGATTCCATTTGTCGTATTAATGTTGCTGCGGTATTTCTATACCTCACAAAAACAAAATATATTATATGCATCACTATTTCTTGCGCTGACTTTTTTAGGAGGTAATTTCCAAACATCCGTCTTTGCAGCATTCATTGTAGCCATTATTATTTTATTCTATCCTTCAAGTAATTTAAAATATAAATTCTTCGGTCGGGTTGGGATACTTTCTTTTGTTGGCATAGTTTCTTTTGCTCTTTCCGCGATAATATGGCTGCCTACGTTAGAGCTGCTTTTCCAAACTATTTTTAGAGGAGGAAGTTTAAACTCTACAAATATCTATGATGCTTACACGATTAAGCAGCGTCTGCTATCGTTGCCGCTTCTCATTATGTTCTTTTTTCCGGAAGTGCTAGGGAATTCGCAATCCTATAATCTTCGGAAAATAGCCGGAGTTGATA
Source organism: Kapaibacterium sp. (SeqCode) (assembly GCA_038210275.1). GTDB lineage: Bacteria > Bacteroidota > Ignavibacteria > Palsa-1295 > Palsa-1295 > PALSA-1296. Next base: position 189,894 of record JBBQWV010000002.1, on the reverse strand, counting down.
TTATTAATTTCAATGGTGCGATAGCTTTTTTACCTGCTTTGTTCGCGCTATGGGGCTGTTATTCTTTATGGAAGAATAAAACAATGCGCCCATTTATTATTATTGCACTTTGCGGAGTATTATTTCCAATCGCAACACCGCTTTTCTCATTTGTATATCATCGGTTTTTTATTGTCTCAAGTTTTGCATTTTGTGTTATCGGCGCAGTAGCATTTCAATCGTTTATTCGAAACGCAATTGTACGAGCTTCATTCTCTGCGTTCTTTCGATGGATAAAAGTTACTCTCGGAATATTATTCGCAGCTCTTGCACTTGTATGGGCTTATATCGCGCTCAACTACACAACGGTTCTCTCCAAATTTACTCAGTATGTTGCTCCACAAGTACCCGGCTCAGCTTTCGGAAGTGGAAATGAATCGTGGATGTATGGGAGAATCCCGAAGACATTGCATTATTACTCCTCCTTCTCTCCGGCTCTGTGGCTTCCGATCTTGGGAGCAATAGCTATTGTTATAGCTATTGCATATTATCAGAACAATAAAATCACACAAAGAAATTTACTGCTGCTATTATTAGTGTTGACAATGATGCAGCTTTCTGTTTCAGCAAGAACGTGGCTGCCAAACATTGATACAGAGAAGTTTCCAATTTATCCGAAGAATCCGATTGTCTCATTCATACAGAATGATTCATCAGGCAGCAGGTTTACCGTTTGGCGTGACGCATCAAAGGATCCCTATATTCTTGCATCAAATGCTTCGAATATCTACGGAATAAATGATATTCACGGATATGAAGTCTGCTCAAACCGAAGTATGAGTCTTTTTCATAGATTTCATAACATGAGTGATTCACTTGATCTGCGTCTGCTCGGTCTTGCAAATCTAAAATATGTGATTATCGGAAAAAGGCAGATTACCACTTCAAATCTGAAACCGGTGTTTTCTGCTGATAGTATGACCATCTATGAGAACTTGCGTTGTAAACCCAGAGCGTATTTTGCATTTAAAACTAAAGTAGCTGCTACAGAAATTGATGCGGCAAGCGAATTACTTCGCTCAGATTTTGATGGCTCCGAAGCGGTATTTACAAAAGAAGATGCGCCGAATGATCTCGGAGAATATTCCGATGGAAAGAACAGCATTCACTTCGACAGATCAGAAAATGAAGAGATTAGGATTAATACCGAAACCCAAACGAAAGGTATTCTTATTCTTACCGATACCTATTACCCCGGTTGGAAATGTTCTATTAACGGGAAGCCCGCGCCTATTTACCGAGTTAATCATTGTATGCGAGGCGTGATTGTTGATGCCGGTAAATCGGAGATCATTTTTAAATTTGAACCGAATATTTTTATGGCTGGCATAGGCATTAGCTCGATCACAGCGCTGCTTCTTTTCGGAGGTATTCTGATATTTAAAAAACGGCAGAGAAATACGATTTAATGACAACCAGTATTTTCCCCGGTACAAATTACAGACCGTATCCACTTCGGTGGCTTATTGTTGCTCTTATTGCATTGCTTTGTTTGACTTTCTTACCTTATCTTTTTGCCGGCAAGACATTTCTTCCGTCAGATCTATTTGATACGATGACTGCTCCTTTTAACGGAGAATATCATAACCCACAATCTCAAAACCATTATTTTTTAGACGGACTCGCACAGACCTATCCATACAAGATTGAGACTCAAGAAGCTCTCAAGCGTGGAAAACTTGCCTATTGGAATCCTCATATTCTTGCAGGGTACCCGGAATATGCGGAAACGATGGCAAATAATTTTGATGTGTTTAATATCCTTTTATTCTGGCTGAATGCTGTTGATGCAATTCATTGGGAAACAGTACTTGAATTGTTGATTGCAGGCATTGGAATGCTTTTTCTTTTACGATTTTTTGGAGTTCATCAATTAATTAATCTGCTTTTCTCTTCAGCATATATGCTGAACAGTATGTTTATCTCAACTGCAGCAAATCGTTGGATCATTGCCTCTTTTTGCTGGGTGCCATTTGTCGTATTAATGATACTGAGATATTTTAATACCGGAGATAATAAAAATATTATTTATTCATCTATTTTCCTTGCATTTTGTTTTTTTGGAGGTACCCTACAAACTGCTTTTTATGCCCTTCTTATTGTCGGAGGAGTGCTATTACTATATCCTGATAGAACTAATGAAAATAAATTCTTTCGACGAGTTGGTCTTTTCGTCCTAATCGGTGCTGTCTCGTTTGGATTATCCGCAATAATGTGGCTTCCTACACTGGAGTTATTTTTCAGGACGATCACTGGTGGGGGAAGTTTGAACTCTTCGAGTATTTATTCTGAATATACAATTCTTCATCGTATTCTGAGCATCCCTTTTCTTGCAACTCTTGCATTCCCGACTCTCAGTGGCGATGCACAAATATTTAATCTTAAGAAGATCGCAAATCTTGACCCCATGAATTTTAATGGCGCTATCAGCTTCCTTCCATTCCTGTTTGCAATTTGGGGGTGTTTTATTCTTTGGAAAAATAAATCAATACGTCCGTTCATTGTTCTTGGTATTAGTGCCATTTTACTTCCGATCGCTACACCGCTTTACTATTATTTATACCACAGAATCTTTATTGTTGCCTCTTTTGCGCTCTCAATAATTGGGGCGGTTGCTTTCCAATCCCTACTTAGCAATCAGGAATTGCGAAATTCATTTAAAAGATTTTTCCGATGGACAAAATTTTTATTTATCGGTATGGTTGTTGTTTTATTTGGAGTAGCAGTATATATTAATCTTAATTATGAAATGCTCCTCAGAAAGTATTCAAATATCCTTATTCCGAAAATACAAGAATCTGCATTCGGAGCGGGAAATGAAAGTTGGATGATGGAAAGAATTAGCAAGACCTTGGATTACTATTCGACACCATCATTGGCGTTATGGCTTCCGATCGTATTAGGAATTGTTTCTTTACTTACACTTACATATTTTCTCCGTGGAAAACTCGCTGAAAAAAAAGCTATCCCTATAATTTTACTCCTGACTATTGTCGATCTTTTTACTTTTTCAAGGATCTGGCTTCCAACTATAGACCAAGGAAAATTTCCTATTTACCCTCAAAACCCAATCTCCAATTTTTTGCGTAGCGATTCTTCGGATAGCAGATTTATTGTGTGGCGAGATGCTTCTAAAGATCCTTTCATTTTAATTCGAAATAGTTCTAATGTTTATAAAATTAATGATATACATGGATATGAAAGCCTAACGAGCCGTTCTTTTATTACTTTCTATCTCAAAAATGTAGGCTATGATTCACTTGATTTGCATTTACTTGGTTTGGTAAACGTAAAATATATTGTTGCTGGAAAGAAAGAACTTCCTTCGCCTTTTCTTCGCCCGGTTTATTCCGCAGATGGTGTAAAGATCTATGAGAATCTTCTTTCTAAGCCCCGTGCCTATATTGCATATAAATGTAAAATATTAAATACCGAGAATGAAATCAAAGATGAATTATTACAGAATAATTTTGATGGGACAACAGCCATTTTTACAAAGGGAGATGCTCCTCTTGATACAAGTTTAGGGCAAGCCGGATCAAATTCTGTACGCATTTCTACAAATGAGAATGAGAAAGTTGAAATTCTAGCCGAATCGAGCACTAAGGGGTTATTAATTATTACAGACTCTTATTATCCAGGTTGGAAATGTTATGTTAATGGAGAAGAAACGCCTATTTATAGAGTCAACTACTGTATGCGCGGAGTTCCTATCAATTCCGGCAAATCAACGATCACTTTTATTTTCGAACCGGATATTTATACTGCAGGCTATAGCATCAGTGCCATCACATTTCTTTTGAGTATATCAGGAATTTTCTTAATTCGGCGAAAGCAAAAAAACCGCCGAACATTATTGTAAGGAAGTATTGATACAAACATTGCTTATGTTTGTATTTGTTAAGACGGCAACTAATTGCAAAAGCGATGAAATTATTATCAATTATTATTCCGGTTTACAACGAAGAAAGCTCAGTTGCTGAACTTCTTAAAACTGTCTTGTCGCAAGATCTGAGTGCATTAGGTCTTGAAAAAGAAGTTGTCGTCGTGAATGATGCTTCGACTGATAACACCTTACTGTCATTGGCGGTGTTCAAGGATATTCCGAATGTTAGAATAATCAGCCACAATGTCAATCGTGGCAAAGGGGCTGCTTTGCAAACAGGGTTTGAAGCTGTAACAGGGGACATAGCAATTATTCAAGATGCAGATTTAGAATATGACCCACGAGAATATTTGAAAATTCTTAAACCCATTGTCGAGGGGAAGGCTGATGTTGTTTTTGGATCTCGTTTTGTTGGGGGAGAGGCACATCGAGTGCTTTATTATTGGCATTATCTCGGTAATCAGTTTCTCACAAGACTTTCAAATATGCTCAGTAATTTGAATCTTACTGATATGGAAACCTGCTATAAAGCATTTCGCATCGAAATTCTTCGGAGAATCACTTTACAGGAGAATAGATTTGGATTTGAACCTGAGATAACAGCAAAAATTGCAAGACTAGCAAAAAAAGAGAATCTTAGAATCTTTGAAGTTGGTATATCCTATAACGGAAGAAGGTACGAAGAAGGAAAAAAAATTGGCTGGAAGGATGGATTCAGTGCTATACGGTGCATAATAAAATACAACCTTTTTCAGTAACTATCCTGACAATAGATTTTCATAGTTGATGTCTTAATTATTACGGCTATTTTGGTTAAAAACCCGATTTTGGGAACCAGAAACGCCTGAAAATCATTATAATCGGGCTAAATTCTCTTCCGCCAACATTGGTGGGAGAGAATTTGATTTTTTACGCCGGCATAGCTCAGTTGGTAGAGCAGCTGATTTGTAATCAGCAGGTCGTCGGTTCGAGTCCGTCTGCCGGCTCATTGAGGCTTTTGTCTCATGGGTTTGATAGGGAAGAGCGTAAAAAAATGATATGGATTTGTTTTTTAGCTTTAAGTTTATTTTTGAAGCTAACATGGGCAGATACTCAAGCGGTCAACGAGGGCAGACTGTAAATCTGCTGACTTACGTCTACGAAGGTTCGAGTCCTTCTCTGCCCACTTCGTGGGCAAGGATGAAGGATGAAGGATGAAAGATGAAAAAAAAATCATCATTCATCATTCATCCTTCATCCTTGCCAAGTCGCTCACGTAGCTCAGTTGGTAGAGCACGTCCTTGGTAAGGACGAGGTCGTCGGTTCAATCCCGATCGTGAGCTCTGCCGAGGCTACGCCTCGAAAGTTTAATGCTGAAATGGGGAAGAAGTTTTTTAAGCATTAAAGTTTAAGTTTGTTTTTGCGGGAGTAACTCAGTTGGTAGAGTCACAGCCTTCCAAGCTGTTGGTCGCGAGTTCGAGTCTCGTCTCCCGCTCTACGTAGAGACGCGCCATGGTGCGTCTCTACCAAAGATTTTTTTTACGAAAGGAATACGACAATGAGAGACATTATAACGTTAGAATGTACTGAGTGCAAAGAGCGTAACTACTCTGCGACCAAAAACAAGCGCAAGCAATCAGGACGTGTGGAGTACAAGAAGTTTTGCTCGCGCTGCAGAAAGCGTCAGATCCACAAAGAGACCAAATAAGCTGTAGGCTGCCAGCGGTTGCTGTCAGCTTTCAGACACGTCAGTAGCTCAATTGGTAGAGTAGCGGTCTCCAAAACCGTTGGTTGGGGGTTCAATTCCCTCCTGACGTGCGATACAAAAGCGAAGAGCTAGAAGCCAAAAGCTAAAAGTTTGACGCCCAACGATCTATTTTTTTTAGCTTTTAGCTTCTAGCTTTTAGCTTTTTTATCAAGGATTATGGCAGATACACTCGTTTCAACACAACTCGCTCCTGAGCGAAAGAGTCTTAAAGACAAGACCATTGGTTTCTTCATCGACGTAAACAAGGAGATGAAGAAGGTTACATGGCCGACGCGCGAAGAGCTTCTTGACGCAACGCTTGTGACGCTTGGATTATGCGTTCTTTTTTCGGCATTCGTCTTTGGCGTGGATAAGATCTTCGAAGTCGTCCTGCGCCTTGTTTATTCACTCTAAGACCGAACTCCACAAATGAGCGAACTGCAAGCGACACAAATGAAATGGTATGCCCTTAGGTGTTTCACCGGGCATGAAAATAAGGTCAAGGCATACATCGAAGATGAGATGAAGCGCCGTGGGCTTGCTGACCGTGTTTTGGAAGTGGTTATCCCCGTCGAGAAAGTGTTCGAAGTGCGCGATGGAAAAAAACGCGTCAAAACAAAGAGCTTTCTTCCCGGCTACATCCTTTTGGAAGCCGCGATTGATAAGAAGATCATTGATATTATCCTCTCGATTCCAAGTGTCGTGAGCTTCGTTGGTCCTTCAAAAGATCGCCCGACAGCTCTTCATGCCGATGAGATGCGTCGCATCTTGGGTAAGGTCGAAGAAAAGAAGGATACGGAGTCTCCGGAGGTGAAGTACTTCTTAGGACAGCCTGTTAAGGTCATTGATGGACCTTTTAACGGATTCCAAGGGCAGATCAAAGAGATCAATGACGATAAGCAAAAGCTCAAAGTCGAGGTTTCTATCTTCGGCAGGAAGACACCTGTTGAACTGGATTATGGTCAGGTTGAGCCTGAGTAAGGGAAGATGGGTAATAGGAGATACGGAAAATATAAACTTAGTTCGTTGATTTATATAGAGTTACCTATGGCTCAAAATAATTTTCTGAGTTGAAGAAGTTTGGCACACCAATTGCATATATATTGGTTAGTGTCTCACCAACACTTCAGTCTCACGTTCTGTGTGTTTCATAGTGACCTCCTGGAAGCCCGCCGAAAGCAATTTCGTCGGGTTTTCAACTTTTAAAGGATTCGCTTCCTAATAGGTATTTTTCAATAAGAGGAGTAAGATTTATTTCTTGGAGTAATATTCTTTTTCCCATGCCCAGTATTTTTTGAAATCATCTGTATGTTTGTCAAACCACTCTTTCGCTTCTTCTTTATCAATACGGATGCCAATGATATGGCAGTATGTATCTGTATTACCGGATTCTTGCATTGATCGAAGAAATGGAGCATAAAATTGCATTGCAAATCCTTCATGATGTTCTTTAGAAGGATCAACATATTTAGAAGCATCAACATATATCGAACGAATGATCATATTATATCTATGAATTTCCTTTTCGAATGGAGTAGTTTGAGTTTTATTAGCAGAATCTATCGCTTTATCTAAATCACTTGCAGCATCGAGGCCCATCATCAGTTCAGAGCCAAAGAAATTTCCTTCTGTCGAATCCATAGATAAGGAGATATTCATTCCACCGCTTGCATTTTTTTCTCCGCCACCTGCCAATTTTCTGAGCTCTTCAATAACACGCGGAATGCGTTTATCTTCGTCATCTGCAAAATAGAGATAAGACATGTATGCCATGAATGCCGGGATTTTCTGATTCCTCATCCGGTAAATATCTGCTATCTGCAAATTCGATGAAGAATGCTCTGGTTTAAGTTTTACCGATTGCTTGAGATTATCTAACGCCTCCTCAGTTTTTCCCATTCTTCGGAGGGTAATGCCCAGATTAAAATATGCAGATTGGAATTTAGGGGAGACAGCTATAGCTTTTTTATAATCTGCGATCGCTCCGTCGGGGTTTTTGTTGTCGTCTTCAATACTGCCTTCTAATACATAAAAAAGCGGCAAATATTGAGATTTGTACTTCAAACCCTTATCTGCAAATTCCATTGATTTTTTGGAATCTCCTTTAGCATAATAGGTATTTGCCATTTCATACATTACCTGAACGCAATCAGGATTTTTTACAAGCACCTTATTGAACTCTTCAATCGCGTCACCATACTTTCCCTCATCATTAAGGTCGGCTCCGCGCTTGATCACTGCAAGTTCATCTTCACTTGCAGGTTTTGGTTCAAGCCGTCCGTCCTGAGCGGAAACTCTCGATATAGTACAACATACTAAAAGGAGTGTGAGGAAAAGGCGGAGTTCTTTCATAAAATTATTCCGATTAGTTATTAAATAGTGAAATAAATTGTTCAAAGATACGCAAAAAAAAGTTAAATCCTTGAAAAGAACGGTTTAGGTGAAAATTCCGTCGTATTTTTGCATTATAAACTATGTTTACCGAACAAGAACTCTCAGAAATAGCAGCGCTTAAACTGCGCTATGAAAAACCTCAGGCAGCGCTACTTCCTATCCTTTGGAAAATTCAGGAGAAGAATGGCTGGATCGATCAGCGTGGGATGGAGGAAGCAGCACGTCTTTGTGACGTGCCAAAAAGTCATGTCTTGGGTGTCGTTAGTTTTTATACGATGTATTTCGAAAAGCCGATGGGGCGTTACCACGTTCAGGTTTGCACGAACGTAAGCTGTATGCTGCGCGGAGGCGAAAAGATCTATGAAGACCTCAAAGCTCAACTTGGCTGTGGACATTTAGAGCGGACAAGTGACGGTATGTTCTCTCTCGAAGAAGTCGAGTGTATGGGAGCTTGCGGCGGCGCACCGATGATCGCAGTTGGGGAGACGTTCTTTGAACGAGTATCAAGCGATGAAGCGATTAATATAGTCAATACTATTAAGACAACAAAATCCGTTCCGGAGCCAAAGCGATATGCTCAGATGCCGGAGTTAAATTTAGAGTAAATTTTATAGTGTCATTGCAATTCGCCGCGGCGGACTCCTCGCGATGACATGAAAGTAACACAAAACAAACAGTGAACTTAGTATTACCAAATATTCCAAATCTCGGCGACATTGACGTCTATATTAAAAATGGCGGCTATGGCGAGGTGATGCGCAAAGCATTTTCGATGAAGCCTGAAGAGGTTACTGAAGAAGTCAAAAAATCCGGTCTTCGTGGAAGAGGCGGCGCTGCATTTCCTACGGGATTAAAATGGACGTTCATGCCAAAAGGCACTGACCGTAAAAAATTCTTGCTCATCAATGGCGATGAATCTGAGCCGGGATCATTTAAAGATCGGCAGATATTCGAGTTCAATCCGCATCAGATGATCGAAGGGATGTTGCTTGCTGCGTATGCAATGCAGGTCAATCATGCTTACGTTTATATTCGCGGCGAATATGCGGCTTGGGTGAAGATGGTTGAAAAAGCTGTTGCAGATGCTTATTCCCACGGTTTCATCGGCGAAAAGATGAAGCAGACTTTTCCTGCTTCCGGTGATGGCGTTCCTTATTCTGTTGATATAACTGTTCACAAGGGTGCCGGAGCATATATCGTTGGTGAAGAATCAGCGTTGATGAATTCGCTCGAAGGTCAGCGCGGTTATCCTCGAGTCAAGCCGCCGTTTCCAGCGAACTACGGGCTTTGGGGATACCCGACAACGATCAATAATGTCGAGACTATCGCCAACATTCCGCCAATACTCAAGATGGGAGCTGAAGCATATTCTAAGATTGGGGAGGCGAAGCATCCGGGTACTTTACTTCTTGGAGTAAGTGGTCATGTGAATCGTCCAGGAGTTTATGAAGTACCATCTGGTACTTTGTTGACTGATATGATCTATAAATATGGCGGAGGAGTGCCGGGAAATAAAAAGATCAAGATGGTAATTCCGGGTGGATCATCAATGCCACCGTTGCGTGGTGATGCGCTTGAAGGTGTGAAGATGGATGCAGAAAGTTTGAAGGCTGTAGGTTCATCCATCGGAACAGGTGGCATCATGGTGATGGATGAAGATACCGATATTGTAAAAGTCTTACAGCGCATTTCAAAATTTTATTGGCATGAATCCTGCGGACAGTGTACTCCATGCCGAGAGGGAACAGGCTGGCTTCATAAAGTTTTAAAACGCATCAATGCAGGTGAAGGCTCGACGGCAGATGTTGCACTACTTGAAGATGTTGCAAAAAATATTGAAGGCAGAACGATCTGCGCTTTAGGCGAAGCAGCTGCATGGCCCGTAAAATTTACTATTCAGCGATTCCCAGAAGAGTTTGCCGCCAAAGTTTCGGCAGAACGTCCTCACCGAGAAGTAAACAAAGTCCATGCCTTGCGTAAAGGCGGGTTAGAGCCGGTCGAGATCCATGTGCCAATGGTTGAGAGAACTTAGGGCATAAAAAAAGGCGGAGATCTCTCCGCCTTTCTGATCCGATATAAGATTGATTATTTTGTAATGATAAGTTTCCTCATTTCTGACATTCCTTCGGCATTGACTCGAAGGAAGTATGTTCCTGCAGTAAACTTTGTGGGGTCAATGGGGATGATATTCTGACCCGCTTCAGCTGGACCATTATGAAGCATCGAAACTTCATTGCCAAGCATATTCACGATACTGACTTGAGCATTGCCACCTTTTTTCAAGGTATAGAAAAATCTTGTTTCAGAATTTGATACAGGGTTGACAGAGAGATGGAGATTCAAAGATGATTCGGGGCTGAAGTCTTCTTCGACGGAACTGCTTGTTCCGGCGCTATAGGTAAAGCTTGTAATTTTTTGATCTTTGTCAGCATTCGCAATTACTCGGTGGTCGGCTTTTGTAAGCCATTCATACTTATATGTAACGACGGACTGTGAGAAAGTACCATAAGTAATAGTATTTGTTTTTTTCGTCGTAATGCGAAGGGCATCATTTATGGATGCCATTGGAGAAGCGCCTTTCTTCTGATGAGTTGCTATAGGGGTTGTAAGGCTACCATATCCATCGACGGTAACATGGATCGAATCCGATGCAAGTACCCCGGCTACAGGAGTATTGGTCCAATTTCCGTAACTATCCCACGAAGATTGAAAGGTGATAGGGAATTTGTATTCCTGCAAAGGTGGAATATAAGACAATAATTTCTTGCCGCCTAATGTATCGGATGAAGAGCCGAGATTAAAGAAACCGTTCTGATCGATTTTTACGAATTGGTAGATCGTTGCACCGCCTTGATTTTTCGGTGCGACTTTTATGACATGAGTTGCAGTAGTGAAGTCAGGATCGTTGGCAAAGGGCGCTCCACCAGGATAAGCCATCACTTGTAGCGAGGCGGTAGTCTCCTGATCGAACGTGAAGGGAGAGAAATCCCAATCCAATCCAGCCCCGGTTTTTTTTGCAATCATCCCTATCCCTGAACCCGTCAATGAAGAAATGCTATAAGAAGTACGTTCAGCACTTCCGATCTTCGAAAATCCGGCAATGAAATCATCTGCAGAGATTGTGATCTGCGCACAGGCAATAGTAGATGAAAGAATAACAAATAATAATGTAACAAAGTATTTCATGGTGATTTTTGTGTTTGTGAAATCGTACAAAAATACGTCTTTTTCGAATATAATTCTCGTAAGCGCGAAAAAAGCCGTAATTTTGCAGAAATAAATTTGTTGTACTGTACATGAAAGTAACTTTCCGTATTCAGCGCTATAATCCTGAGAAGGATGCCAAGCCATATTTTCAGGACTATACTCTCGACAATCTCGATGGCACATACCGTGTCCTCGATGCGCTTCATGATATTAAATGGAAGATCGATGGTACCCTGACCTTTCGCCGTTCTTGTGCCCATGGCGTGTGCGGCTCGGACGGGATGAAGATTAACGGAAAGAATACTCTTGCCTGTTCACTTTTGCTTAAAGATATTAAAGGCATTGGTGACGGCAAGGTTGTCACAATTGAGCCTTTGCCATATTTGCCGATCGTCAAAGATCTCGTGATCGAGATGACGGATTTTTATAAGAAATATGAGTTGGTGAAGCCGTATCTGATTACGAAGACTCCACCTCCTGAAATGGAGCGGTATCAATCAAGCCCAGATGCTGAGCTTCTGATGGAGTCATCGAAGTGCATCATGTGTGCATGTTGCACGACAAGCTGTCCCTCGCTTTGGTCGAATGAAAATTACCTCGGACCTGCAGCCATTTTAAAAGGCTACCGCTTTGCTTTTGATACACGCGATGAAGCTCCTGAAGAGCACATGGATGCGCTTGATTCTGCCGATGGTATTTGGCGCTGTCATACGATTTTCAACTGCGTTGAAGCCTGTCCGAAGGAGATTAATATTACTTGGCATATTTCGCAATTGAAGAAGAGACTGGTTGCGGGTGAAATGTAGGAGATACTATCTATAATGTTGTTTAAGAATATTGTAGTGTACGGTCTTCTTGTGCTTGCCACAAAAGGAGTTGTGTTTGGACAAGTTGATTCTTCTGCGGTATTGTCTGGTCAAAGCGATTCATTGACGGTTTTTCGTTTTCCTCCAAGAGAGTCTTTTTCTACAAAACTTGAGAATGGCGGTTATGTTTTGGGTGCGACACTTCTTTTTTCACTTTTTGATTATGTCGGTTATAATTTGGTAAGGGGTAATAACAAAGCACCATTTTCTTACCGTATCCTACAAACTACCGTTCAAGCTGCGATCACGTATTTTCTTTATAAAGAATGTGGTATTAATTCTGCCGTTTCCTTTAATTTAATTTGGTGGACTTGGGGGACAGATATTGGTTACTATGGTTGGGCAAATGCACTAAATCCTGGATGGGCAAGAGATAATAGGGTTAATAACGGTCTTCAGCAGAGGGAAATAACTTGGGCATGGTGGACTCCTATCGGTCTCTTGAGAAAAAAAGATAGCCCAATAGCAAGAAGTTCACTGATCGCCCAAGCAATTGTGGGATTTTCATTATCTGTTGCTATTTTTTAAGTAGTTATTTATAAAATAACTACTTAACCAGCATCACTCGTGATCTTGTCGGATCAATAATGACGGCATGGAAATGCCGGAGCACATCAACAGCAACAGTGCCGGTGATAAAAATATTTAGATTACGGAAGATCGGCGGTAAATTATTTATGGCTCGTCGTGGACTACGGTCCGCAATATTGATGCCTCCAAGTTCGAATTTTGCCACTTCTATACCGCCCAGACTTGTCTTCTTACCCGAAAGCGAATCCTTCCGCCAATCGTCATCAATAAATTTTTGAGTTTTTGGTTCAAGTGCTTGTTTGAAGATAACCGATTGTCGCTCTGCAAGTGAGAAATGAACTCGGCCTTCTTTGAGCGGCGGAGCTTTTACTTCGAACCACATAGTAGGGAATGAACAATTGCAATGATCTAAGATCGCATCGTCAAGATATGGAACATGAATCGCAGCAGTATCTAAACGCGCATCCCAATCAGACGCTCCTTCGGAAAGCGAATAGAACGAAACCGAGCGTTCAAAGAAATTAATGATCGTGATGTATTTGCGAATAAAGGCATACCCAAGAACGCCATAAAATGAGGTATCTGTTCTTTTGTAAATTCCCTTAGCAAGAGTAGGGACAAGTTCTGCTGTAAGAGTTCGTTGAGGTGAAACCGGGAAATAGAATTTTCTATTTCCTGTGACATTAACCAAAGAATCATCGGGCATAAAACTTCCATCATTTGAGGCAGCCGGATCGAGGATAAAACTTCTGCTCAGAGTAATCGCCTTGCCGAAGATATCCGTATCAATAACCGGAACGGTGATGAACATAAATCCATTCGTGAAATGCATCGGAAATCGTGCAATCAGGACACCGTTTTTCAAGTATGTGGATTTATTCTGTCCATACAAAGAAGAGGTTAAAACAACGATGGCAATAAGCAGAATGAATTTATTTGTTGCAAAAATTTTCTTAATCATTGGATTGGATTTGTAATAAACGAGAGTTGATGTAATTTCTATTCGGATCATTCGGTGCGATGCGGATGGTAATGAAATATAGACCGGCGCGAAGCCTTATCCCACTTGAACTCACAGGCTCCCAAGCGCCGGTAAAACTACCTGGCAGCAGAACGCTATCGCGGAAAATAGCAACTGAATCTCCGAGAGGATTTTGAATAATAATCTTCACTTCTCCGGTATCCTTCAATGTAAAATTGATCGTCTCGGCACTATCACCGATATTGTGATTGAAAGGATTCGGATAAATAGGAGCAAGTGAATCAGGAAATATGCCTGAACTTTGAATGCGGAATGTTTTACGAATTGAGTATTGTGCTGTTCCTTGAATGTGAATGGATTGATCGGGAGTTTGGAAATCCCGGCACGCAAGAAAACAGGGCAAGAAGCAAAATGCTAAAAGCCAAAGATTTCGTTCATTCAAAAAAAGATTTTTACTCTTCATATTTAATTTCCTAATGCTATACGGTATCCCAATCCAATCGAAAGTCCGCCGATATTTCCAAGCCCGCCGCTCTTTATCGGATCGGCAAAATAAATGCCCATATGGATGCCTAAATAAATACTTGAAGCATTGGTGAGAGCATATTCAACACCAAGACCTAAGGCAATGCCGATATTAAAGTAGTCCTGACTCACCTCAGAAGGTATTACGTTTATTCCGTCCGAAGTTGCATTTATAATTCCGGCGGCTGTTGATTTAGCCAAGATCAAGCCAGCACTTCCATAAAGTCGAAGATCTTTCTCATGTTCTTTTTCGAGATAATCACGAACTCCTAATTCAATTTCCAGAGTCTTAATTCTAAAATCTGATACAAATGCTGCCGTACGCCGTTTATACCGAAATTCGCACATTGCAGATAAAGAGCTATTTACCGGGAAACAAACCCCTGTTGCGATTTCGATTGGAAGCCCTGCAAGGCTTGTCTGATAATTGATACGGTAACTTTGTTGAAAGGGAATAAATCCTGCTCCTTCTGCGAAGAGGACAATATCCGGAAGTGGTTTGCCGCTATCAGGCAATACTTGAGCATCAAGCGGAGAAGCCGCTACTCCTGCAATCAAAAACAAAATCATCGCGACAGGACTCCGCAACGAACGGAGGCTTGCTCTATGGAAGAATATAATTAATTTTCTAATTTTCAATCTTGGCAATAGCCTCTTTTTGCATATACTTTTGGGTAACGCTTTCTAAAAGCTCAATGTTACATTTTGCAACAATTGTTGCCCAATTGTAAATCCGCCAGAGTTACAAAGGGGTCAAAAAGACTACCTGCGTTTGTGTCTTGATCATTACAAAATTTATTATCTCGCTATGAAACGATATTTTACTTCTGTTGCGATAATTATTATCCTTTGTGTAGGTTCAATTTCTGCACAGCCGATCAGATCGCCGTATGTTTTTGTACAAGATGGAAGCGATACATCAAAATCTTCAATACTTCCTGAGCCGCCGACTGTTATACGGAGAGTGACGCTGAACGGCGGACATTTTGATGTTGGCGGTAAGAACTCTGAGCGAATCCGTTTCTTCGGAACGGAGTTAGAATATACATCGCAATTCTTAAGTGCAACAGATGCAAGAGTTCTTGCAAAGCGTTTGCATAAACTTGGTTTCAATGCTATCCGTTTGATCGATAACGATGAAGTATGGTGGGCGCAAGGAAGCTTTCTCGATTATCCGAATGCGACTACGTCATATAATGTCAATCCTGTTCAAGTTGCTCGGTTTGATACACTGCTCAACGAATTTAAAAAGCAAGGTATCTATGTATTCCTTGTCTTAAATTCCCAACATACTTTTATTGCGGCAGATGGTGTCGCACAGCCTGATAGCACAATGGGTGCACAATATACCCACTTTATTGATAGACGTGCAGCGGAACTCCATCGCCAATGGGTAAAAACCATTCTGACACATATTAATCCTTTAACAGGTTTAAGGCTTGCCGATGACCCCGTTCTTGCGGCAGTCGAAGTTACTTCACCTGGCTTTAGTCTTCTTACGGGTTGGCGTGCCGGAATGATAAATTGGGTTGACAATAGTACTTACCGGAATGGACAATCTATAGGCTGGAATCGCTCGCGCCGATTGGATACTCTGTTCTCGCAATATCTCTTGCATAAATATGGAAGTGATGTTGGAATCAATAATGCTTGGGCTGGGGGAGCGCCGCCAAACCCACCGAATTTAATTGGTAACGGAAGTTTTGAGCAAGTAGGATCGGCAATCTGGTCATTTGCTGTAGGAAATGGAGCGACAGGTGATAAAACAATTTTTTCACCAGCCATTGATTCGCAATATTGTATGCTTGCTATTATAAGCAGTCTAAGTGCTACACCAAGTTCCTTCGACGCTTACTTGCAGAACACTACTCCACGTTTAGGAAAAGATACTCTTTATGAATTATCGTTCTATGCGAAGATTCGTTATAGTCCTGCAAATCCGGTACTTACCAGATCGATCTATGCATACCTTTCACAATATCAAACCGGCATCAACTCTCTTGGAGTGAGCCAGACAATTGATACATCATGGAAAAAATATACTTTTCCGTTCAGAGCGAAGGCAGGTGGTTTGCATACATTATACTTCGCTTTAGGACAGCAATTAGGTGATGTGATGTTCGATGCAGTTTCGATCAAGCGAAAAGTGGAATATGGACTCTTCCCCGGTGAAGCCAGTTCAACTTCATCTATTGTCCGAATTAAATTTGGCGAAACTGATCTGCTTCCACGTCAGAGACCGCGTGATTTGGCTCTCTTTTACGATTCTTTACAAAATGATTATTTCACGGCGATAAAAAAATGTATTACCGATACATTAAAATCACCTGTACTCGTAAACTTTTATGCACCAGAGTATTGGGGAACGTTGCAGGATCATTATGCAAATAGGTATAGTGATTTTGCTCAGTCGCACATTAATACCGATTATCCACATACCCGACCTGGTGGACCAGCGTACTCAGACTCAACTTGGGTGATGCTCAATAATAATATTCTTTCCGATGCTGGAAATGGGACTATGGGAAGTCTCGCTGCGGCAAGCATAGCAGGAAAGCCGTTTGTCGGGAGGTTTATGAATCTTGTGACTAATCAACAATCCGCAGAAGTAGTACCATTCTTTACTTCTTATGCTTCATTACAAGATTGGGACGGGCTTTTCTTTGTCAATTATGCAACATACTATGAAGATCTTTTCGCAAACATCGCCCGTGCCGGTAGTTGGTGGAGTATAGCAGGCAGTCCGTCGCTTCTTATCCAAATGCCACAGGCAAGCGATGCATTCAGAAATCAGAAAATAAAAGCTGCTACGTCGGTTGATACCGTGACTCACGTTGCTGATGATGTTTTGCTCGAAAGTGTGCCGGGTCATTATCAAGGACCCTTCGGAGTCGAAGGATATCTTGACCCCAATATTGCTACTCAGGATCTTGTCCGTCAGAAGTTTGATGTAACGACACCGAAGGTGGCTGCTGAATATCCATATACCACCGATACCTCAACAAAAATATCCGCAACCGGCGAACTCCGCTGGAGCCAAACTGGTAGATATTTCTTAGCCAATTCAAATGGATTCAATGCTGCCGTTGGAGTATTTGGCGCTGATACAGTCAAAGACGGAGCGCTCAAGTTTCGAAGATTGGATAATGCCGGAGATTTGCAGTCGATATTGCTTTCACAGCTTTCATCATCGACTATGCTTTTGACAACGGCTACTCGCTCTCAAAACTCCCGTGCTATTTGGCAATACGGAGATTCCAGTATCGGCAATCATTGGGGAGCAGCACCGACGATCATGAGTGCCGGAAAATTTGAATTTTTTGTGAATTCTGATTCGAATCGCCTCATCGTTCACCCGCTCGATCAAACTGGAAATATGATGGCTTCTTCAATCGAGGGGATCAAGATCACCGGCACTAATACATTTAAAATTGCGATAGACCAATCAGTCATCAATACTCCTTGGTATTATATCGAAACGATGAATACACCGAATAATGGAGTCACCGCAGATGGGAATTCAGTAACAAGCGTGAGTATCATGCCGAACCCTGCGCAAACCGATGCAAAAGTAAAACTGACTCTTGCAAATTTCGGCGAAGTAAAAATTTCTCTCTTTGATGATCTTGGAAGAGAAGTTGCGAATGTTGTAAACGGCGAACTCTATCAAGGCTCGTATGATCTGCCGCTTGATCTGCGCAATATTCCGGCAGGACATTATACCTTGCGAGTTGATTGCAATGGCAAAGTGATGAGCCGGAATGTCAGTGTATTAAAATAGGTATTAATAACTGAATACTATGGCAATGAATGAACAATTAAAAGACGCGATCCTGAATTGCAAAATTCGAATTGCGCAATTGTGTATTGTTATTTTTATCATTTCGCCTTGCGCAGTTTATTCACAGATGGTTCCCGGAATTCAATGGCAGGAAGTTCTTGGTGGTACTCATGATGATTGGGCAAGTTCCATTCTTCAGACTTCTGATGGCGGGTATATTGCTGTAGGTGGTACGTATTCTTCCGATGGAGATTTCATTGATAACCATGGCAAAGACGGTGTTCGTGGAGTCGAAGGCATTGATGCCTGGATCGCAAAATTTGATTCTTTGGGTATTATCGAATGGCAGAAATGTCTTGGAGGATCGGGTGATGAAGCATTTTCATGCATTATTCACACACGTGATGGTGGGTATATAGCCTCTGGCTACACAACTTCATTTGATGGAGATGTTAAAGGGCAGCATGGAGGAGTAAGTCCTTCGATCGAATATCCTTGTTCGGACGCATGGATAGTAAAACTGACGAATTCAGGGATTATAGAATGGCAGAAATGTATTGGTGGAGAATATTCCGAGTATGCAACTTCGATTATTGAAAACTCCGGTAAAGAAGGAGGATATACTTTCGTTGGATACACGACTTCTTTTGATGGAGATGTTATGGGATTTCATTCGGGCATCTATCCAGATTATTTTTCTGATGTCTGGATCGTTCATCTTGATTCATCCGGAAGGATTAAATGGCAAAAATGTCTGGGCGGAACAGACCAAGACTATGGTCACTCGATCGTAGAAGATTATGATCATGGATATGTTATCGCAGGATCTACTACTTCATCTGATGGCGATGTTGTGGGATTTCATGCCAAATCTTATAAAAATCCTGACGGTTGGGTTGTAAAAACGAACGATACGGGAAAAATAATTTGGCAGAAGTGCCTCGGAGGTTCCGGTTATACAGAGTTATATAGTCTCATCAAAACTGTTGATGGGGGATTTGCCGTCGCAGGAACAACAAATTGTATTGATGGAGATGTTGCAGGTAATCATGGCAATTCCGACGCATGGTTTGTTAAACTCACTTCATTAGGTGCTATCCAATGGCAGAAATGCTTGGGGGGGATAAATGCAGAGGAAATATCAAGTATTATACAAACACCGGATAGCGGGTATGCAGTAGCGGGCTTCACAAGATCAACAGATGAATATATAGCAGGTAACCATGGTGGGTCCGATGCATGGATAATTAAGCTTAGTTCTTCAGGCAACATTCAATGGCAGAAATGCCTTGGTGGAACAGGCGACGATGGGGCATTTTCTATTGTAAAAACCTCTGACGGAGGTTTCGCCATCGCCGGATCTTCAAATTCTCATGACGGTGATCTCTTGGGGCAACATCAGGATTCATCGGGTAAAAATGCTTGGGTCTTCAAGCTTAGTGGTAGTTCTAATTCAGAGACCATTCCAGTATCGGAAGCAAATAATCCGAGTTTCAACATTTACCCGAACCCTGCAAATTCACAAGTGACGATTCATTCCAATAGCAATGGGAGGTTCTCAAAACCAGAATTCTTTGATATGCTCGGAAGAAAATTTCAATGTCAGTTCGAAATTATTGATGATCATAATATATCAATTCATATTGACAAACTACCTTCCGGAAATTATTTTATGTATGTCAACCAAGATGGGAAAAAAAATCAGATCCCATTCATTGTGCAGCATTAAAAAAAGCGCAAGTTTAATCTTTATCCGAATTTCATTGCATTGCGAACATCGCGCATCGTTTTCTCGGCTTCTTCACGGGCACGAACTTCGCCTTGTTCCATTATCTTAAGAACGACTCCCTGATCTTTTGCTAATTCCGTTCTTTTTTCGCGCATGGGTGCGAAGGATTCATTTAATTTTTCCGTAACTCGCTTTTTGCAATCCACACAACCGAGTGCGCCGCTTGTGCAGCCATCGTGAATTTCCTGAACTTCAAGAGGATTCCATTTTTGATGGTATGTATAGATCAGACATACTTCCGGACGACCGGGATCATTTTTTCTGACCTTCAACGGATCGGTGACTGCCGATTTCATTTTCTTCCAAGTATCATCAGGAGTATCGCTCAGTAAAATCGTATTGCCAAGTGATTTTGACATGCGCTTTCCATCCAAACCCTGAAGTCTCGGATGATCGGAAATATAGGCACGCGGAATAGGGAAGACCTGCCCGTAATGATTATTAAAATCACGAGCGAATTCCCTGGTGATCTCAACATGAGGGACTTGATCTTCGCCGACAGGGACAAGCTCGCCTTTGTATAAAAGAATATCCGCTGCCTGCAATACAGGATAGCCGAGATGCCCATACGTCATCGCTTCGCCAATCCCCAGATCGCGAACCTGATCTTTGACAGCCGGGTTGCGCTCTAACCGTGCCTTCGAGATAAGCATCGAAAAAAGCAAAAATAACTCAGCATGTTCTTTCACCTTAGACTGTCTAAATATCGGCGATTTTTCCGGATCAATACCAAATGCTATCCAATCCGTTGCCATGTCGATCGAAAGCTGCAAAATATCCGACGTATCAAGCTTTGTCGTCAGGACATGATAATCGGCGATGAGATGAAAATTTTCGGCAATATTTTGTAATTTTACCCATGGCTCCAGCGCTCCGGCAAAATGCCCGATATGAAGTTTGCCCGTAGGTCGCATTCCGGATAGAATACGCGGCTTTCGCTTTCCATAAACTTTCTCAAGATCGCCTTCGCGAATAATAGCGCTCGTTTTTTGCTCTTCTGACATGGGTATATAATTATCAGGATTAGTAACGCATTCATGTTCTTTGTCATTCCGAAAGATTTATTTTGTAACTATTACGGAGAAAATGTGTCTTACTATGAAGAACTACCTCAATACTATGAAAAAATATATTAAAATCTTAGCAATACTCCCTTTCGGAGTTTCTTTATTCCTTTTCCACGGTTGTACAACTGGCGGCTGTGGTTCAGATGGAACAGCACCGATAGTAAAGAGTTTTACTGATTCGATAAAAATTCCTCTTTCTTCCGATTCAACATATCTTTTTGTGAACACACACTCTTATGGCTATCCTGATACCGCGAAATATGAAGTCACAAATTCGGATTTACTGACAGATTCCATTTTGGTTACGGTGAATATCACAGGGCTATATTTGTATGGTAATTCGATTCGCTCAATAAATAACGTGTCATTGCATCACGATTCCGTTCTGCTGAGTTTTGATTATATGGCAGGCTCAAATCAGCAAAAAACAAACCCTACAAAAATAGCAATGAAAGATGATACTATTCATATTGAGTGTACTCCTGCACCCGAAACATTTATTATAACACATGCTATTATTACACTCCCAAAAAATAAGTCTGCTGATTCATTAGGTTTCTTGCAATGGAAAATTAAATAAAGGCACCAACGTAACCGCGACCTTTCTCTGTCGTAAAGCGTTTATATCATTGCATGAGTACTAAAGAACTTATATTAAAGGAGATTGATGAAGCGCCGGAGGAATTTTCTTCCGAAGTGCTTGAGTTTATTCGTGCTTTAAAAATTGTTCGGGCAATCGATGTGAATGAGATAAGTCTTTTAAGTGAAGCTGCATTGGCAAAAGATTGGTTATCGCCCGAGGAGGATGAAGCATGGAAAGATTTATGAGAGGTGATATTGTCGTCGTCAACTTTCCCTTTACCGACCTCAGAGAAGCAAAGCGTCGTCCTGCATTAGTCCTTAAAGTTATAGATAATGAAGATCTAATTCTTTGCCAAATTACCAGTAAACTAAAGAACGATAATTTCTCAATTCCATTATCGACTGTAGATTTCTTTGATGGAGGACTCTTGAAAGAAAGTTACATCAGACCAAACAGACTATTTACGCTCCACCAGAATCTTATCATTAATAAAGCAGGCTCGATGAAGCCTGAGCGCTTTATTAACGTTTTCCGTAATATTATATCCTTTCTCGAAAGCGAATAGAACAATATGTGCGGAATTGCAGGAGTATATGATTACGGATTTTCGAAAAACCCGCAAGTAACCCCCGAGTTGCTGACGCGCATGTCCGACCGTATGATTCATCGAGGTCCCGATGATGCGGGCTTTCACATATCTCGCAACGGACAATGCGGTTTAACATTCCGCCGCCTTGCAATTGTTGATCTCTCTCCGGCCGGGCATCAGCCGATGTCAACTCCTGATGGAAGATATACCATTGTTTTTAACGGAGAGATTTATAATCACCTCGAAGTTCGTCAAGAGCTTGAGGCGAAAGGTTATCAATATAGATCGCGCTCAGATACGGAGACTATTCTTTATGCATACAAAGAATGGGGTGAAGAATGCTTCAAGAAATTTCTTGGAATGTTTGCGATCTCAATCTATGATGAAGAGACCAAAGAGCTTTTCGTTATCCGTGATCGCATAGGAATCAAACCGCTTTATTACGCAAATCCCGATGGTAGATTTTTGTGGGCAAGTGAAATAAAAGTTTTACTTGAACACCCTGCTATTAAAAGAGAATTGAATGAGCAAGCTTTACCACATTATCTTTCGCTCTTAATGCCTCCGGCACCGGAGACAATGTTTGCGGGAATATCTAAACTTGAAGCCGGGCATTCATTGCGCATTACTGCCAGTGGCGAGATTACGAAGAAGCGTTGGTGGACATTGCTCGATGCGGGTCCAATGACAGAATCTTTGACCGAAGCAGAAGCTATCGAAGATCTTCGCTTTCTCTTGCGTCGTGCGATCAAAGATAGGATGATGAGCGACGTGCCATTTGGAGTTTTTCTTTCCGGCGGTATTGATTCGAGTTTGAATGTTGCATTAATGAGTGAGTTGATGGATCGTCCGGTGCAAACATTCACTGTTGGTTTTAGCGAACTTGAAAAATACAATGAACTTGGCTATGCGCGGCAGATCGCCGAGAAATTCAAAACCGATCATCACGAAATTCTCATAGATGCAAAAACTGCGCAAGATAAATTATCTGATCTTGCCTGGCATGAAGATGAGCCGAATGGCGACCCCGTCTGCATTCCACTCTATTTCGTTTCCAAACTTGCTCGTGATAGCGGGACGATCGTTGTACAGGTTGGCGAAGGTTCAGATGAAGAATTTTTGGGTTATCCGTGGATGATCCGTAATCTGAAATTCAGGTCAAAGTATTGGAAGAGTTTTATTCCAAAGCCACTTCGTCGGGCAGGGTATATTGCTTCAAGTCCTTTCATTAAGCATCCCTTGATGCGCGAATATCTCAGACGCTACTCGGAAGGAGAAGAGTTCTTTTGGGGCGGTGCAATGGCTTTCACGGAAGAACATAAGAGGAGTTTATTCAATAACTATTCGAAAGAAGATCATTCAACTTATAAATTTCCGGAGAAGTGGCACCGAGAAATTTCAGAACGGTATCCAAATGCAGAATATCAGCAACGGATGATGTATCTGGAATTTCAGCAACGTCTTCCGCAAATGCTCCTCATGCGCGTTGACAAAGTATCAATGGCAACGAGTATTGAAGCGCGAGTACCGTTTCTTGATCATCGTATCGTTGAGTATGCATTCAGAATGCCGATGCGAATAAAGCTTGGTCCAAACATGGTACCGAAGCATATCTTAAAGAAAGCAAGTGAAGGAATTTTGCCGAATGAACATATTTACCGCAAGAAGCAAGGCTTTGCCGCGCCAGTTGCAGAGTGGTTGAAGAAAGATCTAAAACCATTGTTTGATGAGTGCTTAAACTCCAGTAGAATTGTCAAAGAATATCTTGATAAAAACTATATCAAGACTTTGCAATCTGAGCATGAATCAGGCGCGCGAAAGAATGGCGACCTGCTTTGGTCGCTACTAAACCTTATGTTGTGGGAAAAACGTTATTTTTGACTATGAATAATTATTCATAGTCGTTTTTTGATCTCTTCTTGTTTGTTTCGGCAATCGTATATGAAATTTCAGGAATACGATATCCCACATGAAGAATCGCAATCTCTTTCTCTGTTTCGCTTTTCTTATATTTTTCTTTTCTGAGACACTTGCTCAGCAATCATCAGGAACATTGGTTGTTAAAGTCAGCCCTGATGCATTAAAGGGCGAAGGTAAGTTCAGGATTCAACTTGTTGAAAAGTCATCAAGAGTTCTTGTCCAAGAAGCAAAAGTTGGCGCAACAGACGAAATTATTATACACGATGTTCCTTTTGCATCATATTATGTCAGACTGTTTGATGGTAATTCCGTTATATCAACAGGCACTGTAACTATAAATTCAAGCGTTCCGCAGCACTTAGAGCTTGCGGGATTGCGCAAGGTCGAAGCTGGTGAGATCATCGTTGAAGGGTCTAAGGGAGATGTCGAACCCGGAGCACATACATATTATAGCTCTCGTCAGATAGAAAATCTGCCTGCGGCTTCTTCACCAAAAAAGATGGAAGCGATCATTCTCAATACACCGGGCGCTGTCCCTGATGAAGATGGCAGAATGCATTTCAGAGGGGAAGATGCCCAATTGCAATATGTGATCGATGGCATCCCGGTCACGACGAATTCATCCCGAATTTATTCGAGCCTTTTTAACGCAAGTCTTATCAAATCGGTAGATATTCAGCGCGGCGGACTTCCTGCCGAATATGGTGTTGCTACTTCTGCAGTTGTTTCCATCAATACTCGATCAGGATTCGACGCTCCTGTTTTCGCTGAAGGTTCGGCAAGCATCGGAAGCTTTGGAACGATGGTTAGAACGCTTTCTATTGGCGGAAATATTGATGGGCGTGTTGCCCTCTTTGCAGGGTATTCAAGTTCTGAAACTGATAGGTATCTCGATCCGATAAAAAGTTTTGATCCGAACCATACTGATGGATACACCCATAATTATTTTGCCAAAGCAGATTTTCTTCTTTCCGATAATATTGATATTGTCATCCTTGGCACTCGCAATCTCGCAAATTTTGGTATTGCAAATGGCGGAAAGACCGGTCTCAGAACATTGCAACTTCCTGCACCTCCGGAGCAGGACCAAAGACAAAATCTTTCCGATTATATGTTCGCAGCGCGGTTAAATGCAACGCTTGGGGATAATTCTGCTCTGAGTATTTTAGGTTACAAACGCCAAACCGAAGCAATGAATACGAGCGGAGGCTTAATGCAGATCAATTCCGCTGCCGATTCAATAAAGGCAGTGCAAGAAAACGAAGATTTCTTTATCGGCGCTCACCGCATTGATGAAGTGATCGGTGGACAAGTTGAATTCTCTGCTGTTACAAAATGGTTTTCTGTACCGAATGCTTTGAAATTCGGAGTTGGTGGAGAGTCCTATCCGTTACAAGAGTTTTTTACTTTTGCGGTAACAAATCCGGATAAATCGAATCCTGCTCTCCCAGGTGGTGATGACAGGCTAATTCCGTATGATTTAACTCAAGGAGGGCATCCGTTTCTTGTCAATCAATCAAAGACTGGAACAAGATTCTCAGTTTATGCACAGGATCATTTGACGCTCCAAGACTGGATCATTGATGCAGGCTTGCGATACGATATGTTTAAACTTCTTGCTGATGAATCCGGTATTTCTCCGCGTCTATCGGCAGCTTATCATTTAACGAGTGATCTTTGGCTCAAAGCTTCTTATAACAGAATCATCATGCAAGCTCCGGTTGAAAACATTTTGGTTTCAAGTTCGGATGAGGCAAAAATACTTGTTGGAACAGAACAGGGAAGTACTCCCACATCTGTCATGTCAGAAAAAGAACACGTCGTCGAGATCGGCGCTTCATACAAGCTTAACGAGAACATTGATATTGATCTTAACGGATATGGAAAGTTTATTGATAATTATATTGTCAAAGTCGAACTTGGTGTTTCCGGAGTGATCTTCCCTGTGAATCTCAAACAAGGAAGAGTCCTTGGCGGCGAACTTGAAGTGCGGCTTCATGACTGGAATAATTTTTCCGGTACACTCTCGTTTGCAACGTGTGATGCGCGAGGTTTGAAACCGAGTGATGGTTCGTCTCCTATTGCCGGTGGGCTTATCATTGGTGAAGAAGGAGAAAATTACAATAAACCTTTTGCCGGTGAAGACGCATTCCAAACCGAGCACAATCAAGCTCTGACAGCATCATTCACATTAAACTATGCTCACCCATCCGGATTTTTTTCTACGCTTGGTGGAAGATTTGATTCAGGCTTACCTTTTGATATTGCCGATTCCAATGGCGTAGGGCTTGATGAGGCGCAATCAAAAGCTGAATTAAAACGCCGAGGATATAGTGATGATATTATAAATCTTCTAAATCTTGCAGTCGATAAACCTGGGTCACCGGATAAATCAAGTGCGTCCCATTTTATCCTTGATCTCTCTGCAGGATTTGATTTTAATAAAACGCTCGGAGTGCCTGCAAAGATATCCGGTACGATCTTGAATGTTCTCGATACAAAGTATCTCTATAAATTTGAATCTGTTTTTGGCGGCACACATTTCGGATTGCCGAGAATGTATGTTCTGCAGCTACAGGTCAAGATTTAAAAATCAAAAAATGCCAAAAGTTTATCTTGCGGCATTTTTTATGGAGCACTTACAGGTATAACAGTGAGTTTATAAGTTTTCGAATCACTATTATCTAAATATGCAACATGATCATTCGCAGGTGAAATTGCAACAAGACCTGAGGCTTGACCTGTAAGCATTTTTGAAACTCCTGTCTTTGTATTAATGACAAATAACGGACTTCCGCCATAATAACCACCCGTTGAATAAACAATGAATGTACCGTCGGAGGATACGCTTGACTCAATGAAATAATCCTTGATCAATGTTTTGAATGTTCGCGTAACAGAATCAAATTGGATTAAACTATCCGGAGTTGCAAATAGTATATTGCCATTTCCATGATAAATTCTGGTCTCGTTTCGCCGACTGAAAGGAACGTCGAAAGAATCCACTCGCACTCCGTTCGTATCGACAATAACAAAGTCAACCAAGTTCAATTGATTATATCGAAAATACCCGACGCTGCTATTGCCAAGCCATGCGCCACTATAATAATAGTATGAAGGGACAGCGGATTGCCAACTTTTTTGTAAACGTGTTTTGGATGTACTCACGTCAAGGATCAGAAAATCATTTTGGATGCTTGAACCTGAAGATTGACCGTAAGGACCAATGAATACATGATTGCGATCAGGAGATATTCCGTAAACCGTGCCTCCTGCGATCTCTGAGATCAAGCCATTTGCGGGATTATATTTATTTACACGATAAAAGTCTCTACGAGAAGTAAAATAAAAAGTGGAGTCGTCATTTGTACCCCAGATGAATCTTCCTGACCAATAACTCAATTCTTCCGGCTGTGGAAATGATTGAAGCAGATTACCGTCCTTATCATATTCCTTAATTCTATACGAAGTGCCTGTAGCAAACGAATCAACAATGGCGAATATCCTGCTTCCATCAGCATTCCATGTTAATGCTCGGAAAGGGTTCTCCGGGGGAAGTCTGGAGTTCGGATTATAATCCAAAACGCAGCCGGAAATAAACGAGCAGGATAGTGCCAGAAGAACAACTAAGAGAGATTTCATGTATTTTTATAAACAAAGATAATCATTGAAAAGCCATTAATTAAGATATAATTCCCTTGGCAATCTCTTTCTTTTCGGAAATGCTTTTAGCATATATTGGGTTACTATTATGCTGTGTATTGATTATAATAATATTACAATTTGTCTTTTATGAAGGTAACAACCAGATTCCATTATTTATTAATTCTCGCTTTCGTTCTGAGCATTGCCGCTACTTCTGCCATTGCGCAGGGACAACGTGTTACACTTCCTACAGCCGTTACGGCGAAACGTAATCCGGTATTGGCAAAACACAACGTAACCCCTCAGAGCGCGCTTAATGTCTATGATCATGGTGATCCGACAGCCGAAGAGCAGTATGAACTTGAGCTTATCAACCGCGCCCGTGCAAATCCACCTGCCGAAGGAAATCTCTTATTCAGCACAACGAATCCGTGGGTTGTCAATCAATATACTCAATGGGGCACACCGACTCGTAGTCAGGTAAAGTCTGATTTTGCAGGATACGCAGCCCAAATGCCGCTTGCATTCAATAAAGATCTTATCGCTGCGGCAAGAAGACATAGTCAGGATATGCTTGATCATAACTATCAGGCTCATGACTCTCCAACAGATGGCTCGTCGCCTTTTACCCGTATGCAGCAAGCCGGTTACGTTGGATATGATTTTGCAGGTGAAAATATTTTTGCTTATGGCAATGATCTTGATGAGATCAATCAGGAATTTGAAATTGATTTCGGAAATCCCGGTTTAGGGCACAGAGAGAACCTCATTAATTTTGGGACATACGTTTATACCGAGATCGGTATCGGGATTCTTCACGGAGGAAGTGGATCACCGAATGTAGGTCCGATCATCACGACTGAGGATTTTGGTCATAAGCCGAGCACCACATTCATTACAGGTGTCGTTTATGGCGATGATAATCATAATAATTTTTATGATGTTGGCGAAGGACTCGCGGGTGCGACTATAACTGTTTCCGGCAGTTCAGGAAGTGCAGTGAGTTCAGGGTCAGGCGGATATGCGATTCCGATCACTGATCAGGGAACAGTTACTGTTACAGCTTCTGGGGGATTGCTGACTTCACCGATCTCGCATCAGGTAACGCTTAGTGATGTGAATGTCAAAGTTGATTTTATTCAAGGCGCGACAGGGTTTCCTGCTCAAGCAGAAGCTGTATTCCCGATCTCGGATACGGTAGTGAATTCTGATACCGTGATCTTCCGCTGGAATGCTGTCGCCGGCGCAACAAAATACCGTTTTCAGCTTGCCACCGATCCAGCAATGAAAAAACTCATCAGCAATGATTCTTTGCTTACAACTGCATCAAAGAAATTCGGCACATTGAAAGATGTTACCACGTATTACTGGCGCGTTCAGGCAAAGAATACTATCGGTTGGGGACAGTCATCTCCCGTTGTTTCATTCTCTGTTGCGCTGCCGCTGGGAGCCGTTGTGCTCTTAGGTCCAGCAAACGGATCGAATACAGGGTTGAACGATATTATGTTGAACTGGCGTAATACGAATCCTGGGGCAAATGATTTCTGGATAGAAATCTCGCCTTTCAAAACAATGGCTAATCCGATCAAGAGCGATACGCTTACTGATACTACCGTCACGTATGCGGCTGTGGATTTTGAACCGGGCACTACCTATTATTGGAGAGCTCGTGGCGAGAATGAGATTGGATTAGGAAAACCAAGCGCCATCTGGAGTTTCATTACAGGCGGTACTTCATCAGTAGCAACCACGCAAGGTGGATTATTACACAGTATTGTTTCACCGAATCCATCGACGGGTGAGACGCATATTAAGTTCTCAGTCTCAAAATCTGCTGAGGTTTCGCTGAAAGTTTTCGGAGTTACCGGAGTGCAAGAAAGTATGTCAACTCTCGGACAACTATCACCAAACGATTACGACATCGTTTGGAATGGAAAAGGAAAAGCCCCGGGAGTGTACATCTATGAATTATCCATAGGTGAGAAGCGTGAGACTGGCAGAATCGTCGTGATCAAGTAAAACGATAACCAAAATTGTTGGGGTAGTAAACGGGCGCAAGCCCGTTTACTATTTATATTTTTCGTATCTTTGCAATCTAAACATTTCATAAAATATCATGACAGCCGAACAAGAACTCTTCCAACTTAGTGATGACTTAATGAAGCTTCGCGCAAAGGTCGCAGAAGTGCGCCGTAAAATTCCTGCTGAAACGGTAAAAGATTATTCCTTCACAGGATCATCCGGCGAGAAGACAATGCTCTCGGAGATGTTCGGCTCATCGAACGAACTGATGCTCGTGCATAACATGGGAAGATCATGCCGCTACTGTACACTTTGGGCTGATGGATTTATCGGTTTTACGAAGCATCTCGAAAGCCGAATGGCATTTGTTCTCACTTCACCGGATAACTATGAGATACAGAGAAAATTTGCGATGGAGCGCGGATGGAATTTCAGAATGTATTCAACTGAAGGCACAACCTTCAAACGCGACATGGGATTTGCAAATGAAAAAGACGATCCGATGCCCGGCGTTTCGATATTCAGAAAAGAAGCGGATGGCACGATCACGCACGTTACGAAAGATTTCTTCGGTCCCGGAGATGATTACTGCTCCATCTGGCATCTCTTCGATCTGTTGCCATCGGCAAGTGACGACTGGGAGCCACAGTATCATTATATTAGCACCGTACATAAACACTAACGGGTAAGGATGAAGGCGGATGGATGAATATTCTTTTATGAATGTCATTGCGAGAAAGGCTTTAGCCTTTCGTGGCAATCTAAAATCTTAATCGTTACACACGCCCTCAAATTTTTAGATCGCCACGTCTGGCTGCGCCCTCTTCGCGATGACATTGTTTTAAAGTCTTCACGATGCACGTTAATAGCGTGCGCGAAGCTTATCACACAATATATCCAATCTCGCTTGCAATAGCGTATCTGCTGTTACGTGCTCAGCTTCGACTTTGGTGAAGCCGATCCTGCCGTAGGTGGTCGTGCTGTATCCCGTCTCGCAGAATTTTGTTTTGCCGATATAATGGCTGATCTGCCGAACTGATAGCTCCTGCTCTTCGGCAACTTGTATTTCCTTCTGCTGCGGCATTGGTGCAGTATAAACTTCTGCTCTGCGCGGCGCTTGAAGTGTAGTGGTTAATGTTTGCATGGTTGTTCTGATTATTCTAAAATTGTTTTGTTATTTCTGGTAGTAGTGGAACGGACTTTAGTCCGTTCGGACGGACTGAAGTCCGCCCCACTACAGAAATTAGTTATACTTCAATTGCAATAGCCCCGGCTTCCTATCATCTATCATACGATAGATGCTCGTAACTTTCCCAAGCACTTTGAAGCCGCTGTCTTCGGTAATGGGGATGGGCTTGAATAGCTCGTTCGCCGGTTCGAGTTCGTAACGCTTGCCGTACTTGCGGAAAGTTTTTACTGTTGCCGAGTCATCAAGCAAGGCAACGATGATCTCGCCGTTCGATGCTTCATCCTGTTGGCGGCAGATCACGTAGTCGCCATCCATGATGCCTTTATCCTTCATGCTTTCGCCCTGCACTTTAAGCGCAAACATTTTGCGTGGATCTTTGATAGGCTGAAATGCCAGCCAGCCTTCGATATGCTCAACGGCAAGGATGGGCGCACCGGCTGTGACTCTGCCGACGATCGGTACCGAGTTTGCGCGGTGATTATTCGCCACCATGATCGAACGCGAGAGTCCGGGACCGCCGCGAACGATGAAGCCTTTTTTGGTCAGCGCTTCGATATGTTTGCGAACTCCGAAGGTCGAAGAGACTCCCAGAAATTCGGTTATTTCGGCTATGGTCGGGGGGTAGCCGGAGATGTCAATGAACTCCTCGACATAGTCGAGCACCCTCGCCTGTTGGAGCGGAAGGGAATCACGGATTGCGATAGTATCGTATTTTGGTTCTGCGTACATCGTCGTTATCTTTCTATAGATCAATCATTTAGATGCCTTATTATGTGCTATGAGCGGCATTTCTCATAGCATAGGTGCCCATAAGAGCACGTACTAATATAAGCAATCTTTTTCGCCTCCGCGTAAAATCCGAAATTTTTAGGGTTGGGAGATAAGTCGAAGTTTTGCGTGACTCTCGAAGTTTGGTATTGTGAGTGGGACGGACTTTAGTCCGTCCGTAAAGTGTAACTATTTCAGATTTAATAAGTTCTTTATAGGCTCAAGAACATTACCAAATCAATCCCTATATTATAACAATAAAAATGATTCGGGATTAAAAATTATGAAACAGAAATTAATACTCATCGCATTCCTTCTCCAGATCACGTTCATGGCTTCAAATGTTAGGAGCCAATGGGTTCAGACAACTGCGCCACATAATGCTTGGGAGACTTGCTTTTTTGTCGATGGTGATAATATCTATGCCGGGACGAGCAATCATGGAATTTTGCTTTCAACCAATAGCGGTGTAAGTTGGAAGGACATAGGGAACAGTTTTTTTGATACCATTCCTATCTTCTGTTTTACAAAAATTGGAAATACTATCATTACAGGCACAACGAAAGGACTCTTCCTCTCATCTGACACCGGAAAAACTTGGACAACTACAGTTGAATATATGAGGAATATACACTGTCTTGCAGTCATCGGAACAAAAATTATTGCTGGAGGATATGATAGTTTTGTTTCATCCGACAGTGGCATGAGTTGGACTGAGTTAGATTTTCATTTTCAGACGAATGATTTTAATCGTTTTGCTGTAAATGGTACGAGTCTATTCGCAACTACATCTTCGGTTGATAGTATATTGGTTTCGACCGATTTTGGTTCGAGTTGGAAACGTCTTGGCTTCATAGGGATTTTTAAATGTATTATCTCAAATGGATCCGATCTTTTTGTGGGAAGGAGTAATCAAGTTTGTCATTCAACGGACAATGGAATAACTTGGAAAGTATGCAGTATGTTAGGAGATTTTAATGAGGTTCACACTATCTATGCCTTGGCGGTGATAGGCAAGAATCTTTTTGCAGGGACAGATGCCGGAATTTTTCTTTCTTCCGATAGTGGTACAAGTTGGATGAAATTTAACACTGGTCTGACAGATTCAATTAGTGTCACAACATTTGGAGTAAGCACCTCCTATTTCTTTGCAGGTACTGACAAAGATGGTATCTGGAAACACCCACTTGCTGGGCTGGATGTGAAGCAAAAATATATTGCAAACCCGTTGAATATTTCGCTTTTTCCAAATCCGACCAATGGAGTAATAACTATATATGGTGCACCCGAAAATACATCCCAAGTTACCATCGCAAACATTCTTGGGGAGAAAGTATTAGAACTTACAAACCCGCATTCGTCAAATTTCACCATCGATCTTTCGAAGCAAGCGCCCGGAATATATTATGCCAAATTTGTAACCACAAATTCGGTAGTGGTAAAAAAGATACTTTTGCAGTAGAGAAAAAATATTGTGTATATTGGTAGCCATTATGATGGGCACCTACACGCCAAAGACACGCAAGCTTAAACTTCAAAGCTAAAAGTTTAGGGGGGAAGAAAGAGTGCAAATGTGCATAGCGATATTCATGAATTATATGGAGTTACAGTTGCTCACCCGGGGAATTGGGTATCGGTTTTAGGCGGTCGGGCGTTTAGGGGATTTTTACTCTGATCGGTCAACTTGTTAATATTAGTTGTTTGGTTTATAAGGAGTTAACTATGGCTCAGGGGAAGTAAAAAAATACAAGTCAAGAATAAGAGGAGTCTCATTTTATTTTGAAGTTTTGACTTTTGACTTGATGCAGATTCCCACCGATCCCCACGAAAATTAGGAATTATTCGCTCGGATTTTCTTTTTATTATATGCATATTTTATTTGTGTGAATTTTAGTTGTGTATCTTTTTATCTTTTTCCGGTAATGAAGATATTGATGAAATGTTGTTGTCTGTTGGGAGTGTTATTTTTTGCTTCTGCTGCCTTATCACAGAGCATTGAAAAAATATATTCGATCAGCAATCCTTATGGCGCAGCCATGCGGATTGAATCACTGCGTATTGATGATACAGTAAACTTCCGTCTTGAATCGCTGAAACCCATGCCCTACGATCTGGGCGAATCGGGTATGCTTGATTTTAAGATTGCTATCATTCCGCATGATGGTATAACGCGCTCGGCACAAATCAAAGATTCTCATGGTGCGACGCTTACCTCGATCACATTGACTGCTCCTGTTGCAAGCGCCGTCAGGAAAGCTGAGGATCAATATATTAATCATCCCGCGTATCCGAATCCCGCAAAAGATTTTTGTACGATCAATACGGATATTTCCCTTTATCCGAATGTAGCGATCGAATTATTTAATTCAGCCGGAGTAAGCGTTGTGGGTGTGGTTCAACCGGTTGGGCATAGCTTATCACTTGACGCCAGAAATCTTTCAAGCGGTAAATACCATTTGACGATCTCCTCGAATGGAGCTATGATAAGAAGTGAAGATATTTGTGTGAAGCACTAAGAGGATTCTTCTTTAGCGAATTCCTAAAAATTAAATCCGTAATTGATCATCAGCGTTGCGGCGCTGAAATTTGTGAGGCGATGTCCCTGAATACTTTCGATTCCCGGAGAAGGGTAGGGGATAATATAATATTTGAAGCTTGCACCAAATGTTGTTTTCGGATCGGAGCCAAAATTAGCCCCAACTCCAAGGAAGCCGCCGAATGTTGCTGAAAAACTTGGATGGATTAGCGCAGTAAAAAAACCTTGTGATCCATCTGTCGTTGCAACAATTGCCGGTCCGGCTCCTGCGGTGATATAAGGACGAAGACCTTCGCTTAGAGCATCTCGGAAAAGTCGGTATTGGAGCGACGCCATGAGCGGCATGACATAGATTCTGTTGATCTTTATTTCTTCGGTCAATCCGAATTCTTTCGGATCTTTAGCGCCACCGAAATCGAAGGTTACCAGAGCGCTAAGATCAGTGCTGAGATTGCGGCGGTAGTATAGGCCAAGTCCGAAACCGAAATCACTGATCATTGCCGAAAAACCGAAGGAGTTATAAAGCAGATTATTCCCTGCCGAGTTATCTTCATATAGCGGACGTGGTGATTCAAAAATGATCGCAGAATCTTTCGGGCTGCTGGTCTTGACAGAGCCGGTTGGCATTTGGGCAAAGGATGCCGAAGCACTTAGTAGCACCGCTATGAAAAACGCAATATGTAAAGCTCTGAACTTCATCTATAATTAATAACCCGTGAAGTGGGGTGAAAGTTACATCGGGCATTCATTCTTGCCTAATGCACTCTCAGAATAAACATTTTCAGATATTCCGTTTCGGGCATCATTGCCAGAATCGGATGATCTGCTCCGGCTCCGCGTTCTTCGAGAATCGTAACAGATCTGCCGACTTCATGCGATGCGTCGCGAATTGTATCTAAGAACAAATCACGAGTGAAGTGATGCGAACACGATGCCGTTGCCAGAATTCCTTCCTGTTTTATCAACTTCATTGCATTTTTATGTAAATTGAAGTACGCTTTTTTTGCTGTATTCAGTTCTTTTTTTGATCGCAAAAGCGATGGGGGATCAAGAACGATGAGATCGAATTTCTCAGTCGAATCTCGTAAGTAGTCGAAACAATCTGTCGTTACAGTCTTGATTTTCTCTGAGAGATTATTCAATACCGCATTTTTCGATAATGCTAATAAAGCATCTTCGGAAGCATCAACTGCAATGACTTCATTCGCCCGGGCAGCGGCGGCATTTAATGTGAAGCCCCCTTCATTACTAAAGAGATCCAAAACATGATCTCCTTGTTTCACATATCGCTTGATCGCCGTATGATTATCCATCTGATCAAGATAGAATCCGGTTTTCTGTCCTTTCAGTAATGAGACAGCAAATTTCGTGCCGCCTGAATCGTGAATCGTTGTATCGGTTTCTGAGCCGTAAATCACGGATTCCAATTCAGGAAGCCCTTCAAGTTTTCGCAGATGCGATTTGTTCTTTTCAATGATTGATTTCGGAGAGAAAATGTCCTTTAATAGCGACACAATAATTTCTTTTTGCATCTCCATCCCGGCTGAGGTGATCTGAAAAGTCAGGATATCATTATATTTTTCGACGATAAGTCCCGGAAGGAAATCGCTTTCGCCGTGGATAAGACGAACGGCATTACGTTCTTTAAGGATAAAAGCTCTGCGTTCGGCAGCTCTTTCAATTCGTGATCTGAAAAATGCTTCACCAATTTCTTTCGTAGCATCTTTAGTGATGACTCTGGCGGCGATCAGGGAATTAGGATGGTAAAAGGCAAGGGCAAAGGGCTTATTATCAAATTCTCGGACGAGGCGGACGATAGTCCCAGCCGGAATATTCTTCGGGACTTCCTTTAACTCATTACTAAATGCCCACAAATGACCTTTAAGAAGTCTGCGTTCATGGCGATTACTGACAATAATATCGGGATATGGCATGGAATTTGTGGATTAATTGTGGAACAGCGTACTAAAATAACTCGTTAAACCGTTATGAAAACATCACAACACATCAACCGCTTCTTTCCTTCTCTCCTTCTGATCTTTGCAGTTAGCTTCCTATCGTGCAAGCAGATAACCCAAGCCATCAGTAATCTTTTGACTTTTCCAATTACGAAAACAGCTCCGGATATTCCGATATTGCAGTACACTCCGACTGGCATTATGTTTGCTTCACCGGGAGTGCCAATAGGAATTGATAGCGCTGATCTGGCAAAGCAGAAAACATCGCTTTCACTTGTCAAGACGGTGAAACTGACTGGTATGACTCTTGCAACCGATGATCCGTATTATCTGCCAACAAATATAGATACTCTGACGCTTTCAGTTGGTCTTGACTCATTACATACCATTCTTTTGGCGACCTATATCGGAGCAACAGATACGAAGACTCTTACGAATACTGACTTCTCAGCCCAAGTAAAAAATTCGAATAATAAGTTGTTCGCAAAATTCCGGTTGAAGAATGATCCGTCGCATACTGTGAATCTTCAAACGAGCTATACGTTAACGTTCAGCGCTGATCCGTTATAGAAAAACGTTTATGAGAAGACATCCCCATTTTTGTCAGAGCATTGCCTCTGCACATTTATTTTCTTTAGTTACGATTTGCTCATTTATTGCCGATTCGATCTAAGTATCATATGAAGAAAAATTTCAAATCGCCTCTTCTTCCTGCAATAGTTTTGCTTTTCGCTCTTTCTTCTTGCAGTTCGTCAAGCGGTATAGATGATTATTTTACGTTTAATCTTTCATCAGCACATGGAGTGAGTTTGGAAAATGGACTTTTTCAAAATCAGCCGGTAATAGTGCCCATTGCGATTTCCATTGACAGCACAAGTCTTGCAACGAATGGGACGGATATGTTTTTGGTAAAATCCTTGAAGTTGAATTTGCTCCGTCTTGTTTCTGAAGAGCCTTCATTTCCATTTACCAATATTGATTCGTTGATCTTTTCGGTACAAGCGGATTCCATAGGATTGGAAGTTCTTGCAACATATAATGGAGCATCCGACAGTTTGTATTATTCTAATGCCGATTTTGTGCAATATTGGAAAGCGAAGAATTCAACATATAGGTTAACGATGTATTCATCGAAGCCCCCTTCAGTGCCTTTTTCTTTCACTGTATCTACGACAGCAGTATTGACTGCAAGACCTCTT
This sequence comes from Kapaibacterium sp. (SeqCode), assembly GCA_038210275.1. GTDB lineage: Bacteria > Bacteroidota > Ignavibacteria > Palsa-1295 > Palsa-1295 > PALSA-1296. The sequence continues at coordinate 152,692 of JBBQWV010000002.1, read as the reverse complement.
CAATAATTTATGATCGTTACCGAAGCGAAAGAACGAATGATCACCTATGAATCTGCCGGTGTCAATATTGATGCAGGCGAAGAAGTAGTGCGGCGGATTAAGCCACTTGTTAGAAAGACATTCAATAGTAATGTGCTTACGGACATCGGTGGCTTTGGCGGGCTCTATGACGCTCGATTTCCGGGAATGAAACAGCCAGTGCTGGTCTCAAGTACCGATGGAGTTGGGACGAAGATCAAGGTTGCAATAGCAGCAGGGAAGTATGACACGGTTGGACATGATTTAGTTAATCATTGTACGAATGATATTCTAGTTTGCGGAGCCAAGCCGATATTTTTTCTTGATTACTTTGCATCAGGTAAACTTGATGTTGAGCACGGAGTATCTGTCGTCACCGGTTTCGTTAATGGCTGCGAAGAGAATGGCTGTGCCCTCATAGGTGGCGAGACAGCAGAGATGCCCGGCATTTATGCAAAAGATGATTTCGATCTCGCAGGTACTATTGTCGGTATCGTTGAACGCGATGCAATTTTATCTCGTGAAAATGTTCAAGCAGGCGATGTGCTGATCGGTTTGCGAAGTAATGGATTGCATACGAATGGTTATAGCCTTGCACGTATGGCATTAGTAGATATTTTAGGAGTAGATGCAAAGCCAAAAGAACTTGATGGTGAAACAATTGGCGAAGCATTATTAAAAGTACATCGCTCATATCTCAAACCCGTTCTCTCTCTCTTCGAAAAATTTTCTCTTCGTGAAGATATTCATTCACTCAGTCATATCACAGGCGGTGGAATCGTTGGTAATACATCACGAGTTCTCTCTGAAGGTCTTGCCCTTGATGTTGATTGGAATTCTTGGAAGCGTCCAGCGATATTTAATTTAATTCAATCTGTCGGTAATGTGCCGGAAGAAAGTATGCGCAAGGCATTGAATCTTGGCATTGGTCTTGTCATCATTGCAAACGCTTCGCGCGTTGAGGATATGACCTCACATTTAAAGTCCGTTGGCGAAGATCCTATTGTAATGGGAAAGGTTAGAGTTGCTTGAGCCAACTACTTCAATCACTTCAAGAATTTTTTGGTATCACTGCATTTCGTCCGATGCAGGAAGAGGCTATTGCAGCTCTTATTAGTGGAAGAGATATTTTTGTAGTCATGCCAACGGGCGGAGGAAAATCGCTTTGTTTCCAGCTACCTGCTGTGCTCATGGATGGTACTGCTCTGATCATCTCCCCACTGATTTCATTAATGAAAGATCAGGTTGATAAGCTAAATTTGCGGAACATCGCTGCCGCTGCGATGAATAGCTCGCAATCGTATGAAGACTCCAAAGCAGTTTTAGATAAAGCACGATCTGGTGAATTAAAACTTCTCTATGTTTCTCCTGAACGCTTGGAAACAGAATCTTTTAAGTCATTAATTGCTGAACTACATATCTCATTTATTGCAATTGACGAAGCGCATTGCATCAGTGAATGGGGGCATGATTTTCGAAAAAGCTATCGCCGTATTCCGGATTTTTATCATTCATTCGTTGAAGGTCGTCCGCCGGTTATTGCTCTTACTGCAACGGCAACGCCCGATGTTCGGACAGATATTAAAGAACAGCTTGAACTGAATAAGCCACTTGAAATTGTCACCGGATTCGAGCGGCCAAATATTTGCTATGCAGTTCTCGGAGAATGCGAGAAAGATGTCCGGCTTATTGATCTTGCTCATACTATTGGCGGAAGCATTATCGTGTATACCTCTTCTCGTAGTAGAGCCGATAAGCTTGCTTTAAATCTTCATCAATTAGGGTTCAGTGCAGAGAGTTATCATGCTGGGATGGGAAATGAAGTGCGCCTGAGAGTTCAGGACGGATTTCTTTCAGGTGAAGTGCAGATAATTGTCGCGACAAGCGCATTTGGAATGGGAATTGATAAGCCCGACGTTCGATGTGTCATTCATTACGATCTTCCTGCGACTCTTGAAGCATACTATCAGGAATCAGGCAGAGCTGGACGTGATGGCAACAAAGCATTTGCAATTCTGATGTATAACTCCGGCGATGAGCGAACTCATGAATTTTTATTGCAGCGAAATTTTCCTACAGAAGAAGAACTTCTCATTCTTTATGAAGCTATCAATGAAATGGTATCGAATAAAGTCGGTTCATTTTATAAAGGAACTGTTACTTTTACTCGAGGCCAGATCCTGAATTCTATCCCCGATCTATCCTGCTCAGTAACTCGCGGCTTAGAGTTGCTTGCTGAAGCAAATCTGATCTCGATTGATAAAAATACTTCGCAAATTAGAACGTCTTCAGTTAAATTTCTCATCCCAAAACAGAAAAGAGAAGAGTATATCTATCGTTCAAGAAACGGAATAGGAGTTCAATTACTTAAACGATTTGATTTATTGGAAGAAGAGTCAGGTGTTGGCATGGAATTCTCCTTTAATTCTGATGAGGTAATCGAAACGCTTTCCATTGATAAAACTACTTTTAATAAAGCGATCAGACTTTTGGAGGCGAACGAAATTCTTACCCATAAATTATCTTCATTCGCAGCAAGCAATTCAAAAATTTATAGTCTTAAATTTTTAGGACATCGAATTCATACGAAAGAAATAATTCTTCCCTTAGAAAAACTACACACTTCATTTGATCATACTCTCGGCAAACTGCGTGAAGTCCAAAACTATGCAACAAATTGGAGATGCCGCGCTGCGATGATCTTGAATTATTTTGGCGAGAAACAAGGTGGAGGTAAATGCGGGAAGTGTGACGTATGTTCGAGTAAGAATATTATTCCAGAATAAAAAACGTCAGGTCTGCTCGGGAATATACGTTATCTTTAGCTTTTGATAATTATTGCAACTTACTGCACTACACTATCTCATAAACAGGATGATTCAATAGTGTCAATCTCATGGGGGAAAAGCCGTATTTTTGACAGTTGAAGTACAACAACATACAAATGGATAAATCTGATAGGGTAGATATAAATCAATAATCTTAATTCTTTTGAATGCCAAGATCTGAAAAATTTTTGATTGCAATTCTTGGAATAGCCGGAGTCATCGCCTGCATTATTTCGGTTTTGCTGCGTCCGGAACATTATCCCTCTGATGATGCCTTCTTTTATTTACAGGTTGCGAGAAATATCGTAAGTGGTTACGGCAGTACGTTCAACCAAATTACTCTGACGAACGGGTTTCATCCGCTTTGGCAATACTGCTGCACAGGGATATTTTTTCTTTCTGCAGGGAATAAAGATATTGCACTTCTTTTGGTTTGCATTACTCAGCAATTATTTTTTATAGGAATTATTTATTACCTTTATCGGCTGAATGAATTCTTAAAACTTCGGTATTGGTATCTCTGTATTCCTGTTTTGACATTATATTTCCTTTGTACCGGTCTTTATGGTTCCGAAGCGCATATAAATGGACTTGTGTTATTAATGCTCACGTATTATTTTTCGAAAGAGATACTGTCACCAAGTTACTCCTCGAAGAGTTGGTTTAGCATTGGAATTCTGAGCGGATTGCTTTTCTTAGCACGTCTCGATTCAGTATTTGTTATCGGTGCTTTTGCTGTTATTGCTTGGTGGAAACTCTCACGAGGAAAAGATCGCCGATATATTCGATGCCTCCTTGAGGCGACGTTGCCATTTGCCTTGCTTGCAATTCCGTATATCTTGTACAATTGTTTTTCATTCGGACACCTCGTCCCCATAAGCGGTGCGATTAAGAGTACATTCCCCCATGTAGCGGCTAACATTCATGCAGTTATGGGCGTGGGTGAGATTGCAATACTGGCAGCCCTTGTCGGTTTGATCTTCGGCGTTTTCTCAAAAGAAAACATAGGAAGAAAATTTATTTATTGCACTCTTTCATGTGGAGTTCTGCTCCTCTGTCTTTATCTTTTCCTCTTCACTGATGGTAATACAAGATGGGCATGGTATTATGTTGCAGGAATTTTATTGCTTTCAATGCTTCTCGCTCAACTTTTTGAGTTGCTCATGACGTGGATAATACCAAACCGTAAGCAGTTCAAATCAGTCCTTGCTATCTCTTTATTTACATTGCTAATGGTTTGTGCAGGATTCCGTTCTTGGGGAAAATATTTGAATGGTGACTCACAAAACCTCAATCCGTTTAATCTCCATGGCAAAACGGATCGCAAGTGGCAGATAGAAATCGCCTTTTGGTTGAAACGCAATCTACCATCGCATACGAATATTTTTATTTATGATTGGCCCGGCATGATCGCCTATTATTCTGATATGAATATCCTTCCTTCGGATGGACTGATTAGTGATTATGACTATAACGATCGGTTGCAAAAAGAGGGGATAGGTGCATATCTCAAAGAGAAGAATGTGCAATACTGGCTCGGTCAAACGACTGAACATCCGGATGAATCGATTGCCTATGTGAATAAACTTAATTCTGACGGAAGCCAGCAGGTTGATATTTATTCGCCACTTTACCGTACGTTCGCAGGTTCATTCAGGCTTTTGAATAAAAATCTTGTCGTTGATTTCAGAAAGGCAATAAGAAATCCTATTATGCCTGATCTCGCGCTCTGGAAACTTGACCCCGAATAGCGACTAATTGAAGGTGAATAGATTGATTTTTAGGGGGTATTGGCAAAGGCTATAATTGCTGTATCCTTTGCTGTATCTTTTTCTTGAAAATATGTGTTGTATTATCACGATGAAATACCAAGTAGTGATGGAATCCCCGGCAGAGGCAATTGTTAAGACCTCTTATCTTAACAAAAATTTTAGCTATGTTTTTTTAGGCATTAGCTGTGATCCTGCAGATCTTGCTTCGAAAAAGAAGAACAGTGTAAAGAAATATACTTTTATTTCATCGGCTCTCCAGCCTCCTTACGCGCTCGACGATCCGAAACGATTCAAGGAAATTCGCCAGCCATATCATGGCGAAAGCGGAATTAATGTGGTGATCGAAGCTACATCACTCCAAGAGGCATGCGATAAATTCGCAACTCCATATAACGATGTATTTGAAGTTATTGCAGAAGTAAAGCATCCCGCTTTTACTCCGGCAATTACCGGCGCGCAGCGTCGGAAAGCGATGGCTGAGGGATAAGTTCTCATCCCATTCTTAGAAATTCCAAATCAGTCTTCATTCTAATTCATCTAAATAAAGAGATAGCCGTAGGCTAATCTTAAAATTGTCGCCACTACGACGCAGAGGAAAAAAATACGGATAAATTTATTTCCTCGCAATATCGCAAGCTTCGCACCCAAAAATCCGCCAAGTGCATTACACGCAGCCATCGGTAATGCAATCTTGAAAATAATATTGCCGCTTAGTGAAAAAAGCAGGATTGATCCCAGATTTGTTGAAAGATTAACGAATTTGGCATCGGCGCTTGCCCTAAGGAAATCAAATCCAAGCACTCCAATAAATGCCCAGACCAAAAAACTTCCCGCACCGGGACCAATAAATCCATCATAGAAACCAATAACTAAAGCAATAATCGCTGCATAAAGCCTTTGCTCTCCAATACTATGTTCTTTTGCCTGATGAACCCCGAAATTCTTATTGCGATAGGTATAGAGAGCAACACCTGTTAGAACGATCAGAAGAAAAGGTTTGATGAAGTCATTGCTGACAAGCGTCAAAAGTCTTGATCCTGCAAATGCTGAGCAAAATGCAATACACATCATTAGTACAAGATGCTTATAGTTCAACTCGACGTGTCGAGAATATTGAGCAGCCGCAAAACTTGTTCCGCAGAAGGATGGTATTTTCGTAGTTCCTATAACGGTTGCTACCGGATATTGCGGTAATAAGATCAGCCCAACAGGAATTTGTATCAACCCGCCGCCACCAACAATAGCATCAACGAATCCGGCTAAAAATGCCGAAGCGCATAACAAGACTAACTCAATTGTCATGAATGAGTAAAAATGAAGAAACTTAGAACATTTAAATGTATAAACCTATTTCTTATTTATTATCTCATGTTGGCACGTAACGATCTTGCTGATGTTATATAATGAAGACCATTTATACTACTATGTCAACTGTTATCAGTCACAGTCTTGTCGGAGCGGGAATTGCAAGTTTTTTTCAATTCGAGAATAAAAAGAAGATCGTTATTACTTCGCTTTTACTTGCCGGACTTCCCGATAGCGATACGATCGTTATGAGCATTATTGGGCGCGGAACAGTCTTTGATCATCGCGGAGTTTTCCATTCTATTTTCTTTGCAATCATGATCGGAGCTTTAGCTGCCCTTTTTTTTAAGCGTAAGAAATGGATAGCTCCGAATGAATATCTAAAACTTGCAATTCTTTTTGCTGCTATTACTTTCTCTCATCCATTTTTCGATGGCTTCAGCACCGATTGGAAATATGGCGTATCTTACCTTGCGCCATTCGATATGACAAAATATTTTTGGTTCTCTTCGCCATTACCGCTCGTGCCGCTTTCGCCGACTCTACTTTTTTCAGAGCGAGGGATCAATATTTTTCTCGTCGAGGTAGCCATGCTTTGGACTTTTGTAGGAGGAGCATTTTTATGGAATAAAGAGCCAATAAATAAAAAATACAGGTTTGCCGCAGTAACGTTATGGATGCTGGCATTAAGTTTCTGGATAGTAAGGACAATTGATCACATAAAGTAAAATTTGAACCTCCCGTCCCAATAAACGTTATATTCTGACTATAAAATTATTATTTGATGTCAGAAATAGAGAAAAGGGAATTACCGAAGGCGTATGCGCCGCAGGATGTTGAACAGCAGTGGTACGAGCGTTGGGAAGCGGAGAAGCTTTTTGAAGCCAATCGCCCCGATGAAGTACCGCAGGACCCCACCGGACGCCGCGCCAATGACAAGCCGCCATTCGTAGTCTGTATGCCGCCGCCGAATGTGACGGGCATTCTGCACATGGGTCATGCGCTCAATAATGCCATTCAGGATACCTATATCCGCTATCACCGGATGCTTGGGCATGAAGCCCTGTGGATGCCGGGCACCGATCATGCGGGAATTGCAACGCAGACGAAAGTTGAGAAGAAATTAAAAGAAGAGGGAAAGACTCGTCACGATTTGGGTCGTGAAAAATTTATTGACGAAGTTTGGAAGTGGAAGCATGAGCATTCTGATTTTATAGAGAAGCAACTTCGTGCTCTCGGCTGCTCACCAGATTGGCGCCGTTTCACTTTCACGATGGATGCGAGCTATGAGAAAGCTGTCGTTGAAGCATTTGTCAGACTTTATGAAAAAGGGCTGATCTATAAAGGCAAGCGTATCATTAATTGGTCCCCTGTTGCACAGTCTGCTCTTAGCGACGAAGAAGTAAATTACAAAGAGACGAAAGGCAAGCTTTATCATTTCCGTTATCCGCTTATCGATAGGAAATCCGGCGAACCAGAATTTATTGTCATTGCAACAACGCGCCCTGAGACAATGCTTGGCGACGTTGCCGTTGCTGTCAATCCTACTGATGAACGATACATAAAACTCATCGGCAGAAAACTTCAGCTTCCATTTATGGATAGGGAAATCCCGATCATTGCCGATGACTACGTCGATAAAGAATTTGGAACAGGATGTGTGAAGATTACTCCTGCCCATGACCCAAACGATTTCGAGATCGGAAAGCGACATGATTTGCCACAAATCAATGTCATGGATACAAAAGCCCATATCAACGAACTCGGTGGAAAATTTGCAGGACTGGACCGCTTTGTTGCACGAAAGAAGATCGTTGCGGAATTGGAAGAGATGGGGCTTATTGAGAAGATTGATGAATATACTCATTCTGTAGGCTATTCTGAACGCGGCGGCGAGATGATCGAGCCATATCTATCTGATCAGTGGTTCGTTTCGATGAAGCCGCTTGCCGAGCCTGCACTAAAAGTTGTTGAAGATGGACTTATTCATTTTCATCCAGAACGCTGGATCAATACCTATCGTCATTGGATGACAGGGATTCGTGATTGGTGTATCTCACGCCAGCTTTGGTGGGGGCAGCGCATTCCAGCTTGGTATGGAGTTGATGGAGAAATATTTGTCGGACGTAATGATGCCGAAGCAAGAGCTAAAGCCGATGCCGCTGGATACAAAGGCGAACTCCGTCAAGATCCCGATGTCGTTGATACATGGTTCTCATCGTGGCTCTGGCCCTTTGCGACATTCGGTTGGCCAGAGAATACAAAAGATCTGCAATTATTTTATCCCGGCAATCTGCTTTCAACTGCGCCCGATATTATTTTCTTCTGGGTTGCGCGAATGATCATGGGCGGCATCGAATTCATGCAAGGTATGGAGATGCCCGATGGTTCGAAACGTGAAAAGTTAGAAGATCTGATTCCTTTCACCGATGTGTATTTCCATAATATCTTGCGTGACCAGCAGGGAAGGAAAATGAGTAAGTCGCTCGGCAACTCGCCCGATCCGATTGATCTCGTTCGTAAATATGGTACGGATGCTGTTCGTTTTACATTGCTCTATCTGGCACCGCTCGGACAAGATGTTCGTTTCGGAGAAGAAAGCTGTGAACAAGGCAGGAATTTTGCAAATAAATTATATAATGCAACACGCTTTATATTAATGAAGCGTGATGAATATCAATCAACTCATCCCGAGCCGAAGTTTGAATCTGAAGATACAGAATATAACAATTCAGTGGCACGGACTTCAGTCCGTGAGACGGATGGACTAAAGTCCGTCCCACTGGAGAAGGCTGGCTTCTCTGCAAAACCACCGTCTACCCTCGCTGATAAATGGATTCTCTCTCGTGCGAATAGAACTGCGCGAGATGTGAAGAAAGCTTTCGACGCCTATCTCATTAATGACGTTACAAAATACCTTTACGATTTCATCTGGAAAGATTATTGCGATTGGTATTTGGAGATCGTAAAGCTACAGCCCGAATCAACTCCGCTTGCTGTGGAAATTCTCGAAGGCATTCTCCGAATGATCCATCCAATCATGCCATTTGTCACCGAAGAGCTTTGGCATGGCTTAACGGGTAATCCGGAAAATATGCTTATTGGCAGAGATGACTACATCACAGCCGATGAAGGAAAGATAGATGATGAAGCGGAAGAGGAATTCGCTTTTATACAAAAAATTATTGAAGCCGCAAGACTCTTGCGTGCGAATGCAAAACTTGTTCCGAGCAAGTCGGCAGAGTTTATTATTCGTTTGAAGACTCAAGAAGATTTAATTCTCACAGAAGCTTCGCGAAATATCATTGAAAAGATATGTAAAGCTTCATCACTCATAATCGAACAAGACACATTTGGGGACGTCATTGCGAGCGCAGCGAAGCAATCTAAAATGTCTAATAGTACCGAGAATTTTGAGATTGCCGCGTCGTCTGCTGCGCAGATTCCTCGCAATGACACAATGAGAGAGCTGTCCTCAAAAGAGTATGCTGCTGAATTACTTGCCGGAAGAGGCCAGATCTTTATTAAACAGGAAGCGCAAAGCGAAGAAGATACCAAGAAAGAAAAAGACCGTCTCCGCAAAGAGCTTGAGCGCATTGTAAAGCAATACGAAAGTCTAAACGCAAAACTCAGCGATGACAACTTCGTCAGCCGTGCTCCGGAGCATATCATTATCAAAGAAAAGGAAAAACTCGAGAGCTTTAGGGTGCAGATGGAGAAATTGAAGATACAGGTGGGGTAAGCTGTATCCACAGATGAAATTCTAAATGAGAAATAGGGCAATAGTATTTGACCTTGTCTGATTGGTACAATTTTTGGATTTCTGACGTATCTTTGTATGGTAAACATTTGCTAAAAATACTATGAAAGTTCTGGTTTGTGTTTTGATGGTTCTTAGTATGGTAAGGATGAGCACTTCTCAAGTCATTCGCGTACCAGTAGGTTCAGATTCGATCCTGTATACCCCTCAATATATTAAGATTGTTTATCAGTCTTGTTCTAGAGGTTTGGATACCTGTAGCTACCAATTTATAGAAGTGTATAGAACAAACCATTATCCTTTATTCCCTCAGGCGCCATTTGGTTGGAATCTATTTTCGCCATTTAATGTAAATCCAACGGTTGTAGGAAAATATGTAGACACCTTTACATTTACTTGGACACATGTTTACAGCCCTAGCTGTAGTGATTGTAAACTTTCTATGAATGAAGTCAGAAATTTCGATGTAGAAAGTTATTTCGATAGCACAGTTAAGTTGAGGGTGCACAAAAATAACGGATTATTTTTTCGTCCAGATTCGAATGGATTGAATTACCTTCCTGCGAGTCCTTCACCAATTATTGAGGTACAAGTTTTTAACAATATTAATGATCCTCTATTTTGCGATAAATTTTCTTTAGATGTAGGTACAGAATCCAAATTATCCGTGATTGCTAGTACAGATTCAATTATTCTTCAAAATACAATAGTGAATCCCTTATCTTTTAAAACGTTGAGATTCCACTTTGTTACATCAGCATCAGTATTCCTAGATACTATGAGGTTTCTTGGGGTGCTCCATACCCACATAAAAAATCATAGCATTGATTCTATGATTACCATTCCAATAAGTTTTGTTTTTAATCCTAAACTTAAGAGTAACGTCATTAAGACTTTGCAACTGCCAGCAGTGCTTTATATTCACCCTAATCCTGCAATTGGATTGCTCTATGTCTCATATTCGTCTCAATACACGGGATATCTCCACCTCAACGTCTTCAACGAACTCGGCAAAGATGTGATGACGGTCTTCGATGGTATGATGAATGATCTGCATCGCGATTTCTCTTTTAAGCTTCCGCCGGGTATGTATTATGTTCGAATGGAAACGGCAGAGGGAGTGGTGACGAAGAAGGTAATTGTAGAATGATACCACCAATTAAAAAACCGCGATGCTTCCTCGCCTATGCCTTAGCGCCGGTGGTTATGCTGCCTTCGGAAGTAAACCGGATATTCAATGAATTTGTCGGCGATAGGACTCTGCCTCTGGTTATCTTCCACGACCATTTTATTGGCAAGCCCGGAGGCATTGCAGTTTTTTTTTGCGAGACTGCCGAAGAGCGCGAAGCTCTTTATAATGCGAAACATTTGGAAGGGTGGAGCGTTGATATCCGCCCACTCATATTCTCTCATAGCCCTGCTGCCTTTGATGAACAGATAGATTATACCTTAAAAGCCTATCGAGAAGAAGACTGGACTACTTTGAGGAATGAGAAGAGACCTTCTTATGGAAACCCTCGGCAAGAAGCTGAAACTGCAAGTGAAGAATAAAATTGTAAATAAAAATATCGAGTCCCATAGTCAGCTTTCACATTTCATATTTTTTCAAACGCATGACACCTAAAGAATATCTTGATTCTCTGCCCGAAGATCGCAAGGCGATCTTATCCAAATTGCGCGAGCTTATTTTAAAATCTGACCCGCTTGTTAAAGAAGTCGTGAGCAGTATGATGGGGAAGGAAATGCTTATGTATATGCAAGGCGATATCATGAAGTATGCACTTTCCTCGGTGAAGGAGCACATGTCATTCCATTCGATGGTAATGTATGGCAGTTCAAAAGGTTTTGGTGGAAGCGGCTTGCGCGAGAAATTCGAAAAGCTTATGCCAAAAGCAAAATTCCAAAAGGGCTGCATTAATTTTAAGGACGTAGTACAGATGCCGCTTGATATTGCCGAGAAATTTGTGAAGGAGATGGCAAAGGTTGAATACCCTCCGAAAGAATATAAAGAACGGATGGGAAAAAGCATTAAGAGAATTCAAAAGTCAAAAGCTAAAAGTCAAAAATAGAAATCACGTTTTGATCTTTGACTTTTAAGTTTAAATTCTCTTAATGTGACACGATTATTTTTTGAATGGCGTGCTCTGTTCCGTATTGTACTAAACAATAGTAGATGCCGCTTGGAAGGTTGCTTATATCATAAGTAATTCTGTCTTTATTGTCGTACTCTCCTTCAATGCTGTTTACGAGAGTTCTTCCTACTACGTCGGTTATTTGAATGGAAGAATTCCTTTCGAGCGGATGACTGAATTGGATTTGAATCTCCGATCGTGCAGGATTTGGAACGACGTGTAAGGAGAAAGATTGCTTCCTATCCATCGGAGTCGGGACATCTAAATTAAACGCGCCGGTATCAATAACTCTGCATATCCAAATACTTTCAGAATAAGATACTCCATCGTTATTTGTATGTATGTCCGTCCAAGTCGGATAGACTAATGTATTATGGGCAGCGATATGAGTATAATCACCGATGTAAATCTTGTTGTTTGGATTGAAAGGAGCTGAATGTAATCTGAAATTTTGAAAACTCTGCCCCCATCAATAGATCTGGCAAGATATACTTCTGTGAGATTCGTACCTTTATGATCCCTGCGATCATAAAAGACTGCATAGATGAATCCGGTAGTTTCGTCAATCGCTGCTGATGGAAAAAATTGTTCGAGATGCGACGTATCGTCATTCACACGAACAGGTGAACTCCATGAATCACCGCCATTCGTTGAGCGAAGCAGAAAAATATCACAATCATCCGGTCCGTTGCGTTTATCGGAAAAAAGTACATAAAGATTTCCGCGATGTTTCGAATTACCGTTATCACAAAGCGGAGTAGCAAATCCATTGGCGCGATAAATACCCTTGATATCAAACCTCCAGCCCGGCACAAGTTGCTCAAGGAGTTTATCTTTTGTAAAAGATTTTCCGCCGTCGGTTGATTTATCGAATAGCAATCCGTCGGGTCCTTCCCACGTAACATAAATTTCGCCGTTAGGACCGGTGATACATCTTGAGCCATTAACGGAGTTGGTGCTATCAATGGTATCACCTTCTTTATCGCTTACAGTCACGGCATCAGACCATGTTTCGCCTGCATCGGTTGAACCCGAGAAAAGAATTCTCGTGCTATCAAATTGCGGAAAATGACTTTGATAAGAATCAAACTCTGTCCAAGAAAGATAAAGATTATCTTTGTATGGCGTGGAAGATGAATTATCGCAAGTGATCCATTCCTTGAATTGCTGTTTTGGAGAACGGTCATGTCCGGTGAATGTCCCGGGTGAATATGTTTTTCCCCCATCTGTTGATTTCTGAATAACGATCCTATCTTGATTATATCCTACGCCATTAACTTCGCTGGATAGATGTGCATAATAGAAATTTCCTTTTGAATCGGAGGTAAGCGAGGGATCACCACCATCACCGAACGTGGGATTCAAAGCATTCGCTTGCCATGAATGTCCTAAGTCGGTCGAGAAATAATAATAATTTACGTTTGATCCCGCAGCAATCTGAGACGAATTGGAAGGATTGATGACGATTGATACTCCTTCGGCATCGAAAAAATTATCAGGCGATAACCGAGCGGGAGGCACGATTAATAATTGCGCACATAGATCGCTTGCAGTTGAGAGAACTGCAACCATGAAGGCGATGACCAAAACCACATTCCTGAGCATGGAGTATTTAACGAATGATTGGGAAGAAAATTCCTGTTGAATGAAGAATAGCGGTTGGCTGTTGAAAGTAATCTATGAATAGAGCTACTCTAATTATTTATACACTTATTATCCTGTTAACGGTGATGGAAAGCTGCGGCGGCGGAAAGAAGAAGCTGTTCATGCCCGATAGCGCTCGGTGGACGGATCAGGATGTGCCGCTTAGTGAACTTGATACAGGTAAAGTGAATACTGATAGCGTCGGTATAAGCGATGAGATGAGGAAAATATTTCCTCTATCGGATTCTCTTATCGAAGGTAGACCGGTTTCATTTTACCTCAATAGAAGTGATGTATCGCAAACTGCCAAGAATTTTTATTTGCTTCGATTTATTCCGAGCGTTGATAATTCGGAGACCTACTATTTATGTGATAGTCTTCTTACGCAAAACGATACGACACGTCCATTCTATTATTTTCTCTTTCTGAGATTTTATCGACTTGGTGAGCCTTGGGCTACTGATCCCGAACTGCTGCCATCATATGCTGTACATTACAGTATGCAATTCGTTGATGAATTTTATCAGAAGCTCCGAATGCCGCAATATAAATGGTCATTCAAATATTGGGTTAATAGCATCTCTCAAAATAATATACCAACGGATGATATTGCAGGTTACATTAATAAAATGCAATCAAAAAATGCGAAATACCTGACGCCCGCATTAAAGCGCGAAATCCATGCATTTGCCGATAGCATTGTGGCGCATAATGCCAGAGAGTAGAGGAATCCGAACCCATGCTCCTCTCATTCTGTTTTAGCGCCACATAAAATAAATTTCAATGGGATTCTTTTCAAAAAATAGTTCTACTCTTACTGAAGCGGAAGTGCTTGATGCTCTTCGCGCCGTCATTGACCCCGATCTTCATAAAGATGTCGTCTCGCTTGGGATGATAAAGAATATAAAGATTGCAGGCGATCAAGTATCTTTTACATTTGAACTTACTACACCCTCATGCCCGCTCAAAGATAAACTTGAACTCGAAGCGCGGACTACAGTAGAAAAAATTGCCGGTGAAGGTAATGTAAAAGTTGCGATGACATCGAACGTGGCAATGCAGCAAGGGGTAAATAAACCGACTGCACTTTTAGGTGTTCGGAACACCATCGCTGTTGCTTCCGGCAAAGGTGGAGTAGGGAAGTCAACCGTTGCAGCGAATCTCGCTGTTGCACTCGCAAAAGATGGGGCGAAGGTCGGGTTACTTGATGCCGATATTTATGGCCCGAGCATTCCACTAATGTTCGGCTTGGAATATTCAAAACCTGAGGCACAACAAGTGAATGGTCATGCGATGATGATCCCTCTTGAAGCGCACGGAGTGAAGGTGATGTCGATTGGATTCCTCGTTGATCCAAATACCGCAGTCGTATGGCGCGGTCCCATGGCATCAGGTGCATTGAAGCAATTTATGTCGGATGTGCTTTGGGGTGAACTCGATTATCTGATCTTTGATCTTCCTCCCGGAACAGGGGATATTCAGCTTACTCTTGTGCAAACTATTCCTCTTACCGGAGCAGTGATTGTCACTACTCCGCAAGATGTGGCTCTTGCTGATGCACGGAAAGCAGTTCGTATGTTCGAGAAAGTACACGTGCCTGTTCTTGGAATCATCGAGAACATGAGTTATTTTATTTGCTCGGCTTGTCATCATCGCGAAGAAATCTTTTCGCATGGCGGAGCGGCGAAAGCAGCGACCGAATTCGGAGTACCTTTCTTGGGTGAGCTACCTCTTGAGACATCGGTTCGTGTCGGAAGCGATGATGGTTCGCCTATCGTCGTTAGCGGTCCGGAGACGCAGGCAGCGCATTCATTCAGAGACATTGCACAGGCAATGGCGCAGCAGGTGAGTATTGCGAATTTGGCTCCGAACCAAAAGCCAGTTGAAATTCTACTTGGCACTGAGAATTAATGAATGATCTTCGCCAACGCATAGAAAAAGCGCTTGAATTCTGCCGACCGTTTCTGAAAGTCGATGGCGGTGACATCGAACTCGTCAGCATTGACGAAAGTGCAGGCATAGTTGATGTTCGCTTCTTAGGAGCATGTGCAACGTGCCCGCTAAAATTAATGACGCTTCGTGCCGGAATAGAGCGAGCGATCATGTTCGAAGCACCGGAGATAAAGAGAATTGAACAGGCATAAATATTATAGAAAAATTTTGAGAAAAACTGTTCTCTTATTTGTTCTACTTTCTTTTACCCCAGGGCTTTCAAGCTCGCAAATCCCTATCTATTCAGGCTCTCCAACCCGCATTGATACAGCATCCAGTTTTATTTTTATCGGTGATGTTCAACTTCGGGGTACACCGGAAATTCTCATTGGTCGTGAAGATAATAAGAATGCTGTCCGTGCCTTGTTAAAAAAGATCTCAGAAGAAGATCCATCCTTTGTTTTGGTTTTAGGAGATTTTACATTTCCGGGCAGTTCGCTTAACTCATGGCAGGATTTTGATGACCTTGCAAAGCCAATACGCACCAAAGGTATTCCGATCTTTCCGCTTCCCGGCAATCATGAGTATTTCGGAAACCACAATGTTGCCTTTACTCAGTATTTCTCTCGCTTCCCACAGATTAAGGAGCAGCTATGGTATTCAAAAAAATGGAAGGATATTGGCATCATCACGTTGAATTCGAATTTTAGTAATTTATCGAAAGATGATATTACTGACGAGAGGAAATGGTATCTAGGTGAAATGAAAAAAATGCAAGCAGATTCTTCGGTTGCGATAATTATCGTTTGTTGTCATCAGCCGCCATTTACCAATAGCAGCGTTGTCAACGACGATAAAGATGTTCAGAAATACTTTGTTCCTTCGTATATTCATACGCCTAAAGCAAAGCTTTTCTTTAGCGGGCATTGTCATTCGTATGAGCATTTTAAGATCAGTGGAAAAGATTTTATCGTCTCCGGCGGTGCAGGTCCAAGCCAGCGGCTTGAAGCACCGAAAAAGAATTCAGTAAAGCAAGACCTGTTTCGCGATGGTCCTGAACGCCGACATCATTTCTGCAAGCTTATCCGCACTGCCGATGGCTTGAAAGTGCAGATGACTCAAATTGATGAACCTTTGAAGAATTGGACGATCGGAGAAGAAATTTTTGTTACTAGCGGCAAGTGATTAGTATATAATAATGTCATTGCGAGAAAGGCTTTAGCCCGACGAAGCAATCTAAAATATTAAATGTAGAATCAACGTTTAAGTTTTTAGATTGCCACGTCGTTCGCAAGCAACTCCTCGCAATGACATTTTATTAGGCGAAAGACGAACGACGATCAAAAAGGCTCCCAGGATGGTAGTTCTAATCTTATCATTAACGATAGAAAAGATTTCTGTAAATCGTTAATGCGTGACCAACGGAACTCTGGGATGATTTTATATTCTCCACTTACGGTGATTTCGTAACCTGCAGAAATGGAAAAAGCCATATCCCATTCAGAGCTTGAAACTGAGCTCCCAAAGAGTGATGCCTTTGAGATGAGGCGATACACTCCTGCCGATCCATGAAGCTGCACATTATAATCTTGCAAGGTGATAACTCCCATAACAGGAATGGCTGAAAGTGTTGCAGTAATATCTGTTGTTCCAAACCCGACTGCTTGAGCATTCTGCTGAGTCACCGATGAAATTCGTTGAAAGCCCGTTTCAATTCCTATAGTGATAAAATGATTCTTGCTTCCGCGAATACGAAGCAGTCCAGTAAATCCACCATTTGTAAAATCACCTCCGGGCGAAGCAGTTGCCTGAACTACGCGTGTGATATTCCTCGAATATCCTCCGCCACCATCAATCCAAATCTCAAACGGCTTTGTATTTTGTGCCTGCGCATATAAAGGCATTGACATCGATAGTGCTAATATAAAAATAAAATATACAGTGGTATTTTTCAACGATCAATTGCGGATATAGTAATAAAAAGCAACAGTGCCCGGATGATCGGTTAATAATCCGTCGAGATTACCATGATTTAAAAATGGATTGATGAATTCCGGTTTATCAACTGTCCAATAAATAACCTTTTTTCCCTCGGCACGAAGCGGTTGCGCGGATGATACTTGATCACCCGCCGTCCACCGAGGTCCCCATGCAATACAACCGGCATTCTCCACATCACTTGGCAGAAGCTCGCAAATGCTTGTCGCTTTTGTATGAAGCGAGTCAGCCATATATGCTGTGATGTGATCGGCACTCGATAATCCTGCCCAGATCGTTACGTCACGTCCCGCGGATTTAAATTTATTGATAAAATTAATTTCAATAGGCAGGACGTATGGAACAGTTGTCGCATCTTTTATATCAAGCCAGACTGCTTTATACTCTGTTTCATTATAGATTACATCAAGCGCTTCTTGCAAAGTAGGAATTTGTTCGCCGTCTTTGAGAGTGCATAATGCGCGAAGCTGCGCAAGGGTGAAGTTGCCGATTGGTCCGATCGCAAATTCGCCGTTGACTAAGTCAGTGCCAAGATTATCGTCATGGAAAAGAACAGGGATATTATCGGCAGTAAGTTTTACGTCGATCTCAATTCCATTCGCGCCGACATATTGCGCAAGACGAATACTATTTAAGCTATTCTCCGAGTATGGAAATCCCGCACCATTAAAGCCACCGTGATGATCGAGGATAAGAAAATTATTCGTTGTGTCTTTTAACTTCCGCTTAAAGCGCAATCGCAGGGGATTGATATTCTTTGTACCATTTCCAGTGTAATATCCTTTTATTAGCAAATTAGTATCAATAGTTTTTACGTCAAAAGTTTTAGCAACATCAAGTGTTGCATATCCTGTCTCTGTGCCAACATCGAATCGCCAGTAGCCTTCGAAGATTGCAAGCGTATCAACATCTCCCGTTTCAAATACAAGGTACCTGCTGTTAGCGCCGAAAAGAGAAATATGATCTCCGGTTTGTTTTAAGATCATCTGGTTGCCGAATTCTGCATTCCCTGCTTCGACACTATAAACGCCTTCCAAAAGATGCAAAGATTGTTTTGGAATTGAAGTGGAATTGAGAAGTCTGCTCTTTAGCGAATCTCGCATCGGTATAGGAAGCGGATTATCATTTTCCACGCATGAAGTGAAAGTCAAAGCGAGAGCTATGAAGAAAAGTATTTTCATAAAATGATACCGAAGAAAAATTCAGGGATGAGAATTCGCTGACGAGAATCGCTGAATGCCAGCCAAAGTTGATAATCCGGACTGGTGTAATTAAATTTTATTCCCCAATTGATACGGCTGCCTCCGAAGGCATCTTGCTCAATACAAAGAGTGACGGCTTCACCTTCGAATTGTGTCGCTGAGCGTTTGACAACATCAGTTCCGAATTTAGTATAATGCCAATAATTTGTGATGAATTCTGTTTTAACTGAAAGGAGAAAATCATCGAAGTGCATTCCGAGATTTATTCCAGGGGCGTTTGAGAATCCCATGCCAAGCGTGCTGAAGCCGGTAAAATCTGCGGTACCAACCCAAAGCGAAGTAGAATTTTGAATTGCTGCTGAAAAATGTCCCGCTGAGTACGACCATGATGGTGTAACTGAAAGCTGATTAGCAATATAATTTCCGGCAAGATTAATACCTATTCCAAAACCAACCGGCAAACCAATTCGCATCAGCCCTTCGATCTGCGGCACTTGCCTGACTTCGTCACGCACAACTTGGCGTGGAGCAATTGTGACGTTGAGATCAAGTCCCCAAACGATAACTCCGCTTTCTGGATTACGTGGATATTGTAATGAAGGATAAATTACTGCAGCAAGGCTATCAAAGAGATGATGATGACGCTCGTGTTTTTTATGCTGACATTGCGAAGACTCATTCAGGAGAGATAACGAAAAGGCGATGGTAAGAAAAAAAAATGTAAATAGCTTTAGCTGGTGCTTCTTCATGGAGCAAATATAATCAATTAGGAAAGAATATCTTTGAAGATTAGGTATTTGCCGGTAAATCCGAACCTCTTAAACATGGAAAATGTTTGATTAAGGTATGAAAAAGAAACATATCGTTGCCCTCGTTGTTGCTTTGCTTTTTATTGGCATTGCAGCATTTGCACTTGTCGATAATAAGATTGACTACTCCGATTTCAAAACTGCCCAAGGTTCCGGTAAACGCGTTCAGGTCTCAGGCGAATGGGAGAAAGATCAGCCCACAAGATATGACGAGAACGCCCGGACATTTACTTTCAGCATGAAAGATCATAATGGTGTAGTAATGCCTGTTCGTTTTGTCGGCATCAAGCCAAATAATTTCGAGATCGCACCGCAAGTTGTCTGCGTCGGTAAGGTCGAAGGCGGAGTTTTTCAGGTAACAGATATTCAGACGAAATGCCCGTCAAGATATGAAGGTGCAGCGCCGAATGCTAAAAGCTAAGTAGAATACTTAGTGATCTGCCACATCTGAGGAGATTGCCACGTCAGGCTAAAACCCTCCTCGCAATGACACTAATCTATATTTTTTATTTTTAATTGCGAAGCGTATGATCGGTTCTATTGCAATGTCGGTAGTGTTGGCGGCAGCGGTTGCGGGAATGGTCCTCTACGGACTTGTTGCAAGCGGCAGAACGCAGTTCCTGACTGCGGCGCGTATCTTGACACATATAGCAATCTGGTCAATGTTTCTTGCAGCCGGTACTCTGCTCTATCTCATCTTCAACTACCGTTTTGATATTAATTATGTGTTCGAGCACGTTTCTCGCTCGCTTTCGAAGCCTCTTCTTTTTGCCACATTCTATGCCTCCCAAGAGGGAAGCTTCATGCTTTGGGCATTATTTACGGCAATCGTTGCAATCTTTCTGATTCCTTATGCCCAGCGTCAGCGCTATGAAGCACCTGTCATGGCAGTGTATCTTGCTGTTTTTGCATTTCTTGCTTTGATGCTTGTTGCAAATAGTCCGTTCGAATCTATCTATTCCGCACATCCCGGTGAAGGTCTGCTTGGCGTCATTCCTCAAGATGGAAAAGGACTTAACCCCTCTCTTGAAAATCTCTGGATCGTCATTCATCCGCCGATGCTTTTTCTCGGCTTCACACTTCTTGCCGTGCCGTTTGCATTTGCGATTGCTGGACTACTCAGGCGAGATTATCAAGGATGGGTAACGACATCGCTTCCCTGGACACTTGGCGCTGCGATGGTACTTGGTTTCGCGATTATGCTCGGAGGTTTTTGGGCGTATGAAACACTTGGTTGGGGTGGCTATTGGGGATGGGATCCTGTAGAAAATGCAAGTCTGCTGCCGTGGCTAATCACGCTAGCCGGAGTTCATACGATGCTGACACAGAAAAAGACAGGGGGTTTGATAAAAACGAATATCGGCATGACGCTGCTTGCCTTCGCCCTTGTATTATATGCTTCTTTTCTGACACGAAGCGGAGTTCTTTCTGATGCATCAGTTCATTCATTTGCTGCTCCTACAAATTTTATAAAATTGTTGTTGGAAGGCTCTCTTGTTTTCTTCATCGGCTCTTCGCTTGTCATTTTCATTATGAGGTGGCGCGATATGAGAGTTGCCGGAAGTGATTATAAAATTCTTTCCCGCGAGTCAGGACTTTCAATCGGCTCGGCAATCTTGTGCGCAAGTGCTCTCGTCGTTTTTATCGGAACAAGCGCACCGCTTGTATCAACGAAACTTCCGATTAGTTTTTATGGTGAACTACATGTTCCGATTGCCATCGCTCTGTTACTTGTCAACGGGCTAACAATGCTTTTGAAATGGAAGCAATCCGGTGTTGCCGAGATGATAAAAAAAGCGGCGATCTCACTTGTACTTGCTCTGATCGTCGGTGGGATCGTATTTGCTTATGGACTAAATGATCCGGGTTATCTTACAATCGTCATTGCGGCGTGCTTCGGACTTTTCGTCAATATCG
Organism: Kapaibacterium sp. (SeqCode); assembly: GCA_038210275.1. GTDB lineage: Bacteria > Bacteroidota > Ignavibacteria > Palsa-1295 > Palsa-1295 > PALSA-1296. Next base: position 131,375 of record JBBQWV010000002.1, on the reverse strand, counting down.
AAGTTGCGGCGAAGCTCTTGAAAACCCGCGTTGGCTTTGATTACGAATCGGGTTCAGGAAATTTCCGTCAGCGGATATGGAGCGCATTCAAATGGTCATTTATCATTGGTTTTATTGGAATGATCGTGGCTTCAGGCGGTGATTACTATAAGTTCGGAGATATCATTGTTGATAGTGGGTTGTATTGGTTAGGCTTTTTTGCTTTAGTTGCGCTTGCCTTTACTTTTATTGGCTATCCTCGTTTCAAATTTGATAAGCGATTTGTCGGAGCGTATATTGCTCACGCGGGTCTCGCTCTTTTTGTCCTCGGAGTCGTCGCCTCTGCGCGGTATGAGAAAAAGCAATACGGGACACTGGTGCAAGGTGAGACCATGTCTGCTTTTGGCGGAAATTATGCTATCACCTATACACATCATGAATTCTCAGAGCCGGAGAATTATCATTTTGTTCTTGATGTCCAAGATAAAGAGGGAAGAATCGAACAAGCGCGACCGCTATGGTTCTTTACAGATTTTAATAAGCATCAATCACCAATCGCCAATCCGGGTATCTTGAAGTATGCTTCGAAAGATCTGTACTTTACGGTTATGGGTGTTATTGAAAAGGGCGGTATGCCGAAAGATTCGTTGCAAAAAGGAGAGAGCATTATTGCTTTTGGTGGTGCAATGAAGATCAAATTCAATGAATTCGATTTCCCTCCTGAAGAACGGGCAAAGATGGTGTCGCAGCAGCCATTCAGAGTGAAAGCTAATGTTGAAGTTACAAGTACAAAGGATCCGAATGCAAAACCGATTCCACTTGAGCTTTCTGTCGTTCGAAATCTGAAAACAGGGGAAGCGAAGCAGGCAGACGTACTTATTCCCGGCACGAAGTATCACATTCAGCTTGCCGAATTGCGTCCGAATCTGGAAGATCGTTCAAAATCCAAGATCATCATCGCAACCCTTGATGAAGATAATCCACCGCCGCCTGTGAAGGAAGTGCTGACGGTGGAGGCATTCGTAAAGCCATATATTAATTTCGTATGGGCTGGCATTTTGATCGTGGTGATGGGTTTTGGCTTCTCCGTAGTTCGCCGCCGACGCGAAGCGCTCCTTGCCATTGGTAAAGCCGAGAGCGCATACGCGAAGATACTTTCGCTTAAGCCTCTAAGTGATGAGAATAAAGAACCTATATCTTCTAAAAAGATAGCTTTTGACCCGATGCCCATTCTAAAAAAGAAGACAAGAAGCTAATATCGTCTTGCTCGTTTTTCACAAAAATTTATTTTTTCCATAGACTTGTAACCACAGCGCTTGTTTATGTGTCTATAGTAGCAGTGCTGTAGTCAATTATTCACTTTAAATTATTTTACTCGTCACTATGAAGAGATTCTTACCTCTATTTTTGCTTCTCGTTGCATTTGTCATTTCGAGCTGTAAGTCATCAACAGAAACAGTTACCCAAACACATGGCAATGATGCCGATGGGAACGTATGGATGAAGGCTCCGCCACCTGGAGAAGGTATTCAGATTGAAGTCCAACCTTTTACTGTTCCGACAGGAACGGAAGTTCAAGGTAATTTTTATTTCAATATTCCTTCCAATGTTCCATTCGATGTAGGAAGAATCGAAATAGCAATGAACGAAGGCACTCATCACATGAATCTCTACAAGACAGCTTTTGTATGGCCACCCGATTCCGGTGTTCCAGCACCGGTTGTTTTTTCACATATTGATGGCAAAGTTGACACGGTTATGGTCCGCTATGAAGCCCAATTCAATGCTACAAATGTTCGTACAAATGGAGGTGATTTAATGGTTGAAGCGCAGGTTCCATATCTGAATTGGGAATTTCCAAAATTAACTGAAGGCACAAGTGTCGGTGCGCAAACGTGTATACATTTTGACGCAAATCAGACATTAGTCATTGAAAATCATTATGTAAATAGCGGTACGGTTAATCAAACTACTCCTAATGGAAAAGGAAAAGTGATAATTAATTTATGGAAACCTACCGGCACTTCGCTCGTTCATGCCGCTATGATGTTTGCAAAAAAGACGGCTTTCAAACTTCCGCCGATGACAGATACTACTCTTACCAAAGATTGTATTTGGTTGAATAATCCTCAATATAAAACGGCACCTCTTTACATTCTTGGCATGACGGGACATTTCCATAGCAGAGGGAAGAATTTTTGGGTGGATAAAATGCAGCAAAAATATGATGCCAGTGGCAATGTAAGCGGAGACAGTGTGCTATCAACAATCTACAGATCTGCAACATGGAGTGAGCCGCCTTTCTCGGTCTACGATACACCGATCAAACTCGATCTTAGTAAGGGTGAATTTCTTAAGTATCATGCGGAATATTATAACCCATTAACAACGACTATCAACTTCGGTCCTCACGTGTTAACTGAGGAGCACATGAATCTTTTCGTCTGGTTTGTTCCGGGGATTTTGGATGGACGAACAATGTATGATGATAGTAATTGAGTTAGAAATTTGATTGCTTAGTCGCTGCAATTCCAGATAATTACTCAGGAATTGTAGTAGTTTTTTTAATGATCTTTGAATATATGAAACGCCTCAAATTACTCCTTTTTGTGTTTCTTTTTGTGCCGGGTATCACCTCGGCACAATTTCTTTTTAAAGATGTTACTCCGACGACGGGCATTTATATGCTCTCATCCGGCGTCGGTGATGTTGGTCCCGGAGTGGTTATCTTTGATCTTGATGGCGACGGATGGGATGATATCTATATGCCCGGCGGTTTAGATTCGGATAAGTTATTTCTCAATATGCGCGACGGTACTTTCAAAAATATTGCTACGCCTGATTTTGCCGTTCATGGGGCTTTACCACATCCTTTTCGTATATATCCCCGCGGAGGCATTGCCTTTGATTATGATAACGATGGCTATCCCGATCTCTATTCCGCTTGTCAAAATAGAGATATACTTTGGCATAATAACGGCGACGGAACATTTACCGATAGAACTCGCAACGCTCACTTAAACTTTCCTTTAGACCAAAATGAAAGTAACGGCGCAACGTTCGGTGATTTTAACGGAGATGGCTTCAATGATTTTTATGTAGCCAGGTGGGTGAACGAATATAAGTTTGTTCAAGACGGTGTCGGAAATCAGGTAGGGTACGCGCATAAAGGGTTTCCGGACTGGTTCTACGTCAATAACGGTGACGGCACGTTTACCGACCGTGCAAGTGATCTCAGCGTCGGCAACGATACAGGCTGCGGGAATATTGCATTGTTTTTTGATTATGACAGAGATGGCGATCTCGATCTCCTTATCGGCAATGATTTCGGTGTCGAGCTTACGCCAAATCAAGTGTATAAAAATATGTTGATGGAAACGGGCACGGCAACCTTTCAGAGAGTTGACTTACAAATCGGATTGCAGACGCATCTGTTTAATATGGGCATTGGTCCGAATGATTATGATCGCGACGGTAATTTTGATTTCTACGAGACCTCAATAGGTCCCGAAGCATTTATGAGAAATAATGGCGACAATACATTCAAGGATGTGAGTAAACAGATACTACCTCTCAGGAATGGCTTCGAGCGTGGCGGCGTAGGCTATTATGCCACCTCGTGGACTGCGCTCATGGCAGACTACGATAACGACGGCTGGGAAGATGGATTTATAGTACATGGATTCGAAGGTGGTATTCCGCCCTGGATTTCAAATCCGAGTAAATTAGATACATCAATATTTCTTCACAATATAGACACTGTTTTTCGCGATTATACCGACAGCGCTCTGGTTGATATGAACGGGAAGAGGGCATATCTCGATATAATGGCAAGAGGAGCGGCGTATCTTGATTTTAATCATGACGGCAAACTTGATATATGCCTTGCTTCTTTAAGTATCAATCTATTTCAAACAAAATCGAACTATCGCCTGCTGCAAAATATCACTGCCGATAGAAGTAATGCAGGACATTGGTTAGAGTTTAGATTTACTGCTCGAAGAACAGCCAAAGAAGCGATCGGCACGATCGTAGATGTTTGGGCTGGCGGAATTCGTCATTCTAGGCAGGTATCAACCGGCGGAGGATTTGGCTCGCAGAATTCTTTGATGCAGCACATTGGCATGGGTGAATTTACTAAAGCAGATTCAATAAATGTGTTTTGGCTCTGCGATAAAAATCGTCATCGTCAGATCGATCATTACGAAAATATCGAAGCAGATCATTTGTATTATGTAATGGAAAATATGGCATCGGTTCCGGATACAAAACTAATTTCGCTTTTGCCAGTGATACCACCGAGTGCAGTAGCTGTAAATTCTCGTTCGAACGTACCCGTTTTTTATCCAAACCCTGCATCGAATGTTTTACACGTGCAGAACTTGCAGCCTGATGTTCAGAAACACTTTGAAATTTACGATCTGCTCGGTATCAAACAAATTGATGTAACGGGATCGGAAAGCAGTTTTTCGTTATCAGTTAATAGTCTGAGGCAGGGATGCTATGTGCTTCGAATCACTTCAGAAGGGAATACGATAACGAAGCAATTTATTAAGGATTGACGATCAGGTCTTTTCTGCATAGATATGGAACTACTCTTTTGCTATTTGGACTTATAGAACAACGTTGATTACTATATTTTAGGAATGAAAAAAATACTGTATCTCACAGTTTTTCTTGTGCTTTTGCCGACTGCGGTTTCTGCGCAATTTCTTTTTCGCGACGCCACAGACGATGCGAAGATCTATCAACAATCCGGTGGCACACAAAATATCGGTCCCGGTGTAGTTGTCATTGATTTCGATAATGACGGATGGGATGATATCTATATGGCAGGCGGACTTAATTATGATAAGCTCTATAGAAATAATCACGACGGCACATTCACAAATGTTGCCGATTCTCTTTTCGCAACCCATAATGATTTCCGCTCCCATACTCGCGGAGGTACGGCTTTCGATTTTAATAACGATGGCCTAACCGATATCTATGCGACAACGCAGAACACCGATATTCTCTGGCAAAATAATGGTGATGGCACATTCACGAATGTAAGCTCAACATCAGGGATGGCTTCGACTCTTGATCAGAACGAAAGTAACGGTGCCACATTCGGTGATTTTAACGGCGATGGATATAACGATCTTTTTGTCGCACGATGGGTAAATGAATTTTATTATAATCCTGTCCACCCAGATAGTTTAATAGGATATGCTTTTAAGGGTTTTCCGGATTGGCTCTATGTGAATAATGGAAATGGTACTTTCACTGAGCGCGCAAAAGAGTTTGGTGTCGATGGTGATACCGGCTGCGGAAATATTGGACTCTTTTTTGATTATGATCGTGACGGCGACCTTGATCTGTTTGTCGGCAATGATTATGGAATAGAAATCCTCTCAAACCGTGTCTATAAAAATATGCTGATGGAAACCGGACATGCCACTTTTGTTCGTGTTGACTCCGAGATAGGGATGGAGCAAAAACTTTTTTCTATGGGTATCGGACCAAACGATTATGACAGGGATGGTGATTTTGATTTCTACGAGACGAATATCGGAAAGCAGCGTCTGATGCAGAATAATAATAATATTTTTACTGATGTCGGAGTGCAAGCGAATATACCAGATGGAATTGTTGGAGGAAATCCCAAAATCGAAACGGTAACTTGGACGCCGTTATTTGCAGATTTTGATAATGATGGTTGGGAAGATGGCTTCATTTTACACGGACATATTCAACAGATCCTACCAGGAAAACTTCTTACATTAGATACTTCGAGATTCCTTAGAAATTTAGGTAATGGAACATTCGAGGATGTCACTCCCACTTCAGGGATCATGTATGATCGCCGTGGCAGAGGCGCGGCATTACTTGATTACGATCACGATGGAAAAGTTGATATTGTTGCCGGAGCTTCCGGGGCTGCTGATCCTCTCGTAGGACCAACTCCTGATTTCAAACTTTTTCATAATATTACACCCGATGCCAATAGCGGGCATTGGCTTCAACTTAAATTTACTGCAAGACGCACTGCAGCCGAAGGTATCGGGACGATCGCCGATGTTTGGGCAGGTGGCGCTGTACGCTCTCGTCAAATATCAACCGGCGGCGGAATGGGTTCAATCGGTTCGCTAACTGCTTACGTTGGTATGGGCACATATACGAAGGCTGATTCTATAAATGTTTTTTGGCCAGCTGATTCAGCACGTAATCGTCAGATTGACCACTATTATAATATTTCGGCAGACCACTTATATTATATAATGGAAAATACGGAGCCAAAACCGAATCCAAAACTTATTTCGCTTACACCTCTTCACACGAACGGCTTTGTCAGAACAAATAAATCTGCTTCGTCAGCAAGAGTGTATCCAAATCCCGCAAATGATTTTTTGAAGATTCAGAATTTACAGCCTGAAGTACAAAAACATTTTGAAATATTCGATTTGCTGGGAATTAAGCATACCGATATAACAGGAACAGAGAACGCATTCACTGTTTCGATCAGCAATTTAAAGCCCGGATGTTATAATCTACGAATCACATCCGAAGGTAAATCTATCACCAAGCAATTTATTAAGGAATAATTTTTTTAGGTAGAAAAAAGTGTTTGATGACGAAATATTTTTTTTGCTTTATCGTAATAGTAATAGCCGGCTGTGTATATACGGTGCAACCGTTACCCGTACTTTCCGATAAATTTTACGATATTCAGCAGCGGACATTTAATAGATCGTGCATTTCGGCTTGTCATGATGGGGATATAAGTAACATTGTTCCACCTAAGGCACTATTATCCCTTCAAGCAGATAGCGCTTATAACCAATTACTATTCAATCATAAAATTCAAAGTGATATTGTTGCCGAGCAATTCAAAGGATTAGTTATTCCTGGCGATCCCGATGCAAGTTACTTAGTCTATAAACTGAAATTAACAACTTCGAGTATTCTTTATGGCGATCCGATGCCATCTCGAAAGGAATCAATTCCACAGAATGAGATCGATGCAATCGTTAGTTGGATCAAAAGAGGAGCACCGCGGGATACGATGAATTAGAACTTGCTTTTATGAGTAGCGCGTACGGGAATCGAACCCGTGTACCCGCCTTGAGAGGGCGGTATCCTAGCCGCTAGATGAACGCGCCAGATGCTTTATTCTAACGGGCAATACTACATATTTTGACTGCGAGGGGTTCCTTTTTGGGTCTTACCCTTGAAAATTTTGTATTTTTGTATTCTAAACCTTTCATTTACCTATGAATTTCATATCAATCTCACGAAAAACAGCACTTTGTATTATTATCCTCGCTCTCTGTCCGTTCTTCATCGGAAAGGGCTTCTCACAGCGCGACCCGTCGCTTATCAGTTCACGAAATTATATCGGAATTGAAGCGGGAGCAAATTATACTTGGCTGCCTGGCTCGGCTAATTATTACTTCACGTTCGGTTGGCCATTCACCGATGCTCTTGCAACGCAATCTGTACAGCCGATGTATCTCATTAATCCGGGATCCGGATTAGGATTCCAGTTTGGCGGAACGCTTGATTTTTCATTCTCGGATTTTCTGGGCTTACAGTTCAAAGTTCAGTATCGCCAGCATTCGACAAGTACGGTCGAGGATTCAACGATTAATACTACTGCTTCAGATGGTAGCAATCCTGGCACAGCTGACATTGAAAAAACACTCAAAACCAAACTCGGATTTCTGGGCATAGATGCTGCATTAAGGCTTCAATTTATGGAGAATGGTCTCTACGGTTTGGTCGGCATTGGATACAGCTCTCTTCTTAGTGACGAGGTTTCAATCCATGAAAAAATTCTTAGTTCAACCAACAATACGGAATTTCTTTTCTTACCGTCAAGAATACAATCCGGCAGCACGGAATTTGATATCCCGGCAGGTCCTTCGAATAGCTATTTTAATACTTCACAAATAGCTGCTAAGCTTGGTATCGGAACATTCATTCCTATTGGCAGTAATGGCTGGGTTCTGACACCTGAACTACAGGTTGCAATTCCATTGGCAGAATGGGTATCAAAAACATTCCAAGATGATTACGCAAAGTTCGGAGCAACGCCACCGAAGATGTGGTATGCTTCGCTTTCTGTTGCTCTGAAATTTCCATTCGGTGCAATGTCGAAAGCTGATATGGCATATACACCTGCTTCCACTACTCCAGAAAAAGCGCCGCAGGGTTATGCCGATCTCAAGGGTAAAGTTACCGATGCAAAGAGCGGAAAACCTGTAAAAGCAAGTGTGACAGTCACGGATCTGAACAGCAACGAAGTTGTCACAACATCCAGAACTGATGATGACGGCGAATATAATGTCCGCGTCAAAGTGCCGGGAAGATATTCTGTTACTGCAGATGCCGACGGCTATCTCTTTGGATCAACGTATTACGAAGTTGATTCCGACGGTAGAATCCTTCGTGGCAATCACGACATCAAACTTAACGAAGCAACAGGTAGAACCCGTTTGCTGATCTTCTTTGATCTCAATAAATCCGATCTGCAACGCTCATCCTACCCTGAACTTGACCGCGTCCTCCATCTGATGCAGGCAAATAATAATATGGAAGTTGAGATCGCAGGCTATACCGATTCACAAGGGTCAGATGCCTATAATATGGATCTCTCGCTGCGCCGTGCCAATACCGTTAAGGATTACTTGCTGAAAAAAGGAATTTCAAGTAGCCGAATCACAGCAAAGGGATACGGTAAAGATAATCCTATTTCAACAAACGACACCGAAGATGGCAGAGCGGATAATCGCAGAGTCGAATTCGTTGTGCTGCATAAGTAGTAATTTTATTTTTGTTATTGCGAGGAGTCGCGCAGCGATGACGAAGCAATCTGAAATTTTAAAGATTTTAGATTGCTTCGTTTGGGCTAAAGCCCTCCTCGCAATGACATTAAAAAAAAATTTCTCAATTCTCAGTTTATAATATTCTCTTTCCCATACTGCTGGCGATAAGATCGGCAGCAAATTCTGCTCCGGCGTTGCGTGTATCCAATATGGGATTCACCTCTGCGATTTCGAATGACGACATATACCCCGTATCGGCAATCGCTTCCATGATAAGATGCGCCTCGCGGTAACTCAGTCCTCCAGGAACAGGGGTCCCAACTCCGCTGGCTACAGATGGGTCAACCGAATCCAGATCAAAACTTACGTGAAGATGATCTACTTTTGCTCTCATTGATGAAAGCACTTTGGCAATAATTCTATGAACTCCGTATTTATCCAGATCGGTCATCGTATGCGCCTCGATCTTTAATTTTTTTAGAAGTTTCCTTTCGCCATCATCTATAGATCGTAATCCGATAAAGACAATCTGATGCGGCTGCAATTTTGGATAATTTCCGCCGATATTCACTAACTCCGGTGGTCCGATGCCAAGCGTTACGGCAACGGGCATTCCATGAATATTTCCACTTGGGCTGGATTCGGGTGTATTAATATCGGAATGCGCATCAATCCAGATGACGCCAAGCCTTTTATTGTTTTTCTTGCAATGTCCGGCAATTCCGGCAATTGTGCCGATCGCCATCGAATGATCGCCGCCGAGGACAAGAGGGAATTCGTCTCGGTCAAGAGACGATTCAACTTCCCGAGCCAGATCGGTGCAAGCAGAAGCGATTTCCTCCAAGTACCGAAGTTTCGGATCCTGCAAATGGGCAACTTCAGGATTCTTAATATCAATATCTCCGGCGTCGATCACATTATACCCAAGCGCTGCAAGTTTATCACCGACTCCGGCAATTCGCAGTGCCGAAGGTCCCATATCAACTCCGCGCCGACCCGCGCCGAGATCCATCGGAAAACCGATGATACGGACAGTCCAGTCCTTATTCTCATGCTTTTTCGGCTTCTTTATCTTTGTATTTTCAGGTGTCATAAAAATTTGTGTAATAGGGAAGCTGGTAACGTATCTTAACAGCCGCCGGAAGGGAAGCATCTCATCAAGATTGACCCCAGCTTAACCTATTATAAATCAACGTTCTAATATTGCACATCGTCATATTAGCTCCTTTTATCTGAACCTGGATTTGGGTAGATTTAAAAGTTTAAGAAGATTTTGGCTTCAAATCATATTAACCCATTAATCTACTCTAATCTATGTTCAAACATTTTCCGGGTGAGCGACTGTAACTTCATATAATTCAAGTATATCGTTGTGCACATTTTCACTCCTTCCTTCCCCTTTAAGCTTTGAACTTTGAAGTTTAAGCTTGCCCGCCTTTGGGGCGTAGGTGCTCATCATAATTGATACCAATATACGGATAAAATACCCATTTGTCAAGTGCTTTTTAAAGATTTAATATTGTGGGCACCTGCTGAGGGAGGACTCTGGTTGTTAATATTAGTCCCGATGGGACAGCATAATAGCTTAAATCCTATTTCATCTGCCTTAACAGTGTTGCAAGCGTCTTCTTCATTTCTTTGCGGTGGACTATCTTATCAACGAATCCATGCTCTAAAAGAAACTCTGAGCGCTGGAAACCTGGTGGAAGTTTTTTATGAATGGTTTGCTCGACGACGCGAGGACCGGCAAACGCGATCAGCGCTTTCGGTTCGGCAATATTAATATCTCCCAGCATTCCGTAGCTTGCCGTGACGCCGCCAGTGGTTGGATCGGTAAGGATAGAGATGAAGGGAAGTTTATGACTATCGAGCTGCGCAAGTTTCGAACTTGTTTTGGCAAGTTGCATCAGCGAGATCGCCGCTTCCTGCATTCGTGCTCCTCCCGAACTGGAGATCATGACGAACGGACATTTTAATTTGATCGCTTCATCAACTCCACGAGAAAATTTTTCGCCGACGACAGAACCCATCGAACCGCCGACAAATGAAAAATCCATTGCGCCGACAACGACATCTTCGCCCTCAGTTTTTCCCGAAGCAACTCGCATAGCATCATTGAGCGATGTCTTTTTGCGAGCATCGGTAATGCGGGCGGGATAGGGCTTTGTGTCGGTAAAAATTAATGGATCATCAGAAAGCAGATTGGCTGCGATCTCCGAGAATGCGCCATCATCGAAAAGAATTTCGAAATATTCGCCGCTTCCGATGCGGAAATGCTTATCGCATTTCGGGCACGTAAAAAGATTTTCCTCTAATTGTTTTTTGTAGAGGATCTCTTTGCAATCAGGGCATTTCGTCCACATCCCATCGGGTATGGAGTCATTGTCCTTCTTCTCAGTGCTGTCGATGTTCTGCTTCGAACGTGTGAACCACGCCATATTTATAGAATCTTTTATGTGAAATCGTCGTATTCATAGAGTGCATAGAGATGCAGTGGAACGGACTTCAGTCCGTTCGGGCGGACTAAAGTCCACCCCACTGATTGCCAGTGCGCTTACCAAGTTTAAAACTATTGCCACTATGAAACGTTCTGCTTTTTTTATTCTGCTTTTGCTTCTCCTCGGCAAATCCGCTCCGGCTCAGGAGCTTAATTGCCAGGTCAGCTTGAATCTCCAGAATCTTTCCGATGAACAGCGGAAGAATTGGGATACATTTAAGCAGGATGTCGAGGCATACCTGAATGCCTACTCTTGGACAACAAACTTTGTAGGAGACAAAATTCAGGCTACGATAAATTTTAATATTCTTCCTACGGGGGCGCAGATCTTCGTCCAGAGCAAACGTCCTTTCTATAAAAGCAGTGAAAGTACGATCATGGCGCGCTTTTTCGATGATAAAGTCTCTTTCGGATACTCCCGCGGGCAGATTCTTCAACATGGAATGAATTATCGTGATTTTGAAAGTATTTTAGATTATTACGCCTATATCATTATCGGACTTGATTTTGATTCGTATGAAGCGAATTCCGGTTCAGCCGCTTTTCAGCAGGCGCAACAGATCGCACTAGTTGCGAATGGCTCTCAGAATACGGTTGGATGGGATCGGCTTATTACTTCCTCAGGTGCTTTCTCGCGTTTCGGATATATAGAAGATGTGATGAATGCCGGTACCAGGAGCATCCGTGACATTGCATGGATGTATCATGAACAGGTTCTCGATAATATCTCAACGAAACCGGATGATGCACGAATGTATATGGGAAAAGTCATTGATACATTGATCACAATGAAACGCGGAAGTTCGATCATTGATAGAAGTGTTTATTATAAGACATTCTTTGAATCGAAATATACGGAGTTTGCGGATTTTGCTAAGTGGTACAAAGACAACAAGGATTTGTATTTTCAGAAGCTGGAGTATCTCGATCCAGCCCATCAGAATTATTACGAAGAAGCGAAGGGGAAGTTGGGGGATTAGTGAACGCAGTAAAATAGTGGAACGGACTTCAGTCCGTTCGTGCGGACTGAAGTCCGTCTCGCTATAAACACCCTGATGCTTAAAAGGTCATTTATTCGTCCCACATTAATTATTTCCCCTCGGATACCGTTCTATTGATTGGATAATTTTTGTGTCAATATTTTATTCGAAATGCGCCATAGCGTCCGAAGACGTTTTCTCGTTACAGTATGTTTACTTTTTTTTGCTGCGAATTTATTCGCACAAGTTGCTGTGCGCAGATCGGTAACTCCGCCTAAACTTACAACTCGTATACCGGTCGCAACAATCGCGACAAAAACAAAGGTCAGACCACTCTATAAGAAATATCCGACAAAAATTTTCGGTAGCGGAGTATCACATGGTCTGCTGACATCTCATACGACGATCACAGGAAATAAGGGAAAGATCACCTTTGATATAGAAATGGGTGAGCCGACTTTCTCGAAGTCAAAAGAGAAAGTTGTCGGCGCAGATGACAGGCAGTTTGGTAAGCTATCATGGTCAAATCTGAATATTGAGAAACTTCCGACAGGAGTATCCTTCACGAACATCGGTAAAGCTGGCGAACCGGAAATTCCCGCGCTTGCAATTACGATCGCAATACCCGAAGGCGCTTCGAATTTTGTACCGATCCTTCAACAAACTTCATCAGGTTCTTTAACGAGTACTTTTCTCTTGCCAAGATCAGATACAAAAGGTGAGAGGTTCTATTCGCAAAATAATTATCGTGCAGTTTCGCCTTCCTCTCCGATACTTTCAGGCTCTGCAAAAATAAGAACAATGCGAATTGTTGCGCTCACAATTCCACTTGTTGAATTTAATGCAGCAAGCGGCACTGCAAAAGCCAAGAAGAAATTTACGTGCGGGATATTTTTTGACCTGCAATCCCAGCTCTCCTCACCACAAGTAACTAACACTGCTGATCCCGTTTTCGAACAATTATATTCAAGACTTGCAGCGAATACTTCTGACATCGCTCGTTTCAGATCAGGATTTCATTCGCATCCTGTAAAGCAGGGAGTACAGACGGCAGCGGTAACGCCGACATTTGATAAGTCAATTGTAAATTGGATTGATCCGAGCGCCTCGTATATAAAGCTCGTCGCGACACGAACCGGACTTTACCGCGTAACACCTGCTGAGATTCAATCGCGGAGTGGTTCTGGTGATATTCAGAATTGGCGCGCTTCGGAATTACGGATGTTCAATCGAGGAAAGGAAGTGCCTGTTTGGATTGATAGCACAGCAGATGGAAAGATCAATGCCATTGAATATTACGGCGAACGTCAGCATGGTTTTCCCGGCGAGTATTACAGTTGGGAAACGGATTCGAATGCTTATTGGCTGACCAATAGTCGAAAGTTTCAAACTGCGCCAAAAAGATATTTTGATAAAGTGGTAACGGGAAATCCCTCGCTGACAATTTCTGAAGGAAATATAACTCTTCATCACGAGCAGGATAATTTTTATTATGGTGGCGATGCCGGACGTCGCGAAGATTCCTCACTTCAACGATTTGAATGGATCGCCGGAGAGAGATTTGTTTGGAGAATGGTCAAGGATTCGACTACGAAAGTTATTGATACATTCAACGTCGCATCTTTACCATCTGATATTACCGGAAAGTCTGCAACGATTAGCTTCTTTCTGCGCGGAATATCAACAGCCAATGGCGGGATAGTAACACATCATGAAACTATAAGAATTAACGGAATTGCACTTCCTGATGTGGGCTTTAGTGAGTACAATGAATTACGCACTTCATTCACCGTCCCACTGTCTCAGTTAAAACTTGGAGCGAATACCTTTGAAGTTGCATATAAAGCGGGAAATTTAAAGCCTGACCAATGGTACTTTGATTTCTATGAGGTTTCACTTCCCGAATCACTTTCAGCAAATTCTGATACAGCCATTGCAAAGGGACAATGGGCACTTTCGCTCGTTCCTACTCAACAGGAATTTAATCTTTTATTGCAAGCATCCGGCGAAGTGCCGCATCTTTATAATTTATCTGATGACACGAAATTAATTACAAATGGAAATGCACCCTCATATAAAGACGCAGCAAGTGGTACAACAAAATATGTTGCTGCAATTTCTTCAAGTTTCCTTCACCCTGATAGAATAGTCAATGCCTCTGGCACATTCGCTGCAATTCTCGATTCAACTATCGGAGCAGATTATATTATCATCACGCATCCTCTTTTCATGCAGACTGCGCTGACGCTTGCAAAGAGGAGACATGATTTCTCTGGATTGCGAACAAAGGTTGTTTCTACCGATGAAGTATTTAATGCTTTTAGTTTTGGCTCGGATGAAGCATGGGCGATCAGAAGATATTTGCAATATGCTTTTGATTTTTACAATGGCGTGCCCCCGGCATTCGTAACACTTTTCGGTGATGCAACATGGGATCCAAAATTTAATTTGAATAATCCGTTACAAGATAATCCTCAAAAGACGATCCACAGGAGTTACGTGCCAACCTACGGCAATCCTTCATCCGATTATGTTTTTACAACTGTCGAAGGTACAGGCTTTACGGATTCCTCTACATTTAGGATGGTCGTCACTCGCATACCTGTTGAGACACAGGACGAAGCACAAAATTATCTGAATAAACTCGTGGATTACGAAACATCCTCCCCTGCGCAGTGGAATAAGAATTTTCTTTTTGTTGCCGGAGGTGACCCGCCGACACAATGGGGAGAGTTATTGCAGGATGAACAACTCTATGTAGGATTGCCTCCGTATCAAGGCAATCAATTTGGCGGTTTGGGAAATCCCCCTATCAGCATTAAGCCCACTTTTATTTATCGCCATAATCTCATTGATCCAATTGATGGTACTCAGATCGCAAATATCCAAACTGCATTTCAGGAAGGCCAGGCATTATGTTATTTCTTTGGTCATGGTGCGCCAAATATTACCGACGTACAATTCCCTGATGTAACGAGTCTTCGAAATTTGGGAAGATATCCGGTTCTGATCACCGTATCATGTCGTACCGGAGCATTTGCTGAACCAAATATTGTATCAATGAATGAATCCTTCGTACGTGTTCCTCAAGCGGGAGCAATTCTTGCTCTTGGCTCTACCGGATTCGGAGCGGTAGATTATGATTTCAGTATGTCGGCAGACATATTTAATTTACTGCGCGCCGATACGGGAAGTGCGAGAATACCTTTGGTCGGAGCACATAAGCTTAATATGCCGATCGTCATGACGACGTCAAAATTCATTGAATCTATCTTACAATCTGACGCACAAATTGAGACGAACAACTTTGGACCACATAATTCTCTTTATGAATATACGATCTTAGGGGATGCCGCAATCGGATTTGATTTGCGCCCGCAACCGGAATTTAATATAGTAGCTTCGGATATCTTGCTGATGGGAAAGGATAGTATTCCGCGTACCGTATTTTCATTACGTGATTCGGAAATTACCGTCAAAGTAACGACGCGGAATTTTGGATATGGTATTACTAAACCTGTACATATTCGTCTAACCGAGAATCAGCCGGGGAACAGGCAAATCATACTGATCGATTCTATTACCTCATTTGAAAATATTGCAACGACTGGCGCAGTCTTCTCTCTCGATTCTTTTGCCGTCGGGTCGAATAACCTGAACGCCTTTGTTGATTTTGATAATCAGTTTGCTGAAACTGACGAAGATGACAACGAAGCATCGGTGAGTTTTTTGGTGAACGGAGTTTCGGCAACGCCGTTCTATCCCCCGGAAGGCAGCAAATATTTCTGCGATATTCGAACAGATTCCGTAAATTTTATTTTGCTGTTGCCTCATACTGCAACTGGCGGTGCAACGACTCTTGAACTTCAATTCGATACGACGAATACCTTTACTAATCCGAAAGATTATTCCGGATTAAAAGGCTCAGGTCTTTTCTTTCAGAAAGCCTTTGCACGAAGTGAACTTCCAAATCCATCTTCTCATGTTATTTGGTGTCGATCACGGATTACGCTCCAATCAGGCGCGCAATCATCATGGGAAGTGCAGAGTTTATCAGTAGATGCTCCAAAGCCGAGCGGCGCTCGTTCCGAATTTTCCTATTCTACGGGCGATCAACTTGAAAGAACAATCATATCGGGTTTGCAGGTTGATAAAACTGATGGAGCCTTATTTATTCCGACCACTGATACTGTCCAATATGATGTTGAAGCGAGGGGGCTTAATGATACTAATGTCGTAGCCGCTCTTCCGGTTGGGCAACTACTGCTTAAGGGAAGACCTGCATTCACCACTCCATATATTAGCGGACAATTCGTAGCATTTTCTTTGCTTGAAATGACTGCCGATTCAAGCGGTATAGATCAGCAATTTCTTTTCCTCAAAACCGATGTTGCAGGACAGGGGACAATTTTGGCAAATGAGTTGGTAGCAGATATTGCCGCTATCCCTGATGGAAGAAAAGTAGTAGCAATGACAAACTTTGCGCCGTTCATTCCAAATTTTACAAACAGCGATATTGTCAAGCAAGCATTGCAAACTCTTGGATCAGCGAATGGAATGGGAGCAGTTTCAACGTTTGGATCGTATGCATTAATTGGGCGAAAGGGAATGCTGCCGGGACAAGCGAAAGAAAAATTCAGTGGCGATCATACCGGAGGAGTTTCTCTTTTAGATACGGTCATTACTCTCGGAACAACAGGCTTTGCACAAACTCCGATGACAGCAAGTGCAACCGGGTATGGAAATTTGCGATGGAAGTCAGAGAATGTCAGCCCGAACTCGACAATAAAATTCACGGTGCTCGGAGTGCGGAAGATTGGTGGAGCGATCGATACAGTGCTGAAAGCTGATGCTGCATCAGGGACGAGCGCTGATCTATCAGTAAATCCTGCCTCATTCTATGATAAGATGTATGTGCAGATGAATTTTCAGCGCAGCGCTTCATCAAGTGTAAGTCCGAAATTAAATCTCATCGAACTTGAATATGATCCTGCTCCGGAATTTAATACTTCCGATAGTCTGATCTCCGTAAATCCAAAAGTTGTTTTGGAAGGCAATACGGAAACGGTAACCTATCAAGTTCAGAATGTTACCTGCGTTGATGCACAGAAAGTACCCGTACAGCTTGTTCAAACTTTTCATGGCAAAGCGACGATCATAGCAACAGATACGATTGCGAATTTCCTCGGACATTCGACGGTATCATTTACTCATACTCTGCTTACCTCAGGTTTTCAGGGCGATGTAAGTCTCACTGCAACTGTCAATCCAGGTGCGACCCTTAATGAGCAGCTTGCATTTAATAATTCTACAAATATTATTTATACCGTTGTTCACGACAGTACCAAGCCGAAACTTGATCTGCTTTTTGATGGCAATCATATTAATAGTGGAGATTATGTTTCTTCGAAAGTAGTAATTGAGATCCGACTTTCCGATAATAGCCCGCTTCGCGTTATGGATTCGTCTTCGATCAGCGGTACACTTCAAGCGCTTTTCGGCGCGACAGGTCCTCAAGTATTTTCCGGACGATTGCAAACAAAAGATTTTAGGACGCGATTTGTGACTCAGCCAACGGGTGTAGTTCAAGCATTTCTTGACATCACCCCTGAAACTCCGCTTGCACCGGGAAGATATTTATTTACTGCTGTTGGCAATGATGCAAGCGGTAACCGTGCCGATACGCTCAGTGATGAATTTGTTGTTTCCAATACGAACGGATTAGATCATGTGATGAACTATCCAAATCCCTTCAAAGATAAAACGTGGTTCACCTTTATTTTAAAAGCAGGTTCACAGGCAGATGTAAAAGTTGTGGTCTATACGGTTGCCGGAAGAAAGATCCGCACGATCCATGTTGATCCGGCAAAACAGCGCGCCGGATTGAATTCCCTCGAATGGGATGGCAGAGATGAAATGGGCAATGATGTTGCCAACGGCACGTATCTCTACCGAGTAGTTCTCAATGGCACAAACGACGACGGCTCTGCATCGAGCGATGCAATTACCGAGCGCGCTGTGAGATCAAGATAATTATGAATTACGAATTAGGAATTAGTGTCATTGCGAGGAATCCGCTTGCGAATGACGAAGCAATTCCCTAATTAGTGGTAGAGATTAAGGGACTACAAACTAGTAGGGGATTGCCACGTCGGGCTAAAGCTGTTCTCGCAATGACACAGAACTTAAAACCATACCACCACGCACACTGTTCTCCACCCATTAACGACTTATCTTGCGTCACGATGAAATACCTTTTGTCCTTGTTTCTCATCTTGGTTTCCGCACAGTTATCTATTGCTCAGCTTAATGTATGGCGCTGGCAGAATCCGCAATTCACCGGAAACCCGTTGCACGCTGTGCAAATGCTCTCTGTTACCGAGACTTATGCATGTGGTGAAGAAGGGACTTTCATGAAAACCGCTGATAGCGGAGTAACGTGGAAGGTGAAGACAGATATTCTTGGCTTTAAAAAAACATTCCGTTCATTAAGCTTTATTGATAAGAACTACGGAATGTGCTGCGGTGATTCGGGCTGGATCATAAAATCAACAGATGCAGGTACGACGTGGCAGCGACTCGTAACAAACACAAAACTCACTTTCAATAGCATTCTCGTTGTTGATAAAAATAATGCTCTTGCAATTGCATTAAATGGGGGCATCTTTAAAACGACGGACGGAGGTTCGTCATGGGCAGTTATTCCTACTGAGCTCAATTATACGCTTTATAATATTCACATGATCCGCCCCGATTTTATTGTAGTTTCAGGTTATGCAGGAGTGTTGATGCGCTCGGCTGATACAGGCAGATCATGGTTTAAGATCGAAACCGGATACGGCAATACACTTTTCAGTTCGTGTTTCACGGATGATAAAAATATTACTGCGATTGGCGATGCCGGATTTATCATACACTCCGGCGATGGCGGGACGACGTGGAGCATCAGGCAAGTTTCGATCTACCCGGTTACTGCAACACTTTTGGCGATAGATGGAAAAAACGGAGGCAACATTACTGCCGTCGGAAACGATGGGAATATCATTGTCTCAACCGATAATGGCATGAGTTGGCAATATAGCCCGATCGGATCTCGTGCAAGCATCTCTTCCATTTCCTATTTTGATAAGATGAACGCGATGGCTGTGGGTAATGGAGTGATCTTACGAACAACCGATGGCGGATCGACATGGGTTTTTCTGCCGGAGACACCTGAAGTAACGACGCTCTATAGTATAGCTTTTCCGAAAGGAGATACGTCTCTTGGTTTAGCCGTTGGCAAAGAAGGCACGATAATGCGGACAACGAACGGCGGTAAAGTATGGAAGATCGTTGCAAGCGGTACAGGATATACACTTCGTTGTGTCACATTTTTGGATTCGATCAATGTGATGGCTGTCGGGGAGTACGGTACGATCATTAAATCTACCGATGGTGGTGTGACTTGGGCATTACAATTAAGTGAAACAAGAAATAATCTTAACTCCGTGAGCTTTGCAACGCCGATTGACGGACTTGTGGTTGGTGATTCAAATACTTGCCTGAAGACTTATTCTGCCGGACAGTTCTGGACTCGTGAATTTGTCGCAACTCCTCCTGCATCGTCCGATCAGCATGTAGATTATTTTCGAAGCGTTAGCTACCCCGATAAGATGCACGCATTTATGACTGGTTACCATGCATATTATCTTTCGAATGATGGAGGTGTAAATTGGAAATTTAATTGGATAAATCCCGATGATTCTACTGCGATAGCAGCTTCTGTCATACACTCATTATCTTTTACCGATAGCCTCTATGGTGCAATGCTTAGGTCCTGGAGTCCGGGTGAACCCACCATTCATTGGTTCGTTGATGTGACCAGAGATGGAGGAGCAACATGGAATTCCGTAGAGACTCCACATTTTACTTCTCTTAATGCTATTCAATGCTTTGATAGAATGCATACCACCATCGTTGGGCACGCTGGATATATTATTCACTCGACCGATGGCTGCGTTTCATTCAATGAACAGACAAGCAATACCCTGAATGAACTCTACGGAGTTTGCTTTGGTACATTGGGCGCCGGAAATGCAGTTGGATTGCGCGGAAATATTATTCGTATCAGCACCGATGAGAAACCGACATCTGCTGTGCTCGAGCACGGCGCATCCGGAAGTCCGAAAATATCTATCGACGCAATATATCCAAATCCATTCTCCACCTCAACTACGATTGTGTATCACTTGCCATCAGCAGGAATTATAACGGTGGAAATATATTCTCTTGAAGGAAAGATAATTGCGAGTCTTGCTAATGAATATAAATCTTCAGGTGATCAGAGTATTCGCTTTGACGGAGTAGGATTACCATCCGGTACATATCTTTGTAAAATATTGTGTAATGGGTTGAGCGCGGAGGGGGAAATAAAAATCATTAGGTAAATTGAAGTTATGTGTCATTGCGAGGAGTTCGCTTGCGAACGACGCGGCAATTTAAAATCTTTAAGTGCGTGAGAACTTTAAGTTTTTAGATTGCCACGTCGGGCTAACGCCCTCCTCGCAATGACACTGTAGATGATAAGCATTCTTAACTTTCTTATCCCCGCAACGAAAAACTTAGCCCAGTTGTTAATCGTGCTTCCCTAAACCCTTTCTCCTCACAGAATAAATTTACTTTATCTTTACGAAAATGAATTCTTTAAAAACATATTATATTCTATCTCTCTTCTCAGTCACCATCATTCTTTCCTCATGCGGAAGCGGAGTAAATATTTTTACTAAGCAACAGGACGTGCAATTCGGGAGGAATGTGCAAGCAGAGATTGCAAAAAAACCGGCACTTTACCCTGTTTTGAACAACCCGAATGTTCGTAATTATGTGCAGGGAATTGTCAACCGGATCATTCAATCATCGAACGTAATAAATAAGGATTTCAATTATACCGTCACGATCATCCACGATGATAAAACCGTAAATGCCTTTACGCTTCCCGGCGGACCGATCTATGTTTATACAGGGCTTATGAAATACGTCGATAATGAAGCGACGCTTGCCGGAATTCTGGCGCATGAAATAACGCATGCCGATCACCGCCACAGTACTCAACAGATGACGAAGCAATACGGACTTGATGCAGTCACACAAATTGCACTCGGCTCGAACACCACACTTGCCGGACAGGTCGCCGGTGGAGTTGCCGGAATAGCGGAAAATGCGGCGTTGATGCATTTTTCGCAGGCTGATGAGACCGAAGCCGATGCAAATTCTTTTGACGATCTGATGGCATTGCCTGGACGTCCCTGGTATCCTGCGGCAATTAATTATTTCGAGATCAAGATGATCTCAAGTGGCGGCGGCTCGACCGGAGCACTTGCAACTATTTTTGCCAGCCATCCGCCATCGCAGGCAAGGCTTGACGCTATCAATGTAAAAATAAAAAAAGCAAATCTTCCTCCTGCAACTGAAGCACAACTTAATACTGCCGCATATCAGAGGATACGTGCAATGCTTCCATAATTTTTTTATCCGGCATCGCAGCGAATGAAGAAGTTCAGATTTAAAGACTTCGGCGGGATATTAAAAAAAACGTTCAAGGTATGGAATGCGAAAGACCCTTTTCGCGAAAGTTCTATCATTGCCTATTACGCGATTTTTTCTATTCCGGCGCTGCTGGTTATCGTCGTTACCATAGCGGGTGTATTCTTGGGAAGAGATACCGTTAACAATTATCTCTACAGCCAGATCAATACCGCAATCGGCAAAACTTCAGCTGATGCGATAAACTCGATGATCGTCAAAGCAGCCGAGACAGGAAATTCGCTGACTGCGACGATCATGGGTATTGTCACGCTACTCTTAGGAGCGACGGGAGTTTTCGTCCAGCTGCAAAAATCGCTCAATATTATTTGGGAAGTCAAAGCCGATCCGAAAAAGCAAAATATATGGGTGACCATAAAAACCAGATTATTTTCCTTCGGACTTATCATCTCCATAGGTTTTCTGCTTCTTGTTTCACTCATAGTTACATCGCTTCTTTCAGTCCTGACGAATAATCTCCACTCAGGCTGGCCCGGGGGAATAATGTTTCTGTATTATGTTGTTAATTTTATCGTCTCACTTGCGATCATCAGCGTCCTGTTTGGATTAATACTTAAAGTGCTTCCAGATGTGCGAATCGGATGGCGCTTTGTCAGATTAGGAGCAGTACTTACCGGACTCCTTTTTGTAATGGGAAAATTTGCGCTCGGTATCTATTTCAGTTCGGCTGATCCCGCCTCTGTTTACGGTGCGGCAGGCTCGATCATCCTGATCCTGCTTTGGGTGTCGTATTCCTCGATGATTCTGTTTTTTGGCGCGGAATTCACAAAGGTCTATTCTGATTTCTGCGAAGCCAAAGCCCCTGCAAAATCCATCGCTGTCAAAAAAGCACGACGCGGAAAAAATGTGTAGTTGCTTAATCTGTGAAGAATCAAGTAAGAATAAAGAAACATCTTATAACCATAATATTTTGCAAAGACAGATAGATGGTTTGAGCTGCTCCAATTGTTGATTCTATGACACTTTTAAAATTAAACGGTAGTAATAGTAATTGTTCCTTTCCTGTTCCCTGTATGTTAAAATAATAACTTTTCTGTTTATGAAAAATTTTATGAAGTTTTTTCTTGTTATTTTATTAGCAGAATATGCATTTTGCTGTAAATCGTTGTACCTTAAAGACGACCTCCTACTGGGTCCTGGACTTGGGATACCTCATCCGCGTCTCCTTCCAGGTTTATTTGTAAATGTTCTATGTCCTGATAAGGATTCACTCATAATAAAAGTAAATTCAAAAGGGCTTCGTACCTTTTTTCTTTTAACAGAAGATTCGGCAGGCAATAGGGAAATTGACAGTGGTTATTGTTCGTATGGGCCTGATGATTCCCATGGTTATACAGATGGCACAACTCTTTTGAGGTTCACAGTACTCACTAAATCAGAAGAACATTGGAGGAGTATAGTAAGAATTGAAGATGATAAATTGATAATTGATACACTTGAAGGAGGACTGGGGGCAGAACTTAATTCAAAAGGGATACCGTACAAGTTTGTAAAAAAGATTGATTAGATAGGAAAGCTAATTGTTATCGAGACTAATCTTTCGCCGAAAATAAATGTGCATAAGTATCTATCCTCGCAGGGAAAAATCTAGCACTATTGGTGAAATGTTGGGAGATGATAATTCAGGTGATCCAGACTGGTATCATGGAAATTATTTCAAGATAAGTAAGAAATACGGTACTGTAGAATGCGAGGGAAACGTTCGTGGTATTCCCGGACCTATTTTGAGATAATAATAAAAAAATACAATGTTTATGTTGTCACTTCCAAAACTACTTCTCATAAGCCTTCTTTTGCTTATTGCTGATTTTGCTGTAGCCAAGAAAATCAAAAAAGACCCCCTTTATCAAGGCAATATTCCGGTTGAAAACTTACTAATTCGACCCATTCTTAATATTTTTGGTGAAGACACCTTAATTTTATGTGCTCGCCTAGATGATCGGCGATACAGGAAAGATTTTTTTTGGCTTACAAAGGATTCTCTTGGCAATAATAAAATTATTCGCGGGGACTGGAGCTATAATAGGCGAATGTCACCTAACTATATCAGTAAGTCTTATCTCCCTAAAAATTATAAAGACTATGGGCATCTTCATCTCAATGCGTGGGGTGATAATTATAATATGTCCTGCAAAGTTTTTATCAAAGACTCAATCTCAAAGAATGTAAGCAAGAGAACTCTTGTGCTTGATACATTGAAGCAACAATATATTTTTTCTTCCCCTGAAAAAGAAGCCGAGTTCGTGAAACAAAAAGGATACTACCCTCCATCGGAAGTGAAGCTCAACTCTTATGGAAAACCATACAGATTTGAGAGCATCGTTACTTATGATGATCGAGTCACCGGCAAATCTTTGCGTAAAGAATGGATATTAAAATAATAGAATCAACAAGAAAGTATGTGTTAATTTCGATTAAGCTTTCCCCGAAAATAAATGTCGATGGGCACCTTGACAAACGGGATTTTATTTCGTATATTTGGATGGGAAGGAACGTGTAGTGTATTCGGCGTAGTTTTCATTTCCGACAAAAGACTTTACCTCGTTTTTAAAAGGACGTTGAAAGTCGAACTCAAAATAACAGAAAAAGACCAAACTCAAGGAGAATAATATTATGAATATCGCATTACAAGGCTGGCAGGATTTGCAAGTTGCGCAGCCGATCAATCCGCAATCAATCTTCGGTAACTCATCTTTAGGCGTAACAGCCGGGATGGTGGAAAAATTGTTTATCATTTAAAAAAGAAATAATGATTAAATACCTATCTTTTTTTTCTACATGGTTAATGTTAGGATTTATTGCTTGTAGCACACTCCGAAATAATGAGAGGAATGATGCAGTAGTCTCCACAAAGCTTTATGCGGGTTTTATGCCCAATCAAGAATTACTTAGCGGCACTTTCATAAATGAATTATCCCCGGATCATGACACCCTGATTTTAGTATCTGGTATGGTAAAACAATTATTTTTTCTTTTTACAAGAGATTCTCTTGATAATTCTGTTATCATCAGAGGGGGCTGGAGATATGATAACAGAGCATCGGACGAATTTTCAGATGGGTATGGGATTCTTAATTTGGAAAGCGAAGGTTATCTGACTTCCTGGATAAGTACGGTGGACTATCAAGATGACAAGAGCTTGAAAGGGAATGAAAAACTGCTTGTTATTGATACTTTACGGTGGTCAAGCAGACCTTCAAAATACTCGAAAGGCATTACTATTGATACATTCTCTTGGACCCACAAACCTGCAGAGAATTCAAAGGGCATTCCTTTTAGATTCGTGAAAAGGATTACTACTTATTAATGCCAAATGAAACACAGTACTCTCACCTACTTCTAATTTGCAGTCATTGAAACTGACAAATGTTTAGTGGACTAAGCTTTCCCCGAAAATAAATGCCAATAGGCACCCCTCCACGGCGGGTCAAAGACTTGACAAATGTATTTTTATTTCGTATATTTGTATGGTGAGAATCAAACCGACATCGAGAGCTACTCAGAGTCCGCCTCAGAAGGTTATACCATATAATAAAAAATAATGATTAGACCCATTATCTTTTGCTTTATATGGTTGCTTTTAGGGTGCATTTCATGTACCTTATTCAGAAGTAATGAAGATACAGAATTGAAAGTCTCCACAAAGCTTTATGCGGGTTTTATGCCCAACCAAGAATTACTTAGTGGCACTTACATAAAAGAATTATCCCCAGACCATGACACCCTGATTTTAGTATCTGGAATGGTAAAAAAAATATTTTTTCTTTTTACAAAAGATTCTTTTGATAATTCCGTTATCATTAGAGGGGTTTGGGGATATTATGCCAGAGGATCGGACGACTTTTCAGATGGGTATGGGAGTCTTGGTTTGGAAAGCGAAGGTTATCTGACTTGTTGGGGAAGTAAGGTGGACTATCAAGATGACAAGAGCTTGAAAGGGAATGAAAAACTGCTTGTTATTGATACTTTACGGTGGTCAAACAGACCTTCAAAATATTCCAAAGGTATTACTATCGATACGTTGTCTTGGGTACACAAACCTGCTGAAAACTCAAAGGGCATTCCTTTCAGATTCGTGAAAAGAATTACTACTTATTAATGCCAAATGAAACACAGTACTCTCACATACTTCTAATTTGCAGTCATTGAAACTGACAAATATTTAGTGGACTAAGCTTTCCCCGAAAATAAATGTCGATAGGCACCTTGACAAACGAGATTTTATGTCGTATATTTGCAGGACATTCTTTAGTCATAAGTCGTTAGTCATTAGCAGAGGGGAAATGAGAAGAGAGATTTTTATAGATTTTGAGAGGAGTCCGCCACTTGGCGGACTCCTTGGTTTTAAAGGAGAATCTTGCGTGCGCGAAATGTTATAGTGTTGATTTATAAAGAACTTACAGAGGCTTCACCGGGGAAAGGCTGGAGACGGAAGGTCGAAGATTCGCAGAGGCGAGATTAAGGATGAAAAGGGGGATTAGAGAAAAGAGTGTAAAACGGCATTTTGTCACAATTGGGAGTCTTACCGTGTCATATCTAAATAGGTGGGACTTGTCATTTGTTCTGCAATTGGCGAATCGTAACTTTTGTATTCCTAAAGTGTTATATATAGGAGTCGAAATATCTGCGCTCATGCATCAGTTCATGCGAAAATCTTTTATTGTGTTAGTGGTTTTGCTTAATCTGCTCTCTGTGGCTGGAGCGCAACTGCGTATATCAACGAATAAAGATACGGTTGATTTTACGAAAGCTAAATTATTATTCTCTCGCGATGCACAAGTCATTGTCAAAAATATATCGCCTACGACGGTGGATATTAATGATATGACGATCGTTACGAAGAATTCGGTTCCGACTGAATTTCAGATCATTGTTCCGCAACCTCCAAATTTCCACGTTGATTCGGGCGATACACGTACGATAACGCTGAGGTTCAAACCTGCTGTTCAGGGAATTCGCACTGCAGTCCTTGAAATAATGACCGATGACGGTACTAAAGAAGTTGAATTGATCGGTGAAGGCTCGACTATTCAGCCCGATATTCTGCTTGTACCGAATTTCATAGATTTCGGAATGCTCACACCCGGTGAATTTAAGGATACGACGATCCTGTTGATCGGCGGCGATCAGGATAGCGCAACGATTAAAAATATCGGCGTTGCAAATTACGACGCTGCGATTTATTTTGAAGCATATCCTCTTGATCCGACAGTCACTTATCCTTTTATTCTTCATCCGGGTGATACCGTAAAGTTAAATGCGCGTTTCACAGCATTCAATGCAAGCGGTCCGCGTGCCGGCAAAGCAACGATCGGAGGGGATGTCAGTGGAAGCATTTTCTGCGATTTCCGCGGCGCAGTCGGAAGCCCGGATATGACATTCACTCCTACAATTCTCGATCTTGGCGTGATTCCACAAGGTGCGGCAGTCGATACATTTATCAGTATTGCAAGTATCGGCGAAGCAGCAGTAAAACTACAGCGTATTGATAGACCGAATTTGCCGTTTTCTGTATCGGCACTTCCGTCATTTCCGTATAATGTGATTGCCGGTGATTCATTGAAGATCGCTGTTCATTTTGATGCAAGCACACCGGGAGCTTACGAAGAGGCGATCGGAGCGTATTCCAAGAACAACGGTACGGCGCAGGGATTAAACAGATCGGCTTTACTCAAAGCATTAGTTGTTCCGAGAGTTCTTGCGAAAATTTCTCCACAGCCATTTATTGTATCGTGCGCAATAGATTCACTTTATCAGAGAACACTGACGATCAGGGATACGGGTAATTTTCCAGTATCCATCAGTAATATCGTATCCGATAATCCTGATTTTACGATTTCCGGTATTTCCATTTTTCCCGATACCATTGCAGTTGGCGAAAGACGGGATATTATTATCTCGTTCAAGCCATCATCGGGAGCGGTGGTGAAAAACGGAACCTCTATTATTAATGTGCTCACCGACGGAAGAGTGATCGTTGCCGATACAATCGAGATTATTGTTCAGCAGGAAAATGCGAATCTTGCCGTGATGTCGATCACTCCGACAAGCATCCAGCCCTATTCAAATTCGTTTGGAGTTGTAACGACTTCAGATCTGGCACGGTATAATCTGAACTCACTGGAGATGGAGATGACCATTGAGCCGCAGGACGTTGCTGAGATTGATACGCTAAATGCCTCCGTTGATAATGCGATCATACCGAATGGAAGTTTAAAAATAACCTACGATCAGACTACAAAGAAATATCATGCGCTGATCACTTCAACAACTGCGTTGCCGACAAGTCCGGTAATACCGTTCTTAAATCTTCCGATAAAATATTATGTAGCCAAGAGCGCAGCAGCAATGCTGCATATCACAACTCACTCTCCTGAAAAAGATGGCTGTTTAATTTTTTCTGATGATAGCATTATGATCTCATCCATCGGCGCTTGCGGCGATCAGATAGCTCGTAACTTTCTGAATGAAGCTCCTTTGCTTTTTGGATTGAGCATAACTCCGAATCCTTCTTCCGGCAAACGTATTACAGTCGGTTTTTCAAATACTGAAAGCATTATTCTTTCTATGGACGTCATAGATGTAAATGGAAAAATTGTCGCTCATCGTAATGGGGAAGCATTTGTAAAAGGAAATAACGGATTTGTGGTAGAATCCGCGGAGCTTTCATCGGGTTCTTATTCTTTGCACTTAAAAGCGGAAACATCTGACGGACATTCTCAAGATCGTTTTGGTACCATCATACTCACCCATTAATTGTCAGAAGATCCTTCCATAGCATTTCGTGCTGAATTACGAAAAAAAGCTTTGGCGCTCCGTGATGCCATGCCACTTAGTGATCGCGATGCTTATTCACAGATCATCCGAAAAAAAACGATTGAATATCTTGATTCTATTTCAGCAAAATTTATTCATTGTTATATAGGATTCAGGTCAGAAGTCCAAACAAACGGAATCTTGCAAGATATTCTTGACCGGAATATAAAAATTGCAGTGCCTATTATTCAAGGCGATGGAAGTTCTCAGCACATGATCCAATCATCACTTGAAAATCTTGATCATTTGCGGGTAGGGAAGTTTGGCGTACCCGAACCTGAAGATATTAAAGCGATTTCGCTTGAGGGACTTGATGCAGTAATTATGCCGGTTGTTGCTTTTGATGGTCTGGGTATGAGATTGGGATACGGGAAAGGATTTTACGATAAATTCCTGTCATCGCTAACTCCATATAGTAAACGAATTGGGCTTGCTTTTTCTCTACAGGAATTGGAAGAAATCCCCAAATTCCCCCACGATGAACTAATAAATATTGCAATCACTGAACAATCAAAGTTTTTTTTCGAATAATAGTACAATCTCAAAATTATTGTTGTATATTTGAATCCTGAACAACGAGTTTCTTGAACCCAAAGTCTAAGGTTTTGTCCCTTCGACAAATTAGTTTGCTAACAGTTCAGTGAGGTTTTGCCCCTCATTCTTATGAACAATGTCCCACAAGGACAGTATTTTATTTCTACATTATTCTCAGTACCATGAAAAAGATCGCTGTGTTCTTCATTGCCGTATTCACTTTTATCATAATGAATACTGGAGTTTCTGCGCAGGAATTCTCAAAAATTTCGGCTCCTCGCACCATCAGTTATCAAGGGTATCTTTCCGATCCGGCAAAAAAGCCTGTAACGGGAGATCATAAAATAATGATCAATCTTTACGATTCGCCTTCTGATGGCAATCTTGTGCATACGGAAATTTTTTCTGCAAATGTGCAAGATGGAGTTTTTTCCGTTGTTATCGGATCGCAGCAAGAACTTGATCCGGCGTTGCAATTTAATAAACAATACTGGCTCGGACTCAGCGTCGATAATAATGCTGAGCTTTCTCCGCGCACGGCATTTACCTCAGTACCGTATGCAATACATGCAGATGCTGCAAGTTCTTTATCAAAAGGAGCAACAGGTGCAGTAACCACATTAAACGGGAAGAGCGGCAACTTGAATATAAAGGGTGGATTAGGAACAACAGTTGTAGCTGACGGAAATACGATCACCATCACCGCTATTCCGGTATCGTCATCAGGAGGGCAGCAGATTGCTGCGACAACGGTTAATTCGATCACCGGAACATCAAACCAAATTTTAGCGAATGGAACAACCGGTTCGAAGCAATCCGGAGATGTGACGCTTACACTTCCGCAGGATATTCACAGCGGGGCTTCGCCGACTTTCAAAGTACTCACTCTCTCAAATTTCGGAACTGCCGGTATTATTCATAATAGTAGTTCAGGAGTACTTTCAAGTTCTTTGGTAGGGAATACCGATGTTGCCGCGAATGCAGCGATCGCATATTCGAAATTAAATCTTACAGGTTTGATCGTCAATGCAGATATTGCCGCAGGTGCTAATATCGCAGCCAGCAAACTCAATCTTACCAATGCGATCACTACCGGTGATATTGTAAGCGGTACGATTGTGAATTCCGATATCAATTCAGGAGCCAACATTGCATACTCAAAATTGAACCTTGGCGGAAGCATTACCAATAGCGATATTGCGGCAGGTGCTAATATTGCAGGAAGTAAATTGAATCTTACTAATGCGATCACATCAGGCTCTATCGTTGCAGGGACTATCGTGAACTCGGATGTCAATGCAGGAGCCAACATTGCATACTCAAAATTGAACCTTGGCGGAAGCATCACTAACAACGATATTGCAGCAGGAGCAAATATTGCAGGTAGTAAATTAAATCTTACCAACTCGGTCACGACAGGGTCTATTGTAGCAGGGACAATTGTCAATTCCGATATCAACGCGGCAGCGAATATTTCTGCAAGCAAAATTAATCTTACCAATGCGATCACTTCAGGTGATATAGCCGTCGGTACGATCATGAATTCTGATATCAACGCAGCGGCGAATATTTCGGCAAGCAAAATTAATCTTACCAATGCCATCACTACAGGTGATATTGTTGCAGGGACGATCATGAACTCTGATATTAATGCAGCGGCGAATATTTCGGCAAGCAAACTCAATCTTACCAATGCGATCACTTCCGGTGATATTGCATCTGGTACAATTGTGAATTCGGATGTGAATGTCGGAGCAGGTATTGTGTATAGCAAGCTGAATCTTGCTGGGGGAATTGTCAATAGCGACATCGCAGGCGGTGCGGCAATCGCAGATGCAAAGCTTGCAACAATTTCATCTTCCGGGAAAGTATCAAACTCTGCAACGACGGCAACATCTGCGAATAATGCAAATACTATTGCTCTTCGTGATGCTTCGGGAAATTTTTCCGCAAACACCATAACGGCAACACTTAATGGTAATGCGACCAATGTTACCGGTACTGTAACTGAAACGCATGGCGGTACGAGCATTACCTCTTATACTAAAGGGGATATACTTTATGCTTCCGGCGCGAATGCTCTTTCTAAACGCGCTATCGGCAATACAGGCGAAGTGCTGACGGTTTCTGGCGGTGTGCCTGTTTGGTCAGCTGTATCCGGTGTTGGTATTACTTCTGCAATAGGTACTGCAAATCAAATTCTTGTCAATGGCGATGCTAATTCGCATACCGGCGCCATCACTCTCACACTTCCACAAAATATTAATAATGCAGCGTCTCCTACATTTGCCGGAATGACATTAAGCGGTTTGTCAACCATCGGTGTCGTTCATAATAGTGGAGCAGGTGCAATTTCAACTTCACTTATAGTTAATGCAGATGTTGCTGCCGGTGCAGCTATTACAGATTCGAAGTTAGCGACAATTTCTACAGCAGGCAAAGTTGCAAACACGGCAACAACAGCTACTTCTACAAATACAAATAATGCAATTATCGCTCGTGATGCCTCAGGAAATTTCAGCGCTGGTACAATCACCGGTGTCGGAGTCAATCTCAGTGGAAAAGCAACTTCTGCCTCTACACTTGTTACTGATCCAATTGGTACTCTTACTACGAAAGATTATGTCGATAATATTGCAGTAGAGTATTGGAATATTGGTGGAAATACCGGAATCATTGATGGAGATAATTATTTTGGAACAAATGATGCCACTGATCTAAGTTTTCGCACTAACTCGGTCGAGGGACTCAGACTCACAAATGGGGGAAGCTTACTTTTGGATGGTGTTGATGGTGATATTCCTGCGTTTGGTAGCGGCACACGACTTATGTGGATTCCATCTCTCGGCGCTTTCAGAGCGGGTGGTGTTGGTAACGGTGGTGAATGGAATAGCGGAAGTATTGGATCATATTCTGTTGCAATGGGGAATAGCACAACTGCTTCCGGAAATTATTCATTCGCAGCAGGTCATAATACGATAGCTGATAAGGATAATGCTTTTGCAATGGGTGATGGCTCGTATGCTGACGGTATTGGCGCAACTGCAATAGGATCTGGAGTCGGCGCTTTTGGTGATGGCTCAACGGCTATCGGCAGTGCTGCGCAAGCAGGCGGTGCCAGTTCGGTAGCGATGGGCGATAATACTACTGCCTTAGGTATTGCATCAACTGCTCTTGGTAGCAACACCGTTGCTGATGGTACATATTCTACAGCGATGGGTTATAGAACAACGACAACCGATAATTTTTCCACGGCTATGGGACACAATCTCAAAGTCGGATTATCGAGCTTTGGCTTTAACGGAAGTTTCAGCAGCGCAACGCCAACAGATATAGTGGATGTTTCGGCTCTGAACAACGTCGCATATTTTGGTGATGTGGATATTATGATCGGCAATGACGATAACGCTGCCAGGTCATTAAAATTTTATGGCTCAAATAGTAACCATACATTAGCATCAACGCACTTTACTGCATTCAAAGCGCAGACGCAGAGCACAGATATAACTTATACGCTTCCTGCTTCACAAGGTGTAGCGAATTCATTGCTTACAAATGACGGATCCGGAAATTTAAGTTGGTCAGCATTGTCTGTACTGAGTGGTACGGGATCAACAAATAAACTCGCTCTCTGGACTTCGACTACTGCTCTTGGTGCGGGTTCGACGCTCTATTATGATGCGACAAACAGCAGACTTGGTATTGGTGCAAGCAGCCCAACCGCTACTCTTGATGTTACCGGTAATGCAAATGTTAGTGGTACGATTACCTCTGGAAGTGGAATTACGACGAACGGAATAACGATGTCCGGCGGAGCAGCAGTACTATCGTATGGCTCAGTCGTGGCAGCAGCAACGATAACTATTCCCAATAACGCAGTTGTGAAGATCGTTGACGACGGAGCTAATGCAGCAAATTCAGTAACGATGCCGACAGGCACGAACGGGCAGATTATTTATATCTATAATAATGACGCTCAAGCAACTTCAGGTGACGTGACAGTAGCCGGTACTTCTATGGGAGTATTCGTGTATGTTGACGGATGGAAAAAAGCTAACTAGATTGTTTTGGGTCAGAATGAATAAATAAATGTTTTAGTCCGCAAGATTCTCTGTATATACGACAGAGAGTCTGCGGATTAAAGCTTATCAGTTGCCTTTTCCTCCACCTCAACCTTTCCGGCGTTTCTTTGTTCATAATAGACGTTTATTATGAGTCCATTCATTCTTTATGAAACGTTGTTTTGTTTTTGCAGTTATCATCATAGCATCCTCCGTCCAGCTTTGCTTTGCGCAACTTAACGTTTGGCGATTGCAGAATCCTTTGGTTGCGGGTAATTCCTCTTATGCGATCGAGATGTTATCCTTAAAATCATACTATGCATGCGGCGCGGGAGGGATGTTCCTGAAAACTGTAGATGGCGGTGAAACATGGAATGCGCAAATAAATATTTTTAATATCAAATCGATTTTCCGCTCACTAAGTTTTGTGGATCAGAATTATGGGATGTGCTGCGGAGATTCCGGAAAAAT
Source organism: Kapaibacterium sp. (SeqCode) (assembly GCA_038210275.1). Classification (GTDB taxonomy): domain Bacteria; phylum Bacteroidota; class Ignavibacteria; order Palsa-1295; family Palsa-1295; genus PALSA-1296. The sequence continues at coordinate 97,645 of JBBQWV010000002.1, read as the reverse complement.
TATTAAAACCACCGATGGAGGTCTGACGTGGCAGCTTCTTCCTACTTATTCCACTGAAAAATTTAACAGCATCGTTGTTCTCGACACCAATACAGCTCTTGTTGTTACTTTGGGTGGGGGAATAAAGAAATCAATTGATGGTGGCTTGACTTGGAATAGTGTTGCACTTGAAGGTACTCCGTCACTATTTAGTATCCGGGCACTGCGACCTGACTTTCTCTATATAACAGGCTATGCCGGCGTTCTTTTGAAATCTCTTGATACCGGGAAATCATGGAAGAAGATCGTAACGCCATTTGGAAATACTTTTTTTAGCGCACTTTTTACAGATGATAGTTCAGGGACAATCGTCGGTGATGCAGGATTTATTATTCATACTTCTAATGGTGGCATAAGTTGGACGAGACAAGGAATTTTTGTTTATCCCGGTCCACTCACTGCGACAATGAATTGCATCGATGGGAAAGGCGGAAATAACTTATCGATTGTAGGAAGTAGTTCGACGATTGTTAATACGTCGGATAAAGGTACGGATTGGGTATTTTGCAATATTGAGAAGACCGGTAACCTCAGAGGTATTTCTTATTTTGATTCACTGACTGCCGTAGCGATCGGGGATGGCACTGCTCTCAAAACCACTGATGGAGGCAAAACCTGGAATTATATACCCCATCTTCCTTTTACCGATCCCCTTTCTGCGCTAGCATTTCCTAAAGGAGATACTTCAAATTGTTTGGCAGTCGGAGACTACGGGACGATTTTACGATCAACGAATGGTGGACAGAAATGGGAAAGTATCCCCATAGGCTGGAAACATCAGCTTCGCGGAATTGCATTTATGGATTCACATAGTGCGATTGCTGTTGGAGATTACGGGATGATCCTCAAAACGACAGATATGGGGTTAACTTGGAATCGGCAGTTAAGTGAGACTTCACATAATCTCTATTCCGTAAGTTTTGCGACTCCACTTGATGGATTAGTTGCTGGAGATGGAAATATAATTTTACGTACCTATTCCGCCGGACTATTTTGGACAATGGAGTATGCCGCTCCCGGTGATAAGATCATAGATTATTTTAATTGTGTCAGTTATCCTGATTCGATGCATGCATTTATGACCGGTTTTCATGGATACTATACTTCGAACGATGGCGGGGTGAATTGGAAATATCTTACACTTGATAATACATTATTCTCTGCTTATACATTCCATGCAATCTCGTTTGCCGATAGCTTGCATGGGGGAATGCTGCTCAGTAACTACGGTGCGCAGATAGCACAATTTACTTCGGATGGAGGTGTTAGTTGGTTCGCTCAACACGATCTTCCATCTACACCACTTGCGATTCAATTTATCGATCCCGAACATGCGACAATCGTTGGTATGTGGGGGTATATCGGTCATACGATTGATAGCGGAAGAACATTATTGCCTCAAAAAAGTAATACGTACAGCAGTCTTCATGGCATTTGCTTTGGCACACTTAAGGCAGGAACAGCCGTTGGGGATGGAGGGACAATTATACGAATAACCACTGATGAAAAATTTGTTTCCGTTCATGAGCAAAGTGCAAGCGGCACTCCAAAAATAATTATTGACGGAAATTTCCCGAATCCATTTAGTGGTCTAACAACAATAAGATACCATCTGCCGGGATTTGGGCTGACAACAGTAATGATATTTACGACCGAAGGTAAAAATGTAGCCACTCTCGCTAATAATTTTCAGACATCCGGCGATCACGAAGTGAGGTTTAACGCGTCCGGACTTTCTTCCGGTACATATATCTGCCGCATTACTAGTGCTGGTATGCAATCAGAAACGAAATTAAAGATCGAGAATTAAGAATCGATAATTAGCATTGGTAGTGCTCGGTTAATGAGCATCATACCAAGTGGCTCCGAATCCGTAATCAACATCAATCACGACATCCATAGGAATAGCATTTGTCATTTTGTCCACGACAAGTTCGGCAAGTTCATCATTTTCTTTAGGAAATACATCAAAGACGAGTTCATCGTGAACCTGCATGATCATGAGTGACTTCAAATTTCTCTTTTCGATCTCGCGCTGAATATTTATCATTGCGATCTTCAGCATCTCGGCAGCAGTACCTTGTATCGGCATATTAATTGCTGCACGTTCATCTTGTGCTCTCACTACAGCATTAGATGCATTGATATTTGTCATATAGCGTCGTCTACCGAGTAAGGTTTGGACGTAGCCATTTTTCTTTGCAAAAGCAATTGTTGAATCAATAAATTCTTTGATTGTCGGAAACGCTGCAAAGTAATTTTTGATGATCTGCGAACCCTCTTCGCGTGGAATGCCAAGCCGTGTCGATAGTCCGAAGGCGCCGATACCATACATAATTCCGTAGTTGATTTCCTTTGCTTTACGTCGCATATCACGTGTAACTTCTTCCGGTGGTACGCCAAAAACTTTTGCTGAAGTTTGTGTATGAATATCTTCTTTATTCCGAAATGCCTGCAAGAGCGCTTCATCTTTTGCTACGTGTGCCATGATGCGCAGTTCGATCTGAGAATAATCTGCCGAAAGTATTTGTCCGTCTTCAAATCTTGTAACAAACGCTTTTCGCAATCCTCTTCCCATTTCAGTTCGAACAGGTATGTTCTGCAAATTAGGATCGTTCGATGAAAGACGTCCAGTTGCAGCCACGGCTTGATTATATGTCGTATGTACTAATCCGGTTTCCGGATTTACGAGAAGTGGGATTGCATCAACATAAGTATTTCGAAGTTTTTGATATTGCCTATAATTAAGAATATCTTCGGCTATAGGATGATGTGCTTTCAGTTGTTCAAGAACTCCGGCATCTGTCGAAAAACCGGTCTTCGTTTTCTTCATTGACGGAAGTCCGAGCTTATTAAAAAGCAGATCGCCAAGTTGCTTTGTGGAATCGATGTTGAACGGTGCACCAGCGTATCCATATATTTTCTCGCAAATATTTGCCGCTTCGCGCTCCATTTCTTTACTGACTTCGGCAAGCATTTTCGTATTGATCTTGACGCCATTGAACTCCACCGTTGTTAGAACTTCAATAAGTGGGAATTCAACTGTATTGCAAAGATCAAGCAATCCTTCTGATTGCATTTTCGGAAGGATAGCATTTTTTAATTGCAGTGTAATATCCGCATCTTCGGCTCCGTATTCAGAAATTACAGGCGTAGGAATTGCAGCCATCACATCGTGAGATGTATCTTTCTTGAGTTTACCTGCAATTGCTGAAAGTGGGATAGGCTGATATTTCAGATAAAGCAAGGACAAAGTATCCATTGATTGCATCCCTTCACCTTGAAGCATTGAAGCCGCGATCATCGTATCAAAAATTGCACCGCGAATATGAATGTCATGCTTCCTTAAGATAAGAGCATCATATTTAATATTCTGCCCGACTTTCGCGATATTCAAATTTTCAAGAACTGGCTTTAATTTACTGAGGGCGAGAGTGACATCTAAGCCAGTATTAGAAGCATTTGGCTCGTTACTCTGTAAACGTTCATCTTGTTTATTATCGGAAAAAAGGCTATCGCCTTGATTAGGATTTGCTTTGGTAAGACGAATAGGAATATAGTACGATTCACCTTTCTTCATAGAGAATGAAATGCCGATGATCTCTGCCATCATCGCACGACTCGTTGTTGTCTCAAGATCAACGCAGAATTCTTGGGACATCTCCAACTTACTGACAAGATTATCTAAGGCTTCTATAGTTAAGATAGTATGATATTCATGGTCGGATGTATGTATGTCGTGAATTATACTCTCTGTTGGAGTTTCCAGTACTTGTGGTGTTTGAATTTCTGATGACTCCGGAACTGCCGAAACAATCTCTTCACTATTATCTCCTTTAAGAAGCTGTGCTTCTTCTGCCTTCATTTTTAATAACAGTGTCTTAAAGCCAAGATCTTTCAGCATTTCTTCGAGTTTGTGGAAATCAGGAAGCTTGGTATAGCGAAGTGTATCAACTCCGAAAGTAAGAGGTACTTCAATATTTATCGTTGCAAGTTTCTGAGAAAGGAAGGCATTGTCGCGTTCGTTCGTCAATTTTTCTTTCAGAGCTTTTTTAGTGATGGCATCGAGATTCTGATAAATGCCATTTAGGTCGCCGTATTGTTGGAGAAGGGGGGTAGCAGTCTTTTCTCCGACTCCCCGCACACCGGGGATATTATCACTTGCATCGCCGACAAGAGCAAGATAATCAATGAACTGATTTGGTTTTAACCCATATTTTTTTTCGACAGCTTCTTCATCAAAAAGATCAAGTGAGTAGCTATCTTTCGGACGCATCAGCTTTACTTTTTTCGTAACGAGCTGACAAAAATCTTTATCGGGAGTGATGATTATTGTTTCCAGATTGTTCTTTTCCGCCAAGTGCGAAAGCGTACCGATAATATCATCAGCTTCAAAGCCGTCAAGTTCGACTTGCGGAATGTTGTAGGCTCTGGTAATATCTTTGATTATCTGGATCTGCGGACGCATATCATCCGGCATCGCTTGACGCTGGGCTTTATAAGCAGGATACATCACATGACGGAATGTCGGCGCAGCAGTATCAAAGCAAACAGCTGCATAATCGGGTTTGTGATTATCCAGAAATTGGAGAATCGCATTCACGAATCCGTAAACTGCGCTGGTATTTTCGCCGCGAGCATTTGTTAGCGGATGGGCAATAAAAGCAAAATACGCGCGGTAGGCGATAGCCATACCGTCAATAAGTACAAGAAGCTGTGATTCTTTTTCAGGCATTTAGGGAATTGTGAATGAGTATTATGAACTGAGAAAAATAACCTCAATTCGTCTAACTCAGAACACCTATTCTTCATTCACAATTCACAATTATCAAATCTATAATGTATCACATCTATTGCGATTTCGACGCTACAGTAACCGTTAATGATCTATGGGATAAGCTTTTCAAACAATTTGGTGATCCTCATGCCTTCAAAGTATGGGAGAAATTTAACTCAGGCGAATATACTGCGCAACAATGTATTTCAGAGGCTTGCGCTACAGTAAAAAATGGGGATGCTGATATGATGAATGCAATGTTTATAGCTGAGCCATTGAGGGACGGTTTTAAGGAATTCACAAAATTTTGTTCTGATTCAAACATCAAACTTACGATTGTCAGCGACGGGTTCTCACTTTATATCCGCCCGATCTTCGAGCATCACAATATTGATATTCCATATTTTGCGAATAATGTTGAGCTTAACAAAGTGGGTGAACTTGATGTTGAATTTCAACATGCGAGAGAATCTTGTAGGAATTGCGGCGCATGTAAATGCGGGACTATCATGACGACTTCCGGCGATGAAGATACCATTGTCTATATCGGTGATGGTTACTCCGATCATTGTCCTGTGGAAATCTCTGACGTAGTCTTTGCTCGAGATATGCTAACAAAATTTTGTTCGAAGCAGGGAATCCCACATCATCCATTTGATGATTTTTTTACAGTACGCGATATTCTCAAGAAATATATGCTTGAGCGTCCAAAATATAAAAGACTCGAAGCAACGAAGAAACGAAAAGATCTTTATAAAACTGAGTAGGGAAGTCGCCCAATTAAATACTATGTTCATTAGACCAGAAATATTCAAGAAATTCCCCGAGCTTATCACAGCCCAATCAACGAGGGAAGGCGGAGTGTCACCTTATCCTTACGGTTTGAATTTATCAAGCCATGTTGGAGATGCTCCGGAAAATGTGAAAGAGAATCGAAGAAGATTTTATGAGGCGATTGTCGTCTCCGATGATGCAAAGTTCGTGTATCAAAATCAAGTTCATTCAGGGAATGTTAATGTTGTCAAAGGCGATGAAGGGATTGTCCCTGAATCGGATGCTTTAGTCACGGGAGAAGCAAATGTTTTTCTGGTTGTCAGCATTGCTGATTGCACTCCTATATTGTTGTATGATCCGGTAGCTAAACTCATCGCCGCAGTTCATGCGGGGTGGCGAGGTACTGAGCAGCTCATCACTTTAAATGCAGTCAGAAAGCTTATTGCACTTGGATCGAAAGCAGAGAATATCTACGGCTTTATTGGTGCTTCTGCTTCAGCGACTAATTATGAAGTTGGGACAGAAGTGGCTACTTTTTTCGAGAAAGATTACTATACAGAACTTCCGAATGGAAAGTGTTTGCTCGACATTAAGAAAGCAAACAGAGATCAACTACTTATTGGTGGAGTCCCATTGGAGCAGATAGAAATTTCACCGCGCTGTACTATCACCGATTTCAATTTACATTCCTATCGTAGAGATGGAAAGCAGTCTGGTAGAATGTTTGCAGTGATCGGAAGAACAGAGCATTTGTAGTTTATGGTCTCGCAACCACCGGCTGAGTCGGATTTGCACTCGTTTTTTTCTTTCGTACTTCGAGTTCGGGTACGAGAATTGATTCAGGACCGATCAACGTAGCGGGTACTTTACTGCTAAATGCAAAGAATCCTCCGCCTGATCCCGCTGCCAATCCCATATCTTTTGTAACGACTTCTTTCGAAGTGATGAGTTCACGGAGATCGCGAGCAGTAGGAAAGCTGATCTCTAAGCCTCTGACAAGAGTTTCTTTGCCGTCTTTTATGGAGACTTTATAGACTAATGCAGGAGAAAGAGATTTTCCGCCTTCGAGAACATCACCGATATTGCTCATACCTTCGGAGAAAAGCAAAGTACCTTTTTGGAGTGAACGCACGACAAAGGCAAAATCATATCCGTTTTCTTTTGCTCGTTTCACCAACTCTTTTTTCATATCGCTTGATTTGATCGCTTTTTTATCAGTAATCTCCACAACGCCGGGACCAGCCGACGAACCTGTTCCGATGCCGCCTCCAAATGGTCTGTTATGGCCGTTGGGCTCCTTTACTTCCTTCGTCGGAGTGCGCGTCATGTATAATGTTTTAAGAATACCGTTATCAACTAATGTGAGATCATTAGGAACAACGCCATCTTCATCGACGGAATAATTACCTAGATAAGGATGACCGGATTTTGATTTTAGGAGGGGATTATCGTGAATAGTGATCGAGACCGGCAGAACGCGAGTGCCAATCTTCTTTTGAAAAGTTGGTCCCTTGCTCACTAAAGAAAAAACTGATCCGCCGCCTAAAATATCTTCACGTTGTGCTGATAATTTAGCGAGGATCTGCTCGGAAAGAAATTCACTTCCGGCATCTCCTTCAAAAAGAACAGGACCAGTGTATTCTTTATCTTCAAATTTTGGCGCTGTTGTCAATAACACAAGATCTTGAGCAAGTTTTTCTGCTCGTTCAAGTAGTATTTTACGTTCGGGCAGTCCATCCGGTGTGGATGCAGAAATCGTGAATGCCAATGAAAGAGGTTCGCCGTCATCAATAGCCTGAGCGCTTGCCTGCACAGTAATATCGCAAGTTGTCACAGGTTTACGAATATTTGTACCTTCGGTATTCTTTAGAAATTCGTATGTATTATTGAATGAGAATGTGACATTACTATTTTCGATCGGTTTATATTTAGAGAAAACGCCGGACATATCACGAATGAGAATTTCAAGTTTTGCTTTATCGATTTGAACATTCGTCGGCGCTTCGATTACTTCTACTTTCGGAGCTTTTGCAAAATCGGGAAGATTTTTATCTTCATCAGTAAGCTGTTTACGATCTAATGCGGCTTTCTTTTTTGTAAATGTTTCGTTCGCTTCTTTGAAAAGATCGTCCGTTGCAAGCCAGAAGGCACGGCGAATGGTATTGTAATCATCATCAAGCGGCAAATTCATATCGATCTGATTTCCGCCACCGAAAATACCACCTCCTCCCGATTCAAAATTCTCGTCATTGAGTTGATAGTTGTTGACAAGTAATCGGAGATTGAGCTGGCGCTGATGGGTGTACGATGAGCGAGTCAATGCACCGAATGAAGCATTGATATCAAGACGGTTATTGTCGCTTACCGAATATGAAATGAAGAACGGATCGATCAGTCCGTTGAGCTTCAATTGGCTTCGTGAGCGTTCCAGTTCATCGCTGACAGCACGATCAATGACTGTAATCGCATGGTCGCTGATTCGCTGAGCGCGAAGCGATTGAGTGAGCGATAGAAGAACTACGACTAATAAAAAAGATTTTTTCATGTGTAACGATATTCACTTAGAATGTTAGAACGCAATGGACTACGATTAGCTTTTGCTACCGTCTTTCAGATCAGGCGCAGGAAGAATCGGTAATCTCTCTTGAGATTTTTCTTTCTTTTGTACTTCTATCTCACGGACAAGCAGGCTTGGGCTTGATGCGCTTACCGGAACCCAGCCGGATTCTGCTCCGCAAACTCCGTTGAACGTCTCTGGTTTATTACTCGCTGCAAGAATACGTTCGAATGTTGCAAGGGGAGTGCCGATAAGATCAACTCCACGTACAAGTTCATCCCGTCTGCCATCGGCATAAACGCGGTACACTAATATAGGAAGTACGTTAAACGAATTTGGGATGGTACGGCCAGTTAGTGTAAAGCCACCTTCAACTTGTACAAAATTTAATCCGTAAGGTTTGTTTTGTTTTTTACATTCAATGATAAGAAGTTTTCTCAGAGAATCTTCTGATACAGATTGACTTGCCGTTACGATTAAATTTGATTGTCGCGCAACAGGACGTTTCCCCGGCGATGCCCTGCCGTGGCCGTTCGATTCCGAAAATCCTTCGATAGGCGATCTGCCCATTAAGAATCTTTCGAAGACTCCATTCTCAACAACATTGACTCTTCTTGCTTTCACGCCTTCATCATCGAATGCATAGCATCCCATGAGTTGTGTACCTTCATACGTTTTTTGAAGAGGATCGAAATAGACGGAGAGAAAACTCGGAAGAATTTTTTCGCCGACCTTCTTTTTAAAAGTCTGTCCTTCGTTCGTATTTTTCTGACGGTGACCTTCAATACGATGACCAAAAATTTCATGGAAGAATACTCCTGAAGCACCGCCAGAAAGAATGGCTGGTCCCGTATAAGGATCGACAAGCGGGGCAGTGCGCATTTTATCTAATGTGGCAAGCATTTCCTTTGCATCAGCAAGGATGACTTCATCGTTTGGAAGATCATCTGGCTTTATCGCAAAATAACTTTTGTAAAGCGGAAGCTCCATGCCATCTGCAGCTTTTGTGCTGGCTTGAATCATAAGACGGACATATATCTGATTCGATGCCATCTGCGAACCTTCAGTTGAGACAAAATATTTTCTTACGATACTTGCAACGAGCGAAGCCTTTGCTTCATAAATATGCTCGGCACCGCGAAAAACTTCTGAGAATTTACGAAGACGTTCTTCCCATTGCGAACGGTTTTTAAAATACGAATTCATTTCAACCGGATTCTCGAACAGTATTGCAGGCGGACCGTTAGGTCTTGAAAAATCTGCAGAACTATCTTCTTCTTCAACTTTGATCGTCCGGTTCGTCTTTACTTCCTCGAGCCGTTCTTTAGCAGATTTATATGCGGCATCGGTTTCTCTCCATAATGCAATGCGAAGGGCATCGGGATCATTCTCGATCGGAGCTTGTCGGCTATTTGCTCCGGCAAATCCGCTGCCACCGAAGAATCCTGCATTGGTGCGGATCTGATGTGTATTATCAAGTTTGTAATCACCGACACGAAGATCAATCAGAAGCGTACGGCTTCGATTTGAATCCGAACGGATCAGTGCTCCAAAACTTGAGACCATTGTCACATTCTGATCGTCGCCAAGATTGTAGCTGATAAAATATGGCGCAACTTGTTGCTTGGATAGAGTTGCATTCTCCCTTGCCAGTTCGCCTACTAGAATTCCGAGAAGAGGGTCTGCTGCAGTCTGTGCAAAAATCGGAGCAGTGAAAGCACCGAAGAGTAAGAGAAAAACAGATTTGTAAATATATCTCATGTATTAAATAGAATCAAGCCATGTACAAAGAGCTAAATTGACGGTACGGTTCCTGAGGAAGGAGGTTACAAGTCATGAAGAATTTTAGTTGATTAAGAGACTGAAATTAATCTCCGCAATCCTTGTTTTAACACATACTTAAATCCACTTTATAATTTATGAAAATCAAGATCGTTGCATTAGTTCTTTTCATAGTCGGTTCAGGAGTTTTGCTTTTCTCATTGAACTCCCGTAGTTCACAACTCCATGCAAAATCTGCAGTGTATGCTTCACCCGATTCGATCAATTGGAAGGGGATGGACCATGATGCGAAGTTGTCCTATATGAAACAAGTCGTTATGCCAAAAATGAGAAGGGAATTCACAGCATTTGATTCTGTGCAATTTGGGAATATGAAGTGCGGTGTGTGTCACGGAGATGGGGTAAAAGATGGCTCATTCAAAATGCCCAATCCAAAAATTTTCAAACTTCCCAACAGCAGAGAAGGCTGGGCAAAAGCTGACCCTAAATTCCTGAAATTTATGAAGGAAGTTGTAAAGCCAGAAATGGCATCACTACTTGGTTTGCAACCCTACGACATGAAAACCAAAACCGGTTTCGGCTGCGGAAATTGCCATACGGATCAGGAGTAAATATCTGAACCGGGATTTATTGGATTAAAGGATTTTTGGGATTTGAAAAGAAAAACCCCGGAAAGCTTTGCTTTCCGGGGTTTTTTTAGGGCAATCGCTATTAATAAATAGAGGGGTAATTTTCCATCCCCAAGTCTGTTCACCGGAACGCTCCGTAACTTTCGGAAGTTGGAAGTGTTTCATCAATGACCACAGACATGAAAAAGTATTATTCACTTTCAATCCTTGTCATATCTATCCTTCTCTTTTCTGAGGTTGAGGCACAACCGTTTATCGAGTGGGAGCATCCACTCGGTGGGAGTGATATCGATTGTTCTTATTCTATTCTTCAGACCGCTGACCATGGATATATTGCAGCGGGACATGCCAGTTCAACCGATGGAGATGTGACCGGCAATCACGGAGGTTTTGATTATTGGGTTACCAGGCTTGATAGCAATGGCAAATTGCTCTGGCAACACTCTTATGGCGGAAGAGGCATGGAGGAAGCTTATGGGATATCGCCAACCTCCGACGGAGGATTCATGCTTTCGGGTTTTACCCGTTCAAGTGATGGTGATGTTACCGGGATTCATGGTAACTCCGGTAACGCAGATTGCTGGTTGGTAAAAATCGATTCACTGGGCAATATCATTTGGCAAAAAACCTTTGGTGGAAGCAAAGAAGAAGCGATGTACGGCACTGTCAATCAAACATTCGATGGTGGTTATATTTTTGTTGCACGATCGCAGTCAAGTGATGGAGACCTTACGTTTAATCATGGAGGAGTCGACGATGCCTGGGTCGTAAAACTCGATGGAAATGGCAACATAGAGTGGCAACATAGCTATGGTGGAAGCGATCGCGATGAGCCTTATTGTATTCAGCAAACTTCTGACAGTGGATATATTTTCGTCGGAGATACATATTCATCCGATGGAGATATTACTTCGAATCACGGGTCTTATGATTGCTGGGTAGTCAAACTTGACAAGAAGGGAATAATTGAGTGGCAGAAGACCTACGGGGGAAGTGGAGAAGATGCAGGATATTATATTGAACAGACTTCGGATGGAGAATATATAGTTGCCGGAGGATCTTCGTCCAGAGATGGGGACTTGCCCGCTAATAGGGGTTATTGGGATCTTTGGGTAATGAAGCTCAACACTTCGGGCTCAATTATATGGAATAAGACATTCGGTGGCAGTTGGGATGATTATGCTTATTGTATCCATGAGACTAAGGACGGAGGATTTATCGTGTCCGGGGATACACGTTCACCTGATGGCGATGTTACCGGGTATCATGGAAATTATGGGGAACATGACGGATGGGTCCTAAAACTGTCATCTCAAGGTGATTTACGATGGCAAAAGACACTTGGCGGTAGTTCTCTGGAAGAAGCTTATGACATAAAAGAAACATCGGACGGAGGGTATATTTTTACAGGATCCGCTCTTTCTGATGACGGAGATGTTGTTGGGCATCACGGTACTGTAGATAAATCGGATTTTTGGGTAGTGAAATTAAACTTTCCTCCAGGCGATCCATTAGCTTTAGGATTTCAATCTACCCCTACTACTTTTTCTTGCAGTAAGATTACTGATTCAGTCCATATTATTTTCCCTACTCACGGTCATTATGAAATTAAGAATATTTCATTCTCAGGAATCGACGGAAGCAATTTTGTATCAATAGTTTCGGCACCGATATCTGTGAATGCATCTGATTCGTTTGAAGTACCGATACCGATTCTCTTCACTCCGAATATGTCGTCTGGGCAGACGAACTATCAGGCGATCGCAAACATCCTTGTACATGGCGATTTATTAAATAAGGATTATGTTTTTGCAATCCCCCTCAGCGCGAATGTTATTAATCGCGCAATGAAGGTTACTGCATATTTGGAAAATCCTTCCGCCAGAGCAGGAGATAAAGTATATCTGCAGATCGGATATCAGATCGAACCATCGGATATTCCAGTGCCGCTTTCGGGTTTAGATATTCAATCCGTCAAGCTAGTATTAGATTACAATACCGATATTCTCGATCTTCGTCCCAATGAAATTGCTTCATGGTTCGAGGGTAAGTTGGGTTGGTCGGTAGATGCGATAAACACTTCGGTGGATGAAACTAAGAAGCAGTTAACTCTTACATTATCCGGTAAAACTCCACTGATAAATACTTCAGGGATTTTGGGGCGTGTTGTATTTAAGGCAACTCTCACTCCATATGATTCTGCGACTTCTTTTATCATGAGCTCTTGCCGGGTATTTAATGCTAATGGAGAGGAATTGCAGCAGCCATGCTTGACGCTCAATAGTACATTCGATTCTGTCTTCACTATTATTCCACAATGCGGCGATAGCATCCTGAAGTTAATCCTTCGCAATAAAGAATTTAAACCTTTCAGGATTATATCGGCGGCTCCGAATCCCGTAACAAATGGCAGCATGAGCCTGAAATATTCAGCGCATATTGACGGCTTATTATCAATAGATATTTATGATGTTACAGGCAATCAACAGAAGCACATTTCCGCAAAACAGATAAAAGCAGGTTATGATGATCTCTCTGTTGATCTTAGCGGTATTCCTTCAGGTCTCTATTGGTATAAGTTTGATTTTAACGGCAGCATAGTGACAGGGAGTTTTGTGATCTTAAAATAGAATAATCTCACTTAGGTAAAAAGAAAAACCCCGGGAAGCAATGCTTTCCGGGGTTTCTACTATCAACTGTAAACAGTTGACTGCGAACTTATTTGAGTTCAACCTTCGCACCGGCTTCCTCAAGTTTCTTCTTGAGAGCCTCAGCGTCAGCTTTGGAAATGCCTTCTTTCACAGGTTTCGGTGCGCCATCAACGAGATCTTTAGCTTCCTTCAAACCGAGACCTGTTGCCTCGCGGACTGCCTTGATAACATTGATCTTCTGTGCGCCTGCTTCAGAGAGAATGACGTCAAATTCCGTCTTCTCTTCTGCTGCCGGTGCTCCACCGCCTGCTGCGGGCATCATTCCGCCCATCATTACCGGAGCAGCTGCGCTCACGCCGAATTTTTCTTCGAGCGCTTTTTTCAGCTCTGCCGCTTCGCCCAGCGTCAAGCTGGAAATTGAATCTACTATTGAATTGATATCTGCCATATTCTGCTCCTCTTGTTTAAAAAAAAATAAATATAGGTTAGTTGAAGCTGAACTATATTTGAGTGCGTAAACTTTTTTATTGGGACGGACTTTAGTCCGTCAGTCCGAACGGACTAAAGTCCGTTCCACTATTTTATGCCGATGCTGTTTCGGCTTTCTGCTTTTCGATCGCGTCCATCAAATAGACGATGTCACGCTGCAATGCGCCAAGTACTCCGACGATGCCGGAGATCGGAGCATGAATGCTGCCGACGATGCTTGCCATGATGTCCTTCTTCGTAGGAAGTGCTGCAATTGTCTTGAGCTGAGTGGCATCATAGATGGTGCCATCAAGCCAAGCGAGTTTAAGCGAAGGCTTCTCTTGGTTCGTCTTTTCGAGAAATGCTTTGAGTACACGTGCCGGAGCTGCGGGATCTTCAAATCCGAAGGCAACTGCGGTCTGGCCTTTCATCGAAGCCGAGATCTGATCTGTTAAAAGTCCTTTATCAGATAGGGCACGGCGTAAAAGAGTATTTTTCGCAATTTTATAGGTTACTCCCGCTTTGCGGAATTGATTGCGAAGCTCAGTAGCCTGAGAGACTGTTAAGCCTTGATAATCTGTGAAATAGAATGCCGATGCCGAACCGACAACTTCGGTTAACTCGCTTACTTGCTGTACTTTCTCGTCGCGTGTCATTGGTTCTTAGCCTAAAATCTTTGATGTAAATGCGATATTCAGAAAATATCGCTTTTTATTGAGCGACGTAAAACCTCATTGGTTATGAAAAAGTTCACGGCTTTCTTCGCATTTTTAAGGGATTTGAGACAGAATTGCATTCCTTGAATGAACGGACTCTTTCAAGCAAGTGTTTTATTTACGTTCAATATATTAACATTTTAGAACTTACAACTATGCGTAAATCAATATTACTCCTCGCGCTTGGATTATTCCTTAGCGCATCTGTTACAGCGAATGCCTGTGATAAAGACAAGGCGTCAACCGGTTCTTGCTGCACAAAGGGAAAACATGCGAAAGTTTGTATGACCAAAGCCGGTAAGGATTGCACAAAAGATCCCAGTTGCGTAAAAGATATGAAGGCAAGCAAGACTTCAAAAACACGCCATAAGAAGGACGCTATAAAGAGCTAACAGTATCTCTAACAATTAATAATAAAAAAGGACGCTTCATGCGTCCTTTTTTATTGCACTTAAGGTAAAATAGAGTAGATCTTTACCTTGCCACAATAAATGCCTTACTTAAAATAACTTCACCTGTTTGCAGGCGATAAAAATATGCTCCGACGGGAAGATTTTTTGTATCAACGGTAAACAAATGGGTACCAGATGACAACGATCCATTACTTATATTTTGAATATTCCTCCCAAGTGCATCGAAGAGAGAAACGGAGGCATTGATTGTGTGATCAATAAAGACAGTAAATTGCGTAGAAGAATTTGCTGGATTCGGAAAATTATCCGAGAGAGTAATTCCATTTTGCTCGTTCAATTTTCTAACACTGTTCGGAAGAAGTGTTCTCCATAATCCCAAACTGTCGGTTCCGGCAAAGACTTTTCCGGCGGAGCTAAATCCCAAACCGATGACATTATTAATCGGCAAGCCATCTGAAAAGGGGCGCCACTGTGAATCATCATGTAAAAAACGCCAGACAAGTCCCTGCGTTATAGAGTCGGGGTTTAAAGCATCGTGAAGGTTGCCCCCTAAATAAAGATCACCGCTTTCATTTGCAAGCAATGTATTGAAAGTAGCGTCCCCAAGATTTAGTCCCTTAAAACCTGACCAATCGTCAGCGCCTCGATGTGCTGAATGAATAATATCACTTTTAGCAGATCTTGTAGCAAGAAAAACATCGCTATCTGAAGTGGTTACGATCGAGCTAATGCTGAAATTGCCCGGAACATCATGAATATTATTCCACGTTGCCCCATCGTCGTAAGTTGCATAGGCATCATGTTCGGTTCGATAATAAATATTTTTATGAAATGCCGTGATCTGCAAGATAGCCGCTCCATCTTCGGCATCATGGATCTTTTTCCAAGAGTTGTCGCTGTGCCTTCGTCGCCAAAGTCCCTTAGATGTCCCTGCGAACATTTCATCTTCACCTGGGGAATCGGCATCAGCCCGAACGAAGATCGAAGTAATGTGCGGCAATCCTGTAGTATCAAAAAGTGTCCAGCTCTCATTATTTATATCGCTGTAAGGAGGCGAAACAAATAATCCCAAAGGAGAGGAAAAATAAAATTTTCCAGATGAACCGATCATAAATCCATTGACGTCTTTACTGAACGAGCCGTTATCAACCTGCCAGGTATTCCCAAGATTCGTCGAAAAGAATAAGCGGCTGGAAATTGAAAAGAGAGACTTACCTCCGGCGGGAATAATCTGAGTAGAGCGATGCGTTCCGTTTGCAATTTCCCATATTTGCGCATCAAGTTTTGACGCAAAAAAAACGAGCGTTAGAAGAAGCAGTAGGATTTGAATACGAAAAATTTTCATAAATTATGGTCTTGAAAAAGGTATAACTTTAACTTCAGTAAAATTTAGGTCTCGTTCGCGAATATAAGCAAGTTTATCTTCTGTCGGAGAGAGTGAGATTATCAAACGAATATCTGAAGCAATGGAATTCTCATTCAGTGTTATAAGGTTTCGGCTTTTAAACAGCACAGTATGGTTAGTATCATCAGCGCTGTATATAATTACCTTTTCATCTTTTGTAACATCAAAATTGTTAACCTTGAAGTTTAAAATATTCACACGACTATTCGTAGTCAAATTGAATTTATCAATAAAATAATCTGTGGACTTCCCAGCTATGTCTCGAACAAAAAGATCATTTGTTACACTATCGAAGACAAAATTATGAAATCGTAATTGAACTCCCGAAATAACATTTATCGGTATGGCAATAGGCGATCCCACAGAATTAATATCAAAGATGGAAATATGCTCTCCGACACTATCATTTACAGAAAGCCCAAATCTATTATTCGTAAGCCAAACGCCTGTAGCATTCGCAAGACCTGGGACATCGAAATGGGTCGCAAGACGAATTGGTGATACAGTGAGATCATAGACGTTCACTGTTTTTTGAGGTTGATTTGCTGGCGACGGCGATCCAACGGCATAATGCATGTCGGGAGAGACTACGATCAGATGAAATAATGTTTGGAGTTTTTCCAATGCCCCTGTTTTCATATTATAACGGTAGAGGTCATTCTCTAATTGAGTGACGGCTGTACTTCCGTCAGAAGAAATAAAAAGACTGTTTGAAAAATCCGGTCGTGATTTGGGATCAGTGGAATATGTTTGTGCCAAAGAACCATCGGTGTTAAACTTTGCAATGCTATAGCCTATACCCGGAATAGCCGAAGTTGCCGTTAACGAATAACTTTGGATAAAGCCGAACAACGCGCTTCCATCGTTTTGCCATTTCAACTCGACAATGTCTTGAACCTGAGTAGTCTGTGTCCCGCTGTCGCATCCATTATTGAGAATGGGAAAGATGAGAATGGTAAACAGGATAAACTTTCGTATTTTCATGATATTCATACTTAAAAAACAACAACTACCATTATAAACATCGTTACCGAAGAAAAGTCGCAAAAGAAAACAAATTCTCTTCGAAAGAGTACACTCACTAAAAAGCGACGTATTTTTGCAATTCAAAGTTTGAACAAAGTACAATTATGCATGCAATAATTCCGGTTGCCGGAGTCGGATCGAGGCTCAGACCTCATACATATACCTTGCCGAAGGTGCTGTTGAACGTTGCAGGAAAGCCGATTCTTGGACATATCCTTGATAGGCTCCGTGATGATGGCGTCACAAGTGCAACGATCGTTGTCGGTTATATGGGTAATTTAGTCGAGGCGTATGTCAGGACTCATCATCATGATCTTGATGTGAATTTCGTCACACAGGATGAACTCCTCGGATTGGGACATTCTATATGGATTGCCCGCGAATCTTTTCCTGCGAAAGGGGAGCCTCTTCTTATTATTCTCGGTGATACGATCTTTGATGTGGATTTGAAGACAGTCTTATCTTCAGATGTAAGTTCACTCGGCGTGAAGATCGTTGACGATCCCAGACGATTTGGCGTTGCTGAATTATCCGGCGGATATATTTCCCGTCTGGTGGAAAAGCCTGATAACCCTACAACAAATCTTGCCGTCGTTGGATTGTATTTTATTAAGCATCCTGAGCTTCTGCTCGAATGTCTCAATACCATTGTTTCGGGTGATAAGCGTACCAAGGGCGAATATCAACTTACCGATGCATTGCAAATGATGATCCAACAAGGAGAAAAATTTTCGACCTTCACTGTTGATGCATGGTACGATTGCGGAAAGCCTGAAACATTGCTGAGTACTAATCGTCATTTGCTTCAACGGGATTCGAAACTTCGGGAGATTGCAGGTGTGGTTACGATTCCGCCTGTTTATATCGGAGCAAATGCTGAGATCATAAATTCCATTGTTGGTCCGTTTGCAACGATAGGTGAAGGGGCGAAAGTAACAGATTCAATAATTCGTAATAGCATTATCGGAGACGAATCTTCTGTGAGCGGTGTTCTTCTTGACAATTCGATCATAGGAAATAACGGCGTTGTCAAAGGCGGTTTCAAGCGCGTGAATGCCGGTGATTCTTCGGAGGTCGATTTTCAGTAGAGATAAATTTTACATTTTTAATTTTACATTCCCAAATGGCATATCTTTTCACATCTGAATCCGTGTCCGAAGGACATCCCGATAAAGTAGCAGATCAAATTTCCGATGCTGTGCTTGATGCATTGTTGGCGCAAGACCCGGATTCACGCGTTGCCTGCGAGACATTCGTAACAACCGGTTTAGCCGTTGTTGGCGGAGAGATCACAACCAAAGCTTACATTGATATTCAGACAATTGCACGCGGAGTAATTAATCGCATCGGCTATACGAAAGCTGAGTATATGTTTGATGGAAATTCTTGCGGCGTATTGAATGCTATCCATTCGCAATCACCTGACATCGCAATGGGTGTTGATACCGGCGGAGCAGGAGATCAGGGAATGATGTTCGGTTATGCAACAAACGAGACTCCGGAATATATGCCCGCTTCTCTAGTCTTCAGCCATCGGCTTGTCAAACGTCTTGCAGATATTCGCAAGAACCAACCAACTTTAATGCCTTACCTCCGTCCCGATTCTAAATCCCAAGTTACGGTTGAATACGACGGACATGAAGTAAAGCGTGTTCACACTGTTGTTGTTTCGACACAGCATGATCCCAACGTTGCACAATCAAAGATTCGTGAAGATGTTATTAAGTATGTTATCAATGAAGTGATACCTGCTAATTTAATGGGCAGTGATGTTATCATTCACGTTAATCCCACGGGAAATTTCGAGATCGGTGGACCGCATGGTGATACAGGTTTGACAGGACGTAAGATCATTGTTGATACCTATGGTGGCAAAGCTCCACACGGCGGCGGTGCATTCTCCGGCAAAGATCCATCGAAAGTTGATCGCTCGGCTGCTTATGCTGCGCGTCACGTTGCAAAGAATATCGTTGCCGCTGAACTTGCCGATGAATGTACAGTTCAGGTTGCGTATGCTATCGGAGTTGCAAAACCTGTTTCGATCAACGTTACAACTCACGGCACAGGCAAGATCGCCGATGAAGATCTTGAGCAGATCATTAAAGATCACGTTGATCTCACACCAAGAGGAATTATCACTCGTCTTGATCTAAAACGTCCGATCTATCAGGCAACAGCCGCTTACGGACATTTCGGAAGAGATGAGTTCTCATGGGAAAAGCTTGAACTCGTGCCAATCTTCAAGAAAGCTGCCGAAAAGCTAATGGTAGCAGCGTAGGTAGTTTTGAATTATGAGTTTTAAGTTATGAGTAAGGGCACATTGTATGTGCCCTTTTTTATTTGGATATTAATTCCAAGATCAGACATTATGCAAAAGCAATTCGATCTCATCGGAATCGGCGAATGCCTCATTGAGCTTTATGAGGAGGCTCCGCATATCTATAAACAATCTGTTGCAGGAGATGTGTTTAATACGCTTTTTTATACTTCGAGATTAGGATTAAAGACAGGTTTCATCTCCAATTTTGGCAGTGACGATTTGACAAAGAATATCTTGGAAGTCATGGATAAGGAGGGTATTGACCGTTCATGCACTTCGCAATCACAGAATAAAACGAATGGAATGTATCTTATCTCGACAGAAAATCCAGGCGATCCTAAGTATTCATTTTGGAGAAGTGATTCTGCAGCCAGACAGACTCTGCAAATGATTGATGCGAAGAAGTTGGAAGAGTACATTGCTTCATCAAAATATTTCCATTTTTCAGCAATTGCTCTTGCGATATTATATGAGAGAGAAATCCTTATTTCTATTCTTAAAAAAATAAGCGGGAAAGTAATTATCAGCTTCGATACAAATTTCCGCAATGGATTATGGGGCGATATTTTTATCTTACGTTCATTCATTGAAAGCGCATCATCCTTTGTTGATATACTCTTCGTTTCGAAAAGTGATGACGAAAATATTTTTGGAGTGAGAACTGCTGACGATGCAATAAAATATTACAAGAGCCTTGGTTATAAAATCATTATTTATAAGCAGGGATGTGAGGATGTAATTGTGTGGGGTGGAGAACGTCACTTACAAGTACCAACTTTTAAGAATATAAGCGTCGTTGATGCAACAGCTGCAGGTGATGCGTTTAATGCCGGATTTATCTCAGCCCATTTAAGAGGAGAAGACATTGAGAGATGTGTAACCATAGGAAATGGAATAGCCGCATCTGTCTTGGGATATAAAGGCGCACTTGTAGATGAACTTCGATTAAGTAAAGGAATCAGAATACAACCTAATGACGATTGACGAAAGACGAGAGACTAACAGCTTGCACATGATCGGCAATGCCCATCTCGATCCTGCCTGGATGTGGCGGCTTGATGAAGGCTTTGAGGCATTCCTCGCAACCTGCCGTTCTGCTCTTGACCGAATTGATGAAACTCCGGAATTTATTTTTACTGCTTCAAGCGCCGCATATTATGAATTTGTCGAGAGAACCGACCCTCTACTTTTCATCAGAATTCAAGAGGCAGTTAAGAACGGACATTGGTCTTTAGTCGGCGGATGGTGGGTAGAACCGGATTGTAATATATTGGGGGGAGAAACATTCATTCGTCAAGGACTTTACGGACAAAAATATTTTGAATCACGATTTGGTATAAAATGCAAAACCGGTTTTTGTATTGATTCTTTTGGGCATAATGCAAATCTTCCACAACTCCTTCAGCACAGCGGAATGAGTCGGTATGTATTTATGCGTCCTGAGCAGCATGAGAAAGAATTACAAGCCGCGCTTTTCAAATGGCAAGCGCCAAGTGGAGATGAAGTAATTGCATATAGATTGCCTTTGCATTATTCAAATTTTAGGAATTCCGTAAGTGAGAAATTGAGTCTGCTTAAAAATTATCCTTTGTATGAGGCGAATTATCCATGGATGATATTTTATGGAGTCGGCAATCATGGCGGAGGACCAACGAAAGAACAAATAGCGCAGATCATCTCTGAACAAGTATCAAATACCGATTTTAAAATCAATTTCTCTTCCGTAGATAAATTCTTTGACTTAGTTGAATCACAGAAATTAGAATTGAGTGAAGTTGTCGGAGAAATGCAGCCTCATGCCATCGGATGTTATAGCGCTCATTCTGAGATCAAAAAACTGAATCGCCAAGCGGAGAATGTGCTTCTTCGTGCTGAGAAGTTTTGTGTTCTTGCAGAATCGAAAGTGCAAAGCTACAATGCAGATTGGGAGAGATTCCATCAGGCATGGAAAAATATTCTTCTTAATAGTTTTCATGACGTTCTCGGCGGAGTGGCGATCAAAGAAGCTTGTGATGAGGCAATTTCCCTGTACCATGAATCCTTTGCCATTGCTTCGCGCGAACAGAGAGCCGCAATTCAAATACTTTCTATTGGCATTGATACAAGTCACTCGGTTGAGAATCTTCTTGTTTTCAATCCACATACATGGAGAGTTTCCTCGTCTGTAGAATTTGAATTATGGCATCCTGAGGCGAGCGAAAAAGACGAAGCTCTTAATAATGTTCTCCTTACTGATGAGAAAGGAAATACTTTTGAAGCACAAAAGATAGAATCTTCCGGGAAGATCGGCGGAGATCGTGTTCGATTCACGGCGCAAGTGAATGTTCCAAGTTTTGAATGGAAGAAATTAAAGCTTGAACGAAATGTAGATCAGAAAAAAAGCAAATCAAGTATTAAGGCAACGGAAAAAGGTTTATCGAATGGAGTTTGTGGGATAGTCTTTGATGGAGAAGCCTCAGAAAATATAATTAAATATTATCCCGCACAGGCATTTGCTGATGAATCTGATACATGGGGACATGGCATAACAGGCTTTACTGAGCAGAAAGGGTCATTCAAAGTAACTAAGATTAGCGTTATTGAGCGGGGACCTGTTCGAGGCAGAGTGCGAGTTGAAAGCAGTTATGGGAATTCGCGAATGGAAGAGGATTTTATTCTGTATGAAGGAGCTGACCATATTGAACAACGAGTATATCTCGATTGGCGGAAGACTAATTTTGTACTAAAACTTCGGTATGAACATCGCTGCACTGATCCAAAAATATTCTATGAAATTCCGTATTCGATTATCGAGCGATCTGTTTCGACTGATGAAGTCCCAGGTGGTGCATGGGCATTTGTTCAGGATGAGGATCAAGGTATAGGAATTATTAATGACGCCAAGTCAAGCTATTCATCGGATGAGAAGTTCTTTTATATGACTTGCGCTCGGTCGCCACTTTATGCTCATCATGCTCCGCCGCACGTTTTTTCTCAACACGAGCAAAAGAGGTATCTCGATCAGGGAGAGCAGGAATTTGTAATGAAGATAGTTCTTGGAAAAAAGAATTGGCGCGCGGCTGAAATGCCAAGGAGAACTTTAGAATTTCTCCAACCGTCGGTCGCTCATATTGAAAGCTCACATATTGGCGAATTGATTCAGAATACTCTCTCCTTTGATGTGAGCGCAACCAACATCCTTGTGACAGTAATAAAGCGAGAATATAATGCGAATGGGGAAGGAATTGTCATCAGGGCTATCGAATCTATTGGCGATGAATCCCTCGTTTACTTCAATTCCGAGAGCCTTTCCGCCAAGTGGCAGGCACATTTTCGTCCCTTCGAGATAAAGTCTTTCTTAGTTGCAGGCAACAAATCAATAGAAATCAATGGGATAGAGGATGTAATTCTTGCTAAATAAATCTGAGGCTTTAGTTGTAACTTTACTATGTCTAAAGCGTTTTCTATATACGACACACTAATAGAGAGATTGAAAAACCGTTCGTTATGTCAACAGTGCAGACGCATACAATGAGCGTCACCCTTTCGGACGAAGAATTATGGATCGCTTTTCGAAGCGGAGATGATTCTGCTTACACGCTACTCTATTTTCGTTATGCCGACAGACTTTACTCTTATCTGAGGCTTCTTCTTGGAGCAGGTTTGGAGCGGAACAATATCGAAGATGTTTTTCAAGAAACATGGATTCGTATTTACCGCGAAAAAGAAAAATTTGAAATCCGAGAAGTAGGAACATTCAGCGGATGGCTCTTTCGGATCGCGCATAATTATTCGATGAGTTTGCTGCGCAGACCGCGTCATGTCACCTCATTTAATGAATTGGCTGATGATAAATTTCTGAATAATTACGCTTCGACAACGACTCAGGAGACTTTAAGTGACGAGCATAGCGTAGAGGAAATAATTGTGATGCTTAGAAGAGTAGTAGAAGGTTTACCGATCACATTCAAAGAAGTATATATTCTTTCCGAGTTTGAGCACATGGGGATGGAGCAGTTAACGGAAACTCTCGGCATTTCCAAAGTGAACTTGAAAGTTCGGCTGTTCCGAGCACGGAAAATGGTGAGGGAGAAAATGATAGGATTGCTGGGTATTGATAAGACATTTGCCGATAATAGTGAAGGGCACGATCAGCTTATCTAAATTTTTTTAGGAGAAGATTATGACGGAAGAACGTATATTAGATTTCTTGGACGGCAACTTAGGGGCTTCTGATGAAGAAGAGCTTCTGCACCGGTTAGCAGTGTCGCCGGAACGCCGCAATTTGCTAAAGCAGCATTTACAGATGCGCGATTTAACAGCGACACTTGCGCGCAGGCAGTACGTACCTGTTCCGAAGGTGCTGACAGCATCGCTCTTCACAGCATTAGCTGCAAATGGCTATGCCGGTCCTGTTATGCCTTCTGCTTCTTCAAAAGAAGCACTTGTGGCATCTTTGGAAAATAATCTTAGCAAAAGCGCAGAAACGGTTGTCGCATCAAAATCAGCGCCACTTTATAAGAAGTCATCCATCATCGTACTTGCTTCGCTAATTTCATTTATTGCCGGAGCTTCACTTATCTATACGCTCATGCCTGAAGCACGTCAGGATAAATTTGCGTCATCGGTTACGAATATATTCAAAGCAGCAGATGCGAAGACGATTACGAACGTTGCTCCTTCGCAGGCATCGGTTCTCTCGCTTGCGAGTCAGCAATCATCTATTCCTTTTGAATCCAATATCAACAGTGTAAGAACTAAAAATAATATTTTCCGAAATCGCGAAATCGCAAAACAGCATACTGATAATATTTTTGCTAATACTTCGGTAGAAATTTCGAACGGAGATAATACTATTTCTGCTATCCCTGAATTGATTTCTAAAGAATCAAATTCGGTGGTGATCTCGTCTGTCGATTCGAAATTGCCTCCGGCAATAACATCTTCTGATATTGGCGGCAATATGTCCGGCTCAAGAAATCCATTTGTTCCTATCACTTCACAAATGAATGAAGACCGTTCATTTTGGAACAGAGTGACACTTTCATTCAGAGCGGGTGAAGGTAAAGCACCTGGCAATCAGTCTGCACTTACAGGTTCGATGATTGAAATAAAAGCTTCGTATGATGTGAACGACTGGTTCGTGACTAAGCTTTCATTAGGTCAATTCATGCCGTATGAGACACAAGCTGTTGCCGCCGATCCCGGATTTAATGCTGATGGGATCCGTCTTTTACAATTAAAGCCGCAGATGCAATATCGCGCAGTCGTGGGAGCAGAAGTCGGAGCAAAGTTCAATCTCTTCGATGCTCCATTTGAATTTGATGGCGGAATAATTGGCGATATGAAAGGAAATATCATTCCTCGACTCGGATTTTTTACGAGTTTGATGCTACAGGATAATCTGAGCATGAATCTTGGTCTGGAAGGAATGATCTATTCACATGATATTAGCTCGTCACTTCGTAGCGCTCAGAATGCTTATGCAGGCGAACATCCTGCGCTGATCGGATCATTGCAGTCGAAGGAATCAACCGGTTTCATCGGACCTTCAATAGAATTAGTATGGCATTTCTAATCCTTCACAAGTTATTCAAAAGAAATGGAGATCTGCGTTTTCGCTTATCTCCATTATTTTTTGTTCTTTGTTTTGTTATTGGATGTGTGCCTTCGCCTTCAGAGAATGCTAATACCCCTCCTATAGCCACCGATCTTCACAATTATATCAAGACACAGCAATTAAACAGATCTGACCTTTGGCATTTTCTTTCCGGCAAACCATTAAAAGATTCGTCCTACTTTATTGACTATGCAAGACAAAATGCTTTGAAGACATTTGACGGATATTCTCCAACGTCAATATATAAGTTCTCTGATACTCTACGAACTGATTCGATTACGCAGGAAGCATATATTTCTGATTCACTCGTGGCTTGGTATTTTGGAAAATCATCGGATGGTTCAACTCCAAAACTTATATTACTTAAAGACACTCTTCGTGTTGGCGCAAATTGGATAGCTTCCGAAAATTTTCTAACTTCGAATGGAGCTGTTGTTCAGATCAAGGCTCTCGTAGAAGATTATTATCCTGTCTCAGGAAATAATTATAAAGATGTGTATTGGGTATCATTTACCTCTACAGTGAAAGGATCTCAGAATCCTATTGAGCCTCAGTACCAGAATGGGGCGCATCTCAGCAGATATTTTGCGAAAGGTATCGGAGAATATCTCGAAAGATGTCTCGATTCAAAAGACTCACTTATTTGGTCAAGCGAACTGGTGGAAACTCGCATTCGCTAATCTCCGTTGTGCTTATGCAATGGAAAATTTAACTGCTCTTTTCAAAATTAAAATTCGCGGGCTTGCCTTAGGCTCACATCCCGTTGAGCTTTCAGCTCCTGCCGATAAGCTTGATACGCCGATGTTTCATGGTGATGTTAAAGCCAAAGGCGAGATCAAACTCATTGGTCGTATCGAATTGCACCTAAAACTTGAAGCAACCGGGACTTTCAATTGTGATCGCTGCGCTTGTGAATTTGAACGGACTTTTACTCCTGACCTTGATTTGGTTTACTTGCCTCCTGAATTATCCAAAGATGTGGAGGAAGACGACAATATTCATTTCTTTGACCCTCAAACCACTAATGAGATAGATTTTACTGAAGATGTGCGCGATGCATTATTCCTTGCAATTCCGATGAAAAATCTGCATTCTCCTGATTGCGAAGGGGTTGATCTTGGAGCTGAAGAAACCGAGATAGATGAGCGTTTGATCTCACTTGGAGGGCTTTTAGAAAAATTACGTGGAGAAGAAATGAACTCTGGAGCGCCGCCCGGTGTTTCACAGGGCTAATTTTAAGAAAAGTAAGGACATACAATGCCAAATCCAACTCATCGCAATTCACGTACACGCCGCGATAAGCGCCGCACACATTATAAGGCAGCAAAGCCGTCATTCGGTGAATGCAAGAACTGTGGAGCAATGAAGCTTCTTCACCGCGCTTGCCCAAGCTGCGGTTTCTATAACGGGCGGACAATGTTCGCGCCGAAAGCACTCGCCTAAATACCACTTAAGAAGTGTATGGGAGCCGTTCCTCTTGCGTAAAAAAAAGTGCGTAAGATGAACGGCTTTCCCGTTCTCTTCGGGAAGTTCAAAATCTGAAAGAAAATACGATGACTACCATTGCCCTCGATACCATGGGTGCGGATTTCTCTCCGCATAATGAAGTCAGTGGTGCGTTGGAAGTTATCAAAGAAACATCCGGAAGATTTCGCATTCTGCTTGTTGGAAAAAAAGAACTTCTTGAAAAAGAATTAGAGCAGCATTCCGGTTATCAAAAGGAATGTGTTGAAATTCTAGATGCGAGGGAAATCATCACTATGGATGATGAGCCTGTTCAGGCATTGCGGCAGAAAAGAGATTCATCTATTGTCGTTGCACTTCAAGCTCTGAAAGATAAGCGCGCCGATGCATTTGTCAGTGCAGGGAATACCGGAGCTGTGATGAGCGGTGCGACACTCGAACTTGGAAGAATTCAGGGAGTCAGTCGTCCGATGATCGGATCGCAATTTCCTAGAGATTCAGGGGGCTTTACTCTCGTTTTTGATGTTGGAGCTACCGTTGATGCCAAGCCGCATTGGATGAAAGAGTATGGTATTATGGGGACGATCTATGCTGAGAAAATTTTTGGCAAGCAAAACCCCAGTGTCGCGCTTCTTTCTGTCGGTGAAGAACGAGCCAAAGGCAATGAGCTTACTCTTGAAGCAGCCAAGCTTCTTTTAGCAACAAATCTAAATTTCATTGGCAATGTTGAGGGACGTGATATTCTTGGCGGCAAAGCTGATATAGTGCTTTGCGACGGATACACCGGGAATGTACTCTTAAAATTTGCTGAGAGTGTGTTACCGGCTTTGAAGTCGCGAGTCAAGAAATACTCTGAAGGCGGCGTTATAAGTAAATTAAAAGCTGCGATCACTGCCTCTGTCTTGCGATCATCGTTGAAAGATTTTGATTATCAGGAATATGGCGGAGTGCCGCTTCTCGGAGTAAAAGGAGTCGTCATCATTGGGCACGGAAGTTCAACACCTCGTGCTATCAGAACGATGCTCCTTAGAGCAGAAGAGATGGTGAATAAAGATATGTGCGGGACAATTACAAAAGCTTTCCAAGCATAAAGAAGAATAAAAATTTTATAGATGGGCAATCTTACCACATTAAAGCGCGCCGCAATTACAGCCGTTGCACATTACCTTCCTGAGGAAGTTGTGCCGAATTCTTTTTTCTCTTCGTATCTTGATACGACTGATGAATGGATCAAAACTCGTACGGGTATTAATACCCGCCGAATTTTGCGTGAAGGCGGAACAAGTGATCTGGCAGTGCCGGCAGTAAAAAGTCTTCTTGAAAAACGCGGAATCAGTGCAGACGAAATTGAGATCATCATCTTTTGCACCGTGACACCCGATATGTTTTTCCCCTCAACTGCCTGTGTTCTTCAAAATAAAATAGGTGCAAAGAACGCATGGGGCTTTGATCTTTCAGGAGCTTGCTCAGGATTTTTGTTCGGACTCGAAACAGGCAGAAGATTTATTGAATCAGGCGCTGCAAAGAAAGTGCTTGTTGTCGGAGCAGATAAGATGAGTTCGATTCTTGATTACAACGACAGAAATACGTGTGCGCTTTTCGGCGATGGATGCGGCGTTGCACTTTTAGAGCCAATTGAAGAAAGTGAATATGGAGTGCTCGATTCCATCTTGCATATTGATGGAGCAGGCGGCGAGCATTTGCACATGAAGGCAGGCGGCAGCTTGAATCCAACAACGATGGAAACCGTCGAGAAGAAATGGCATTATGTTTATCAGGAAGGCAAAACAGTTTTTAAGAGCGCTGTTGTCGGAATGGCAGATGTATCTGCTGAGATCGTCGAGAAGAATCATCTGACCGCAGATGACATTGCTTACCTCGTTCCGCATCAAGCTAATTTACGTATCATTGATGCAGCGCGTGAACGCATGGGACTTGCTCCGGAAAAAGTGATGATCAATATCGATAAGTATGGCAACACGACGGCAGGGACAATTCCGATCTGTTTAAGTGAATGGCAAGCCGCAGGAAAAATTAAAAAGGGTGACTATCTTGTGCTTGCAAGCTTCGGAGCCGGATATACATGGGGTTCGATCTTATTGAAATGGGCGTACTAAAGAAATGAAAGCGTATATTTTTCCCGGACAGGGTTCGCAGTATGTTGGAATGGCAAAAGAATTTGCTGAGGTTCCGGCTGCAAAAGAATTAATGCAGCAAGCGGATGAACTCCTGCATATCAATCTTACGAAAACGATGGCAGAAGGTCCGGTGGAATTGCTTCGGCAAACAGATTTTACTCAGCCGGCAATTTTTCTCCATTCCATGCTTGCATTACGTTTTACCGGAGACCATGAACTGCCTCAGGCTTATGCAGGACATTCGCTTGGTGAATTCTCAGCTCTTTGCGCTGCCGGTTCGATGAAATTTGAAGATGCTCTTTCGCTTGTTCACTTGCGAGGAAAGCTCATGGCTGAAGCAGGGAAGCGGCAGGAAGGAATAATGGCTGCGATCATCGGAATTGATGCCAAAGTCTTGAAAGAACTTTGCAATGAGGTCGAAACGGAAACAGGAAATATCGTTCGTCCGGCAAATTTTAATTCGCCGGGACAAATTGTTATCTCCGGTTCGGTGAGCGGAGTTCATGAAGCAATGGTGCGTGCTAAAGCTAAGGGTGCTAAACTTGCAAAAGAGCTTCCTGTTTCAGGTGCATTCCATTCGCCACTTATGCAATATGCAGCAGATGGCTTGAAAGAGGCGTTAGCTTCGACGGCAATTTCTGCAACAACAATACCGGTCTTTGCAAATGTGACCGCTGAACCACATGGCGAAGCTGATTCAATAAGAGCTTTGCTCGTTGAGCAGTTAACTGCGCCTGTTAGGTGGGAAGAGTCGCTGAAAAATATGTATGACTTTGGTATCAGAGAGTTTGTTGAGTTCGGTGGCGGCAAAATATTGCAGGGACTTGTCAGCAGAACTTTGAACGATGTTGGCGTTTCGGGAGTTGAAAAACCTCAGTAACTATTAATTATAGGAGAATAAATTGTCAGTAGAACATTTAGGAGACGAACATCATATTGAAGGCGATATTCCCGCCAGTCGTTTAGCACCTTTTACCGCACAAGGTTTTAAGGTTGATGAACTGATCTTTACTCAAGGATTTGTCCATTACTGCGACATAGATAAATGTGGCGGCGGATGCTGTCATTCGGGTGTGTATGCCGATACCAAAGAATACGAAAATATTCTTGCGCATAAAGATGAGATCATCGCTGTGATGGATGATACCCAGATCAAAGACCCGGAGGAGTGGTTTGATGGCGAATGGATCGACGATACGGATTTCAAAAGTGGCAGAGCAACAGGTACGCAAGTCCATGAACGTGACGGCGGAATTTCAGGTTTTACCGAGGGTTGCGTTTTCCTTGATAAAAGACATTTTTGTTCGATCCAAGTTGCTGCTGCAGCGAACGGCTTGCATCGTTGGGCATGGAAGCCAACGTATTGCATCATGTTTCCGATCACCGTCAGCGAAGGCACGATCACCTATGATGATTCGCATTCTGTTGATCTGAATTATTGCGGACCCGATGGCAAACAGTATTACGTTCATTCAGTGTTCGAAGCAATGAAAGAAGAATTGCAGAATTTCTTGGATAAAGGTGAATTCGCTCAGATGGAAAAATATTACGAAGATAACCGCGAGCGTTTTGAAGCCGAGAGAATGAAAAATTCTTTCGTACAAATAAGTTTATAAAAGAGAATGAATCTTTTAGGACAATCGGCAATAATAACTGGCGGATCCCGAGGGATCGGCAAAGCGATCGCACTTCGGCTTGCAGCTGAAGGAGCCGATATTGCCTTTACCTATCATTCCAACGAAGCAGCCGCCAACGAAACGGCAAGCGAGATCGAAGCTATTGGAAGAAAAGTTATCGCGTTAAAAGCTGACTCCTCATCTTCAGCAGGAGCTACGGAAGTAGTTGAAAAAACTATTGCAGCTTTCGGAAAAATTGATATTCTCGTCAATAATGCCGGCATTACCCGTGACACGTTGCTGATGAGAATGTCAGAGGAGGATTGGGATGCAGTGCTTGACACGAATTTGAAGGGCGTTTTTCTGCTCACTAAGGCGGCAATCCGTCCGATGATGAGTGCAAAGCGCGGGAAGATAATTACCATTTCCAGTGTTGTAGGCATTGTCGGAAATCCGGGACAGGTAAATTATTGCGCTTCGAAGGCTGGAGTGATCGGATTTTCGAAATCGCTTGCAAAGGAAGTCGGCTCAAGAGGAATTACTGTAAATGTGATCGCTCCGGGTTATATCGAAACCGATATGACGGAGAAATTGACCGACGTGCAGAAGAAGGCGATCATGGACATGATTCCGCTTAAACGCATCGCACGCCCGCAGGAAATTGCCGGAGTCGCTGCGTTTCTTGCTTCGTCGGATGCTGACTATATTACCGGCGAAACCATCAAAGTTGATGGCGGAATGGCAATGTGATCTTTTTGGGTGTTATTGCGAGGAGGGCTTTAGCCCGACGTGGCAATCTAAAATCTTGATGTTTGGCTTGCTTTTCAAGATTTTAGATCGCGACGCTTCCTTCGGTCGCTCGCGATGACAGCTTTTGAAATTATACAAGTAAAACTTTTTTTACATTAAATAATCTACCTACACTATGTCAGATATGAACATTGAATCGAAAGTTCGCGAGATCATCGTTTCCAAACTTGGCGTTGAAGAGTCACAGGTAACGACTGCTGCTTCTTTTACGAAAGATCTTGGTGCGGATTCACTCGATACCGTTGAACTCGTCATGGAGTTCGAAAAAGAATTCGGTTTGCAGATTCCCGATGAAGATGCTGAAAAAATTCAGTCAGTCGGTGATGCTGTGACCTATATCAGTTCAAAGAAATAAATTTCACTTTAGCAATTTATGCCTCATAACGAGCGTCGAGTTGTTATTACCGGAATCGGAGGAATTACTCCGATCGGGAATGACATTCCTACTATTTGGGATGCTGTCATGAACGGACGTTCGGGCGCTGCCCGAATTTCCCGTTTTGATCCTACAGGATATGACACAACGTTCGGATGTGAAGTGAAAAACTTTGATGTGCTCAAGTATGTCGATAAGAAGTTATCCAACCGCATGGATCTATTCACGCAGTTCGGGATGGCGGCAACAGAATTAGCTGTTGCCGATGCTTCGTTCGCGATGGACAGCCTAGATAAAGAGCGCGTCGGCGTTATTTACGGTTCGGGCATCGGAGGCATGTGGGCGAATTTCAAACAGCAGGAATCGGTTTATGAGACAGGAGGTCCGCACAGGATTTCTCCTTTCTTCGTGCCGATGATCATCTCGGATATTTGTGCGGGTTACATTTCGATGCGTTACGGATTCAAGGGTCCGAACTACGCAACGACGAGTGCCTGTGCAACAAGCAATCATGCCATCATTGATGCCATGATGTATATTCAGCGCGGACTATCTGATGTGATGATCGCCGGAGGTTCTGAAGCAGCGATCTGCCAGATGGGAGTCGGTGGTTTTAATGCGATGAAAGCGCTTTCGCGCAGAAACGATGCTCCCGAAAAAGCAAGCCGTCCGTTTGATAAAGAGCGCGATGGATTTGTCATCGGTGAAGGTGCGGGCACGCTCGTTCTCGAAGAGCTTAACCATGCAAAAAATCGTGGTGCAAAGATCTACGCTGAACTTGTCGGCTTTGGCGCAACAGCGGATGCGCATCACATCACTCAGCCTGCTCCCGGTGGAGAGGGCGCAGTGCGATCAATGAAGATGTCATTGCAAGTTGCAGGACTGAAGCCTGAGGATATTGACTACATCAATGTTCACGGAACGTCAACTCCGCAAGGTGATATTTCCGAGACAGAAGCGATCAAGACGACATTCGGCGATCATGCTCGTAAAGTTGCGATCAGCTCTACAAAATCAATGACCGGTCACTTACTCGGCGCAGCCGGAGCAGTCGAAGCTCTTTTTACTGTGCTTGCTATTACCAATCAAACTGCACCGCCAACAATCAATTTGGAATTCCCCGATCCCGCTTGCGACCTCGATTATGTGCCGAATGTTGCACGTCCGATGAAGATCGATGCTGCGATGAGCAACGGCTTTGGTTTCGGCGGACATAATGCAACCCTTATATTTACAAAATATGCCGAGTAGTTTCTCTCCGCCGGCTTTATCAATTCATAAGTTGTGAAACAAAATAACGGAGGCGGGAAAAGTTTTTTAGATAAACTTCGCTCACGGATAGATCATTATCGCGAAGTTGGCGCTGAAAGACGTGAACGCCTTGCAACCGGCGAAAGATCGATCTTTAATTTATGGGGCGACCACAAGGAAGCAATTGCTCCAACTCCTCCGCCTGTTCCCGGCGTTGCACGCGGTACGCTCAGTGCATCGGATTTTAATCAACTCGAGCAGCGATTAGGATATGTCATAAAATATCGCGTTTATTTTCTCCAAGCTCTTACCCATCGTTCATATCTCCAATTCGTGGATGATGCTTCAATGCAATCGAACGAGCGTCTTGAATTTCTCGGCGATGCAGTACTTGATCTTGTCATCGGCGAATATCTTTATAAGGAATTTCAAAGTCTTCCTGAAGGTGACCTTACAAAACTTCGGTCACGACTGGTATCGGGAGCCGCCCTGGCTAAACATGCTACCGAACTTGGATTAGACCAATTCATGCTGCTTTCTACATCTGCGCAGAATGCACTGACCCGTGGCTCAATGACATTGCTTGCCGATGCGTACGAAGCGATCATTGCGGCAATTTATTTGGATGGAGGCATGGATGCTGCGCGTGATTTTATCTATCGCCATATCATCACCCACACTCGCCGCGATGAGTTGATGCTATCGGATACAAATTATAAATCCATGCTTCTGGAATATGTGCAGTCGCAGAAGATGGGCGTGCCGCGGTATGTGACCGTCAGTGAAGATGGACCAAATCATGCGCGTGTATTCAACGTCGAAGTAATGGTTGCTGGGATAGTCCGCGGCGGAGGAAATGGGCATTCAAAAAAAGAAGCTGAGCAGATGGCAGCGCAAACAGCGCTTCAAGAAATGGGAATTGCCATGAAAACCGAGTAAGTTATTTTGAACGTAAAAAATCTCCTCAAATATTTTCTTGCTTTCGCTATCGCTGCCGGAGCGCTTTACCTTGCATTCCGAGGACAGGATTTTGCAGCAATTGGTAAAGAGCTTTCCAATACCAGTATCTGGGCAATTTCTCTCTCCGTAGTGTTTCAGATCATTGCGCATTTTGTTCGCGGTTGGCGCTGGCAATTTCTGCTGCGTCCGATCAAAGAAAAAACAAGTTTGTGGATCGCATTCAAAGCGGTAATGGCAGGATACGCGATGAATAATGTCATTCCTCGTTCGGGTGAAATCATCCGCCCTGCGATGGCGGCAAATCAGGAGAAGATGCCATTCGCGGGAACATTGGCAACGATTATTGTTGAGAGAATTTTTGACGTTATTGCTCTCGGTTTGCTTTTCGTTTTTTCTTTATTCAGTTACGAGAAGGAATTTAAAGCCTCATTTCCTGATCTTGCAGGTGCGGCAATTCCGCTTCTCATCATTATTTCTATTGGGCTTATTATTTTTGTCGCGATATTTATCAGCAACAAGATCTCCGGTTTTTTCTTGGGTTTGATTCATAAGATATTCCCAAAAAAAATCGCCGAACCTTTAGCTCGCGCATTTGAGACTTTTACTACAGGCTTACATGGCTTACAAAGAAATACTGCGCTACCTATTATGCTTGGGACGATCGGAGTATGGTCGTGTTATCTTATCTCCACATATTTCGGACTGTACGCCCTTCCCGGTTCAGGCATTGAGGCAATAGGATTCAAAGGAGCGGTCGTTCTTCTTTCTCTTGCAGGAGTTGCAATTACCATTCCTACTCCCGGCGGAACAGGGACGTATCATTATTTTATCAGTCAAGCATTAATTTTATTTTTCGGAATAAACGCTTCGTCGGCAATAGCATTTGCGACGGTAACACATGCGGCAAATTATATTGTGATTACCGTGATCGGATTGATCTTTATGTTCAGTGCAGGAATATCTCTAAAGGCTGCGAAGAAAAATACTGAGGCTTCAGAATCATATACTACTTAGCCGGACATCCCTCCGGTGGAACACCCTTGACGAGAGGGCATTTATCCAGCTTATCCCAAATTCCATCTCCATCGGTATCATGATTTTTCGGATTGGTATGCAAAATATTTACTTCATAGCCATCTGCTAAACCGTCGCCATCACTATCCCAACTCAGAGGGTCGGTCCCATATTTTAAAACTTCCTCGCCATCGAAAAGACCGTCGCCATCGGTATCTTGTTTATTCGGATCAGTGCGATAGACATATATTTCCTGAAAATCATTTAAGCCATCACCATCGGTATCTGCTTTATGCGGATCGGTATGATATTTATTTATCTCATCGTCATCACTAATGCCGTCCCCATCGGAATCAACTTTTCCGTCCCACGATTTTTTTGCAGTATCTTTCAAAGGAGTTGTCTCCTTAGTAAGATCGGAAGCGTTTGCAGGCGCGGCATTACCGAACGTATAGCTAAGACCTACACCGGCAGTGAGGAAGCCATCATTAGAAGCACCGGCATAATTATCGAGGTATTTACTTGAGACCAGATGCAGCATACCTTTTGCATTAAGGGCAAGCCCGTTATTACCGATCGGGAATTCAAATCCGATGCCGATAAGAAAAGCAAGAACATTTTTATTGATGCCGATTGCCGGGGGAAGGGGATCGGAAGTTGCAGTTTCGGGATCGAAGTGCAAAAACTCAGCACCGAGAAATATTTCAGGTTGGAATCCGATAGTTTGCAAATGCAATCCGGCATAAACTTCGAGACCGGTATAATTCGTTGCTATCTTCGCCGGAAAAGTTGGATGAGCAAGAAACTCATTTTGATCGAGTGCAGTTTTTAATCCTCCGAAGGTGATTCCCCCATAGAGAGAGGCATTGGAAAAAATATCCCTACGAGCAAATAGATCACCGCTGAAAAAAAGAGGATGGGCGGTAAAATCTCCCTGCAAAATATTGCCCATAACATCAAACCCCGCACTCCATTTGGAATCTATAGTTTGCGCAGAACCGCTCTTCGGGAAGAAGATAAGGGCACCAAAAATAAGTAAGACAACAACACAAATTTTCCTCATCTGAAGATTTCGAACGCAGAATCAGAGAAATACAATCCAAATGCTGAAAATTTAATTAATCTACCATAGGTCTGCAAAAGCACCACTGCTTCAGAAAGAACCTTTTCTCCCTTCAGTTCACTTATAATGCGATGAGAATACCAAATTGTTTGTACGCATAGCTGAAAAAGTAGTTATCTAAATTTCGACAGCATCGAAGGAAAAGATAGTATGTTTGTATTCATCCATTTTGAGGTCAGATTCATGAAGTCATACATCGCATTCGTCTTCACCGTACTTTTGGTAGGTGCAAGCTTTGCACAAGAGCAAATCCAAAGTCAGTTAAATTCTGTAGAAAGTGACCCTTTAGGGTGGGCGCAGCAAAATAGCGGGACTACTGGCCTTTTAAGAGCAGTTTGCTTTAAGTCAAAAGATACTGGATGGATAGCCACGGGGACAAATTTTATTTTGCGAACTACCAATGCAGGAAACAGCTGGTTCCAGTCGCCTACTCCGAGCCGGGTTTGCGATATTTCTACCATTAATGATAAAACGGGTGTGTATGCGGCTTGCGACGGTTATAATTTCTTTTATACTTCAAATGGAGGAGATACTTGGACCCATTCAAAGGTAGATACAAGTTTTCCATTAGAGGGCATTTTGAGTCTCAGCTTTCCATCTGCACGTTATGGTTATGCTCTTGCGACCAATTATACCATTCTGAGTAGTAGCGATGCCGGAGCAACGTGGAAATCATCGCAAATTAATTTAGGAGGGTTAGATTTTACTACATTTTATGCTATGAATTACGTTGATTCCCTCAACGGTCTTATCGTTGGAGACAGTACCATTTTGCGAATGGGCGGGACAGGATATATTAAACAGCGAGATACCTCTTTCCGCCGAGCACATTTCTTTAGTTGTCAACTCGTCACAAAAAACATCGAATTTGCTGTAGGAAATGATGTAATAATAGGAGACGTACCCAAACCTGCTATTATTGTGCGTTCAACTGATGGCGGAATATCTTGGAAGAAAACCACAATTGAACCCGAAAAGTCTGGGGGATTTTTAGGCATAAGTTTTATAGATTCAATTTACGGAACAGTCGTTGGATACGGAGGGATAATATATAGAACTAATGATGGAGGAAACTCTTGGTTTAAACAGGAGAGCGGTGTTGTCACTGAATTAAAAGCTGTTTCCTTTAGCGATTCAATAACGGGCACGATTGTTGGAGACGGAGGAATAATCTTACGTACGATAAATGGCGGGTATTCATGGGTACGTCAATACCTTCCCTTCGATTCAATAATCGTTCAATCTTTCCCCGAACCTGCATCGTCTTCAGTAAGTATTCATTATACAATTCCTTCACCTCAGCATGTGACAATTACCCTGTATGATTTGACAGGCAAAGTTGTTCGCGCTATTATTCAAAACAACTTCCAATCGCAGGGCGAGCATACCATTCCGGTTGATCTACGAAATTTACCATCCGGAAATTTATTCTTTCGACTGGAGACAGAAAAATATCAGGTAACAGGTAAAATTACAAGAATCGCACCCTAAGCAGATTGCTTGTACGCATCCTTTATCATTGGTCAAAATGGAAGCGGCACAGGTACCTTCATTTTGAAGTCTGCCGAGCTTGAGGGTTTGAAGATTGATCAACCGCCCCCTAACCCCCGCCTTGAAAAGTCTGGGGAGTTTTTTTATAGTCCCTCCTTTTGAAGGAGGGGTTGGGGTGGTTGACCCTGAGTTTAGAAACGGCATGGGGTCAACCGCCCCCCAACCCCCGCCTTGAAAAGGCGGGGGAGTTTTTTTTTATAGCCCCTCCTTGGTACGGTGGGAGATTTTTTTTGCATAGGTGCCCGCAATATTAAATCTTTTAAAAGCACTTGACAAAAGCATATTTTGTCCGTATATTATCTCCAGTATGATGAGCACCTATACCCTTACAGATTTTAGATTGCCACGACCGGCTGGTGCCGGTCTCGCAATGACGTTCTTATTTCACTGTTAACTATAAGCAGTGAACAACAGAAATGTGCATAACGATGTACTTGAATTATATAGAGTTACAGTCGCTCACCCGGAGGTTTTGAGGAAAGGATGAAGGATGAGGGATGAAATGGGGGCAGATATTTGGAGTGGTTTTCTGCTAAAGACTAATAACTAAAGACTAAAGACTTTGCTATGTGCAGAGCGATGTTGATGAATTATAAGGAGTTGCGGGGTAACTTTTGAGTTTTGCCGGAATTTAGATTTGGGGATTAAGATTATTGAGGAGTCCCATCTTTCTTAATCGTGCATAAACTAAGGTGCTAGAATCTATGAGGGGATTGCTTCGTAATCCGCAAGCGGACTTCTCGCAATGACACAATGGGATTCTGGTTCGGACGGACTGAGAGTCCGTCCTACTGGAGAGAAGATATAGTTGGGGAGAAGGCTGTTTTCTCGCATTTTTGGCGAACCGAAGTGGCATGAAATGGGTTTAATGACCTCTAATTTTATACCGTTTTTTTTAGTCATAAAGAAGGAATTTAATGCCAACAATTAACCAATTGGTGCGTTTGGGACGCGAAGAGCTTAACTTTAAGAGCAAATCGCCTGCGTTGAAAAATTCACCGCAGCGTCGCGGTGTATGCACAAGAGTTTACACAACGACTCCGAAAAAGCCGAATTCGGCAATGCGCAAAGTAGCCCGCGTAAAACTCACGACGGGTATGGAAGTTACGGCATATATTCCTGGCGAAGGACATAACCTTCAGGAGCATTCGATCGTGATGATCCGCGGCGGAAGAGTAAAAGATCTTCCGGGTGTGCGTTATCACATCATTCGCGGAACCCTTGATACACAAGGCGTACAGAACCGCAAGCAGGCAAGATCGAAGTACGGCGCAAAGAAGCCGAAATAAATTTGAATAAGGGTGTCATTGCAAGGAGGGCTTTAGCCCAACGAAGCAATCCCCTCAATCGTGGTAGACTGCAAGGTTCTACAAATTGCCAAGGAGATTGCTTCGTCAGTCGCTATCGCTCCTTCCTCGCAATGACACAGGTTGAAAATTTTATTAGGAGTCCGTTCTTTTTTGAACGGATGGTGGTCAGAGGGCATTCGCAAGCTAACGCTTACGGCTACCAAAAGTAGCAAACCGATCTGACTCTTGTTAAACGCATTAAGCATCAATCAATGAGAAAACATACCTCGCAAAAACGTCCGCGTACTCCCGATCCAAAATTCGGCGATACGCTTGTTACCCAATTTGTTAATTCCTTAATGCTTGACGGCAAGAAAGCCGTTGCGCAGCGTATCATGTACGATGCGATAGACATTATGGAGGAGAAATCCGGTCAGAACGGATTAGAAGTTTTTAAGAAAGCAGTAGGCAATGCCGCACCAGCCGTCGAAGTAAAATCACGTAGAGTTGGTGGTGCAACGTATCAGGTTCCGACGGAAGTTCGTCCTGATCGCCGCAATGCACTTGCACTTCGCTGGTTGATCCAGTATAGCCGCGCTCGTGGCGAGAAGTCAATGGCGCAGCGTTTAGCAGCAGAGTTACTTGCTGCAAGCAACAACGAAGGCACAACAATCAAGAAGCGTGATGACGTGCATCGTATGGCAGAAGCCAATAAAGCATTCGCGCATTTCAGCAGATTCTAATCTTCTGAAATTTAGATTTAGAAAAACCGCAGCTTCGAAAGGAGTTGCGGTTTTTAATTTCTACTTATGTTTTAATTTTAAAGGATCAACGGTAATATCTTTTCCGGCGACTCCACATTGCTCTGCGCCATTAGGTGTTTGTCCATAATGAATGGAGATCTTTGGCTGCAAAACGAAAAGAGAAATACTATCTTTCGTTTTAACAAAGAAATCGAGGTAACGATATTTTGCACTATCAAGTGAATTTGATGGGATGGGACCGTAGGTGCTGAATGTCTTTGTCTCACCGGGTTGAACATAAGCCTGAGCAATAAGCGGAATTCCGAAAAGTCCACTTGACCGGTTATAGGAAACTGTAAAAGTATCAGCTTCTGAGCCGGTGTTTTGAATATCGAGACTATAGATCGGATAGTAAGCAGAATCAAGTGGATCAGGAGCAGGTAAACCTATAACAATAACTTGATCCGCATCTTTAATCGCTGTGTCGTTATAGGACGAAGTCATCACTTGGGGAAATGAATTTTTCTGCGCAGGATCGCAGCATGAGGAAATGAGGAGAAGTCCGAAAACGATAACTATATATTTATACTGCCACTGTTTCATTCTTATTCTTTTTCTTAAATATTCTTGAAATCCATCCGAGCGAGATGCCCGGCCTTTCTCTAAGAACACGTAAAGTGAGAAATCCGCCCAAGATTCCTAAAACAATATTTGCAGCCCACATTCCTTCCCATGGTGCAATAAGCCCCCGGTCAGCAAATTTCTCGCCTCCGATGAGGCAAGCCCAATACAAAATAAAAAATCCGATAGATAGCCCAACACCCATTCCGATTCCGCCTTTTTTTGCTAACGCCCCAAGGGGAGCGCCTAAAAGAATAAAGACAAAACAGGCAACAGGCAAAGCATATTTTTTGTGGACTTCGACGAGATAGCTTCCGGCATCAAGTCTTGTACCAACAATTTGCGATGCTTCTGATGGGATTTGAAAAAGACTCTGTCTGAAATTTCCGATCACTCTTGCTTTACGATTACTATCAGCTACAGAGGTATCAGGAATCGAAGTAGCTTTTGTATTAGTAATATCATCGGCAAAACGCTTGAGTAATCCCGCAAAAGTAACTTGTTGTTTATCGGCGGCAGAATAACGCCTGACCACATATTTCATCAATTCTTTAGCTGATAATTCACGGTCGCCGCGCTCGGATTCACCTTGATTCATAAAATCAAAACCTGAAGCAGGGATTCGTACGATGTAAGTTTCAAATGCACCGCGACGATAATCAGCAGGCTGTGCATTAAAGAATTGGTGAATTTCGCCCTCGTGAAGAGTCAGGATGAGCTTCTTAAAATCTCTGGTAAAAGTGAGGTTGCCTTTTTTGGCAGTCAGAACTCTCGTCTCATTTCCGACAGAGTGATCGTAGATAGTTACACCTTCAAGATCGCTGGAATTTTCTGCAGTCTTCCGAGCTAATATAGAATATCCGGGCAGAGCATCATCGTCGCTAAACTGACCGGCACGGACGATGAAGGTTGGTTTCTTTCTTTGGATATCGCTCATCAAATCCTTTGCGGCATGATTAGCATCAGGAAGTATATCATTATTAAAAACAAGATCGCCATACGCCAATACTAATCCTAAAAGCATAGCAGGGAAGAGCATCCGCATAAAACTAACTCCGGAGGCTTTCATCGCTGTCATTTCATTCGAAGCAGCCAAAGAACCGAATGCCATCAGGCTTGCAACAAGTGCTGCCATTGGCATAGCAAGGACGACCATCCATGCAAGGTTCAGCGAGATCAGTCGAATGATCGTCCAAAGATCAAGACCTTTGCCGACGATCTTATCAATGAAACGCATTAGGAATTGCAGCAAAAAGACAAACATGATCACGATAAAGGCAAGAATAAATGGACCAATATGCGCCGCAAGGATGTAACTCCATACTCGCAGAGACGTACGCCACCAAGAGCGCTTTAATGGATCATGGGATTCATTGTGCATTGTTCTTTTAACGAAGAGTGATAGAAGAATGATTCAAGAATGAAGAATCCGGTTAAAGATGTTTGTGGAATGAATAAGAAGTAATGGATTTTGCCTCTATCATTCGGAACGGGTAGTTTGCTGTTTCTGTTAAAATTTAAGGCATTTTGCACTATTTTAAGGGAGAATATTTATCGATAACTTGTGACAATTTAATAACTTCGACGCCTTAGCGACGAAACATCATTAAATACGACGGCATCATCCTTTCTGCTAAGAGAGATCGGTTGATGATTTTTGTTATCGGATAAATTCTTCTTTAAGAGCACGAGTGCAAAGAGCGAAGTCTCATGTACATATATCGGATCACCCGATTACCCCCCGAAAGGATTGGCTTGTCGCTATCCCTATCGTGCTTTGCCTTATTCTCGTTCTGCCTTCTTGCTCAGGCTTAAAAAAAACAACGGCATCAAACGACCCAAAAGATTCAACCAAACGCGATACATCAAAGGTCAGTACAGTTAGCAAGATCGATTCTCTCACAGAATCGATTGGGAATACAGTCAGCAAAGTAGGTGATTTCCTAAGCAATCTAATCCCCGGTCATGGCGGAAAAGACAGCGTGATTCTTGTCCCTCCGAAAACAATTGATAATCCTGCAGCCGATCCCGCAAACCCACCATCATCCGGTGGATTTATTTCAACTCCGGTAAAGCGGCAAATCCAATTTGATTCGCTCGGCAATGCGACGGCTCATGATGTGGTGCAGGGTGTTGACGTTCGTCAGCCTCAGACATTTAAGCTTGACGATTATTTGCAGCAGCAAAGAGATTTAGGATTACAGAATTCATTCCACGATGCGGCGCAGAAATATGTAAACTCCTCTTCTACTGCTCCAGGAGCTAATCCTAATGATCCGCAAAAAGGAAATGGAATCCTGAGTGACTATGGTTCAATTTCAATTCCTATTCCACCGTCGATAGTCCCGACGATCTTCGGACGTCCTTCGATCAATCTTCGA
Organism: Kapaibacterium sp. (SeqCode); assembly: GCA_038210275.1. Classification (GTDB taxonomy): domain Bacteria; phylum Bacteroidota; class Ignavibacteria; order Palsa-1295; family Palsa-1295; genus PALSA-1296. The sequence continues at coordinate 55,152 of JBBQWV010000002.1, read as the reverse complement.
GTCAATGGTGACGTAGCGATTCATCTCGCCTATCGGGATAATCAATTCCTTGCAACCAATGGCGCATTGTTTTCCGGATCGGAAACAGGATTGGATTTTAAGCAGGAAGTAAATATGAATATCACCGGCTCAGTCGGTGATAAAATTAAGATAAATACCGATTTCGGAAGCCTTCGTCAATTTTCGTTTGATAATATTTTTAAGCTGAGCTATCAAGGGTTTCCTGACGAGATCATTCAATCTATAGAAGCCGGAGATGTTTCGCTTAAAACTCCGTCAAAATATATTGGTATTCAGTCTGCACTCTTCGGATTCAAAAGTGTGATGCGTTTCGGCCCACTTTATTTAACCGCGATCGCAGCGCAGAAAAAAGGCGACCATCAATCAAAAACTTTCGGCGGAGGTCCAGGCAGTTCATCGGGTACTGATTACGTCATTCAACCCGCAAATTATAGACGCAATTCTTATTTTTTAGATACGGCTTATATTCCTCGTTATGAGCAATATTATGCTCAAGTTCCAATGAATGAGGGATTGGGAGAAGTCGTAGTAAAAGGTACTGTTGATGTTTGGCGAGCGACTACAGCTCAGTCTTCACAACGAGTGATTGCTCATGCTTGGTATTATTTACCATCAATACCACAAAACCAAATTTATGCTCAAACCCCTTGGCATAATGGTGGTAACGAGCCTGAATTTGAAGGTGGACCAGTCCAACATTTAGATACTTCGCAGTGGTCCATGAATTACGTCACAGGTGTTTTGACTCTTAATCAAGAACCATCAGACAATGATTTTATTGCAGTGAGTTACAGAACCAGCGATGGTCGGCAATATGGTGAGCGCAGTGTTGATATTCATGATACAGATATAGTTTTAAAACTTATTAAGCCAAAGCTCCTATACGGAAATACTCGTTACCCCGGCTGGAAGAATATGTTGAAGAATTCTTATTATGTCGGAGCTACAAATATTGACGAGAATGGTTTTACCGCAAAGGTCAATTACATTTTTCCAACAGGGCAGGCGTATGAGTTTATGCGATCTGCGACGGGAGTTCAGACAAAGGCGATCAGTGTTATGGGACTTGATAGATATAATAATTCTAATCCCGGAATTCGCCAGCCTGATGGATTATTCGATGTTTTTGCTGCCGGACAAGTTTCGCCAATTTTAGATAAACGGAATGGAACGTTGATTTTTCCATATCTTGAACCATTCGGCAACAGAATCTTGCAATACAATGCAGAACAGAAACGTAATAATCCAAAATACAGACCTGATTCAACTTTTTATTTTCCGGAACTCTATAAGAATACAACTGATTTTTTTCGTTTTAATGCAAGCAAAAATACTCAGATCGCTCTTACTGTTCGTTATGCCGGAGGCACTTCTTCGACGATCAATTTAAATGCGTTTAATATCGTCGATGGAAGTGTTCGTGTGACGGCGGGAGGAAGGCAACTTGTTGAAGGTGTAGATTACCGAGTTGATGTCAATGGCGGAACGATAACACTTTTGAAACCCGATCTTGCAACGGCCGGGCAGATCAGTGTTGATTATGACGTTCATGATATTTTTACCACCTCTACAAAAAATCTTTTGGGATTGCGGGGTGAAATTCCGATCCTTGACCATGGTTTGCTCGGAATGACACTTATGAATTTTTCACTCCATCAGCCGAGCATCAAGACACGTCAGGGTGAAGAGCCTTTATCGAATTGGATCATCGGTGCTGATGCCGGATATAAGTTCAATGCGCAATGGCTGACCAGTGCCATGAATGCACTGCCGATCTTTAATTTAAAAGATAAGTCGGATGTTAGCGTAAAATTGGATGGAGCTGTTTCTCTTCCGAATCCGAATACGCAGGTTTCTCCAATGGCAGTTGATAATAATGCAAGCATTGCCTATCTTGATGATTTCGAAGGAGGCAAAACAGAATTTCCTTTGATGATGTCGTACGGACGGTGGGCTCATGCCTCGCAACCGCAAGGAATCCAATATTATTTAGATCGGGGTTTTTACGGAAGCTCTACGATAAATTATTCGCAAAATGAAATCAATAAAAGAAAAGCAAGAACGTGGTGGTATGAGCGCTACCCACGCGATGTACTTATCACGGATATTGAGCCGAATAAAAATTTTGGAAGTGGCACACCGCCGAACGCTCAGGTATTAGATGTAGTTTTTGATCCGACAATTCGTAATGGAATCTATAATCCTTATCCTGATCTTTCTGAATCTGACGACAACAGATGGGGCGGTTTGATGCAATGGGATCAAGGCTTGAATGTTCAGGCAACGAACACCGATGCAATCCAGTTTTGGATGAACATTGATCCTGATACTGATCCAAGTTCTGTCAATGGAGTTCTCCATTTTGATATGGGAAGAATTTCTGAAGACGTTATTCCGGATGGAAGACTTGAGTCAGAGGATAGGAATGGTAATGGAAGATATGACCCGGATGAAGATATCGGTCTTGATACGCTTCAGAATGATATTGAAAAAACGTCATTGCCAGGTGCTTTCGATCCGAACGATCCAAATAATGACAACTATAGTTACGATATAAATCAGCAAGTTTATGATCATATCAATGGTACCGAGGGTAATCAGAACGATGCATCGTACGGCTTGCATCCCGATAATGAAGATCTTGATGGAAATTCCACTTTAGATCAAGCGGATAATTATTATGAATACGACATCCCGATAAACCCAACAAATAATCCTTATATCGTAGGGCAGGGAAATAAGGGATGGGTGCAATACCGAATACCGATAACAGACTTCAAGCGCGCAATTGGAAATCTTGATTCTTCATTCTCGAATATTTCCTATTACAGAATGTGGTTTACCGGTTTTTCAAAGAGAATACATTTGCGATTTAATGACATTGGTCTGATCGGAAGCCAATGGACTCGCGGAAAAGAAGGCTTGAATCCACTTAATCCTACCGGCGATAATTCATTCGAGATCAATTATGTAAATATCGAAGATAATGCAAATCCTCCGACAAGCTATGTTGGTCCTCCTGGAGTAGCACGCGACAGACTTGCCGGCGGGGCATCAGTTATTCTCGGCAATGAACAGTCGATCGATATGAAACTGAAATGCGTGCAGAGTGGTACCAAGAGAGAAGTTACAAGAATTTTCCCGTCACCGAATGATCTCTTTAATTACCGCGCAATGGCGATCTGGGTGCATGGTGACGGTGCGATGCCGAAGACCATTACTGATAAAGATAGTACTCACGTCTATGCGTATTTCCGGTTCGGAACTGACCAATATAATTTCTATGAATACCGGTTGCCATTGGTGCAAGATTGGCAGAATATCCACGTTGACTTTGGTAAGTTTGCGGCATTAAAATCCACAAAGAAAAATTATAATGATACCGTCTTTGAATTTGCGAACGACGGTATTGTAGGTTCACGGATGCGAGTCGTTGGAAGTCCGACGATGACCAATGCACCATTCTTTACTCTCGGAGTTGATAATGAAAGCCCGGATCAATGTCTTACAACCGATGTATGGTGGGATGAACTTCGTTTACTTGAAGCAAATAATAAAGTTGATTATGCATTGAGTGCAACTGTCCAAGCCAAACTTGCTGAGTTTGGTTTGCTAACCGGTTCTATCTTGAATGAAGGACCGGATTTTCACAGAGTGGATGAGAGATTCAACATCAACCGAACCCGAAATTTTGCGTGGAATTTAACGGGCGAATTCCAAATGCAAAAGATACTTCCGACATGGCTTGAAAAGGGAACAGTATTTCCGCTGACCATCGCCCATTCGGAAACCATACTGACTCCGAAATATGTACCCAATACTGATGTGGAAGTAAATGCTGCCGTAGCAAAAATTCAAGAAGCTGTCACTCTTGGAAGGCTGACGCAAACTGAAGCTACTGCATTGGCAGACTCCATTCGATTGACGAACGAGACTCTGACTGTTCGAAATAGTTTTGCTGCGACTGGTGTCCACTTTACTTTTCCAGGCAGTTTTTTCTTATTGCCGGCATTCCTTAATAGATTAACGTATGGCTTCGGATACGGCGAAGAGTTTACTCGTTCGCCTCAATTCCTTTATAATAGAAGTTGGAGTTGGACAGGAAGTATCGTGTATGATCTTCAGCAGATTCCTAATATTTCAATCTCGCCGCTGTCATGGGTAAACCCCGCTACTTTTGATATCGGAAGATACTCCGCTTGGAAAATTAATTTCTTGCCACAGAAATTTACCACAGGTATCAGCGTGACGCGCGGAAGGCAGCATTACCTCAATCGTATTTCCACACTTTCTTTTCCGCCATTCTCAACATATCAGGATACCATAGATGTCCTCAACGGAAACGTACCATTCATCAATCGTATCTTTACTTCCAATCGCGGATTCGGATTCAGTTGGAAGCTTACGGAGAACGGGTTTCTCTCGCCGCAGATTGACTACCGCCTCGACGTATCAAGTAATCTCGGCGGACTCGAAACATATAATGTAAATAATTCGAGCGGTAACGATTATGATACTACTTCTTTTTACCAGAGAACTTTTAAGTCTATGGTGAATGACATTTTCTTTAAGGATGGTGCTTTTGCCAGATTGGGACAAGATTTTCTTACCGTCCAGCATATACAACTTACCACTAATCCGCGACTTCCGTGGATATTATGGATTGATAAATTTATTCGTCCGATCTTCAGCTACACTGTTGACTATAAATGGACGGACGCTCTGACTGGTCAGCAGAATGCCCGAACTGGAAGTTGGACAAATGTTATCAGAACCGGACTTGAATTTAATCTCCGTGATCTTGGCATCGGAATTTTTGGCAATGACGTTGCTGCTCCGGCTGCCGGAAGCAGACGAAGTAGGGCAGATGCACAAAACGTCCAAGGCGATGACCCTATCCGCAGACCCGGACAACTATCCGATAATCCCGAGTCGCAAGGTCGGATTCCGCCGGTGGATCTTAATCAGCCGATGAGACCTGGAGTTCGCCGAGTAAATGATGGGATGATGAGCGCCTCGCCAGGCACCAGACCGCTTCCGATTGAACAGCATGCAGTAGTAAAGACGCAGCAGCCAGGTGAAGTAACCGATACTTCTTTAGCGCATAGCCCCGGTGTTGGTACCCGAGGTATCGTTGACGATCTATCGGTGAATGATACGCTTCTTGTTCCGAAAGCTCCCACCGTACCCCCGGAAGAAATTGTCGATGATGGCGGCGGCATTACCGCAAGAGATATTGCAAAAGCACTTATTCAAAAACCATTCTTTGATTGGAACGGTACGAAATTTAATTTTATCCAAACGAATTATAGTTTGAATGGAGCGCTGCAAGGCAACGGATCGGGAATAACAAATTTTCTTGCTCGCGGAATTTTCTCTCCTGAGTATGATGCCGATGGTCCATCAAGAGCGTATCAACTTGGTCTCATCACCGATCCGAGCGGAAGGCTCGTTATCAAATTTATTCCGGTTTTTCCGTTCATTCAATTCGGAGTTCGGCATGGATTGCGCGCAGCGAATCCCTACAATACGTCGGAGACAGTTGAAGTCACGGATGTCTTTACGCAAAAAAATACTTTTGAACTCCAAACAAGCCGTCCGCTTTGGACGGGGGCTACGATCAATCTCAACTGGAAAACGGAATTCACTTACGACGAACGTGATCAACTTCAGATCCTAAAAGATGGAAATATCTTACCGCTGACAACTGCGAAGACCGGCGATATTTCCCGGACATTCCTTTCGATACCACCGCTCTTTGGTTTTTCGCAGAGCGGGATTCAGAAGGTCGGTCAGCTTTGGATTCAAAAAACTGCTGCCATCGGAGCCAATACTGATCTTGCGCGCGACACATTATCAGCTACGGTAAAAAACCAAATTCAGGTAGAGAGCTTTCAACAAGGTTTTGAAACGCTTCCGATCTTCAAAAGTTTTCTTCGCGAGTATTTACCGCGCCTGAATTATTCATTCAATTGGAGCGGCTTGGAAAAATTTATTCTTTTCAAATGGACAAGCGCTGATCGTGTGAGTTTCCGAACAGGATATACAGGAAATTATAAACGTACTTTCAAACTTAATCCAGGAGACATTGACGAATTGACAACGCTCCAAACTGTTTCATATGCCTTCCGTCCACTTATCGCACTTGATTTTGGGTGGGATAAGATCGGCGGCGGAAAGTTATCGGCAAGTACGAACTACGATACGCAAACCGATTGGGCTGCAGATTATTCTTTTAATCGTATCACCAAACGTCTTGCAACGACTTTCGGTATTACTGCAAATTTCCAGAAGGAAGGGCTATCTATTCCATTCTTGAAGTTAAACTTAAAAAATACGTTCGGCGCAACATTTGTATTCAGCCAGACTATTGCCAACGATCTCTACTATCAATTCAACGATATTCTCACAAATCCCGGCGGCACTTCGAATGGCGGCATCACCAAAACAACATTCGAGCCGCGTGTCAGTTATGATCTCAACCAGCAATTAACGATCGAAGCGTTCTACCGTTACGAGCGTACAACTCCGGCAGCCTCAGGTGTTCTCGTACCCCCAACAAGACTTATCACTGCCGGCTTCGACATCAGATTAAAAGTATTCTAATCTGTTTTCTCCAGAGCCATAGTTAAGTCCTTATAAATCAATTAACAATAACCCAGGGTGAAACCCTGGATGCACGAACCAAAATATTTCCGAGCATTTTAGGCTCAGGGTCAACCGGCCCCCTAACCCCCGCCTTGAAAAGGCGGGGGATTTTTTTAAATAGATAGCCACTCCTTTTCAAGGAGGGGTTGGGGGTGGTTGATCCTTTATCTTGCCGTCAAGAGAAATTTTATTCGTTAAAAAACAAAACCGCACGTTGCCGTATGGTTTTGTTTTGGAAAGAGTATGACTACTGAAGATCAGATTACGAATACTTTAGCCATTTGAAAATTTCTCTGAGTGAATATTTTTTCCCGTACATGAGGATTCCTGTGCGGTAAATTTTTCCGGCTACCCACAGCACTCCGAAGAATGTTGCCCCCATTAGTACGAATGAAAGTGCGATTTGCCAGAAGGGTGGTGTTTCGCTGAAGATGCGCCCCATCATAAGTATCGGCGAGAAGAAAGGGATTAGCGAAAGAATAACGCTTGAAGTTGTCGAAGGCGATTGGATCACGCTTGTCATCATTAATATCGGTAAGATGATGAGAAAGGTGATCGGCATCGAAACTTGCTGCGCGTCGCTTGCCTGCTCGACTGTCGCGCCTGCTCCGGCGTAAAGCGTTGCATACATCAGATAGCCGAAGACAAAATAGAGTACGAAATAAATAAATGATGTCGGCGAGATGATGCTTCCTGCGCTGGAACCAAGTGTTGTTAGAAGCGCAGGCAAGGCAAAGAAGCTCACTGCTGCAAACATTGATGCCCATACCGATACCTGAAGCAAGCCAGCTAATCCGACGCCAAGCACTTTGCCGATAAGTATATCAATAGGTTTGACGCTCGATGAAAGTAATTCGATCACTCGCGAATTTTTTTCTTCGATCACGCTTTGCATAATAAGCGAGCCGTAAAGCAGCATGGAAATGTAGAGAAACATTCCGGTGATATATCCGCCGATAAATCCGACACCGTTATCGGCTGTTTCTTTTCCTTCGCTGACTTTCAGCATACTGATCTCCGTGCCCTGTCTGGCATGCTGTACGAATGACGGGTCAATGCCTCCGGTTTTCAGACGCTCAGAAAAAAGTCCGTCTTTATAATGGCTTGAGAGAAATTCTTCGACAGTAATATCATTTGCATTTGTCACACGAAGCGTTGCCGTAACGCCGCTATCAGTAATTGCTCCTGAAGGAATAAGCAAATATCCGGCGATCTTTTTTTGTAAGAGAAGAGATTTTAGCGAGTCAATCGTATTTGGAGTAATTGCTTCGGGAGCAAACATTGCAATATGGATTGATGGACCGAACGACGGATTCTTCGAAGCAGCGCCACCCGGATTCTGAAGGATAGGGCGTTTACTAGTATCGGCAGTAAAATATTTTCCGAGCTTTCCGGTTTCATCAATGATAGCGATCTGCTTCTCATTTCCCATATTGATCGTAGTGATCAGAACAGGAACAGCGATCATCCCAGCCATTATGAGCGGCGCGATGAAGGTAAGGATAATAAAGGCTTTCGAGCGTATCTTCTGTTTGAATTCGTGCTTGAGCACGATAAGCATTTTGTTCATATCAATTATTTTTTGCTACAGCATCTAAAAAAATCTCTTTCAACGGAGGCTCAACTAATTCCCACTTAATGACGTCAACATAGTCAAGTGCAGAGCGAAGAATTGCTTTTGGGTCTGCGCCGGGTTGCATTTCAAAAAGCAATTCGTTCGGATGGCTTTCTGCAATTCGGATAGGGAAGTGGTCTAAGCGACTCACTAAATTATCTGTACCGGAAAATACAATGCGGATCATTTTCTTTCCTGATCGTTCTTTCACATCACGAAGCTTTCCTGATAGAATAACTTTTCCGAGATTCATCAATGCGATCTCATCACATAACTGCTCGACCTGCTCCATGCGATGAGTCGAAAGCATGATACTTCTGCCTTTTGCTTTTTCTTCTAATATAATTTCATTAATGATCTCCGAGTTGATCGGATCAAGTCCGGAAAGTGGTTCATCGAGAACCAGAAGCTGTGGATCGTGCAGAATTGTAACTATGAACTGCAGTTTCTGCTGCATACCTTTCGATAGCTCATTAGTTTTTTTCTTTGCCCAGCTTTGAATCTCAAAACGATCTAACCAGTAATCAATATTTTTTTTAAGGGTCGCTTTATTAAGTCCTTTCAGTGCACCAAGATATTCAAGTTGTGCACGGACGGGAAGCTTTCTATAGAGTCCACGCTCTTCCGGCATATAACCAATTTGGTTCTGATGCTCTGCTCGCTGTGGTTCTCCGAAAAGCGTGATCTCACCGGTATCAGGCATTGTAATTCCGGTGATCATACGAATGGTAGAAGTTTTACCAGCGCCGTTCGGTCCTAAAAGCCCGAAGATGCAGCCAGGTGAGATTTCGAGTGAAACATCATTTACAGCCTTATAGGAACCGTAGGTTTTGGAAACAGATCTGAGTGAGACAAGAGACATGGAAATATGATATTCGTTAATAGCACTGCTTTGGCGCATGCAAAAATACGTTAGGTAAGGAATAAATGATTGGATTTCAATGAATAATGAAGATTACGCTTACTTACAGATGAATAGATATTATTGCTTTTTGGTGTTGGATACGATTTCATTTTGTATATTTGAATTCATTACTACCCCAGCGAATGCCAGAAAACTTTAAAACATTGTTTTCCGACTTTAAAAAAAGGACTGCCTTCAGTCTTTTTTTTCCTATACTCTTCTTGGTTTTGCTCTTCGCATCCGAAGCATCTGCTCAGGATCTGAACGACCTCGGAGAGCAAAAGCCGATCGGTCTTGATGGGGCAATAACTCTATCCGGCACGAAATATTCCGTAGCGGGCGCACCGGCACGCCGACCGCCGACATCGTGGACTATCGTTGGCACTCCTACGTTAAGCATCTATGGAGTATCGCTTCCATTTACTTTTATTTTGTCTGATCAGGAAAGTGATGTTCGCCAGCCGTTCGATCAGTTCGGTGTATCGCCAACTTATAAGTGGGCAACGCTGCACTTGGGTTATAACTCGCTTTCGTATTCGAAATATTCGCTTGCCGGAATTACTTTTCTCGGAGCTGGTCTTGACCTGAACCCCGCACCGCTAAGGTTCTCAGTTATGTACGGCAGATTCCAAAGAGCAGTGGAAATGGATACTTCGACAACTACAACGAATACCTTTGTGCAACCTGCTTATAAACGGATGGGATTTGGTGCGAAATTGGGGTATGGTTCGGAGTCAAGCTTTATAGATCTTATTTATCTGCATGCAAAGGATGACTCGAGTTCACTGAAGCGCAGACCGGATTCATTATATGTTTTTCCTGCGGAGAATACCGTGTATGCATTGAACACCAAGTTGAAGATCGCCGATCCTCTTGCATTCGAAGGTGAAGCCGCAGTAAGTTTTTATACACGGGATGTCCGCTCACCGGCAATTGATTCAGGAAATATCCCTCAGAGTTTGCATTCGCTTATTGACGTAAAATCTTCCACAAGTCTTTTGCTTGCAGGAAATGCGGCGATAGTCTTTACTGTCCCTCATTTCTCAACACGGGTTGGTGTGGAGTATATCGAACCGGATTATAATTCGCTTGGCGCATACTACTACACATCGGATATAGAAAATTTTACTTTCGCTCCGAGCTTTGATCTGTTCGAGAATAAATTCAGAGCTTCAGGTTCGATAGGCATTCAGCATGATAATTTGCTCGGAACAAAAATTTCGCAGACGAAGCGGGTTATCGGTTCGGGCAATATCAGCATCAATCCTGCACCTGTATTCGGTATTGATTTGAACTATACAAATTATTCCACCGGTCAATCAACGACGAAGCTGCAAACGACTCCTCCGGATACCGGGCAATTTCAGGTGCGCAATGTTTCTCAATCGGAATCAGTGACACCCAGAGTGCTGATCATTTCTACCGAGACGACGAACTCATTTATTCTTTCGGTGTCGCAGCAACAATATACCGATCTGAATATTGTCACGCAAGCCTCGGCAAATTCCCTGACGACAACCGCTTCGTTCAATTATAATCTTTCCTATTTGAAAACAGGATTAAATGTCGGCGCATCAATTCTCTACGCGAATACAAAGCAGGCAACGATCACCACAGGTTTGCGGGGAGTAAATCTGAATGGCTCGAAGTCTTTTTTTGAGAATACTCTCACAATCGGCGGATCATTGGGATTCACTCAAAGTACGATCCAGCCGCTTGATTACACAACGAATACGATCAATGAAAGTATAAATTCCAGTTACCGCGTTTCAACAAAAGGCACTCTCTCGCTGACTATTTATGCAACGGAAAATTCGAGCTCCCTGGCAGGCTCGGCAGCATTTACAGAAATTATTGCGACGTTGAGTTATTCGCATAATTTTTCATTTTGATTCTTGAGCTATCTGACCTCCTGAAATTACTTCCAAATCTGGTGTAACAATTTGTCCTTTTCGTTGTTTTTATTATAGAATTTGGACAAACTCCCTAAATTTGTCCGTATATTTGTACAGGAAACCCCACTTTTTACCATTTTAGTCATGCACATAAGTGGGATCAGCCGCAGTAACAATGAGTTGTAAAGCCCTGAAAAAAAACTCTAATTCGCTGTTTTTACGCAGGTTATTCTGCGTGGTTCTTTTTGCGTCCCTTCTTAGTTTATTCACAAACACTGGTTTTGCTTCATGGAAAAAAGTTGCTCAATTTGGTGTAACTGTCAACTCCTCATTCTTTTTTAATGAACAAAGAGGTTTCATAGGTCTGGACGGAAATAACGGTATCAAGAGGACCTATAACGGTGGTAAAACATGGTTTAACTGTTTCACACCACCAGGTTTTGCTGGATACATCTCCGATATCTTTATGAAAGATTCGCTTAATGGCTGGGCGGGAATCGAAGACGCTAATTTCACTAACGGACTCTGGTACACAGTTGATGGGGGAGTAACATGGTTAGCTAATCCAAATGTCTTTGGTCCAGTAACCTCTGTTTATCAGACACCTTCGGCAATCATATTTGGCGATAGATTTGCTCTTAACCGACTTTCAATATCGACAAATGGGGGTAGTACTTTTTCACGAGTTTCATTACTGCGATATAATGGAATTAATTTTGTCGATGACAAACATGGAGTTGCTTCTGCTTTTTCCTCCACTTCTGCATCGGGCATGGTTTCTTATTTTCCTATCTCGTGGACAAGTGACGGTGGTATAACTTGGACTCAATCCGCAGATGTACTGACCGAAGGATGGGGCGTTTATGCAGAAAAGGGAAGTTCAAATTTTGTTATTGCTGGTGAAAAAAATCAAATTGATATTAATGGAGTTGAAAATGTAAATTCTTCAAACGATTATGGGGTGACTTGGCACCCAATTGGAATAATAAGGGGGGCAACCACGGGTCATATCGCAGGCGTTGCAAGCGTGATATATACGCAAGCATTAACGACTTTACAATATCCCAATCAAGCTGCTTTCTTAGGGATGAATCGCTCAACGGATGGAGGAAGAACATGGATAAATGTTAATGGACCTTCAAATTTTCGAGATACTCGTTTTTCTGTTACCGGGTGTCTTGGGGGAGTTGTCTATGCTTTTGATGAACAAGGTGGTGTTTGGAAGACTGTTGATGGCGGTGATGGAGAGATACATGAACCTCCGCATAATCCGAATTTCACTCCGGATCATCTTGATTTTGCCGCTACGCTTTGCAGCAGTGCCACTGCAAATATTACATACGCAAATCTTTCCTGTAACCCACTGCGTATCGAATCGGTGAGTTTTATTGATTCCACTGACCCGGTAGTTGCATCAGGTGCTCTTTCTTTTACAAGGTACCCAACTTTCCCCGAGACGTTGAACCCCGCCTCTTCAGATTTTTTTACATTTAGTTGGGACCCGAGCAAATTAGGAGTTCTGAAACCGCTATCCACAACGTATGTCAAAGTTCACAGCTCCATGTTGAGTGGAACGTTGGTCTTCGATACTCTCTTTGCAATAAATTCAGAATCCTTTGGCAATAAACCGATCTTTTCTTTGAGCGCCTCGGATGTAAAATTTGATTCGATAAATATTTGCAAACGCTTTGTTGATACTGCGGTCACGTTCAAAAATGGAGGTTGCGATACGTTATGGCTTGATAGCTCATCGTTCAGTTCTACATCCGATTGGCAAATACTCGATCAGGCAACACTGGCTTCACTAATACTTCCGATCGGTCTGGCTCCAGGAGAGTCGGCTTCATTCCTCATTCGTTTTAATCCATCCGGTGTGGGTGGGCAGAATGCAAATCTCACTTTACATTTTAGTCATCAAGGGGCAACCCGCGATACTTTGCTCTCTTTCGCAGGAAAATGCTTCAGGACAATGAATGTTCTTGCCGATGATATTGTCAACATTCTGCCGACATCTATTTGCAAAATAGTTGATACGACGCTCTATCTCCATAATTTAAATTGTGATACTTTAACCGTTGATGGCATCACCAATAATAATTCTGCAATTTTTTCTGATATTAGCGGAATAACTTTTCCTTATCAATTGGAGCCGGGCGGTACACTTGCGTATCGGGTTCGCTTTAATGCGTTAAAAAACATTACCAGTTTTGCATTAGTCGTATTCCAATATCATGTTGCCGAAGATACTATGATCTCGGAATCGACATTGAAGGGAAGCGGTTTGCCTGGGGCATCAAGTTTCGAAACGTCACCAAAGATATCGGCTGTAAATTTTATTGATAGAGTGGCATGCTCCCCGCAAGATTCTGTAGAATTTTCCATTATTAATCCGGGTTGTGATTCGCTTACGATTTTGAATTCTACATTGGCTGGCATATCTTTGCCTTCGATCAGCTATCGGACTGAGCCTTCGCTCCCTACCATCTTATCAAAACCGGGAGAGAAAGTCAAAGTAGTTGTTTATCTCCAAGCAGACAAGCCTACTCTCAATGACGGGATACTGAGTTTCAAATACAAGACGAGTGACGGGTCACAATTCGATTCACTATTTAAAATTCATGCACTTGTTGCCAGAGGTGAACGCATTGCTTCATTCTCGCAAAAAACTCTTGACCTTGGTACCGGCTCATTGTGTTTGGATAGAAAAGATTCAGTGATCATCTTTAATCCCGGTTGCCCTTCATTCACGGTAAAGAGCATTGCAGTTAGTGGACAATATTATGCGCTTCAGAATGTCCGTCCCGCACCATTTGATCTTGCACCCGGAGAGAGTGAGAAAATTCAGGTCGTTTATAATCCGACAACATCCGGCACGGATGTTGGACAAATACAAATCCTGACCAATACCGATGTTGATTCGATTCGTCTGATTCCGCTTACTGCTTCGACGAATCAGATAGATCACGTAACATTTAAACTCGTTCAGGAAAATGTAGGATTATATGCTGGAGACACCGCAATTTTTTCAATAGTACCAGATAATGATTGGAGCGGAAAAGCTTTGCAGCGCATGGACTTTTCGATCACTGCTAATGGTGATCTGTTGACGTATGCACAGAAAACTTCGCAGAAAGATCCTGCATTTCAAACAATCGTTTCACCTATATCTCTTCCGGGAAATCAATCGTTACTCAACGTTCAGTTGAAATCTCCGACGGAAATTAAACTCCATAAAGATCAAGCTCTCGTCTCTTTTTATTATCGTACAGCGCTTACCGAAGCCTATACTACTCCGGTTTCTCTTTCGCTTCTGACTCTCAATGACGCTGATCCGCATTATCTCAATTGTATTCTCTCTCCTGCATCTCAGGATGGAAGCTTTGTGCTTAATGTAGAATGCGGCAGCAAAACGCTCCTTGACTTTATGAAAGGGAAATTGCCAATCTTAGCAGATGAAGCTCGACCTAACCCCGTTACCTTTCAAACAAATTATCAGGCAACACTGCCATTCAGTTCATCGGTGACTGGTACTGCTGAAATCAATTTATTTGACGCATTAGGCAAATGTGTTTCGACCGAAATTATTGGAGTAAATAAAGCCGGAAAATATGTAGCGCATTTTGATGCTTCTAAACTATCAGGTGGAAGCTACCAATATATTCTGAAGTTGAAAGACGGTTCTCTGAATCCAATTCGAGGTCGAATAGTAGTCCTTAAATAATTAATCAAATTTTTCTAATTCTTTTATCGCAAGGTCAGCCAACGTCTGAATAAATAATGCGGAGTCATTCAATCCTTCTGAAACGATAAACTCCTCAATCCCTGCTTCTACAGCTTCTTCTCTTGCTTCAATATCAAGTTCATGCGAGGTTTCAATATGATCGCTGACGAAAGAAATAGGAACCACCAGTAATTTCTTTATTCCGCTATGACCAAGTTTTTCGATGGTTGCTTCAGTATCCGGAGTCAGCCATTCACGCGGACCGACTTTGCTTTGAAAGGAAAGACCATAGCGATAAGTATCCTTTAAGTCTTTCATTATCAGCTCCATCGTTTCTTTGATCTGTATCGAATAAGGATCACCTTTCTCGACAATATTTATGGGAGTGCCGTGTGCAGAAAAAAGAATATAGACATCTGAGGTGTTGCTAAATTTCGCAAGCGCTTGAGCTATTCGTTCTTTGAATGCATTGACATATTGAGGATCGTTATAGTATTGCGAAATACGGCGTTCATTAAATTTTAAACCAAGGCGTTTACTAATCCTGTCCCATTCATTATAACTTGATCCGGCATTAGTGATAGAGTACTGAGCATAGAGGGGAAGTAGTACAATATCATGTATTCCTTTTTGTTGAAGCGAATGGATAGCGGTATCAGTAAATGGCTTCCAATAGCGCATGGCGAGTTCAACATGAATAGTATCTTCGCCGTATTTCTCATCTAATAATTTCTGCAAAGCTCGCTGTTGTTGCAGAGTCTTTTCGACGATAGGAGATTTACCGCCGATCTCGGCATATTTTTGCTGGAGTTTCTTGTAACGAATTTTTGAAATGCCTTTTGCAAAAATTTTCTGCGTAAACTTTCCGCCGGGGAATTGAATGATGTCGTTATCTTTAAAAAGATTATAGAGGAAGGGTTCGACGGCATCGAGTGAATCAGGACCGCCAAACTGCAATAGTACTACTCCCTTATTTTTTGTCATAATAGTAATAAACTTCCAAAAGCAAGAGGCGGTGCGATCAATGAACTCGCCATAATAACAAATGTAAAACGAAAACGGGTAAATTCTTCGCCGGGTTTGTCATTCTCCGGTAAGAGCTTTACTACTTTTCTCCCAATGATCGCAAGAGCAATTACAGAAACAAAAAGCGAGAGAAAAATGATTGGTAAAAAATAATTACTCATATCCGCGAGTAGAAAATTTGTTGTTCCATCACCTATTTTTACTGAACGGGCGATAAGAGTGCGTGCCTGTTCTCCTCCTCCGGTTTGAATGACCCCAAGAAGTAATCCTGCGATCAGAATGCCGAACCCGATCCAATACACGAGCCGCGTCGCTAAGAAGAGATTCAACGTCTTTGTAGAAATACTAATTAAAGTATTTCTCTTCAGATGCTTGTTCGAAATCATCGTGCACCATATCGAGATTCCCAATGGAAGAAGCAGACATAAGAATATGTAATCAATTCGCATATTGTTTAAGCCCATTCTCGTGGGGTTTTAAGAACTTGAAGTAATAGATCTTCAGGGGAGTCTTTGACTGGATGTGAATCATAATCCCAACGGGCAAGCGTCGGCAGGCTCATAAGAATACTTTCTGTCCTTCCATTCGTTTCCAGACCGAAAAGAGTACCTTTATCATAGACAAGATTAAACTCTACATATCGCCCATGTCTGAGTAATTGCCACTGACGTTGAGCATCAGTAAAGTTTTCATCCTTATGTGCTTTTACAATTGGTATATATGAGGGTAAGAATGCGCGACCGATTTCTTGAACAAAGGTAAAAATATTTTCCAACTCTGTTTCATTCCCGGAAAGATGATCAAAAAATACCCCACCTATTCCTCGTGTTTCTCCGCGATGTTTAATAAAGAAATATTCATCGCACCATTTTTTGAAACGAGGGTAGTAACTTTCATCATGCTTATCGCAAGTTGCTTTGATAGTCTGGTGAAATGCCTTTGCGTCTTTTTCTACAAGGTAGTAGGGGGTAAGATCAATGCCGCCGCCAAACCACGACTGTCCCGTTGATTGCTCGAAGTACCGAAAATTTGCATGGATGGTCGGTATCATCGGTGAGCGCGGATGAAGAACAAGCGAGATGCCTGTTGCATAAAATTGTGACGGCTCTTTCGAATGCTGCAACATCTTCGGAGATTCACCATGAACGGCAGAAAAATTTACTCCGGCTTTTTCAAAAATATTTCCATCTGTAAGTATTCGTGATCTTCCACCGCCACCGCCCGGACGATCCCACACATCTTCGGTGAATTTTGCGCCGCCATCAAGCTCTTCAAGAGATGAAGTGATCTCATCCTGAAGAGTTTGAAAGAATTCAGTTGCTCTGGATTGCAATGATGCAGACATAAATAATTATCGTGAAGTATATGCGGCTTTCGCAGCATTCACAAAAGCTCGTGCTCGATCTGGTAGAACATCAGGGGTGATGCCATGTCCTAAGTTAAAGATATGCCCTGTCGAATCACCCATGCGTTCGGCTATTTCATTAACGCGATCGGTAATAACTTTTTCGGAAGCGAAGAGTAAAGCGGGATCGAGATTCCCCTGTAAAGCAACTTCATCACCGATTAATGCTTTCGCATCAGCAATATCAATTGTCCAATCAAGGCCGACGACATCGCAACTTGTAGCAGCGATTTCTGTCAGTGAATGATTTGCACCTTTACAAAAAACAATAACAGGTGCGCGGTTATTCGTGCGCTTCTTCACATCGCGTACAATATCGCCGATATATTGCAATGAGAAATCATTGAAATCTTCCGGAGTCAGAATTCCTGCCCATGTATCAAAAATCTGAACAACGTCAGCGCCCGCTTCGATCTGCATTACAAGATAATCACTCACGGCACCGGCGATCTTTTGCAGAAGTTTATGTGCTTCATCAGGACGTGTAAAGATCATTTCTTTTGCATGACGAAAATCTTTCGACCCTGAGCCTTCAACCATGTAGCAGAATAATGTCCATGGAGCACCGCTAAAGCCTATAAGCGGCACACGCCCTGCAAGTTTAGTTTGCGTCAGGATGATGGCATCAGCAACATATTTTAGATCACGATTAGGGTCAATATCCTTCAGATCGCGAATCTGAGTATATAAACGTATCGGATCCGGAAAACGCGGGCCGCCTTTCCCTTCTTCGACGATCAATTTCATACCCATTGCTTCCGGGACTGTAAGAATATCCGAGAAAATAATTGCGGCATCAACGCCGATGAGATCGACAGGTTGAATGGTTACTTCTGCGGCAAGTTCGGGAGTCTTCACCATAGTAAGAAAATCATGCTTGGCTCGGAGGGCGCGATATTCCGGCAAGTATCTCCCTGCCTGACGCATAAACCATACCGGTGCGCGTTCAGTTTTTTCACGTCTTGCGGCGCGGAGCAAAAGATCATTTTGTAACGTATGCTTCATTCAATAAGAAGTAGTTTTTAAATATGTAAGTATATCTTCGGCAAGTGATTCCTGATTTGCTTTTCGTGCCACGATCTCCGGTCTGCGCCGGAGTAAGAGTTCTATTTCTTTGGCAGTCGTTTCGCCGATCGTTGCAAGAGTTGGTAAAGAAGCAAGGTGACTTGACCCCATCTCTGCCAGTGTGCGAACAAAAAACTCTACTGCCGAAGGCGAAAAAAAAGCAATGACATTCGGACGTTCGCTCTCATCTTCGAATAACCTCAACAGACGAACAGCATCACGCAAAGAAGGTCCTTTTGTTTCATATAATACGGCGCGTGAAATAACCGCACCGCACATTTCAAAAGCTCTTGTAAGTACAACTAACCCAATTTGTGATTGTAAGATGAGTGTTCTCTTTCCTCGAATAGCAAATGTTCTTAAAGATGTGAGTAGTGCAGCAGCCCCCGCATTTTGGTGGGGAAGTGGCACTGCAAGCCTATATCCAAAATCGGCAAGTCTCTCGGCGGACTTACCCCCGACAGTTGCGAACCCAACCGAATTTCGAATTGCTTCATCCAACCCAAGAGCTACTGCCTTTGCATGAAAATATTCCACTGCCGTTGGACTGGAAAGCACGCAATAATCAAACTCATTATTTGCTAAACGAGTAAAAAAAATATCAAGCTCAGTTGAATTTGACGGATAATCAATAATAATCATCGGAATTTCAACGACGGTTACCCCACTTGATGCTAGTGTTGCGCTGAAAGTATTATCCTCTCCGGTGCGCTGAACAGGTCGTGTCAGAAGTACTCGCTGCATCTTAGTGAATCTTCTCCTTTTTTTCTAGTTCAGTTAAATGCGCGATCATATCCGCTCCGCCTTTTTGTAAAAATTCAGCAGCAATTATTTTTGCACTTTGAGATAGCCCATCTTTGCTTGTCCGCATCTGCGATTTCATCATTCCTTCCCCATTAGGGTAGGCGATGCATGCGTCAATAAGATAATCATCTCCATCCTTCCGAACATAAGTACCAAGCGGTAATTGGCAGCCGCCACCCAAGGTATGAAGAATTTCGCGTTCGGTAGAAGATGAAAGTCGTGAGGCTGAATCTTCAAGAGGTGAGAGTAACGTTGCAACTTCAGAATCATTTGCACGCGCTTCTATTGCAAGTGCTCCTTGTCCGGGAGCGGGGAGCATATCAGTAGTTGAAATAGTATGTGATATCTCATTCCCAAGTCCAAGTCTTTCCAGTCCGGCCGAAGCAAGGATCATCCCATCCCAGTTACTTTCACGAAGTTTTTTTATGCGCGTGGGGACATTGCCTCGGATGTCAATAATTTCATAATCAGGTCGTCTCGCAAGAATTTGAGCTTTCCGCCGCAAACTTCCTGTTGCAATTTTTGCACCTGCGGGAAGCTCGAAAAGTTTTGCATTCGGATCGTTTGATAAGAAAGCATCTTCGACATTTGCCCTTTCAGGGATTGCCGCAATAGTTAATCCTTCTCCCAATTCCGTTGGCAGGTCTTTTAAGCTGTGAACTGCTATATCAATTTCGTTGCGCAAGAGTGCACGTTCAAGCTCCACGGTAAAAACTCCTTTGCCTCCGATAAGTGAAAGAGGGGAATCAAGAATTTTGTCGCCGGTTGTCTTTATGATCTCTATGCTTATTTTCAGTTCAGGATAAAGAATTTCTAATCTACTCTTAATATAGTTAGATTGCCATAAGGCGAGTTCACTTCCGCGAGAACCTATGATGAGAGTCGGTCGAGAAAAATTCATGAGTGCTTTTCCTCTTTCTTCTCTTCATCCAAAGCAAAAAGCATACGTACGACTTCGATACGCGCTTGCAGATCATCTTTAGTTGTTCTCGGCTCTTTAAGCATTATTGTCGGTGTATGCAGAAGCCGGTTCATCATCTTCCGCGTCATGTTATCGAATTGTTCGAATTGCTCGGAGGTAAGTTTACTGCGATGTTGCTCAAGTTCTTCACGCCTAATTTCCTCAAATCTCTCACGAAGCCCTGCAATGGTCGGTCCTATCTCAAGCTTTGTAAATAGCTCAAGAAAGTTTTCGAATTCTTCGCTGATTATTTCTTTGATCTTCGGAATCTCAGCTTTTCGCTTTTCAAGATTTTGATTAACAATGGTCGAGAGATCGTCAATATCTTTCAAGAAAACATTGGGCAGTTCTGATACAGCGGGATCAATATCTCTCGGCACGGCAATATCTATAATAACAAGCGGCTCTGCATTCTTCCGTAATGCAAGTGCATTCTCGACATCCTGTTTATGTAAAATAATACTATCACTTCCGGTTGAACTGATTACGATATCAACTGAGTGAAGAATTGAGCTGATCTCATCAAGGGAAAGTGCCTTGTGTTTAGGTAAAGCATTTTCTTTAGCGAGATTTGCAAGTAATATATCGGTATGTTCTTTCGTACGGTTTGCAACAAATAAAGTCCCTATCTTTTTCTCAATAAGATACGAAGCAGATAGCTCGGCGGTCTCGCCAGCGCCGATAACAAGCGCAGTGCGATTTCTAAAATCATCATAGACTTTCCGTGCAAACTCAACTGCTGCATAACTGATTGTGCCGGCGCCCAAGGCAAGATCGGTTTCTGCACGAGTCCGCTTTGCAACCCTAAAAGCGGCATGGGCAAATTTTGTCATGAAGGTGCCCGCAGCTCCGGTTTCTTCCGCAATTCTGAAAGATTCTTTGATCTGGGCAAAGATCTGTTGATCGCCAAGGATCTGTGAATCTATACCGGCGATTACCTCGAATAGATGAATAATTGCATCACAATATGATAGCCGGGAAAACTTCGATTTTAATTCTACACGAATATCTCCCGGAAGACCTTTTGCTTCCAAAAGAAAGTCTATCAAATAATCTGAAGATAATTCATCGTGAGAAGGACGAACATAGAGTTCAGTTCTGTTACAAGTAGAAACGAGAAGTGCTTCATCGCTTATCGCTTCTTTCAAACGTTCGAGCACGGTACGAATTTCCATAGGAGAAAACGTCAGCTTCTCCCTGAGTTCGACAGGGACGGCGTGATGAGAAATTCCTATGGCAATTAATTTTGACGGCATTTATAGAAAACTATGGTACTCCGTGCCGAATGCGTTTATGATCGTCATGGAAACAAGCGTTAATGCAAAACCTGACATCCAAAAAATTACAATTTTGCGCCCTTCAATCTTCGCAACCCGTCTCATGACAAGAGTTATTCCAAATACCAGCCAAATCAGAACTGTTGCAATCGTTTTTGGATCCAGCAAATAACTGGTGCCTTGTGAAATTGGCATACTCTTATTAATGAGCAGTACTCCAAATAAAATTGAAATACTTAAGAAAATAAATCCGACAGCAGATGCACGAATGCCAAAACGTTCTAATCTTCCTAAACTCGGAAGTTCTTGGAATATTGTTCCATAAGTATTCTTCCGCATTGCACGATAGAGCAAGAGATACAGCGAGCCGTATATCGTTGCAAGAGTTAACGCTGCATAACCGAAAACAGCGCTCGTTACATGGATATTAAATAGTGGGTCACTAAAGATCGGATTTTTTGCCAGTGGTGAAGTATATCTCGATGCAAGTGAAGATACAAGCTGAAAGACGAATGCGACGAGCGAGACCATTGCACCCGTTCCGGCAGCGATTTCTTGCGGTCTTATCTCAACGATAGTATAGGTAACGAGCAGTGTAAAAGCGATCAGAGAAAAAAGCTCATAGCTCGTGGTCAGCAGGCAATGTCCTGCGGTGATCGTATAAAGTCCGATATATGCTCCGTGAACAAGCAGTGTCAGCGTGACAGCAGGAAATATCCATCTACGGTTTGAACCCGGACGGAGGAAGATATTGGCAAAACCTATGAGCAGTATGCCATAGAAAAAAGGTAATATTGCCTGAATTACGTTGCTAACTTGAAGCATTACGAGCAAAACACAAAAATTTCGCCAAACATTCTTTCAACTTAATCTTCCAATTATAATGCAAATATTCATTCCCACATTCGGAACAAACCTCTATCACACAGGGTTAGTCAACAACGATCAGTTAGCTTTAACCCATGTCATCACGCCCGATCCATACACAGGGAATACTTCATAAGATAAATTCAACTTGGCAGATAGCTCTCGCTGGTGAACATCCCAGCTACGAAGAGGGAATGTCAGCTGAACTTGTATTGTGGGATTCCAGAAGCGAAGGTGAGAGAAGTGAAGTAGAAGAAATTGCGCGTATTCAGCAGCTTGAACCTTCTATCGTTGCACTTGCATTGGCATCAGAGGGATCGCTTG
Organism: Kapaibacterium sp. (SeqCode); assembly: GCA_038210275.1. GTDB lineage: Bacteria > Bacteroidota > Ignavibacteria > Palsa-1295 > Palsa-1295 > PALSA-1296. The sequence goes on along the minus strand of JBBQWV010000002.1, from coordinate 32,619 downwards.
CCAAGTCGGATTTTGGAGATCGGATTCGTTCGATTTAATTATTTCTTAATCCACTTGATGCAATTTCTTATTGAGACTGATGTTTTACGGGAGTATCTCGTTGCAAAGGGTAGTGGGCAGACTGTATTAAGGAATGCTCTTTCAAGAGGAGTCTGTTATACGACAATGTATAATGCGCTTGAGCTATTCCGAGCTGCACATAACAAAGAAGAGAGTGATGCAGTGATGCAAATGCTGATGTGCGTTCGAGTACTGGGATTCAATTCACGCTTCGCTCAAAGCTTTGCTGACATGGCAAAAGAAGTTGAAGAAAAGAATGGAATTACTCTTTCTCAACGCGAGGCAATGATCATAGGAATGGCAAAAGCATCGAAGCTTTCCATTATTACAACAGATTATTTCGAACGCTATGAAGCCTGTGGAGCAGTGCCTGTAGCCCGTTCAGCCGAAGAGGTTCCACAAGGGTAAAAATTATTGTGGAACAAAAAAAATCATTTAGAAGTATTCAGTGCATCAGTTTTATAAGCCTTAGTATCTTAACCCGTCAATAAGTATGAGGATTTCGAAACAGTACACGAATCGTGAGAGCCAATCGTTAGATATGTACCTTCAGGAGATCGGCAGAATGGATCTGCTGAACTCCACAATGGAGATCGAACTTGCCAAGCGCATTCGCGCCGGTGGTGCCGATAGCCAGAAGGCATTAGAAATCTTGGTAAAAGCGAATCTTCGTTTTGTCGTCTCCGTCGCAAAGCAGTATCAGAATCAAGGACTTTCTTTGGGCGATTTGGTCAACGAAGGCAACCTTGGTCTTATCAAAGCCGCTAAACGATTCGACGAAACCCGCGGATTTAAATTTATCTCATACGCAGTGTGGTGGATTCGCCAATCCATCCTTCAAGCTCTTGCCGAGCAATCAAGAATCGTACGCCTTCCGCTGAACCGTGTCGGAGCACTCAATAAGATCGGAAAGAAATTCTCGCAGCTCGAACAGGAATTCGAACGCGAACCAACTGCTTCCGAGCTTGCCGATAAACTTGACATGAGTTCTGCTGAAGTTTCGGAAACACTGAAAATTTCCGGACGCCATCTTTCCGTTGATGCGCCCTTTGCACAGGGAGAGGATAACAGGCTTCTTGATGTATTACAAGATCCTCAGCAGCTTCCGCCGGATATGATCTTGATGAATGACTCACTCCGAGTCGAAGTGAAGCGGGTACTTCTGACACTTTCTTTGCGTGAAAGAGAAGTACTTGAGCTATTCTACGGTCTTGATGATCAGGCGCCAATGGCTCTTGAAGAAATAGGCGACCGTTTCCATCTTACTCGCGAGCGTGTACGTCAGATCAAGGAGAAGGCAATTCGTCGCTTGCGTCATGCTCATAAGATCAAGCCGTTGCGTAACTTCTTGGGATAATTGGAGGCATTTCAAAACAAAATGTCTGCGAAACTCTGAGACCTTTTCTAATTGTTAGTGTTATATCGTTTTAACGAGTATTATTCAATACTGAAGCATGATATTTGATCTCGCAGAAGCACTTTGGCAGGGTGGTAGAATCCGTAGTTCAACGGATACGTTAGAACTTGTTTTTGATGACGTAGAGACTATTGTAGAAGTACCAGTCAAAGTATTGCTCTTTAATGACAACTTCCATACCTTCGACGAAGTGATTGGTCAAGTCTGCAAGGCAATCGGCTGCTCAGAACAACATGCAGAAACTGTTGCTGTGGAAGTTCATAACCGCGGAAAGTGTATGGTATTTGACGGCGGTATTTCGGACTGCCTGAGAGTAAGCTCAGTATTAGAGGAGATCGGGTTGCATACGCAGGTGATTACTTAAATTTTTTAGAATATATTTTTTATGCGCCGAAGTAAACATTTCGGCGCATTTTTGTTTTATAGCATTGGAAAAATTGAGCTTGAGACATTAAATTCTCAATTCTCAATTCAACATTCTCAATTTACCTATGACATCTAACGAAATCAGACAGAGCTTCCTTGATTTTTTCCGTGAGCGTGGACATACGGTTGTTCCAAGCGCTCCGGTTATTCCGCACGGTGATAAGACGCTGCTTTTCACCAATGCAGGAATGAATCAATTCAAGGATGTATTTCTTGGAGAGGGGACTCGCCCATATAATCGCGCAGCCGATACGCAGAAATGTATCCGCGTTTCCGGTAAGCATAACGATTTGGAAGAAGTCGGACGTGATACCTATCACCATACCCTTTTTGAGATGCTTGGCAATTGGAGTTTCGGTGATTATTACAAAAAAGAAGCGATCGGTTGGGCATGGGAGCTTCTCACAAAAGTTTGGGGATTGGATAAATCACGTCTTTATGCAACGGTCTTTGAGACAGATGATGAATCAGCAGAGCTTTGGGCGAAAGTTACGGATATAGACCCAACGCACATTCAGCGTTTCGGAGCAAAAGATAATTTTTGGGAAATGGGTGAGACGGGTCCATGCGGACCGTGCTCTGAAATTCATTACGATAAAACTCCTGATAAATCCGGAGCCTCGCTTGTCAATGCAAGTTCACCTGACGTAATTGAAATTTGGAATCTCGTTTTTATTCAGCATAACCGTAATGCCGATGGTACACTCTCCGATCTTCCTGCGAAGCACGTCGATACGGGAATGGGATTCGAACGTGCTGTTGCAGTCCTTCAGGGAAAAGCTTCGAATTACGATACGGATGTCTTTATGCCTTACATCAAGGCAATGGAGCAGAAGAGCGGCATCACTTATGGCGCAAACGAGGAAACCGATATCCCGATGCGCGTGATTGCCGATCACGTTCGCACGTTAAGCTGCGCGATTGCCGATGGAGCCTTGCCGGGCAATGAAGGAAGAGGATATGTACTTCGCAGAGTTTTAAGGCGCGCTGCACGTTACGGAAGGAAACTTGGATTTAATGAGCCATTTATTTGTGAGCTTACAAGTGTTGTCGCTCAAGTGATGGGACCTGTTTTTCCTGAGCTAAAAGAACGCCGAGAACATATCTACAAAGTTATTAAAGGCGAAGAAGAGAGCTTTAATGCTACTCTTGATCGCGGGCTTGCGCTCTTCGATGAGATCGCTAAACGTGAAGAAGAATCCGAATCACCATTCATAGACGGTGATGAAGCATTCAAGCTTTATGATACATTTGGATTTCCGATAGATTTAACACAAGTACTTGCACAGGAGCGAGGACTTTCAGTCGATATGGATCGCTTTAGTGAATTACTTACAGAACAAAAGAATCGGAGTAAGTCAGTTCATGCCTCGAAGAAACATAGAGAGATTGCAAATACAGAGTTGATAGATGTCGAATCAACTTTTACAGGTTATGAAAATCTGGAAGATGCCGGATCGGTATTACTCGCAGATGAAAATATGATCGTGCTCGATAGAACTCCGTTCTATGCAGAATCAGGAGGACAGATTTCTGATACAGGAATGCTGATGATAGACGGTAATCCTTACCACGTCACGGATGTACGTAAACTTGGTGGCGGGGTTGCGATTGGACATATCATTGAAAATGAAGGCGGAGTAATTGGGGATGGTGCGAGAGCAGTTGCAACAGTAGATAAATCTCGCCGCTTCGACATCATGCGCAATCATACAGCAACGCATCTGATGCATTCGGCTCTTCGTCAGATTTTAGGAGAGCATGTGCATCAATCCGGTTCTCTTGTGACCGATGACCGTCTGCGTTTTGATTTTGCTCATTATCAGAAGGTTAGCCCGGAAGATATTCATAATATCGAAGAGCTTGTCAATGAGAAAATTCGCGAAGCGATCAAGCTTCATCATCATCTGAATATCCCATTCGATGATGCAAAAAAGATGGGTGCACTAATGTTCTTCGGAGATAAATACGGAGCATTTGTAAATGTTGTCGACTTCGGTCCATTCTCCCGCGAATTCTGCGGCGGAACGCATGTGCAAAACACAAGCGAAATAGGATTATTCAAGTTAGTCACCGAAGGCAGTATTGCAAGCGGTACACGTCGCATTGAAGCAGTGACCGGACGTGGTGTGGAGAAATGGATAAACGATCAGCTTTCAAAGAATGATGAGCTGACAAAAGGCTTCGAAAAACTTGAAGATGAAAAGCGCAAATTAGAAAAGGAAATAGCGAAGTTAAAACTTAGCTCACGGAAATCAGAGGCTGAAGCAATTATTCAATCTGCTTCTCAATTGGATGGCACAAAACTTTCAGTAATTTCTAAAGAGGTAGCTGCTTCCGATGGCGAAGAATTTAAGTCATTTGCAGAAATGGTACAGTCCGCATTGGGAAATGGAAAAATAGCTGTGCTGGGTTCAAAATACGAGGGCAATGTTTCACTTATCGCAATTGTCTCCGATGATGTCACAAAAGAAAAGAAAGTGCAGGCTGGTAAACTTGTTGGTGCAGTTGCCGAGATCATCGGTGGCAAAGGTGGCGGAAGACCAAATTTTGCACAGGCTGGGGGAAAACATCCGGAGAAACTTGAGGAGGCGTTGATGAGTGTCCCTCGGATAATTCGTACTATGTTGGGGGAATAGGGACACGGAATTTGTCAAATTCCATGTTCCTATTCTTCTGGAAATTAAATTTGAAATATTTCAACTATTCTTTTAGGTGACTCGCCAAAGAGATAAGAATGCTTTAATCCTCATTCTTTCAATTCGAAAGATAAAAATATCCGTACATCACGTCCATTTCGTCAGTGCTTTTAAATCCGAATACTACGGTGTTATCAGAATTATTTAAATACGTAACTTTCGTAGTTAGACCTTCTCCTGTATTGAGAACGATAGGCGGGTCAAAGATTTTCTCTGAGGGATGATCCCAGCTCGTGCTTTCATAAACGACTTCGCCATTACGCGAGCCGCCGGAAATGATTATCTGGAATTTTTGTCCTCGTGCATGATTGTGAGAGGTAAGCATAAAGATGTTCATTTTGTATGCACTAGGATTCGGTGTTGTCTGCGTAACTATAGACTGCTGATGAGGCGGAAGTGATAAATTGGTATTCGCAATAAAAAGGGTTTGTGCTTCATGCTGAACATTAAGAGGATCGACTGTATAAATATTAGCATAACACTCTCCAGGAATTGCTTTTGTCGTGTAATTAACGAAATGTGTATTGAAGTCAATGCCTGCATGAGCTGGAAGCTTCAGTGCAACACCTGGCGGAAAGTTGAACTCATCTTCTTGAATCATCGAACCTCCCAGGAATGTATGATAGTTCATCAAATCCTCGGTTGCATAATTATAGGTTCCATTCGGATTGCGCAGATCCCGAATAACATTAAATGGTGGTAATTTGGATTGCGGAGTCGTTGTAGGATCGAAGGAATAGAGGACAAGATGGTGACTAAATGGTCGCATCTTCGTATGAATGCGGTTAATATATATTGGTGACGGATTGCCAAGATCGCGATACACAAAAATCTCTCGTTCAAAATTGGATGAAACATCAAAGCTCCCCGATGTCACTTGAAATCCAGATCCCACCTGTGGTGGTGCAAGAGCAGTGAAAGTCGGAGCAGGATATTGAGTAGTATCATCAAGCAAAGCTGCATCTGCTACCACACCTGTTTTCGGTGCACCAGCGTTGATCCAAAGGCGGATGAATTCTTGCTGACCAACTGAAAGGGGATTGATACCAAGCGGCATAGGAAGTCCGTAATCGTGACCCTGAGGTATTCCATGAATCTTCAAATACAGTAAACTGCTATCGGCATAGCCGGGTTTTACAAGAAGAAGTCCATCGGCTTTTGCTTTGGAATACTTCGATAATATACCGATAAGACTGTTGTATGATTCATCGGCGTCAAGGATAAGCCCTGATTGAATAGCATAGTCAGTTCCTTGAGTATGGCAACCGACGCAAGACGGTGTTAGGACTTTCTCCTGAAGTTTTTGAAAGCTTGAGGTGTTGTTCGCTTGAACGGAGGTATCGGTCTTGCAGGAAGTGAAAATCACACCTGATAAAAAGACTGCCAAGAAGAGAATATATCTACGCATAGTATTGTGAGAGATGAATTTACATCGTAAAGAAAAATAAAAAAGGGAAGATTAGTTCGTGAAAAATAAATGCCTCTTTTTTCTTGATATATATAGCTTATCATTACCGGAAGAATTGCTACCGGATTTTTCTGAAACTCTTTCCAAGATTATGTGTCTTATTAAGGTGTAAGAGTGTGTCGGTAGATCATTATCTGAGGTAGATTTATTCAATCTTATGAAACGTCCCTTTTGGTTTTGTATTGTTCTCTTTAGTCTTCTTCTTTCTGTGACTGTAAACGGGCAGGATTTGCATCCGAATGTTGATAATACTGTCTATCAAAAAGCTATCGAAGATGAACTTACGATCTACGGTGGAAGCCGCTATCTCTATGATAATGCGGATGGATACCAACGGATGATCCAAAATTATGCACAGAGAAGATTAAGTAATGGCCTATCGGATACTGAACGAGATATTACTAATACTGATGACAGCATTTATACCGAATCTACTATGGACATAAGTAGCTTGAGCATCAATGATCAGGATGAGACGACAATCGCTATTAGCCGTTTAAATCCAAAGATTATAGTTGTAGGTGCCAATGATGTTGGTGCTGGAAGTTCTGGTGGAATGGTTACTTCTGGTATGCCTGTATACAGTACGGTTGATGCAGGTAAGAGTTGGAAAACACTACGAATTCCGCGTCCAACTTCTTCCTATGCGGCTTATGGAGATCCTATTATTGCAACAGGGGACTCAGGGTTCTTCTATTATTCATACCTTGTAGCAAAGCAGGATGGAAGTAAACAAATGAATTTACTTGTTGCCTTCTCTCATGATGGAATAAAATGGACGAATGGCACTCTTGTGATTCCTGATGATTCAATTAGGGGCGCAGAAGATAAAGAAAGTTTGTGGGTGGATAATAGTAAGTCAAGCCCTCACTTGGGCAGAGTCTATATAACTTGGCTGCATCTTGGTGGCGATACGTTCGGTGATGATGCAGGCGCAAGAATTTCTTGGAGCGATGACCGGTGTAAGACATGGAGTACTCCAAAACATCTGACTGACTCCGTTGTCCGATTTTCAGAATTGAGAACTGGAAAGAATGGAGAAGTCTTTGTCTCATTCTCTGTTTCAGATTACGGTAACCAAACACTTCAGCATCGACTTCTTGTCTCCGGAGATGGTGGGAATAGTTTTCTAACTCGAAATCTTTCAAATTTTATACAATATCCGCGTAGATATGATCACTACCCTTCGCTCAAAGGTAGTTTCGGTATCCGAGCCTATCCATATATAACTCAGGATGTTGATCTCAAAACGAACCGCATTCATTTAGTTTATGGTTCAAGGTCTGCTAGTCTTGTTGATTCTCCATATGCAGTGCTTTATTATATTAATTCTACTGATTTAGGAAATACTTGGACCAATCCCTTGGCTCTGGGGCTCTCGAACCCACAATACAATGCTCTCGGCCACGATCGCTTTTGTCCTTGGATTTCTGTCGATCAAAAAACAGGAGAAGCATATTGTTCATATTATTCTTCAGAACGTGACCCTGACAATATACTCATTGCTGCTTTCCGTACAAAACTTTCAAACGATCTCAGAGATTTCCCGTCTCCACTTGAAGACAGCGATTTTGACCCAACGCTTCTGATTAAAGCACAAGGTATTCCTTTCATTGGTGACTATCAAGGCAGCGATTCATACGATTCCGTATATGCTGCCGCGTGGACTGAAGGGAAAGGCAGCACCGATGGAGATGTGTTCGTTTATATAGAGACGCCGAACCACCCTGCAAGCGGAGTAAAAGTAGTTGTTCATTCTTCCAATATTTGGCTTTCCAATCCATCTCCAAATCCGAGTAGAGGGGGGATGATAAGTTTTAGTTATTACCTTCCACATGAAAGCATAATGGAGATAGCCATCTATGATATTTCCGGAGTAAAGTTAAAGACATTAATGCAGGCGAAATCAGAATCCGGAACGTACACAAAAGAATTTATTATTGGGGATCTTCCATCGGGAGCGTACATCCTTCGTCTTTCTTCTTCTGAAGGAAGTATTCAAAAGAATGTGATCGTCACAAAGTAAAAGTGACAAGTTTGTCATCGCACGATTGATACTTGTTTGGTTTCGACAAGGACTGTGCCGCTATTATCCCGAGAAGTTGCACGAATCAGATAATTACCTGAAGGGACGCGTGACCCGCCGAGAGAGCGTCCGTTCCAAATCCATGATGTTATATCCTTTTCAAGAGTCACAAGTTTACCAATTGCATCGAATATCTCAATGTCTGCCTTCGCCGCTCCTGATATCTGAATGGCAATGTTGCCCGAAGAAGGATTTGGGATGGTTGAAAATGTAAATGATGGACTCTGAGGGAGGTTTGTACTCACTGCGTCCTGTGGCATGACTCTCATTGCCTCAACATTAAAAACAATTGGCGCCATGCCATTTCCCAAAACGAACCGAAGTTTATTACGGTAGAGGACTGAACTTGAGGCAGCTAAAGAAATTCTCACTGCCAGATAATCTCCGGGAGCAACAGTCATTGGTAAATTACTGCACGCATTCAGTGGTTCAAGTGTAAAAAAAGCATACTGACTGTCAAGAGATATCGCTTTAATTAAGAGGCTGTCTTTATCTGTGCTCGCAAAAAGAAATGTTTGTCCGAAGATAGAATCCGTACCTGACATTCTCAATGTCGGAAGAATTGACGAACGATCAAAGGGATTCATCGTATTCATATCTGTGGGTTTAATTGCTGTCCCATAAATATCATAATCAGGCGCACATACATCACCACCATCCATTGCCTCGATCTTCACCTTTGAACGAAAATTATCACTTCCATCTTTCGCAGGTCCAAGTGGCATGAACATTACATGAATTTGGCGCGTCGCATGAGGTGGTATCTGAAGAGGAAAGTGATTATTTGTTCCGGCAAATGCAGTATTATCACCAATTGTAAAATCAATACAGCGGATAGTACGAACAGTATCAAGATTATTAGTAACGAACATGGTTCGGACAGACTGACCGCCATAGAATACTGGTCCGAATAATGCTGAATCGAAAGCAACACTATAGCAAGGGAGTAATGATGATGAATCTACTTCTGTGAGCGCGGCAATACGTATCTCTCCATTGCTTGACTGTGACTGAGGCGAATAATCAACCTTAATATAGCCGATGAATTCTTTATTCGGAGCTTTAGAAGCAAAGCAAAGATTTCCAATGACTAAAGACTGCCCGACTGTTAATTCTAATGGAAAATGCGTAGTATCAGTTAGAGTAAAAAAATCCGAACCGGTAATGAAATGCAGACCGGAGATAATGAGCGAAGAGTTCGTCGTATTTGTTGCGAGCATAGGCAGGCACTTCGTTGTGCCAACTTTTACTTGTGCAAAATTAAACTGAGCGTTCACTTCAAGAACGTTCGGAGATTGCTGCGCAAAGGCAGCGGTAAAATTGTATAAAAAAATTATTGCGGCAACAGCAATGCTTGCGCAAAGCGTACCAAGATTCAATCTGTTGTGTTTCATTGACGAAGGGGGCTTCGTGACAATGCCTGAAAGTAAGCTGCTATTCGAAGATTCTGTGGCTAATCTAACGATGCAGCATGAATTGATGCATTTTGTTATCCCGTGAAGGTAACAAGAATATTTATTCTACAGCCTTTCTTCGTGGCAGAAAAAAGGCTTGAATGATAACTCAAAAGTAAGAAAACGGAGGGATGGTTCCCTCATCGTTCTTAGAGCGTCTCAAATTATTTTGCTTGCGCTGCGGCGATCTTCTTATTCCAGGGCATATCCGAAAGTGGCTGTTGGATTGCCTGAATCGGGAACATGATCGGCTCTTTGGTCTGCTCTGTAACTATTGTTAAACGGTTTGTGGCGAGTCTGTTTCTATCCATTGAATGGAAAGCAACACGAATCGTAAAAGTTTTTCCCGGGGCAACATCCATCGGCATTGATTCGCCAGGTTCAATAGAACGGAAATCGAATAGATTGTCCTGCTTCTCAAAATCAATGGAGTTGATAGTATAAGTAGTGGATGAAGAGTTCTTAAACGTAAAGCTTCTGGTGAAATCAGCATCGTACCCCTTCATATCGAGGAGGGCTGATGAAGCTGAAGTAGGCGCAAATGGAATTGCAGACTCAGAAGGCATTACCTTAGTAACAGTTGCTGTAACTGCACTATTGGCACGAATAAACTCAGAGTTGTTATTACCTCCTGTTGCGAAAGCAAGATTTGTGCTACGCGATGAACCATTAACAGGTACTTGTGCCTGACTAATAGATACGGCGAAACACATGAATAAAGTGACAAATACGCAAAAACTGCGGATTGAAAAACGGTTCTGTTTTAGTGACATAACGGCTCTAATGTTTTTTAGTGATTCTCTGCGTCAAAATTCCGTGACGAATTCCGAAGGCAGCGTTGATAGTTCTCTAATGATGACTGCGTTATCCCGTGAAGGTAACGCTACTAATGTAAATGCAGTTATCTTTTCCCGTGACGAAAAAGATTTCAAGATACGCCCCTTAAACAAACCACAGAACTAAGAGTTCCTATTATATAGAGATTATTTTTGAACAGCGCATTAATCCCGTAAAAACAAATAACTTAAGATACTATGGTAATTCCTCAATTAGCCCGAAAAAAGCTCACCCTCTGTTCCGAATACAATCTTAATTTCCTTCTCAAGGTGTAACTTCAGCTGCTTAAGATCTTCAGTAACCGGCATGATTTGGGCGAGGAATCGCTCGGTTAATCTCTTTTTCTGCTCGGCATCTGCATCAGCAGAGCCGAATGTTTCTTTTGCCCAACTCATCAATGATCGCTTAGCTTGAATCCCTTCCAATTCTGTAATTGGTTTTTTCAAGAGGGAAGGATCATTCTTGAAGCGTCTGAGTAAGTCCTCCAGCATAAGCATTTGTCCAAGTTGCTCGAAACCACCGGATGTACCATAGAGGTGGTTTAAAGTATCATAAGATTTTTGAAAAAGTGCTTTTTCACTCGGAATGCCCGAAGTACAGAGTAAGTAATGAAGCCGACAAACATCGCCTTTTTCAACAAATGCTCTACCTTTTAAAAAGGCAAGTCCCCGAACGAGATCAAGAGCTTTTGCCTGAGTTCGCGGAGAAATGTAAAAATCTTTATGCCGTGCACGTTCTTCATGGGGACGCTCTTGCATCATGCGGTTGCGCTGCACTTCATAATGACGGATGACGAGGTTTGTAAAATACACCATTTCCGGACTCATCGAAATCATGTTATCCTCGACTTCGCCTTTCACAATACAACTCGAATACTTAAGCCATTCATAAGAAATTTTCTTTTCCGGCTTCAGTGTGTTTCCCGATGCTTTTAAATACTGCTCTGAAATTTGATATTGAACAAACGGATCTTTATCCGGTGTAATCAGCGCTTTAAAAAGAAAACGATCAAGAAGAGCTTCGGTGATCTCAGAGATTCGGAGATAATTGGTTGCCGAGATAACGGTATGAATTGCCGCCGGCATTTGCTGAATGCCCCGAACAAGTGCTCGTTCATTTAGTGTAGTGAGTAAGGCGCGCAATGTATAATCATTTGCGTCAAAAATTTCGTCGATGAAGCCGAACTCGCTTTCGATCAGTGAGCCTTCGGTGTTATGGATGATGCGTCCTTTTTTTAACTCTTCAATGTCAAGTCCGCCGAAATAGGTGTCGGGTTGCTGCTCTTTTGAGGCTTGTACTTTGAATGTCCGCGCTCCTTCGAACATTGCAAAGACTTGATCTGCAAGCAAAGTTTTTCCGACTCCCGTGCGGCTTTCGATGAGTACGTGCTCTCCAAGAAGGAGCGCAAGAAAAATCTGCTCGACGACTTCGGAACGGTTAATAACGCGCCGCTCGACGAATTCCATCGCCGCTTTTAACTCCTTAATAAAGACTTCCGGTGTAAATCCTACAGGTGCTGTCATAATTTTCTACTACGAATATAAGCAATGAAAAGAGGCGGGTATGAATTTATTCCGATTTATGGTATCGGCATCTTCCAGATTCCTGAAGCTCCGGCAACTTTGAAGAATCTTAATTGTCATAAAATCGTCTTGAGTCTGCGACAAAAATCCTTTTTTGATTGTTTAGATAGCGTAATAATATCTAACTATTTACTTATGATCATCGGCGTACCGAAAGAAATTAAATCGCATGAGAACCGCGTTGCGCTCACTCCGAGCGGCGCAGAAATTTTAAAGAATCATGGGCACTCTGTCATTGTCGAAACCAATGCCGGAGTTGGCTCAGGTTTTAAAAATGAAGATTATACAGCAGCCGGCGCAGAGATTATTCTAACTGCGAAGGAAGTTTTTAATCGCGCCGAAATGATCATGAAGGTCAAGGAGCCTATCGCAGTAGAATACCCTCTGATTCGCAAAGGACAGTTGCTCTTTACGTATTTTCATTTTGCTGCGGATAAAGTTTTGACCGATGCGATAGTAAAATCAGGTTCGATTGCAATTGCATACGAGACCGTCCAAAAAACTGACGGCTCGCTTCCGCTTTTAATACCGATGTCCGAAGTTGCAGGACGTATGGCTCCGCAAGAAGGAGCTAAATATTTAGAGAAAACTCAAGGCGGAAGAGGAATTCTACTCGGCGGTGTACCCGGAACGGAGCCTGCCGATGTAGTGATCTTGGGTGGTGGAATAGTTGGCACTAACGCTGCAAAGATCGCAGCAGGTTTAGGCGCAAGAGTAACGATCTTGGATGTAAGTCTTCCGCGCCTCCGCTATTTGGATGACATCATGCCGAGGAATGTGACGACAATGATGTCGAATCCTTATAACATTCGCAAACTCATCAAAAGAGCCGATCTTGTTATCGGCGGAATCCTAATTCCTGGAGCAAAAGCGCCGCGCCTTATTACTCGGGAAATGCTCAAAGATATGAAAGAAGGATCGGTGATCGTTGATGTTGCCGTTGATCAGGGTGGTTGTATTGAAACGTGTAAGCCGACTACACATGAGAATCCGACGTACGTTGTCGATGGCGTTGTTCATTACTGCGTTGCAAATATGCCTGGCGCAGTTCCAATGACTTCGACAGTTGCGCTTACCAATGCAACACTTTCTTATGCAGTTCAACTTGCAAACGAAGGCTACGAAAAAGCGATATCAAACAATGCCGAATTGCGCGCGGGGTTGAATGTCATTGATGGACACGTTACATATAAAGGCGTAGCAGATGCATTCGGAATGACGTTCGAAGATTCAAAGAAGTTTATTAAGTAATTAGGAATGCCGAAAGTAACTATAGACGGAAAAGATTTCGAAGCAAAGCAAGGGCAGACTGTTATTCAGGTTGCTCTCGAAAATGGAATTGACATCCCGCATTTCTGCTGGCATCCTGCACTGAGCGTTGCCGGAAATTGCCGTATGTGTCTTGTTGATGTCGAGAAAATCCCGAAGCTTTCAATTGCCTGCTCGACGACAGTTTCCGAAGGAATGGTTGTTCATACGCAGAATGAAAAGTCTCTCAAAGGCAGAGAGGATGTTATGGAGTTTCTTCTTATTAACCATCCGCTTGATTGTCCGATCTGCGATGAAGCCGGGCAGTGCAAGTTACAGGATTATGCATTTAATCACTCTCGCGGCGTTTCCAGATTCGAAGAAGAAAAAGTTCATAAAGATAAGCGCGTACCATTCGGACCAAATGTGCTCTTCGATGCAGAGCGTTGCATTTCATGTTCACGCTGCATTCGTTTTGGACAGGAGATTGCTGACCAGCCTATTCTGACTTTCGTAGATCGCGGCGACCATGTCACCATCGAACCATATCCCGGAACACAGTTAGATAATCCATATTCGATGAATGTGATTGACATTTGTCCAGTTGGTGCTCTGACAAGTCGTGATTTTCGTTTCAAAGCACGGGCATGGGATATGTCATTCACAGAAACGATTTGTCCTGATTGCGCAAGGGGATGTAATATTCGCGCCGGAGTTCGTGATAATGAGATCATGCGTCTTGAGCCGCGACCGAATCCAAACGTTAACGACTTCTGGATGTGTGATGTCGGCAGACTGGGAGCATATCCTCCTGTGAATGCCGATAATAGAATTTCCGGAGCGTGGTTGCGAACAAATGCAAATCTTGTCGCTTCATCTATCGAAGATGCTGCAACTTCGATCGCAAATGCCTTCAAGAAGTATAAAGCAGATGAGATCGCATTCATCGCTTCGCCTTATGCAACGATTGAAGATAACTTTACTTTCTTAGAAATTGCAAAAGCAAAATCGAATACCATCGGATATTTTCCGCACTATGATGGAGAAGATGCGAAGCTCCTTATTCGCGCCGATAGAACTCCAAATTCGTATGGATTGAAACTCCTTGGCATTAAGGAATTCGGCGAAGATTTCGCGGCTTCGTTGCGATCAGGAAAGATCAAAATGGTTTATGCTTTGGAAGATGATTTCATTCAGCGCACTGATCTTGTATTCAATAAAGTAGAATTCTTCGCTTGCCACGCAACTAATGAATCGGCGACAACTGCGAAAGCCAATGTCATTCTTCCTGCTTCATCATGGGCTGAGAAAGAAGGAGTGTTGGTAAACTTCGAAGGGTGGGCGCAGAAACTTAAACCTGCTGTCGAGACCACTAGACAAGTTCGCGGACTCGATCACATGAATCAATCTCGCCTTGACAGATTCGCATCGAAGTTTGACCGTTGGGCAAAAGGGAGAAAAATTGATTCGCTTGCATCATGGCAATTATGCGAAATGGTGGGTATTCATCTTGGAATGAAAACGGAACATCTTTATACTGAAGATGTTTTTGAAAAAGCCGCTTCGTTAGTCGCCGGATTAAAAGGTTTGGATTATGATAAGATCGGATCTTTCGGACATCCGGTTGCAGGAGTAGAAAAAGAGATCAAGACTTCGTTTTATCAGGAAGTCTATCAACTTAATACTTTTGACTATAAAGAATTAATTGATATTGACGTTGTGAGCAAACCTTGGCCGGATGAATCAATCAAAAGAGAAGTTGAAACTGTATCATAAAAACGACTAATGCTCATCGAAGCTCTTATAAAAATCGTCATCGTTCTCTTTACAGTCTTAACTGCTGTATCCTATCTCGTTCTCTTAGAGCGTTGGATAAGCGCGTGGCTACAGGATCGCATAGGTCCCAACCGTGTCGGTCCGTTCGGATTGTTTCAGCCGCTTGCCGATGTGTTGAAGCTATTGCTCAAAGAAGATATTGAACCAAGTCAATCTGAAAAATGGATTTTTTGGCTTGCTCCGGTTATTTCTATCGTGGTGGCATTCAGCGTTCTTGCGATCATTCCTTTCGGCTCATCAATTATTCTTGGTGGGAAAAGCTACTCACTTGCTATTGCAAGCGGAATTAATATCGGAGTCCTCTATATAATTGCTCTCACTTCTGTCGGTGTTTATGGCATAACACTTGCCGGATGGTCGAGCGGTTCGAAGTATTCTCTTCTTGGCGGACTGCGTTCGAGTGCGCAAATGATTAGTTATGAACTGACTCTCGGTTTGGGTTTGGTCTCTGTCGTCATGCTTTCGGGCACGCTTGATCTTGGCGGAATTATTCAATCGCAAATAAGCGGTGGATGGAATATCATCAGAGCGCCACTCGGTTTTATGCTTTTTCTTATTTCTTCATTTGCCGAGACGAACCGTCAGCCATTTGATCTTCCGGAAGCTGAACCTGAACTTGTTGGCGGTTATCATACCGAGTATAGCTCAATGAAGTTCGCTCTTTTCTTTCTTGCTGAGTATGCAAACATGATCACAGCAAGCGCCGTGATGAGTGTGCTTTTTCTTGGCGGTTGGCACGTTCCGTTCTTACATACGATGGGATTAGACCCGACTCTTTTGGCAGTTCTTGGCATCGGAGCATTCGCATTAAAGATCTTTGCATTCATCTTTTTCTTCATGTGGGTCAGGTGGACTATTCCGAGATTTCGCTACGATCAGTTGATGAATCTTGGATGGAAAGTGTTGCTGCCGATAGGGATCGTGAATATCGTATTAACTGCTTTGGAAAAAACTTATCTTTTGAATTAAATGCAATATCGCTCGAAATATAATAATCCGAAGCCGAACAGAAAGCTCACTTTATGGGAGAAGCTCTATTTCCCGGAAATTGTGCGTGGATTGCTGACGACGATCAAGCATCTGTTTCGTCCAAAATTCACTCGCCAATATCCCGAAGAGAAATGGGAAGCTCCCGCTGCATTTCGCGGTCGTCCGGTGTTGGTTATGGAAGAAAACGGAGCCGAACGTTGCGTTGCTTGCGGATTGTGTTCGCGCGTATGCCCACCTCTTGCAATTGAAGTGCAAGCAAGCGAAACTGAACTGCTGAAAGAACGCTATCCCGTCCGATTCGAGATCAATATGCTTCGCTGTATTTTCTGCGGATTTTGCGAAGAAGTCTGCCCCGAAGAGGCGATCATCATGAGCAAGGATTATGAATTGGTCTATACGAAGTACGACGATGCTATTCTTGGCAAAGACAAACTTCTCGTTCCGAAAAAAGACTTGCAAGAACGTCTCGATTATCTTCGCAAAATGCGCAACGTCTGAAAATAGACGAATAATTTTCGTGCAACCTCCGAAATGTCTTTTCCTTGCGTATCGTTATCATTAACGTGAGGAAATTATTTTTTACTTGCTTTTTATTGCTGATCTCTCGTCTTGCTCTTGCGCAAGGCGAGATACGCGGCGTTCTTGCCCCTGAAGAAATTTGCGCCGGCGAACAATTTACCGTGATCGTTTCAGGAACCCCAATGGCAAAAGATCAGAACCGCATGGTCGCGATTCAATTTCCTGATGGTTGGAAAATTGTCAGAGCGTGTGCCGCAGAAGATGGCGCGACTGAGTCAAGTCCGCTTTCGCAATATCCTGAAATGGTTAGCTACTTTGAAAAAGAGAAGGGGCAGACTATTAAAATATTTGAAGATCGGACACGTATCTATGCTGACCGTTTCGATGACATCACCTATTTTTTCGTTTTTACTGCGCCGAATACAAATACAACTGGTAATTTCAAAACTTGTTTTATTGAACGATCCGATCCCGGAATAGTCACGCCAAAACCAAAAGTAAAAGGAAAGAAACCAAAGCAGCCGACGAAAATAAAAAATTATGAATGGCGAATTGAATCCCCAAATCTGGGAAGTGATTTCGTTTTTTCTGAAGTATCAGGAAAAAAATATTCACGGCCAACTCGTTTTGTCTCAGGATGGAATGCCACTTCACGAGCCCTCCAACTCAAAGACAGTCTTCATGCTTCGGCATATCTGCATTTGAAACCTGAACTGCTGCGCTCATTCTTTGAAAAATCTTTTACGATTGGATGGTGGATGAAGACAGCTTCCGGTGAGCAAACAATTTTTCGTTTTCTTCGAAGCGATTCTTTAAGCGGATTAACGATCTCTGCAAATCCTTTTGGGCAAATAACTGTCAGTAAATTTCCGTTCGCATCGGATTCTGATATTGCAATCCTCTCAAGCGTAACAACGTGCGACGGCGCTTGGCATCATGTTGCACTTTCACTAAGCGATTCAGGCGTATTAAAAATATATGTTGACGGAGTATTTAATGACAGCGTAGTAAATGTCTCAGGATTTTTCAATGATCTTTCATATTGCACTATTGGCGCAGATAAAACTCCGGCGTATTTCTCTCTTGATGAATTATTTTTTTTAAAACGCGCATATACATCAACGCAAAATTTTATTAAAGATATTGCTATAGCCACAAGAGATACGCTTTCGCAAGCACTTGCACTTTTTCATTTTGAAGAATTCGGCAGAATAGCTCGTTCGAGTATTTCGGCAATTAGTCCTGCGAAAGATTCAATTTCTCATCCTACTATCGAACCGATATATTTTGTGCTTGATAGCGGAGCAATGCTTGCCGAAACAACTTCTCCGGTTCTATTCGATCATGCCGTGCTGAATGTTGAGCAATCCTCTGCAACAAAGATCACCTTTGGTTGGAAGGCGACAAGTGAGTTCGGTGTGAAGCGTTATGAATTGCAACGGCGGATTGCGACCTTTGGCGAATATGAAAAAACTATTTCTGTCGAGGCAAAGAGACCGATTCATCCTGATGTAGAAGAACATCCGATCATTGCACGAGCAAGTTATTCAGCAGCCGAGAAACTTCCGCAGTTAGCGCATGATATAGATCTCTATTATCGGCTTGCCCTCATCGGCGAACATGATTCAGTTCTACATTATACCGAGCCGGTGAAGTTGGAGTTTGGTGGTGCGCGAGAAGTTTTTGTTGAGCAAAATAAACCAAACCCTTTCAATCCCAAAACCACAATAAACTTTCGCCTCGTCAAAAATTCTCCTGTACAAATAGCTGTCTATGATATAATCGGCAGGGAAGTTGCTGTTTTGCAGGACGGGAAGATGACAGCCGGAAAGCATTCGATTATTATAGATGCCTCCGATTGGCTTGGAGGTATTTATTTCTACAAAGTGAAAACTATGAAAACAATTGTAACGAAGAAGATGGTGTTGGCGAAATAACCGCAATATGTAGGTGGTTTTACGGGAAGTATTTCGCATAATAATTGTTTAATACCCGCATTTGTTGCCCCTTTTAGGAATTGATTTACTCATAATTACTTATATCATGGCAAAAAAAACTGCAAAGAAGCCCCTGAAAAAATTTCATAGCCGTTTTACTGACGAAGACCCATCAGTCTATAAAGAACCTGCTCCGTTAGATGCAAAGATCTTCGGACATGAGAAAGAAAACCCGCTCGAATCCATGATGGAGCGATTCGATAAAGCAGCTGAGATCCTCCAACTCGAAAAAGGAATTTATCACTACCTCAAGACTCCTGTGAAGTGCGTCATCGTCTCCGTTCCGGTGACGATGGATGATGGGAGACTCGAAATTTTTGAGGGCTTTCGTGTTATTCATAATGATATTTTAGGACCATCCAAAGGCGGCATCCGCTTCGATCCTCGCGTCAATCTTGATGAAGTAAAAGCTCTTGCAGCATGGATGACGTGGAAATGCGCTGTTATAGATATTCCGTTTGGCGGAGCAAAAGGCGGCGTTCGCTGTGACCCCCGTCAGCTTTCTCAGCGAGAACTGGAAATGATCACGCGCCGCTATACATCCAATATGCTTGATGTTTTCGGACCTGACCGTGATATTCCTGCGCCTGATGTTAATACGAATGAGCAGGTCATGGCGTGGATCTTAGATACGTATTCTATGCACATGCGCCGTACCGAACCGGGCGTTGTCACCGGCAAGCCGCTGATTCTTGGCGGAAGCAAAGGACGCCGTGAAGCAACTGGCCGCGGAGTAATGCACGCAACGCTTTGCGGACTTGAGAAGCTTCGTATTTCTCCATCAAAAGCTTCTGTAGCTGTAGAAGGATTTGGAAATGTCGGTTCGATCAGTGCTGCATCTCTCTATGAACAAGGCGCAAAAATACTTGCCATCAGCGATGTGACCGGCGGATATTATAATGAAAAAGGACTTGACATCGAAGCAGCTATCAAGTATTCTGAAGCGCACGGAAATCTTCTCGAAGGATTCACCGGTGGACAAAAGATCACCAACGATGAATTGTTGACTTTAAAGTGCGACGTTCTCGTTCCTGCTGCACGCGAAGATAGAATCACAAGCGGCAACGCAAAAGACATCAAGGCAAAACTTATCGTTGAAGGTGCCAACGGACCGACGAGCGCAAGTGCCGATAAGATCCTCGAAGAAAAAGGCGTGATGGTTATTCCGGATATCCTTGCAAATGCCGGAGGAGTGAAAGTCAGTTACTTCGAATGGGTGCAGAACCGCATGGGCTTCTACTGGCCACTCGATCTTGTCAACCAACGCTTAGAGCAGGCAATGAAAGATGCCTTTGACCGCGTCTATGAGAATGGACAGAAGTATAATGTGTCACTGCGGCTGAGTTCATATATTCTTGCGATTGATAAGGTAGCGAGAACATTGAAACTCAGAGGTATTTACGGATAATCATTCAGTAGAGCCGACTTTAGTCGGCTCGCTCCGACTAAAGTCGGCTCTACTACAGAAAATATTTGCGCAAAAATCAAATCATATTTGCAATCCTACTCTTCGCCCTTGTTCCAGCAAGGGCGAAGATTTTTGCACAAGTCGGTAAAGGAACAAGTGACAGCATTATCCGTAAGTCCCAAATTGAACAAGAAATACTTACTCAAGGAATTGATTCTATATTGACGGCAGCAAAATATACGAGAGATAATATAGAAGTAATGATTGATACGTTAGGAGTTTCATCGCTTCATGGAGCAAGAGGAAATGGGGGAAAGGGTAGTTATATAGGTAAACTACTTATCAAACATATTCAAAGTTCACATAAAATTCTCAGTAGCACTAAAGGTATTGAAGATGGTATAGTTATTGTTTCTGCCGATGGCACACTTTGTTGTTTGCCATTCAATAAGCAAGATGAGACTTTTTCTTTTACAAGGACAAGTAAATATCGTGCCACATTTGACTATGTCGGTCAAATGTCCGGAGACTCATCATCTTTCTGGGATTCCACTGCAAAACCCATTCTCGTCACCCTCGGCGCTGTTGCCGTTATCGCACTCTTTTTCCTAATTCGAGGTTAAGTACATAGTGATAAAAATCAACCAGATACTACCAACGGTTTCCAAGCTTCTTTTAGGAGTTTCTCTTATCGCCTCGGCTTGTTTAGTTACATCCTGTGGGAGCAGTAAGGTGACTACGGCTGTAATAACCGATCCGAAGAACATAATCGAAACACGCTTCGCCGAAGGCAAGGCGGCTTACGCAAAAGAGGATTGGCTTGAAGCGATTCATATTTTCGATGAAGTCCGTCTGCAAGCGCCGACTTCGGATTATGCAGTTCAGGCAACTTTCCTTGAGGCAATGTCGCGGTATTATGCAGGGACTTACATCAGCGCAGCGGTTGATTTTCGTGCCGTGCGCAGAAATTACCCTTCATCAAATCTGGCTGCCCGTGCGCAATTTATGGTCGGTGAAAGTTATTATATGCTTTCTCCTCGTCCCGAACTTGATCAGACCTATTCGCAATTTGCGATCAATGAATACCAAACATTCTTCCGCGATTTTTCCGGTACAGAAAAATCTCTTTCCGATAGCGCACAGATGCGCATCGGTGAAATCCGTAACAAGCTTGGACAGAAATATCTTTATTCCGGCGAACTGTATTTAAAGCTTTCGGACAATAAAGCTGCGATACAATATTTTGGCAGAGTCGTTGATAATTACTACGACACTCCTTCCGCAATCGAAGCCCAGCTTCGTATCGCTGAAGTGCAATATGGCAGAAAAAAAATGAAAGAAGCACAAGATGCAGTGCTCGTTTTTGAAGAGAAATTTTTTGCTAATGCAACGCCTGCCCAGCGCGGACGTGCTCGCGCTATCAAGCAATCCCTTTCGATGAACTAATGCCGCAAAAAAGATCAAAGAAAGTACGTGAGTCACAGATCGAGATGACAGAACTTGTTCTGCCGAACGATACGAACCAACTCGGCAATCTACTTGGCGGAAGGCTGATGCACTGGATGGATATTTGTGCAGCTATTGCAGCAGGGAAGCATTCCGGCAGAGTCTGCGTGACGGCAAGCGTTGATGAAATTAATTTCTTAGGTCCCGTAAAACTTGGTCAAGTTGTGCATCTCTATGCAAGCGTAAACCGCGCATTTCATACTTCGATGGAAGTCGGCGTTCGCGTGATCGTTGAAGATATTCATACGGGCTATAGCCGCCATGTTAATACAGGATATCTTACCTTCGTCGCTCTCGATGAAACCGGTCGCGGCGTTCATGTGCCCGAACTAACACCCATCACCAATGATGAGAAGCGCCGATATGAAGCTGCAAATCTTCGCCGCAATGATCGCCTCGTGCGCCGTAGAGCGATCGAAGCGAATGAAGTTGCTCGGCTGAAATTAGAATCGAAAAAGAAAAAATAAGTCAGCTCCGGCTTATGGAAATTTCAGATAAGCTTTCTCTCAAACTGGAAGCAGTTACTAAGCGATATTCTAAGGCTCCGGTCTTTTCTCCTATTTCATTTGAAATATCATCAGGGAATATTTTAGCGATCACGGGCGCGAACGGCTCCGGAAAATCTACATTATTAAAAATAATTGCAGGAGTTACTGAACCATCAAAAGGCGTATGTTCATGGAGCAATGGCTCAAAAAAGTTAGAGCCTCGCGACCTTCAGAAAGAATTAGGATATGTCGCTCCGTATCTCGAACTCTATAACGAACTCACAGCTATTGAGCACGTGCAATTTGTCGCAGAGCTGAAAGGAAAAAAGATTTCGCCGGATGCAGCCCTGCAAGAGTTAATTTCTTTTGGTTTAGATAAATCAATTGCTGAAAGCGATAGAACTATGAAACAATATAGTTCGGGAATGCAGCAGCGCGTACGCCTTGCTATGGCATTCATCTGCGAACCGAAAATACTTTTACTTGATGAACCAAGTTCAAATCTGGATGAGCAAGGAATTCAGACGCTGTTTAGTCGTATAGAAAAAGCTGCTGCAAACGGAGTACTTGTCATTATTGCAACGAATGATGAAAGGGAGAAAAAGATAGCGCATCGGGAAGTAGGACTTTTAGCAAATCAAAAATAAGTACAGTGTCATTGCGAGGAGTCGCGCAGCGACGACGAAGCAATCCCTTCAATCGTGGTAGAGACATAGAGACTACCAATTTTTAGGGGATTCCTCACATCGTTTTTTCGCTTTGCGAAAAATCTCCGTTCGGAATGACAGGTAAAGATATTTCGGACGGACTAAGAGTCCGTCCCACTGGACTCAATAATATTTATGCACTTCACACTTCAACATACCGACACAAAAACCAAGGCACGAACAGGATTGCTTGTGACAGATCACGGCGCAATTGAAACTCCGGCTTTTATGCCCGTAGGGACGCTTGCAACGGTAAAATCTCTTCTGCCGCGTGATGTCTGGGATACCGGTGCAAGGATATGTTTGGCGAATGCATATCATCTCTATTTTCGTCCTGGGACGGAAGTCGTGAAGACTGCCGGAGGAATTCACCGATTTGCAAATTGGGATGGATCTATACTTACGGATTCGGGCGGCTATCAAGTATATTCGCTGAGCGAACTTCGGAAGATCACCGATGACGGTGTGAAGTTCAAATCGCATCTCGATGGCTCGGCACATTATTTTACTCCGGAAAAAGTAATTGACATCGAGCGCGATCTTGGACCTGACATTATGATGGTGCTCGATGAATGTCCGCCATCGAATGCTGAACGTGAAGTTGTCGCTCAAGCCGTCAAGCGCACTCTGCTTTGGGCTGACCGCGCTATGGAGCATATTGCAAAGACAAAGCCGTTGCATGGCTACGATCAAGCGGCATATCTTATCGTGCAAGGTGGAGTGCATCGCGATTTGCGCGAGCAATGCGCTGAAAAACTTGTGGCGATGAATTCATTCGGTTATGCGATCGGCGGACTTGCCGTCGGCGAACCGAACGAAGTGATGTATGAAGTGACCGATTGGACGACGGATGTTCTCCCAAAAGAAAAACCGCGCTACTTGATGGGTGTCGGCACTCCCGTTGATCTTCTCGAATCCATCGCAAGGGGAGTGGATATGTTCGACTGCGTTATCCCAACGCGCAATGCCCGCAACGGACAGATCTTTACGGCGAACGGCAAACTCAATATGCGCAATGCCAAATGGAAAAAGGATTTCTCGCTGATTGATGAGAACACACCGTCCTACGCCTCACAGAATTTTACAAAAGCATATCTTGCCCATCTCATTAACTCCGATGAGATCCTCGGGCTTACTCTTGCCACGATGCATAACATCGCTTTCTACCAACAGCTTGTAAGAACAGCGAGAGAGAAAATTTTGGATGGAAGTTT
Organism: Kapaibacterium sp. (SeqCode); assembly: GCA_038210275.1. GTDB lineage: Bacteria > Bacteroidota > Ignavibacteria > Palsa-1295 > Palsa-1295 > PALSA-1296. The sequence continues at coordinate 8,676 of JBBQWV010000002.1, read as the reverse complement.
TGAGGAGTGGAAGGGGGAGTTTATTAATGGGTATTTGAAAATATCAACTTTAGATGTTACTTGATAAGGTTAATTTCAAGATTATGTTCAGTAATATAGGTCATAATATAAACGTCCCCATTAGCAACAATCCCTTTCTTGTAATGCCCTCGATATACGTCGACGACGGTTTCGCCTTCGGATAGTTGAGATAAGGTTGAAAGTGGAATTGTCAATGAACCGGTATCCTTGACACGAAGAATTTTAATTGATGTTCCTTCATGAATATTATAAATCAATAAAGAGATAACATCATCAGTATCTTTGCTTTGGCTCCAAGAAATTATGAGCGGCGTCGATTTACTGACATCCGTTGTATTGAGTGGAGAAGTGATTTTTATTTGAGAAATCGAGCTTTTAACCGAGTCAGTAAAGCCCTGAATCGCACTTGAACCCTCTACTTTCCAAATTCTGTAACCTCCGTCAGGAATTTCTGCCAAATTACCGTCGTAATAATATTCATTAACATCATATCCTCTTTTAAGAGGAAGATTTTGATATTCGACTGTAGCATCTTTGCCGATACCCCATACATCAATCGTTGTTCCAATGTTAGGACCATAAGATATTTTTGTTGTACCTTTAAGAGTGAAGCCTTCATGTATAAGCTGTTCAGTATTTAATTGACATCGCAAATTCGGTATAGCATTTTCAGCAAGGATAGTATATAGAATATCTGGATTCATTCTCGGGATAACATTTGGATTATAAATGCACGAGATAGTTGTGGAAGATATGAAAAGCCCCAACAGAAGAAACACCGAGTTTTTTTTCATGTTTTAAACTTGAAATACTTAAGAAAAGAAACATTGATTTTTTGGAATCTGTTCGGAATTATGCACGACAATAAAATCAAGGTTCAGATTATAGGTATAGGTGCTCGCAATATTAAATCTTTTAAATTTACTTGACAGGTGTCTTTTTATTCCTTATATTAGATGGTGCTTTGATAGGCACCTACTGGGGCAAGGATGAAGGATGAAGGCGGAAGGATGAAAGGTGCAAGTCGAAAGTTAAAAACTATAAATATAAACATATAAGGAGATACAGCTATGAAATCAGATAAATACTTGGCGTTTTCAGCAGGGGAGATTACTGTCTATTGCAGTAAAAGCGTTAGGGAGAATGTGCAATGCAGTCTGTTGCAGGCTTCACGTATCAGCAAAAGCGAGCGGCGAGGAAATACGCTTTATATCAATACAGCTTTTTCCACCCGCAAACTCTATGAAGCGGCTCGTCGGGACATGACACCTGCTCCCGAAGATAAACTCGGCAAATCAGAAGGAATCTACTTTAAGAACGTCATTATCGGCGATCTCCCCAGGCACTTCGATGAATATAGGGAATTGATCGAGCAGCATGACATTAAACATATTATCGTCAATTCCTGGGAGTTTGCCAACAGATCGTATGGCTACAAGGAGAAAGCACTCTTTGGATTGATGGGTTTTGCGAAAGAGCTGAACCTCTCCGTTCTTATCTATTCGCAAGCCAAGATGGAAACTGCCATCGTTGGAGAGATGCATCGCGGTGGACTTGGCAAACTTGCTGCCATCGCTGATGATATCATCTGGGCAAGTTATGAGGCAGATGAAATTCAGCAAAAAGCAGAAAGTGAAAAATTAAGTCCTATGAAAATCAATGAGTTAGACTATGCTCACGGAGAAATGAGCATATCCGAATTTGGTGAGTTGGAAAGTCCGAAATTAATGGAGAAAGAGGCTATTCTTACGAACGGACTGAGAGTCCGTTCCACTGGAGTCAAAGCAACTGAGAAGCCAATTCCTTCTCAGAAATCAAAACATATTCCGATGTCGAACAAGAACAGAGCCTTGCTTGCCGAGTATGAAAAAACAAACGGCAAAGCGCAGCTTCCGGGTGAAAGCTTTCGGGATATGTTCGATAGAGTGCTCGGGAAGATCCTCTCAGAGAATTCTGCGATCTGGGAGCCGGGAGAGCGCGTTAGAGAGATGTTGAGCTAATCGGGCTTAGCGGAGATTTGGTTTTGTGTCATTGCGAGGAAGGCTTTAGCCTGACGAAGCAATCTCCTAAAAGTATTGGTAAGGGTTAGGGGCTATATTTAGGGGATTGCCTCGTCATCCGCAAGTGGATTTCTCGCAATGACACAATGGGATTCTGGTTCGGACGGACTGAGAGTCCGTCCCACTGGAGAGAATTGTATTTATTATTCCTTCTAACTTATTAATTATTCTATAGTTACGTCGCATACGTATATTTTAAGTAGTACCGATAAGTAAGCTAAAGCGTAAGTTTGTGCATGGTGATTATGTAATGACAATCGCCAAACATTTTTTCACAAACTAATACTTTATACTACAATGAATAACTCAATCAAGACAATCGCAAAGTTCATCAGCATATTCACCATGCTCACTTTATTCGCCACAACAGGGGCGAATGCACAGTTTTCAAAAGCTGTCGTAGTGCTCAAAGGCAGCGTTCATTCCGAACAGACAGGGAAGGCATTTCCCGTGAAGATCAGCATTCGCACTGCCGATGAGAAGAATGACGAGATTACGAACAGCCAATCCAATAGCTTGACCGGCAACTATCTCGTCGTTCTTCAGGTGGGCAAAAAATACCGTATTCATCTTGCAGGAGAAGGAATCGTAACGCAAGATGAGATCATCGAAACTCCAGCCGCCAATGCAACGGTACAGATCACAAAAGATTTCACCGTTGTCCCGACTTCGGCAGTGAAAGATTCTCAGAATTAAGCACTTTGAAAGAAGCATCAAAATGTCTAACCCCTCTTTCACAAAGAGGGGTTATTTTATTGAGTGAGAAGGGAACGCTCGGAGCGTTTGAGAAGTTGAATGCAACTCGCAATTTAGACCAAAGGAGAGGTGGCAGAGTGGTCGAACGCGGCGGTCTCGAAAACCGTTATACCTGCAAGGGTATCGAGAGTTCGAATCTCTCCCTCTCCGCACTGAAAACAAACATTCAAAACAACGTCATTGCGAGCGAAGCGAAGCAATTTAACGCTGTCAATTTGCGGAGGATTTTAGTTTTTAGACCGTTTCGTAGGGCTAATCCATCACGAGCGTACTCCTCGCAATGACTTGATAATGATTTACTGAACTAAATTACAAGTTTTTATAGTTTAAAGGCTCCAACCAATTTTCGAGATTTATTTTATATCATAATATGACAGACGAGATATTGAATTCCAACCAAGCTGAAGAAATTACAAAAATTTCTGTTGAACTCTTAGAAGAATTAACTGAACAAACTGAGAAGATCCCCAGAGTATTTGCCGATACGACCGATGCAATCAAGGGCGAATTAGAGGCAGTTACTGCGGCGATCGAAACATGGGAAAAAATTGCTCCGCGTCTTTATCATATTAAGAAACGTCTACTTATTTGCGATGAGCTTTTAAGTGGTAAACGAGATGTAGATTCGATCTCTGCAATGCATGTTGCCGAAGATAAGCCTGAAAAGAAAAAACGTGGTCCGCAAAAGGGAGCGAAGAAAGCTTTTATCAGAAGAAAATCAGAAATCCTCAATGATGGCGTGATCGAGAAGATCAGAGAATTTATCGCTTCCGATGAGGATTTTCATAAATCCAAAGAAATTTACTCCTACCTTATTAATAATAATATCATTCCTCCATATCCGGGTAATACTCCGGATAGAGTTTTTGCCATCTCACTTTCGAGAGTTGATCAGGATGAGATCAAGTATAATAATCATTATGCAACAATGGCATGGGGCTTGCCTGATTTCGGAACACCGGAACACGCTCGCCGCAAAGCATTGAAGCAGTCTGTCAAAGGTAAAGAGGGAACGAGAGTTTCTTCCTACGGCAGAAAAGAACATGAAATGTCAGAAGGCGCAGTAATGGCTGAGTAAGCCTTACCTGTTTCTGATTATTACAAATTTTGATTCGTTGGCTTTCACGGTATTGCCGTTATCGTCTTTTCCGGTTACGTGGTACCAATAAATTCCGCTTGGTAAATTTCTGCCTTGCTCGTCATGGATATCCCATTTCACGCCGCCATTTTTGTCGGAAGTTTTGAGGCGTTTCAGAAACCGCATATCAAGAGTATAAATGCTGATCTCAGCTTCAGCAGTCAGTCTTGCAAAAGTTAATTCTTCATCAGATGACTTTGCAGGATTCGGATAGACCATGATATTCTGAAGATCAGGCTCTGTCAAGGTTTCTCCTGCACAATTTCCTTCGGTTTCTTCAAGTGGAATAATATTCTCGGCTGTAATATTTTTTACGCATAGTACAAATGGAGTGCCAAGCGCCGAGATAATAGTACCCGAAGCAAGATCAAGATTGACGGCATTGGGATTTGACGCATCCCGACTTACGGTAATGATCGTTCCGAACGGAGATAAAGTATAGTTTGAAGCCAGAAGAGCGTTATCATCCGGCGGGAGATTAAATTCAAGATGAATCTTGCTGCTTCCTTCAAATCGCCAACGGACAACATAAAAAGGTTTTACTGTGGAAGTAACTTTCGGCCGCCAAGTAATAATTCGATTCGTATCGAAAGGAGAATTCCAAAAATCACGAAGAGCAAAAGAATTTACTTTGAGTTTATGATCAACTGATCCTTGCAATGGTTGAGGAGTTGTTGCAATAATTTCACTGTCACTAGCAATGATGGCAGTCGTGGAAATAATTGAATCATCAACGACAAATACACCACCGTCAATTGCAGCTGTCATTAACGGTTGAGTAGTATGGATCCTGATGTTTTTATCAGTTGAAGAAACCCGATCAATAAATGGCTTCGGATGAACATGAGCAAAGACTCCGTAAGATGGATTACTGGAATTAATTATTTTGCTCGGATCAAATGCAATTATCGCATAAATATAATTCGAATCATTCGTTACAGTAGTGTCTGAGAAAAAAAGATCTTTGGTAGAATCAACCGTCATATAAAAAGCACCATGATCTGTACTTGCTCTGAGTATATAATAAATTGTTGCGCCGGATACATTACCCCATGTGAGGTCAACGCGATTCGTATCGCGGGGAATAACTTCGACTCCACTTGGAGAGGAAGTCTGATCGGATAATTTATCATCTTGCTCGAAGAAATGCAGCGAATCCCCGGCATTGAAACCGAATTCTCGTTTGCCATTCTGATCAAAATCAAATGCAATAGCTCCGCGAGGGGAATTAGATAATGGATAATGCCATATTGGCTTCATCGTTTGAGAAGAAGGATCGAATTCGAGAAGATATAGATTTGGAAATAATGAGAGGATGAGATCATCACCGTTTTTTCCGGTGACGTTATGAATGGCTCCGGTACTTGCACGATATGGGGTAAGCGATCTGGCGAGATAGAAGTAGTCGCGATAAATTTCTTTGAACGTACCATCGCCATTGCCGAGCAGTACTTTCACTGTCCAGTAGGATGCATCGAATTCATTATCGACATTTGGGTTATATGAAGTATGATACGCTAATGCAATATCATCCTTTCCATCACCATTGAAATCGCCTTTTGTAAGCAAGCGACCTTCGGTGGAGCCGTCATTAATATCTTGAAATATCGCTGTGAAATTATTTTTTGATGTGTCGTTAAATTCATAAGCAGTAATATCAGCATCATCATCAACGGTAATAATATCTTTTTTTCCGTTTGAATTAATGTCGGCAATTTGAATATCGGGTGCATTATAATTATTCGCAGCTTCGAAAGGACCCGGAGGTGTCGGGTTGATGAGCTTTCCGAGAAGGGAAGTTGTACTGCCATTTACTTTTACTACTTTAAATATTGGAAGGATATTTCCGGTATTTGTTTTGGTAGTATCTTGATAGACTAATTCTTGCTTTCCGTCATTATCAATATCAACAAGACCGACGGCAAGCGGTTTTCCGGTTGTCGTATCAGCGTTGATGATATCGCCGAGTAAAGCATGGTTAGCGTTTTGTTTATAAATTTTATAAGAGAAGCCGGCTTGAAGCAACAGCTCAGGTTTATTATCACCGGTTGTATTTCCGATCGAGCGCGGTATCCACGGATAGTTTAAGGAATCGGAAACTTTGAATTGTTTTAACTTCGTATTAAATGTGAAAATTTTTAGTGGACCGAAATCAGTACCATCCGGAAAAGTATTTTCAACTACTTGATTTCCTTGAGAAGTTGAGAGCACGGTATCAAGCACGAATCCAAGTGGCAAAGAATAATTCTTTTGATTAAAGCCTTGCTCTGTTACTGCTTCAGTGGAAATTATCCCTGTCAATGATTGGCTGACAGAATCTCCGGCGTTATTCTTTGCAACGAGTTTTATTTCAAGCGGAGTTGAAACCGGAGCGTCAGTTGAAGTAACGAGAATATTATGTCCTTTAGTCAGTCTGTCATCTTTCTTCGTTAACCAATTTGCTGCTCCTTGTGATCGGAAATATAGTGTTACAGTAGTTAATGTATCAGTTGTAGCTTGGATCAGTAAGCCCCGTTTTTCATTGACATAAATCGGGGTTGAAAAAAGAGTATCAATTTGTAATGTTCGTGGAAAGATATGGACTGTAATATTTTCTATTGTCTGGCGATGATCGTTGGAATTAAGCGTTAATCGCAATGTATAGGATTCGCCTTTAAGAGAATTAGTATTCCATACTCCAAGTGAGTTATTGATAATTTGATTGTCGGCAGAAACAATGGTTGAACTGTCTGTTATTGTTGCAGGATCTTTAGGATTCCAATTGTCTCTTGTATAAGATAATGTATAGTTGCCAAAAAGAGTACTGAGAGCAGAGCCATTAATAGTAATTACATCACCAATATGAAAACCATCATTTGTATGAGGTGAAGTTATTTTTATTGCCGCGCTGCCTTTATAGTTAACAGCGGCAAAGGCATTGATTCTGCCGTTGGCTTCGAATGGACCGATGCCTTTTAGAGACAAATGTTCACTCGTTGATTCCATAATGGAGCGAACTTCAGTATTTGTTAATTTTGGATTATGAGATAGTATCAATCCTGCAACTGCCGCCGCTTCAGGAGAGCTGAAACTTGTGCCGCTGATCGCTTGATAACCATCAGATCCGAACAGAGTATAGATTTGTACGCCGGGAGCCAAAATATCCATTCCAACTCCGTGGTTCGAAAGATTATATTCACTTTCGGAAATATTATCTGTTGCAAGCACTGTAGCACCAACCGAAACACACTCATCAAAGTCAGAGGGATAATGGGGGATAACACTGCCTTCGTTACCGCTTGAAGCAAAGACGAGAACGCCTTTACTTGTAGCGTAACGAATTGCATCACGTTGCAATAGAGAGGGGATAATGTCGCCAAAAGAAAGATTTACAATGCGCACATTGTTGTCTGCTGCATAAACTATTGCCGAAGCAATATCATCATCTTCCGCATTTCCGGTTGCATCGAATGCTCGAAGCGCAACGAGTTTACAATTCGGAGCAATGCCTGCAACGCCGATCTTATTATTCGCTTTTGCTGCGATGACTCCGGCAACGGCAGTTCCGTGAGTAACGCTGTGTTCATCATTTGGGATTGGATCACGGTCTTTTGTATCGCCAAAATTCTGCGAACTTTGATCAACGAAATCATACCCGATCACATCATCTATATACCCATTGCCATCTTCATCAATGCCGTCAAGATCGCCAAAGACCATATTACCATGGGCATCGAGTCTTTTTTCTTTTGAAGACCATGCATCGAAAAGCCCATTGTGGTTTATATCTTCTAAAGGATTGACAGCAAATTGTCCGACGAGATCCGGATGATCCCATTCAACACCGGTATCAACAAAGCCGATATGAATGGATGAATCGCCTTGAGTAATTTGCCAAGCTTCAGGGATATGCATAACGCGGTGCGCCCATTGTTGGCTGTAAAGAGAGTCATTCGCTGTCGGAGCACTTTCGATATGGTAAATATAATTTGGCTCAGCATATTCTATTTCAGCAAATGCCGAAATTTTATTCGCACTTTCTTGAACATCAACTCCATCGAGAATTGGGAGGATGATTATTCTGGCAAGTTCCGGATCTGTAGTGTTTATGGAGAGGATATTTTTATTAGAATTCTTTCCGATAATTCGAGTTGCAGATAGAATATCGTGTGGAGAAATTATTGCAATAGTAGCTTGAAGTTCTTTGGTCGGTGCGATCATCCCAGCTTCTGTTCTAAATTTTATAATAATTTCGCGACTGCTCTTCATCTGAGAATGCAGAGAGAAGATAGGCAAAAGAAGTAAAAAGGATACGATCGTAAACTTGAAAGAACGGTTCATTCCTTAAAATTAGAATAACTATTTCGGACTGTAAGCCCAATGAGAAAACTATTTTGAATTATAGACTTGAAAACCTTTATTTATTATAGCTCGTTCGATTTCGTTCGGTCAAAAATCTAAACCCTATTACGCAACGAAACGTATAGCAATACAACCGTGTTTTCTGTTTGTACAATTGAAAACTGTACAGTGTTCATTGAATATTGGGGGTGCACCGGATTCGACGGAGGGCTGACGCTCCGTATGCCGCGCACAGGGTGGGACTTGCACCATCCTTAAGCAACCGCAAGTAAGGCTTAACCGCCAACTATAGCTATGCTATGGCTGCCTAAGCTCCGCGGGCTAGTACCGCGTTGACGCTGTTTCTCTCTTCGGAGAGAG
>JBBQWV010000001.1:0-297060 GCA_038210275.1 Kapaibacterium sp. (SeqCode) | reverse complement strand
CAATACGCAAAAAGTGAATGTGAGAAAAATGCGAAGTAATATAGATGTGTGTTTCGGCATATTGTAGAAAATCAAAAAGATGGGAGAATAATTCACTTTCCCTCGTCCAATTCTTTCATCAATTCCTCAAACTCCGGCGTTCCGCGCAGGGGATCGAGATCGGGATCGCGGCGGAATTCATCAATATCCCGAAATCCTTTCTGAACGGCGCGGCGAAGATGCTCCATGCCGCGAATGGGCGCATTGCAATGAAGATAAAGGCATGCAAGATTGTAAAGAGCTCCACCCTCCAGCGATTCGACAGCAGATAGTTCATCGGCTGCGTAAAGAGCATCGGATCTCTTTCCTGAGATCGAAAGAATATTTCCAAATTGGGCTCGAGTATAGTAATCGTCCGGATTGAGTCGTGTATAACGCGCAAAGATCAGTATCGCGCGTTCTGCTGCCGAGAGCAATCGTGCATTATCCCCAAGCTCGTGAAGGGTGGCGAGGAAATTAAAATGAGCCATCCTGTCATTCTCCCTCAGACGGACCAATTCCTCCCTTGCATTCACTGCCTCCTCTTTGTTCCCAAGTGTATGGTAGGCAAAACCCAGCGCATCATAACCCAGCGCATATTCCGAGTCGATCTCGATAGATCGTCGTGCAAGCGTGAGTGCGCCTTCGGCATCGCCGCGCCGAAGGGTGATAAGGCTCATCGCCCGAAAATACTGCGCCGATTCGCCTTCGAGTTTTCGGATCTTTGCGGCTGCTTCTGTTGCGCGGTCCAGAAGAGTGGAGTTGCGGTCATAGAGGCGATATATTGCCTGAGTGATATTGACAATGCTTACATACGCCTCGGCAAATGCCGGATCGAGACGGACAGCTTCTTCATAGAGCAAGAGCGCCCTCTCGTAATCGCTCCTCGTATTCCGGGCGAAATACTCAGAGCCTTTCAAGTACAACTCATAAGCCTCGGCATTCTCTGTCGGTTTCTTATCAAGCTTCCTCACTTCATCCTTCGTCAGAATAATGGCAAGACCATCCACTACTTTCTTTGCAACGGTCTCCTGAATTTCAAAAATATCTTCCATCGTACCTTTCAGTGAATCCTGCCACAGATGATCGCCTGTTTCGATATCGAGGAGTGCCGAAGTTATCTTGATCTGATCGCCAAACTTCCGAACTGAACCCTGAATGAAATATCTGACAGACATCTCCTTTGCATAAACGGTAAGATGTCCCTTGTATGATTTAAATTCTTTAGTTGTCTGCTGGTCGATCACGCGGAGAGCTTTTATATTTGATAGCGCTGAAATGAGTTCGGCGGCAATGCCATTCGCGAACCATTCATTATCCCCGGTCGGCGAAAGATCTTCGAATGGAAGGATCATCAAACTCTTTCTGCCGTCTGTCTCCTTTACAAGCTTCATCGTCGGAGCTTGCGTTGCCTCCAAGCCAAGCTTGCCAAGTGCGCGGACGATAGAATCGATGTTCGTCATCGGTGTGCGTTGGATGCCGACGAGATGATAGCGGAGGTCTTCACTTAGTGCAACAGGCTCTAAATCTAAAGGAAGAATTTTCTTTTTCTGTTCTGAGGCAAGAGAAACTTCTCGGATGACATTCACTGATCCTATCGAATTTTCCGAGAGCAACACGACAAATGCTTTGCAGGAATCTATTGCCTGCACAATTTCCTTCGACCAGCTTGTGGCCGCCTCGATTCCCGATTGATCGATCCACACCGATAAGCCTGCCGAAGCGAGAAGCTCGGTGAGCTGCTCCGCTTTCTCGCGGTCTTTGGATGAATAGGAGATGAAGATGTCAGACATAGCTTGCAAATATACGGTTTAACATCCTGATATTTTGCAAGTCTAGCCGATAACGCTCACCTTATCCGCCGCTTCATTCGCGCGTTTTCTTAGGACATCAGTTGATATCCCGACTGTATCGTAGGCAAGTGCTACTCCCATTCTTCTATATTTGCGTGTTGTCGGTTTTCCGAAAATGCGAATATCGGTTTTCGCTGTTGCAAGTGCTTCGGAAATACCTTCATAACTCGGTGGATTTTTTGATTCGTCTTGAGCAAGGATTACTGCGCTTGCTCCGGCATGTTCAAGGGTTATTTCCGGAATTGGCAAACCAAGAACTGCGCGAGCATGAAGCTCGAACTGCGAAAGATTTTGCGTCATGGCAAGCGTGACCATTCCGGTATCATGCGGACGCGGAGAGAGTTCGGAAAAATACACGCCATCATTTGCAAGAAAAAATTCTACTCCCCAAATTCCGAAACCCGTCAATGCTTTTGTGACCTGCCGTGCCATATCTTGCGCATCGCGTAATTGCGATTCGCTTATTGATGCAGGCTGCCAGCTTTCCTGATAATCACCGCGCTCTTGGAGATGACCGATCGGCGGACAGAAAAGTGTTTCGCCATTTTGCTGAGTAACAGTAAGTAAAGTAATTTCTGATTCGAACGGTATAAATTCTTCGACGATCACTTCGATCAGATCCCCTCTACCTTTCGTCGTTGCATATTCCCAAGCCTTTGAAACATCCGCTTCGGATTTTACCGTTGATTGTCCCTTGCCTGATGATGACATCAATGGTTTGACTACGCATGGAATCCCGATCTGTTTTATCGCAGCAGTAAATTCACTTTCCGTTTTTGCATACGCATACTTCGCAGTCCGCAAGCCAAGTTCATTTGCGGCAAGATCGCGGATAGCTTTGCGATTCATTGTAAAATTTGCCGCACGAGCACTCGGTATTACTTGAATCCCTTGCTTTTCATAATCATAAAATTTTTCAGTCCGAATTGCTTCTATCTCCGGGACGATAATATCGGGTTTATGTTTTGCAACAACTTTGTCAAGCGCAGCGCCGTCAAGCATATCAATTACTTCGCGTTCATCGGCAACTTGCTGAGCAGGGGCATCATTATAGCTGTCACAAGCTATCACATATTGACCAAGACGTTTTAGCGCAATAACAAATTCTTTGCCAAGTTCGCCGGAGCCGAGAAGTAATATTTTTCTTACCATGTATTATTAATGGAACAGAAGAGTGTAAAATACCGTAGTTAAGGTCTCTTATAATTTCCAATCGATATGAAACGTTTCATTTTAACCAGTCTGCTCTTGATAAATATTCCGCTCATCTCCGCTGCTCAAATGCAATATCCAAAACCTGAAAAGGGAACGGTTGCCGATGATTATTTCGGCACGAAGGTCCCTGATCCGTATCGGTGGATGGAAGATGTTGATTCATCCAAAACAAAAGAATGGGTCGAGCAGGAAAACAAACTGACGTTTGCCTATCTTGATAAAATACCATTTCGCAATAAAATTAAAAAGCGTATTGAAGAGATCTGGAATTATCCGAAATACTCTGCTCCGCAAAAAGTCGGCAACTACTATCTTTTTCATAAAAACGACGGCTTGCAGCCGCAAAGCGTTCTCTATATTCAAGAAGGAATAAACGGCACGCCAAAAGTTTTGATCGACCCAAATACATTAAGCACTGACGGAACCGTCGCATTGAATGGCATCGCTGCATCGAACGATAATAAATTGCTTTGCTATTGGACTTCAAAATCCGGATCCGATTGGCAAGATATTTATGTCCTCGATATTGCAACCGGAAAAAAGCTTGATGATCATGTGCAGTGGAATAAATTCAGCGGTGGAAGCTGGTATAAAGACGGATTCTTTTATTCGCGTTATGAAGAACCGAAGGGAAAGAATGAACTTACTGCTGCGAATGAATTTCAGAAAATCTATTATCATAAGATCGGCACTCCGCAAAGCGAAGACATCTTAAAATACGAAGATAAGAAAAATCCGAAGCGCTTACAATTTATGGGTGTAACGGAAGACGAACGGTATTTACAGCTTTTTATTAATGAAGCCGGAGAGAAAGGAAATCTTCTTTCCATCATGGATACAAAAAATCCTGATCGCGGATGGATTCCTATCCAAGCAACTTTTGGTTTTGAAACCGGGATAGTTGAATCTGAGGGCGACAAACTTTTTATTCAGACCAATGTCGGTGCGCCACGAAATAAAATTGTTGTGACTGATATAGCAGATCCTTCCCAGAAAAATTGGCATGATCTTATCCCACAGAATAAGCACGTTCTGGAAAGCGCTTCACTTAGTGGTGGCAAATTAATCTGTACGTATATGCAAGATGCCAGTCACCATGTCTACCTTTTTGATCTTGAAGGTCGAAAACTTAACGAAATAAAACTGCCTGCAATCGGCAGCGTATCAGGCTTCAGTGGAAAGAAATCTGATAAAGAAGTATTTTACACGTTTAACTCTTTTACTTATCCTTATACAATCTACCGATATGATATGGAATCGAATACTTCAAATCTTTTTCGTAAGACTGAAGTGAAGTTTGATCCCAATGACTATGAATCAAAACAAATATTTTATACAAGTAAAGACGGAACGCGTGTGCCGATGTTCATCGTACATAAAAAAGGTTTGAAAATGGATGGCAATAATCCGTGCTATCTTTATGCCTACGGCGGCTTCAATGTCAGCCTTACTCCGTCCTTCAGTACTTTGCGACTTATCTTACTTGAGAACGGTGCAGTATTTGCAATGCCGAATTTACGCGGTGGCGGCGAGTATGGCGAAGAGTGGCATGACGCAGGGACGAAACTACATAAGCAAAATGTCTTTGATGATTTCATCGCCGCTGCAGATTATCTCTGCACTCAGAAATATACTTCTCATGAAAAGCTGGCTCTTGCCGGCGGTTCGAATGGCGGATTGCTCGTCGGAGCAGTAATGACAGAGCGTCCGGATATTTGTAAAGTTGCCTTACCCGCAGTCGGCGTGATGGATATGCTTCGCTATCATAAATTCACGATCGGCGCACATTGGGCAAGTGATTACGGAACAAGTGAAGACAACAAAGAAATGTTCGAATATCTTAATCGCTACTCGCCATTAGAAAATGTTCGGAGTGGAGTCCAGTATCCTGCAACACTGGTTACAACAGCTGATCATGATGATCGCGTTGTACCCGCGCACTCATTCAAATTCACTGCAACGCTTCAGGAGATCGGCGGACCTTCGAGCACAAATCCGCTTCTTATCCGCATTGAGACTAAAGCCGGACATGGAAGTGGAAAACCTACGGCAAAGATCATTGATGAAGCAGCAGATGAATACGCTTTTATGTTCTACAATATGGGAGTGACTCCGAAGTATTAAAATTACTTCAGGGCGTCCATTGCCGCTTTTAACTTCGGCACAATTGTTGCGATCTGTTCCATCGAAACTGCTCCGACTGAAAGCCTGAACCAGCCTGTATCTTCACGAAGATCAAATGCTTGGAATGCGACAATGGCAAAATCGGCGGAGTACAGAAGATACTTACGAATATCTTCATTGGTGGCAAGTGTATTCCCATCAGGAGTTTTTCTACCGATAAAATTAAATCGCGTAGAGAGATAAATTGCTCCCATCGGCGGAATTGCATCTACAGGATAGCCATTATCTCGAAGTGAGGTGATCTCATCAAAAAGTAAATTCAAACGCGCTTCGACATCATCGTGCATTTTTTCGTGATAGGCATCAACGACGGCATCGTTATTGAGTAAATTCGCTGTGGCAATTTGTTCAGGACGAGGTGCCCATGCGCCGACATGCCCTAAAATATTCGACATCGAAGCAGCAATATCCGGCGGAGCAACTGCCCAACCGACACGCAAACCTGTTGATGCAAATGCTTTTGAAATACCATCGACAAAGATCGTATATTTTGCCATCTCAGGACGGAGTGAAACAGGATTATAGTGATTGGTCTCGCCAAAGGTCAGCATCCAATACACTTGATCATACATCAAGAATAACGGTCTTTCCGATGGAGAGCGCTTTGCATTTTCTTCGAGAACGAGATCGCAAATTCCTTCAAGAGCTTCTTTTGTGAATGCTGTTCCGGTCGGATTCAGCGGTGAACAAAGAGAAAGCAGACGGACACCGGAAAGCTTTCCTTCCAATGTTTTTCTTGTCGGCAAGAATGCATCCTCACTTGAACTTACAATTGGTTTTGCAATTGCTCCGATCAAATTACAATAATGATTATTATTCCACGATGGAACAGGATAGACAACCGTATCACCCGGAGCAACGACTGCGCTATAGATTCCGTAGATCACCGGGCGAGCGCCGCCGGTAATAATAAAAGATTCGATCGGATAGTCAAGTCCAAGACGTTTTTTATAAAATGCCTGAACAGCTTTGCGCAATACGAGCACTCCATCCGATGGGGGATAATTCGTTTCGCCATGAGCAAGGGCAGCTTCGATCTCCTCTTTCAAAAATTCCGGGATTGGAAAGTAGGAAGAATTAAAATCTCCCACAGTAAGATTGCAGATTTCCTTTCCATCGGCGATCATGGCGCGAATATCAGCGGCGATCTTTAATATCTCCGAACCGATAAGTCCTGCTGCCATTGGCGATACTCGCGGCACAGATTGAGTCTTAGCAAAATCAGGCTTTACCATTTCTTCAGTGAGAGTCAGTGTTTCTTCAGCTATCATTGGTTCAGAAAATCTTATATCTAAAAATGTTAGTGTTTCTCGTGGAGCGCAAACACGTTTTTGAAAGCTATTACTCCGCCGCTTAGTATTTTCTTACTTACGGCTGCCTCTTGATGATAATATTTGCCATCTCATTATTCGATAGTTCGCCTAATTTCACACGTCTCGGTGGAGAGTTAGGGTTGCGGATATTATCACTGGTATTATCAAATTTGAAGTTTCCTAGAATTCTCGTTCCTTTGGGAAGAAAAACCGGCTTTTCATAAACATACTGCTCCTGCCAATCGAAATCCCAGTCCGGTATCCAGAGAAGTGGCACATCTTTTTTATTTGGTAATATGGCATGTATTTTTACTTCTTTACAAATAAAATGCGCATGTGCTGATATGTTATAGATCGTCATATCACTATCGAGCACATGTTCCACAGGGATCTCTTTCTTTGTATTTGCCGGAATATCAATTAAAATACTCCCCAGAAGCATATCCGGAATTGGTACTTTCTCCGGTTTTTTATCCGCAAAATATAATCCGATAGCTGTTCGTTCAACTTCGCTCTTTCCGGTCGGTCTGAAATGTGTTTCCAAAATCAGGTCTCCGTTTTTGGGGAGCTTGAGCGCGACACCTTTCGGATACGTAATTGCTCTTCCGCCCGGAGCCCAACCGCCAATCGTGATCTCGCTTGAAGATGGAGAGATGTTACGCATTTCACCGTTCATAACTTTTTCAAGTTCTTTGCTTGATGTACCAAGTGAATTCAGATAGACCACCGTATGATGCACTACTTTCCTGTCGCTCGGCATAATATCCAAAGCCCGTACATATTTATCTTCAGGAAGATTGAGAGGGATCACAAACGACATAAAGAAGTCCGGAATGTTCGCGGGAATGGTCAGCGCTTCCGGCATATAGACGATAAGATCAGGTGTGCCCATCTGCCATCCATCGGGATAGTCAGGAATAGGAGGCATATCTTTTTCATCGCCTTGCTCCATTCCCTGTTTTACCCAATTAGCGATCAACTTAATTTGTTGATCCGTTAACCGCCGTTCGCCGATGAAATCACCATATCCATGCTTGGCTTTCCACGGTGGCATTTGACGCTTGCCGGTCAACTCAACAATCTCCTTCGAATGTCTGCGAACATCTTCGTAACCAAGAAGAGGAAATGGCGCAACTTGCCCGGATCTATGACACTGTGTGCAGTTCTTAAAAATGATCTGCGCAATATCTTTTGTAAAAGTTATTTTCTTCTCTTTTGTGCTGCTGTTCTCCGTAAACGGAATACTCACAGCAGAAGCTGAAGATGAAAGTGCCAAATACTTTTGGGAAGAGGTTTCACCAATGGAAAGATAAACACAATACGCTGCGAAAAATGCAATGAGTAAAGATTGTTTCATGACAAAATAAAACAGAAAGTCTTTTGTTTAGATTTCTGGTAGTTCCAAACTATCAATGCGCAGTTTGCATGTCATTATCAACGAAGCGCAGAGATTACAAGAATTTGTAGCCCCTTTGCAATGTTTACCGCTCTTCATGAACATCTTTACCGAAAATAATTTCGTCACTGAAGTCTCTTTCGATATGCCGGGCGCATATCACATGGCATGCGATCTTGAGCTTGCCGAAAAACTTCGCGACGATCCGAATACTCCGAATGTCCTGAGGCTTTATTCATGGAAGCCGTATTGCATTTCGATTGGCTATCAGCAAGATGAATCTTCGATCAATCAAGAAGTGTGCAAAGCATCAGGAATAGATATTATCCGCAGACCGACAGGCGGCAGAGCCGTCTATCATGCCGAAGAACTTACCTACGCCGTCATCATGCGATTCGAACCCGGCGAAGGAATTTATGCAGTACATAATAAAATCGCGCAGTCGTTGCTTGCAGCTTTGCAGCCGCTTTGCAATAACGAACTTGAGCTTACATCTCCGAATAATACTTCAGCTATCCGCGAAGCATATAAACCCGGCACACTCACCAACATTGCCTGTTTTACCAGTACCGCCCGTTACGAGATCACTTGGCGAGGCAGGAAAGTTGTCGGCTCGGCGCAAAGAAGATTCGGCAATGCCGTCCTTCAGCATGGCTCGATACTTCTGGGCGATGAGCATCTCCGCCTCGGAGAATTCCTCAACATCTCAACCGTAGAAAAAAATGAGATGAGAAAAATGCTCGAAGCAGAAACTGCAACAATTTCGCGAATCGCAGGAAAAGAGATCACGCCAGAAATGGCAAGTAAGCAGTGGGGCGAATTAGTCCGCCCGTCAATCCCCATTGTCTGAACTGAGATTTGAACCAAGATTAGCAGGATTAAGAAGGATTTTCTGGATTATAAAATCCCAGGTAGCAGCATGGCTTTGGCCTGCGAGCGAAAACAAAACTCAAAAGTCAAAAGGGTAGCGACCCCTTATTTGACTTTACAGTTTTGACTTTTGACTTATTTATTAAATTTTGAATGAACAGATCGCAGCGATATCCCTTCAGGGGATCACTCTCCGATCAAGAAAAACTGGATACGAATTTGTTTAGTAGTTAGTAGTTTAGTAGTTTAGTAGTTAGTAAAAAAAAGGTGTCATTGCGAGGAGTCCGCTTGCGGACGACGTGGCAATCTCAAATAGTTATCGTAGTAATAAATCTCAGGATTAGAGATTAAGAGTGGTGGTTAGTCCCCTTCATAGCTCAGTCCTCATAGCTCATAGCTATTCCCAATATCTCTTTTTTTATTTTTCCATTTATCGGCGAGGATTACGCTCTAAGTGCCATCGAAGCAAAATATCAAAAGGGAATAGAAGGCTGGATTGGGGTTCCTGTATGTATTTTACGCAAAACATCGTAGGTTATTTCGCTATAAAATACATAATGTCGAACTTTCGAATGCAAATATACGGATGAAATGTGCTTTTGTCAAGGTGCCCAAACCAAACTATTTTCAAAATCGGCGAAATCAGCCCGGAATCGCCAAAGATTTTTTTGAGGATTTTTGAAAATTAAGACTTATCTTGGAATCTTAGTTTTCTACAAGGGCTTTTCTGACAGGTTGGACGTATTAAAAAGCGATTAATAATACTTATTCTGGTCCAGACGCTATATAAAACGAATAAATATGCATATCCTATTATACACAAGCTGAAGAAACAGGACACCCCTACGGGGTTAGAAAAATAAATTTACATCCCAATCTACAAACGGGATGCCCCTACGGGGCAAAATGCATTTAACTCCGTAGGAGTGGCCTGTTTGTAGAAATGATAAATAAAAAAAGCTAACCTCGTAGGGGTTTCTGTACACAATCCCTTACCCCCTTTCTTCCTTGCCACATAGTCTGAAAGGGCAATATCCCCCGATTCTTAATTCCTAATTCTCAATTATCCCAATCTCCTCCTCCGTCAATCCATAGAGCTTATAGACGAGTTTATCTATCTCGTTATCAAGATACTCGCATTTGCGTGTTAGCTGGTCGCGCTCGGTGTCGCGGCTGGCGGTGCTTAGGCGTTTTTTGCCTTCGAGCATTTGATCTACTATGCTCACAAGTTTATCATTTTGCTGTTTGTCGGAGGATTAAGAACTTAATTACTCGATAAACACGTTTCGAATACCGAAGATTAACCCATCAATTTTATACTTTATACCGATTTCCATTCAACTTAAATGGATGACCAAATGACGCTTTTCCATACAGAAGAAGGTAAACCTTGCATTGAGGATTACGCATTTGATAATGGAATGCATTTTTGGTACGCTAGCGATATTGCTGAGATTCTGGAATATGAAGATTTTACTCAGTTTACACGGGAAGTACTAAATAAAGCAATCACCGTTTGTATGACTACTGGGTTCCAAGTGCTCGAAAATTTTGAGCAATGTACTCGAGAAAAAAATGGAGTTACTATTAGTGACTGGAAAATTTCTCGTTTTGCATTCTTACTCATTGCAATGAATGGAAGCGTTGCAAAACCTCAGGTTCAGCTTGCACAGGCATATTTTGCTGCTTTTGCAGACTCTGCTGCCCAAATAATTTCGGATCAGGAAGTCGGCGAGAGATTGCTCATTAGAGATGAAGTCAAAAAAGGCGAGCGCACACTCGGAAGTGTTGCAAAACAGCATGGAGTTCAGGAATACGGACTCTTTCACAATGCTGGGTACATGGGGATGTACAACATGGGCTTTAATCAACTTCGTGATCGTAAAGGAATCCCAAATAAAAGATCGCCTTTAGATTTTATGGGGCAACGTGAGTTAGCTGCGAATTTATTCAGACTCACGGAAACCTCTGCGCGGATTAAGTCAAAGAAAGATTACGGTGACAGAGCACTCCAAAACACTGCCCGTTCGGTCGGTGAGGAAGTTAGGGAATTCATGCAAAGAGACGGCGGCACATCCCCTGAGAATCTTCCACCTCATCAAGATATTGAAGAAGTACGTAAGTCTCTCAAATCAACAGGAAGAGAGTTGAAAAAAATTGATGCGCCTCAAAAAAAAACTTCCGGAAAGCGAAAAAAGAAATCTGAGTAGTTTTCAATTCCCCTCAACCACCTTAATCTCCTCCTCCGTCAATCCATAAAGTCCATAGACAAGTTTATCTATTTCGTTATCCAGATACTCGCATTTGCGTGTTAGCTGGTCGCGCTCGGTGTCGCGGCTGGCGGTGCTTAGGCGTTTTTTGGCTTCGAGCATTTGATCTACTAAGCTCACAAGTTTATCATGCTGCTGTTTGTCGGAGGGGTTAGCTAGGTCGAGTTTTTTTATTGGTATTTGGACTAAGAATTGATAGATCCAACGATAGAACCCCCCGCTATAAGCAGGCGAAAGATTTGAGTAAAAAAAAGTTATTAATTTTGAATTAAGAAGTCCCAATAAATATATGTCCGATGAGCCAATTATATAGGTTGAGTTAACGGAATAGAATTGACCGCTAGTGTCATACATAAAATTGCCTCGTTGAGAAATATCAGGGAGCATTAATTTTGGCATTTCGAATTCAGAATAATAGTCAATAGAATCCTGAATCTCATACCATTTATAAGCACCAGGTTTTCTTCCCTCCCAATTACTTCCTTTCCAATCTTTTGGCTTCGGAGTTAATTGCTTCTTGAATTGAAGAAGGTGTTTTTCAATAGCGGGGTATTCTTTAAGATTAATACCACGTCTCGTAAAGATTAAGTAAATATTTCTATTTGAAAATTCATACCTCTTTATATCGCGTCCACCTAGAAATGGCTTTATTATCTCAGCGCTTCTCTTATCCTCTTTTATTAACGCGTTTCGCTGATCTTCGTCTATAACAAATGCTTCGTTCAATCCAGTTAACACTCCACGATAAATCCTATCATCTACTATTTGTTTAAGAGGCGTTCCTTGCGACTTTATTTTTGTTAAAATATCATAAGATAAGCTATCAGTCAATGACCACCCATCTGCACCCAATGATTCAAAAGTAACTTTAAATTTAACTCTATCAACTAAGTCACCGAGTTCAATAAAATCCAAAGACTTGATGTTACAAGCGTAAAATATATTTTCGTTTTTCTTCTTAGCAATTCTTATGATGCAGGGGTAGGTTGTCGCACCTTTGAATACAGGAAGGTCCCCAAAATCGAGTATCTCTTCAAGGCATTGCTTCTTCATCCAATTTCTCAAAGGTGCTCCATAGCTTACTCGCATCCACTTATTAGCGACGATATAGCTAAACTTGCCTCCTTCTTTTAAGAGAGAAACGCCCCGCTCGATAAAATATGTGTAAAGATCGGCAGTACCTTGAGACACTTCATATTTTTTCTGAAAATAATTTTTCAGTTCGCCGAGTGATTCTTGTCTTACATAAGGCGGATTCCCAACAATAGCATCAAACCCTCCTTTATCCATTACTTGCTTGAATGAAGTTTTGAAATCGAATGGCTTTATTCGGGCTTCATCTTCGGACGTAAGTGGGAAGAGATCGGCAATATCATATTCGACAAGCGAATTTCCGCAGAGAATATTTTTCGAGAGATCGGGAAGGATCTTTGTTTTCTCGAAGGAAAGCTGCCCAGCCGAAGCGCCGGATTCGGATTCGAGCAATTTCAAAAATAGCGATAGCTGCGCCACTTCCACAGCCTGATGATCAATATCAACTCCGAAAATATTATCAATGAGTATCTGCTGTTTCTGCTTCAGGCTGAGAGAATAAATGCCTTTATCAATTTCAATACATCCCGCTTTCTTTGCTTCATCGGGATTGGCATTGTAATATGATTCGCAGTAATGCAGAACTGCATCATAGACTGCGATCAGGAATGAACCTGATCCGCAGGCAATATCAGCAAAGCGAAGTTTGGAGATTTCTTTGGGAGTGAGGCCAGAGTTCTTAGTGCTTAGTTCTGAGTTCTTAATAGTGTCATTGCGAGGAGTCTCTTTCGACGAAGGAGAAAGAGACGACGTGGCAATCTCAAAATTTTCAGGCTGCCCGAGAGATTTTAGATTGCCACGACCGGCTGGTGCCGGTCTCGCAATGACATCGTTAGAGTTTGTGGCATTATTAGAATTATTCTCTCCCCCCAAAATCTTCCCCACCGTATTGCCAACGATATAATCCACAATATACTTGGGCGTATAATAGACACCACCTGCTTTGCGGACTTCGGGCTTGTATTCAATATCAGCGCGCTTCGCCGTTGCCGTTACCACTTTTCCGAGGAATCGCTCATAGATCGAACCAAGAATTTCAATAGGGATGTAGCTGAAAAGATATTTCGATTGCTTATGCGAAATATCGGAGCAAAGCTCGGCAAAAACTTTATCATCCGGCGCTTTGAACCCGGGCTTATCAATATCATGCGGCTTGAAGACGATGCCATTATATTTTACGTCAAGCTCTTTGCTCCAACTGATAAAACTCTTCCAAGCCGAATTGCTGAGTCCAGTGGGACGGACTTTAGTCCGTGAGTCTTTGACGGACGGACTAAAGTCCGTCCCACTATTACCGCCTTTCCCCGCGATCTCATCAACGATATAATCGGATTCGATATTCTTATCTTCTAAGAACCGAATGAAGACAAGTCTATCAATAACTTTCTGCGTAGCTTCGGTTAAGTCTTCGGCAGTAAGTGTCTCATCGGCTTTCTTGAATGCCTTTGCAAGTGTGAGGCGGTATTCTTCAAGCTTCGTAAGAAATGCTTCGTCAACTGGTCTTGATTCTTCAATGGTGAGCTTTGTTTTTCCCTTTCCTTTTTGCTTCGGAAGTTCTTTCGCCAATTCTTTTAACTTCCCGCCTTCAACTGCTTCGCGTGAAAAAAGCCAGTAGATATATCCGAATTTGTCGCGGTCAAGATAGTCCTTATAATGCAATGCCTTGATCTGCGCGGACGGAAAACTTTTATTAATGTTCGGTTCGTAGCGGCAATCAATAATATGGAATTCCTCGAAGTCTGTCAGCACGCAGATAGGTGTTCCGGCATTATATCCATATCTGACGGTCTGGAAATAAAATTCGGGATCCGATAATTTGCGAGAAGGTTTTTTTGCTTCGACAAAAAATTGAGGATTTTTATAATCGGGTTTTAAGTAAAACGCATAATCGGCACGCCTTCCAGAAGCGGATGAATCAGGATTCTTCTCAACCTTTACTTCTTGCTCGCGTGGATTGGTTTGCGTGACGTGTCGCACATCCCATCCCAGAGAAGTCCAGAATTTATTCAGAAAATCTTCGCGAACTTCTGCTTCCTGATATTTAGAAGAAAGATAATGATCTTCGTTTGCCGAGAACTCGCTGACAAGTCCGGCTACTTCGGTATATGCATTTTCGAATGGGGTCATAGTGGATGCAAAGATACGAAGAAGACTCCCCCTAACCTTCGGCACGGCACCTGAATATGTCTCTTTGCTGTTGTTCTCGGAATTAATTATCTCTATCATTATGGCAAAGATCATTAGCAAACGAATGACGGCAGAGATCGAAGGGGATTTTGTTGTCTTCTTGATCGGAATGCGTGTGAATAAAATATGGAAGATCCATAAATGGCTTCCGGTTTTTTTTGCAATGCCAAAAATGCTGAAGGAGATCGCAACGCATCCGGAGATAGGATGTCTGGGCTTTCGCAGTTCAGGAATTTCGATCGTGCAGTACTGGCGTTCGTTCGAACATCTTGAAGCGTATGCTCGCAGCCGCGATGCCGAGCATTTTCCGGAGTGGGTGAAATTTAATAAAAGTGTTGGAAGTAACGGCGATGTAGGCATCTGGCATGAAACATATAAAATTTCTGCCGGAAATTACGAATGCGTTTATAATAATATGCCGCTCTTCGGACTTGCAAAAGTTTCGAAAGCCGTCGAAGCAAGCGGACGCAAAAAAACTGCCGCTTCACGCATCGGCGTCAGAAAGAATGACACGATGCCAAAGGAAGTTGAGTAAAATTATTCTTGCATAAAAAAACCCGCTACTATGGCGGGTTTTTTTCTATGCTAAATGTTAATTTGCACTTAGTTCACATGGTAGCTAAGCAGTGATTCCGTTGATCTAGGATCAGTATCTACTGATTCGATCTCACCAACACCTTGACTAAAATAAATCTCTTGTGAGCCTGTAATAGTGCCACCGAAGTCCGAATCAATATGGATCTGTGTGACATTTGTATAGGATTTTCCATTGACTGTTCTCGTCAGACCAGAAGCAACAAATTTCCCATGACTTGATGCGATAAATGGAGCAATCCCAGCTTGATAGGACCATGTCGAGCCGGAAGCCAAGTTCGCAGCAACAACTTCAATTAATTTCGTCCCGCTAGTATCAGGGATAAGTATGTAAGTGATCGTACCGGAATTACGTATATAGGTTGAGTCGTCAGAGTCATAATTATGAATGACAAAATACGAAGTACCATTAATGGTTGTCGTACCGACAACAACATTTGTAGCGGTACTATCAGCAGTTTTAAACTGCCACCAATTTCCGATAGAAAGCGGTATGTTGCCTGAAGAGCCACCGCCTGTAACGGGGTTGGACGTTTTCGAACAACTTGCAACTGTGATGACGCAGAAAAGTAAAACGAATAATTTTAGTGTACGCATAAGAAAATAGAATGATAATGTATTAAATATTCCGATGACAAAACAACATCTTCACTCTTGCTTTGGTTGATTCATCAGCATTTACTTCTTACTTATTTTCTGAACGTCCAACCTTTTTTTTGCGGATAATAAGTCAGATTTCATTCCTCCAATTCTTTCATCAATTCCTCAAACCCCGCCGTTCCCCGCAGCGGATCAAGATCGGGATCGCGGCGGAAGTCTTCCAAATTGCGAAATCCCTTTTGCACGGCGCGGCGAAGAAGAGACATTCCCCGGTCCGGTAAGTTCGCATTCAGATAGAGGCAGGCAAGATTGTAGCAAGGCCCACCATCAAGCGACTCGACAGCCGAAAGCCTGTCTGCCTCAGCAACTGAGTCGGCGGTGCGCCCACAGTATCGGAGAATATGCGCCAAGTGGACTCGGGCATGGTAATCATCGGGAGCCAGGCGCACATGGCGTTCGTAGATCGGAAGCGCTCTGGCAGCAGCTTCGTGCAACTCGGATTCCGAACCCATTTCATGAAGCGCGATAAGAAGGTTGAAATGCGCACCCCGGTCGTTCTCCCTGTGCCGAACAGCCTCCTTCCTTGCCTCTGTAGCTTCCTGTTTTCTGCCTAGCGCCTCATAGGCAAAGCCGAGAACGTCGTAGCCGACAGCATACGCAGGATCAGTCTCGACTGAGCGTTGAGCATGGCGAAGTGCGCCTTCAGCGTCGCCGCGGCGAAGAGAAAGCCCGCCGATGATCGAAAAATACCTCGCCGATTCGCCTTCAAGCTCACGTAGGTGTCCGGCGGCTTGCTCCGCTCGTGTAAGCGAGCCGGCATTCTGACCATATTGGCGGTAGAGCGTCTGAGAAGTGCTTGCAATACCTGCATGGGCGAGGGCAAAGTTAGGATCGAGACGAACTGCTTCTTCGAAAAGCGAAACGGCTCGCTCGAAGTCGCTCTTCGTCTGACGCACGAAATATTCACTTCCTTTCAACCACAACTCGTATGCTTCAGCATTCTCTGTCGGTTTCTTATCAAGCTTCTTTTCTTCATCTTTCGTCAGAATAATTGCAAGACCACCCACTACTTTCTTTGCCACAGTTTCCTGAATTTCAAAAATATCATCCATCGTCCCTTTCAATGAATCTTGCCAGAGATGATCGCCCGTTTCGATGTCGAGAAGACGAGAAGTAATTTTAATATTGTCGCCGAACTTACGGACATCGCCCTGCACGAAGTAACGAATACCCATCTCCTTGGCATAGACCGTAAGATGTCCTTTGTAACTCTTATACTCTTTCGTTGTCGTAGCATCGGTAACTTTTAATGCTTTCACATTCGAGAGTGATGAGATCAACTCGCTAACGATTCCATTTGCAAACCATTCGTTATCTGCAGTCGGAGATAAATCTTCAAATGGGAGTATCATCAAACTTTTTCTTCCATCTGTTTCTTTGATGAGCTTCAACGTCGGAGCTTGCGTTGCTTCCAAGCCGAGCTTACCAAGCGCACGGATGATCGAATCGATGTTCGTCATCGACGTGCGTTGCAAACCTGCGAGATGATATTTTAGATCACGTGGAAGTTCGACAGGTTCGAGATCAAGTGGAAGTATTTTTTTTCTTTGCTCTGCGGCAAGTGATACTTCCTTCACGACGTTCACTGACTCGATCGAATTCGGTGAAAGTAAAACCACGAACGCTTTGCATCCTTCGATCGCATCAACAATTTCTCCGGACCAACTTGTCGCGACATCGATTCCCGATTGATCGATCCAAACCGATAACCCCGCCGAAGCAAGAAGCTCCGTAAGCTGCTCTGCTTGAGCACGGTCTTTTGATGAATAGGAAATGAAGATGTCAGACATTGTGACTGCAAAGATACGAACTCAAAAAGGTTAATATGTGAAGCGTAACGGGTGGCTGCATTAAGAATAGAAAAGAACCGGCGTCAATAAATGGAGTTTTTTTGTGCTTTTTTGCCTTTACTATAAAGAGGAACACGCATTATAATCCCGAGTTTCGTTCGTGTTGGGCGGACTGAAGTCGGCTGTACGATCATCTGTTTTTTTCATTGTGAAACGAGTTCTTTATTTCATAGGACTTCTTCTTCTCAGTTCAACGGCTCACGGGCAACTCCATGCGCCGACTTGGCAGCTTGTCGATGACCAAAATATGTCGTCGTTCGATATGCTGACAACCCGTTCAGGTCTCATCGCAATTAACTATAACGGCGTTCATACTCTTACCGAATATGTTGATGGAGTCCTGAATGGAATCTATATCCCAAGTGCGCCGATCACCTCCATTATTATCCGCGACGCGAATGTTGCATATCTGACGGTCAAAGGAGACGGAATTTTCGAGGCAAGTAATAATTGGAAAGACGTAACCAGAATACTTAAGAGTCCTAATACGAATCTCTTCTCGGTTTTCGGTGCACAGATCCTCGCAAATATCGGCGGGACTCTGAACTATAGTAATGATGCCTTTAGCTTCCAACCAGGCGCAGGTATTAAGCCAGGCGATACAGTTCTTGCCGCAGAATTCCTAACCTCGGAAGTAGCCATTGCCGTAACAGGTAATGTGCTTTACAGAAGTGTCAATGGTGGCAGCGATTGGCTTCCGATAAATGCAGCGAAGGGGAAAATGACTTCGATCTATGTTGATCGGTCGAATAGTATTATTTATGTCGGCGGTTCGCAGGTAATGCGGTCGCTCGATCAGGGAAAATCATGGGATAGCCTTTCAAGCATTTTCTTCACCCTCTCAGGTACTGTCGTGGGCACACGCGATTGCTCAGGAGTTTTTTATCTCGGACCGGATGCCGTCACACATGGCTCCAATATCTATAGATCAGCTGATCACGGAAGAACTCTTCAACAGGCAGGCGCGTCGATGCTCTCCTCAGTCAGAATGAAGAAAGGAGTAATTCTCGATCGTGGTTCTACATTTTTCTATCTTGATTCAAGCGGCTTGCTCGGCGTTGTCCGTGATGGCATAGATAGTGTGATTACCGATTCCGTGAAGGACCATCTTATTATTCAGCCGGAAACGGGAGTTCGGAATTCATTATGCGCTGGCGCAACTTTGCCGACGGAGTTCTCGGTGTCTCTAGGATTCAATCAATGCACCGGTATTATTCTTGATTCACTGAAGCAAATCAAAACCTCGAAGTCATTCAGCGCAAAATTTGCTCAGGACACAGTGAGCGATAGCACAATAAATATTTCCTTTACATTTCATGCGACCCATGAAGGTTGGGATACGGCGCATTACCGCTTAAAATTCCATTCACCAACTACAGGAAATATTGAACAAAGATTTTTCGATGTCGTTGGCTTTGGCGCAGCGGGAAGTCCCACTCTCGGATTAGATCCGAATGGAATTGATTTTGCAAAAATAGCGCTTGACTCAATAGGTAAACGGTCTCTCGCGATCAGTAATACAGGATGCGATACCTTGGTACTCGATACAATTTTTTCAACCAATTCGTCAATCTTCACTATAGAGAGCAAGAAGTATCCGCTCAAGATTGCGTCTGGAAAATCAATTCAGTTTTCGGTAAGTTTTTTACCACATCTCGCAGGGGATTATCTGGAATCTTTACAGATCGAAACGAATACCGGTACTCGCTTCGCCACACTTCGGGGAATCGGAAAAGCCCCTGTTGCCGCTGCTGTGATGCAAGATGCTTCTGAAAATAAAATTCGCATTAGCCCAAATCCGGCAAATGAGTATGTAACGATCAGTTCAACCTCCGCACTCGCAAAAAGGCTTATCCTGCGCGATCAGTTGGGCAGAGAAATCACAAGGTGGGAAACGGATGAAGCTCTTATACTCAAAGGTGATATTCGTAACATTGCAAACGGATATTATATATTTGATCTCGGTCAAGGAAAATTCGAAAGGATCATCATACAGCATTGATACGCAGATACAGCATATCGGTTTTTCTTTTTCTTACACTTTTATCTGCGAGAGTTTCCGCGCAACATTGGACTCGGGTATTTACGCTTCCGAATCTTGGAAGCGCTGCATTTTTTTATAATCCTAATATTGGCTGCATAGGAACCGGCAGTTATCCCGGAGGTTTCATTGCACAAATATATTATACGACCGATGGCGGAAACTCCTGGACAAGATCGCTGATGCCGAATATGAATTTGCTCGGACAGATCACTGACATTTATTTCACTGATCGGTGGAACGGCTGGGCGACCGTGCATGAACGTCTGGAACAAGGGTGGAGCGGTGTTTATAAAACGAGTGACGGAGGTAAGAGTTGGGATCTATCGTATCAAGCGGAGTTTCCGGTGACAGTCCGGCAAACAATACGCGGCATTTTTTTAACAGACAGATATCGTGGGATCAGGCGATCAACCGATGGTGGACTCACCTTCCCTGTCGTCATTGAAACCGGAGCGGCACTCGGGCTTGATTTCTTAGATGATAATATTGGTTTTTCTTCCAGTGAAGGAAATGGACTCGCTCCGCCTTATGTCACATTTGATGGCGGAGATAATTGGACTCCGTACTCCACAATACACGAAGCGTGGACGACATTTGCCGATGTTGCGACAAAACAATTTTTCTATTCAAGCGAACACGATGTCCTTTTTCCTGCAACCGTATCTGAAATTGATGGCAGCACAAATTTTGGCAAAGATTTCACTACTCGCTTTTCCGGTCCGCATGATGCGCTTACCGGAGGCATCGCAGGAACGCGTTGGTGCAGAAGCGTCATCTATGCGCAGGGGCAGGATACAAGTCCGAAAAATCCCGGTGCCTTGAACGGTATGATCCGCTCAACTGATGGAGGCAACTCATGGCTTAAAATCGGAGGACCTTCTAACCTGAACGACAAACGCTTTGCCGTTGCGGGTAAGGGCGCGGTGGTCTATGCGTTCGATAAGATCGGAGGCGTTTGGAAAACTTCAGACGGAGGCGACGGCACTCTCAGCGCTTCTTCGCTCGGACAGATTTCCATCACTCGGGTAAGTACCTCTCCGCTACGAGCCACGCTTTGTGATAGCGCCGATTATCTTGTACAATTAACATATTCCGATTGCGATTCTCTGCTCATTACAAATGTAGGATTCATTGATGATACTATTGGTGAATTACGTGCTCCAAAAAAAGCGCGCTTCTTCGGAAAAGGCAATACGAAGTTTGATACGCTTCTCATCAGATTTAATCCGCTTAAAGTTCATAGCCTAACTGAACGTGTACGTATTACCATTAGTCAGCCCGATGGTTTTACCGAGGACACGATTATCACAATAAAACTTCAAGGTTTGGCAGCAGCCGAGGAGCCATTCATCGCCGAAGCTGTTCCGAATAACACATTAGATTTCGGAGTGCGAAGCGTCTGCGGCGATGACTCCGTGCGTACTGTGACGATCACAAATAAAGGCTGTTCGCCGATTCAAATTCAATCCCTGATAACAAGCGGAGCGCCCTTCAATTTACTTTCGTCGTTTCAGCCATTCACGCTTGATGTAGGGGCAACGCGTACAGTTTTACTGCAATTTAAGCCAAGCAGCATTGGCGCGTTAACCGGAAAGTTGACTCTCGCGACAGTGGATTCGAATATTGTTCTTACATTACTTGGTGTCGGAAAAACCGGATCACGCGGCTATAAACTTTCACAGCCACAAATTATTTCAACGATTTGTGATTCGACTGATGGCGATATCCTCTTTAAAAATATTTCCTGCACAGCAATTCGTTTGGATTCGATCGGTGTGGATGCGCCATTCCGATTCGATGCGAAATCGCTCCCTCTTAATATCCCAACAGATTCAAGCATCATTCTGCATTATCATTTTGTACCGAATACAGACGGGCAATATTCTCAAACAGTAACGATCCATTCGGTTAATGATAATGACACGAACAATCATTTCGATACAACGCTTACCTTATCCGCACTAGCGACTCGCGGCTTGCCGGAGCTTTTGCTTTCTACAGCGTCGCTATATTTTGGCTCGATAAATACATGCGCATATAAAGATCTGGAAGTGACTATTACCAATACCGGATGTGATACGTTAAAAATTGGAGATAATATATTTGCCGGTTCTACAGTCGGTTACACGATAATTCAATCTGGGAAAGGAGTGAATGTTCTTCGTGGAGCGAGTACGAAGCTTATTATCAGATTCAAGCCACCTGCTTTAGGGATCTATACTTCTCTGATTCACATCACCACAAATGCCAATGACCGCGATATTATCCTCAGCGCGAAAGGTTCGAATGATCCCGGTTCTCTTTCGCTTACTACAACTTCTATCGGAGCGGTGTTAACCTGCGAAGACTCTCTCTTCGCTTTTACTCTTTCGAATACGACATGCGATTCACTAACGCTTGATTCAGTTATTTTTATTGGGACAGGAAGTTCGGACTATCTTATTAATCCCTTCACCACAACTCCACTGCCGAGTGGGACTATACTCTTGCTCTCCGGAAAATTTTCTCCGCAAGCAAATGGACTTCGTTCTGCGACTGCGCATTTTTATCTGCATTTAATTGATGGCACAGTAAAAGAAATTTCTATCCCAATGGATGGCTTCGGAATTCAGCCGGTGGTTATTCAACTTTCTTTACCGAATGTAAATCTAACGGGAGTAACTGGCGCGATCATTCGCCTGCCGATCCAATTACTTGATCCAAGCATAGTTGCTGTCGTTCGGATAAACGTATCCCTTGATCTGAATACGAACGTGCTCACTCCGCAGAGTATTGATATGACCGGATCTGCAATAAGCGGCGCAATAATTTCTCCACTTGCAGTCACAGGCTCGAGCATTGCATTCTCGTTGCAACTTCCGACGCCACAAACACTTGCAATAGGTTTACTCGGAACGCTTGTCTTGCAAGCATATCTCAGTGATACGCTCATGACTCCGATCGTACTCACAGATTTTACTGCATTCCGTTCAGATAGTTCGAGAGAATGTCTGCCGACAGGAATAATTATTCCGCCGCAGATCGTCACGACATTCTCGCTGACAACTGAGTGTGGAGATTCAACTTTATTATCCTATATTAAAAATGGAATCCCCGGTTTGCGTATCGAACGGATTGCTCCAAATCCGACATCATCGAAAATATTGGTGACGATACAAATACCACCGATTTATAATAATGACGGCTTCATAGAAATTTTTGATGCGCTTGGGAATAGGATTCAATCCGAACTACTTGTCGTCGGAAATGGAGAACGAAAAGTTGATCGCACACTTGATCTTGAAGGAGCAAGCGGTCTGCGCATTGTGCGAGTAAGAACTCCGCAAGGGATTTGTTCGGAAAGTGTGTACTTGTTGAAGTAACGTATATTTTAAAATGTGTCATTGCGATGAATCCGATTACCGAAGACGAAGCAATCCCCTAAATCGTGGTAGAGACTTAAGGGATTGCTTCGTCGGGCTAAAGCCCTTCTCGCAATGACACGTAAATATTCGCTTATTTTTTACGCAGCTATTCTTCTATCACGCTTCGAATAACTTCCGCTTTCGATGATATTTGATTTATTGAATAGTGGTCCTTGATCCATCATCCTATTCGCTCCGGTGATCGCAGTTGGTCTGAAGAAATCAATGCACCATCCGAAGGCGCTTTCTTCGTTGCCGAAATAATCGAAGTGAATGATGTGTCCGGACGGATCGCGACGCCAGTGTGCTGAATCATAACCCATGATAGGCGTACCACGGTCCCAGGCAGTTCTGAGCGTTGATTGGTCAACGTCAATCTGCCTAATAGTGCTATTAGGTTTTATTGGCATAACTAATTTTGTTGTTGTAAAGCATTACAAATATAACAGGTAATTGACAAGACCGCATTAAAAATTCTCAAAAACCTTAAATTTGGCTGAAAAAGGGGATAAAATATTATTTCTAAAAAATGCAAAATATTACTAAATCAGCCGTGGGGGAATATGGGCATCTCTCAATTAGGAATAAAATTAGCACTTCGCTCTCAATAACTTTACGAAATCTTTTCTTTCAGAGTTAGTGCTTTCACCTTCTTATATTCAAGAGTGACCATAGTCAGAACGAACACATCAAGACACATGAGGATGAGTATGCCCCAATAAAAATGCGCGTAAATTCTATAAATTTCCAGCGCTAAAAAAAAACTAAAACCGATAAATGCAGCGGGAAAAACCCAGAGCCGTTCTTTAAGAAGACCATAAACAAGAAGAAGTTTTATTACTCCGTGTATTAATAAATATATACACACCAGAACAGGAACAGTGATATGAAATGAATGTGCGGCATCGCGTATAAACTCCGCTTCGGGATTGCCGTCACGTTTACCAAATAAAAATCTTGTTATCCACCGATAGGCATTACCCAATGTAGCAGGTTCGATAAAAATGGCTGCGAATCCGCCGACAAGTTGTAACGCTCCATCCACCCCTTTAATGATAAGGCTGATCCAAAATGCACGGTGAACGAATGATTTATCTTTTTCCATTACATAAGTAAAGCTAAAATGGACTAAAAAAACTCCATCCCTAATTTAACTTCCGTATAGCGCCATTTAATGCTGTTGCAAAACTCACCCAGAGGAGATATGGGATTTGGAGCAAGCCTGCAGTTTGGTTTATGCCACAAAAAAATACGATCATGATAATTATAGCGATCCAAAGCAAGAGTATATCAATTAATGCTCCGCTTATCTTTCGGAAATAAAAGAAGATAAAGCTCCAGGCAAAATTTAATAAAAGTTGAATACTGAAAACGATGAGTGCGTTAGTTCTTGCATCTGATGAAGGTGATTGCCATATCAAATAAAGTGAAATACCCATCAAGATGTAAAGTACAGTCCAAACCGGAGCAAATAAATAATTCGGCGGATTGAACGAAGGCTTCTTCAGTGTTACAAACCAGGTTTTAATACTGCTTGAAGTTGCAAAACTCGATATACCTCCTATTGCTAAGGGAATTACAATGCAAAGAATAAGAATTGGAATATTCATTAGTTTAACTCTCCTACAAGATCGATCTTCATCGGCACTTCTGCCATGATAGTATTCGACGGTGCGCTTTTATTTCCTGCAAGATCATATGCTCGAATGTAATAATGATAACTTCTACCAGATGTGGTGACGTTATCGGTGTACATCGTAACGGTGACGGAATAATAATGCTCAAAACTTCTGCCACCATCGCTAGAACGCCAGATTTCATAGCCGGCGACGCCTTCGTTGTCCGTTGCCTTTTCCCAATTCAAACGAATTTGATTTGTGCGCGAAAGAAATTTCAGAGGCTCGGCTGTTTGCCACTTCGGCGCTTCGGCATCGTCTGAGAAAGGTGCTTGAATATTTTCTTTCGGCCATAATCCGCAGACGACTTGATGAAATGTTTCGTCAAGCGCTTTGCAGACATTCCAGTAAATACATTTTACGATCTTCGATCCGTGGCCTTCGCGGATTTTTTTTATTATATCCGGATCGGCAAGCAAGCCTCGTGCCATGCCTATCAAATCGGCGCGATCATTCTGCAACACTTCTTCGGCTAATTCAGGAGTAGAAATTTTTCCTGTTGCAATAACGGGCGTTTCATATCCATGCAAGCGCAAATTTCGCCGCGCCGCTTCTGCCATGTGAAGATTGTATCCATCGGGATAATCGGCAGGCGGCATACATCTGTCACCGGAATAGCCCGTATATGGATAAAGCACTTCACCATCTTTATGAATCGCGTCCTCGAATTTTCCTCCGGCAGAAAGTGAAATATAATCCACCCCCTCTTCTGCCATGCGAACAGCTATTTCAGCGGACTCTTTCGATGTATATCCACCTTTGATACATTCCTCACCCAGAAAACGAACGCCGATCGGGAAATCATCGCCGACCATCTTGCGAACTTGCTTGATCGCATTCAGCGGAACGCGCAATCTATTTTCCAAAGACTTACCGCCGAATTCATCCGGGCGTTTATTTTTCTTCGAAAGAAAACTTGACATCGTATAAGCATGAGCCAAGTGCAATTCGACTCCGTCGTATCCGCATTCGCGGGCGCGAAGTCCGGCTTGACCGTACTGCTCAATGATAAGCTTAATATCATCAGGCGAAAGATCCTCTATCTTCTGCCGCCAGCCGGAGCGTGCGATCTTCAAGAAGTGAATGATCTGCGGAACAACTTTTGAATTGCTTGTCGCATGGACTTTCTTCGCAAGTTCCGTGAGTCCAGGTTTATACTCTTCGCCACAAATGCGAAGCAGCGGACCCGATTTCGCAACGTGCACTGCCATTGCTTCGACGACGATCAGCCCCGTCTCGCCTTTGGCGAAGCGAACGTAGCGATCAGTGATATCCTGATTAATAAAACCGTCCTCGCCGGATAGGCGCGTCACCATCGCCGGCACAACAAGCCGGTTCGGCAACGTCATGCTGTTTATGGTATATGGGGATAAGAGTTTATCGTACATAGCGGGAGTGAAACAACGCCAGCCGAACTTGGATTCGTTGCCTGAACTTTTATCTGATATTAGTCCTTATCTCATTATGAAAATATTTACATTAAGAGCCACGACTGAAGAGCAGAAAGGTTATCAGAAAATGCAGACCCGATTATGGGCTGTTTTTTTCATTTCCATGATTTTTATTCTCGGAACATTTGCTATTTACTTGCAAATTACCGAACAGAAGATTCACACTTTTTCTGATAGACAGTTTCTCTTTTACTTAGCTATTATAGGTAATCTTATTAACATGGCTCCGAATATTATGAAATATTCGTGGAAGCAAATTATTATCCAGTCCATAGTGATTTCAATTTTCATGGGGCTTTTTTATTCCTTCCTTTTTGGATTTCTTTGGCCATAAATAAAAAGGCCCCGTTCAATGAACGAGGCTTTTAGTATATTTTAGCTCATTACTTTATTTTACCAAACTCATCCTCCGACTCTCAGAGTAGGCACCGCTCATGAGCCGATACTCGTAAATTCCACTTGGAAGTTCTGATGCATCAAAATTTGCTTCATAGTTTCCCGGTACTTGATGTCCATTTACAAGTGTCGATACTTCCCTGCCGCATAGATCATAGACCTTCAACGTAACGAAAGATTCTTCGAGTATTTGAAAACGAATCTTCGTAGTCTGTTTGAATGGATTCGGATAGTTTGATAATAACAAATTCGAAGTTGCTGCTTCACCGAGAGAAGCCACTGCAGCTTTTGAATTGCGCGGCGTGAAGACGATCACTGTATTAGCTATGCAATTTGGTGGCGGCCAGCATGAAGTGGTCAGAGTTGTACTCAACCGAGTTGAATCTCCGTTATTGAATGAGGACTTAAAAAGTCCGTTCATAAATGACATCCCCAGGCTGTCATTAATACCGATTGAACACCCTTGTGGTTTTGTAGTACTGCCGATAGCGCCATAATGGAATTCGATCGTAGCTCTTCTATCACGATTGACCAAGTCGTTAGCTAATGGATTCTCAATAATACGGACTTGGAATGTTGCGGTCGAATTCGTATCTTTTTTATCGTTGACGTTCAGATCTTTCCACTCTAAAGTAAAAACGTGTAGGAATGAACCCGGATCTGCGTTGACATTTGGGTCAGGCGCAACGGTAGTAATAAACTGAATTTTCGAAGGCTTGAAACCCTTAGAAGCATCGGCAAGAGAGCGGTAGTAATGATCTCCCCAAAATGGCGCAAGAACATTATTCGGAATGATCGATGTAAAGAGGTAATGCCCGTTACTTGTGACGGTTGGAACGGTAACCTGATGGCCAACCGAAACCCAGCCGTTCATACAGACATTAACGGCAACGTATTGATTGCCGTTATAATCGAAAGGAAATCCAACTGGAATATCGACTGCTACGCCATCATCGGGATCAATTGTGCCTGCAAAATTCTGAATGGAATTGGCCGATATTACCGATCCGGCAATGATTGGGCTAAAAACTTCAGTCAGTGTTTCGCAATCATAATGGTTTGAGATCTGATCGGGTTTCGGCTGAGCATGGGATGATAATGCACTGCAGAACATAAATACAAAGCCAATACAAAGAGGTGGTAGGTTTTGGAGTTTCATAAGATGATGATAAATAAGTAAATACGCCAACTATTTGACTGTTAGTCACAGCAAGTCTGAGGCGATCATATCCAAAAAACTCTACTACTTGGGTTTTGTTACACTAGTTAACTGATAAATAAAAAGCCCCGTTCAATGAACGAGGCTTTTCTAAATTCCTAATTCATCATTATCTTACATCGCGCATTCGATGTGATTCTCCCTTACTACGCCTGTGAGCATGTGGTAATATGCTTTTGCAGCAGCAGTTGCGGCGGCGATAGCAGTATCTTCATCGGCTGATGATGTGATCATCGAGGCAAGCATATCACGCTCTGCCTGGCGGTGAAGCTGATCGGCTTCTTCGTGAACGCGGAAGAAAGAAAGCCCCGAGTTCGTCTTCACGCCATAGAATTTCTTCAATCCTTCGATCTTCGTATGCGAGACTTCCGGAAGCTGCGACTCATATCCGTAAAGAGCGGCAACGCCTTGAAGAGTCGAGCCATGACGGGTTAGTTCAAGAAAGGTCTCTTCCATTGCCTGAGTCTCTTTATATGGTGCCGCATTACGGACACTATCGCGTTCGCATCCGAGTGCATCAGAGAAGCGCAGCCAAAGTTCAGGATGATTTGCCTCACCTTGTTCCTCTTCCTGCAAATTCAGCAAAAGCTGTTGGCGAATGGCAATATCGGCTGTATTAGCATGAACATTCGAGACGTAGCGCGGGAAGCTGCGCTCGAAGTGATAATACTGCTTTGCATATTCCTGCAACTGCGCATTGGTCAGCGTACCCGCATTCCAAGCCTGATAGAACGGATGGTCAAGAACAGCATACTGCGCAATGGCAGCATCGAGACGAGTAAAAAAATCTTGTGACATAGTTTTTAGGTGTTGTAAAAGTCAGTACAAATATACGAAGTAAATTTGGGGGATAGTTTTGAGTTGTGAGTTTTGAGTTTTTAATTCAAAACTTAAAACTCATAAATCATAACTTCTAATTCAGATGTTTTTCCAGAAATTTCTCCATTACTTCGTAGGCTTCGAATTTATTCTCTTCGTTGTGGAAGCCATGTCCTTCGTTTTCTTTGACAAGATAGGGCACATCAATGCCGCGCTTTTTTAGGGCTTCGACTATCTGATTCGATTCCTCGATATTCACTCGCGGATCTTTTGCGCCTTGAATAACAAGCAGCGGTGATTTAATCTGATCGACATGAAAGACTGGCGATGCTGCTGTCATAAGCTCTTTATCTTTTTCCGGATCGCCGACCATTTCATACATCATATCCAAGAACGGTTTCCAATAAGGCGGAATCGTTTTCATGAATGTAAAAAGATTCGAGACGCCGACATAATCTATACCGCAAGCATAAAGCTCCGGCGTGAACGTCATCCCCGCAAGTGTACAATAGCCGCCGTAACTTCCTCCATAGATCGCAATTCGTTTTGGATCGGCTATGTCTTGATCCAAAAGCCATTTCACTCCATCGGATACATCATCCTGCATCGTCTTTCCCCATTGTTTGAACGAAGCTTCCCAAAACTTGCGCCCGTACCCCGTGGAGCCGCGAAAATTCACTTGAAGAACAGCATATCCGCGATTTGCAAAAAGCTGCACTTCAGGATTATACGTCCATTGATCCCGATGCCATGGACCTCCATGGGGATTGATAATGACGGGAAGATTCTTTGGATCTTTTCCCTTTGGCAAAGTCAAGTATCCTTGGATCGTTAAGCCATCGCGAGTTTTATAAGAAATTGGCTTCATCTCGGAAAGATCATTCTCATTCAGCCAGGGACTGACATCAGTTAGCTTCGTAAGTAGATCACTTTGGGAATCGTAAACATAAAATGCGCCAAGAGAGCGGTCACTATAAGTGCGAACGATGAAGACATCCTCGTTCTTATTTTCGCTGGTCAAGCCGACTTCATAGTTCGGAAGTTTGGACTGGATTTTATTAAAAATATCTTCCATCTGTTTATCCAAAAATTTCCGTTCGCGTTTCCATGTCGTGTAACTGATCGAAGTCAGCACACTGCGTTTCTTGGAAAAATTCAATTCGCTCACGTCCACGTCCGGATGTTCGAAGATCGTCTCCAACTCTTTTCCACTTGCAATATCAAATTTTACTATTGCACTTTTATCTCGATTCAAATTGCTTGCCGCATACACATATTTATTATCGAAAGTAAAAAATAGTGGGCTGATAGAAACCTTAAAATTCGTTGTCAATACGGGCTTGAATGTATCTTGCTCGTGCTCCCGATAAAGCAGAGTTGTATTCACTCCGTCAGTGGTTGATGCAGCGCGAATATTCCCGTCGTGATCGGTAACCCAGCCGGTAATATTGCCGGGATTTTCTGCGGCAAGAGTCATCGAGCCTGTCTTCACGTTCAAGCGATACACATCAAAAATCTCTTTATTACGTTTGTTCAAGCCGATCAACATCTCATCCGGATGCTCTTCAAGTTCATCGACAACTTGTACAGTGATACCATCGAATGGAGTGAGATCTATAAGATTTTCTCCGTTGAGATCCACAGAGAGTAAATGAAAATTCTCATCGCCGGCTTTATCTTTGAGATAGATAATGCAGTCGTTCGATTTCCAGAAATATCCAGCCATATCCCGCGCAGTCTCGGCGGTAATACGCTTTGCCTCGCCGCCTGAACGCGGCATAACAAAGACATTCAATCGACGCTCATAAGGAGCGAGATACGATATCCAATTGCCGTCGGGTGAAATTTGGTAAGCAGTACGTTCAGGATTCTTGAAAAAATCACGTAGCGGAATTCGGGGTGCAGTTGCCATCAAAATCGTTGACTATAATATAATAAATAAGATCAGAGCGATACGTAACACAGATTTCATAGAATTTGCTCAGGGAAAATGATAGTTGTAATACCCAATTTTCAATTCCTGTCATTTCATAGAGTTTCGCAATTATTTCTCCAACAATCTCTTTCTCAGAATCTCCATTGCAGCATCACAGCTTCGCTCCCTTATAATACTGCGATCTCCGGCAAATCGAAAAATATTTGCAACAGTGTCTTTTCCTATTTCACTTAATGCGATCCATACCGTTCCTACAGGCTTTTCTTTTGTGCCTCCGTCAGGTCCCGCGATGCCGGTGATTGAAAGTGAGAACATTGTACTAATTTTTTTAAGAGCGCCCTCTGCCATTGCGATCGCGCATTCTTCGCTGACTGCTCCGTATTTTTCGATGATCTTTTTTGAAACTCGAAGTTCATTTATCTTTACAGAGTTGTCATAGCTTATTATTCCGCCCATGAATACCTTCGAAGATCCCACAACATTTGTAATGCGCGTAGAGAGCATTCCTCCGGTGCAGCTTTCAGCTGTCGAAAGGGTTGCTTTCTTTGATTTCAGAAGTTGGAAAAGAACTTGTTCAAGTGTATCATCATCAGCACCGAAGATAGTATTGCCGGCTCGTTCACGAATATATTTTTCTATCCTCGCGATCTTTACGTTTGCTTTTTGCGAAGATGAGTCGCGAACAGAGATGCGCAGCCGTACTCCTGATGTCTTTGGCAGATATGC
The DNA here is from genome assembly GCA_038210275.1 of Kapaibacterium sp. (SeqCode). GTDB lineage: Bacteria > Bacteroidota > Ignavibacteria > Palsa-1295 > Palsa-1295 > PALSA-1296. The sequence continues at coordinate 265,887 of JBBQWV010000001.1, read as the reverse complement.
AAGAGTAGCGCCTGCTTCAAGAAAACTCTTCACATCACCTATCTTTTCCGAAAGGGTTGACTCGCCAATTCCAACGGTGAGCAGCGTCCGGTGGATAATTGCATCACCAAGTTTTTTCTTATAAGTTCTCTTAAATTCCGGCAACACCCATTTCTCCATCAGCCATGACATCTCGTGTGGCACGCCGGGCAGAATAATAAACGTCCTTCCCTTTTGATAGAATAGTAGCCCAGGAGCTGTTCCAACGTCATTGCGGAGGACTTTGAATCCTTGCGGTATCATCGCCTGTCCTATGTTCGCCACAGGCATTTTCTTTATACCAAAAGAACGAAATCTTGCCTCGACATGAGCAAGAGTTTTTTTATCGAGAAATAATTTCTTCTTAAAAAATTTTGCAACGACATTCTTGGAAATATCGTCATGGGTCGGACCCAAGCCACCTGTTGCTATCACAATATCATTCTTTTTCCAGGCATCTTTCATTGCTAAAAGAATCTCTTTCTCATCATCTCCTATTGTAGTAACCTTGGATACTTCAATGCCAAGTGCATTGAGTTGTTTGGAAATAAATGAGGCATTGGAGTTAATAACCTGACCGATAAGAAGCTCATCGCCAATAGAGAGAATTTCTGCTTGCATTATTCTTTATTTTATTCTAATAATGTCATTGCGAGGAGAGCTTTAGCTCGACGAAGCAATCTAAAGACTTAACTGTAATCACACATCCTAAGATTTTAGATTGCTTCGTCGACCGCAAGCGGTCTCCTCGCAATGACAGCTTTTTTATTTTAGCAAAAACTTGATTAACCACGTCGCGCCATGCGCAAAAATATTCGCATAGATACCTGCTGCCACATCATCAAGCATCACGCTCGTTCCGCCAAATCTCTTTTCGAATACTGAGGCTGGGTAGAGTTTGAGTATGTCAAAAAAGCGGAAGAATAAGAATGCGGCGATGATAAAGATAGGATCACCAATATACCAAAGCGAAAAGAGCGCCACCCATTGCCCGAGCACTTCATCAATGATTACGATTCCGGGATCGTGTTCGCCCATTTTCAGTTCGATCACATCTGTTGCCACTGTTCCCGCAACAAAAATCAGAATGCAGAACGCAAGCAATGCCCAATTATTTTGAAGTACCGGAATACAATAATAGAGTATTGCACCGATTGCACTTCCGACAGTCCCGGAAGCCACGGGAGAAAATCCGGTAAAAGCAACTGTGCCAATCGCAAGTGCCCAAAACGGTACGTGCTTGAATGTGGCAGTCGGTACTGCCCAAAGACGGGAACGAGCTTTTGCGATGGGGTCGAATGACATATCGGATTTCTACGAAAGTTCTTGTGTGGATCCCTTGAAAAGATACCGTCGTACTACCATACGAAATACTGCGGCGTTGTCGTATGTATATTGTATTGCCGTGATGAGCGTGAGAACAGTGATCGAAACGATCGACCAGTAAAGAATTGATTCGCTCATCATCATACTTCCGAAGTGCATGAGAGAAACACTAAATGTACCTGAGGCAAGCAACAACGCAACAAGTACATAGCAAATAAATGTCATCTGAAAAAATGTTTTATATTTTGCCAGTGCGCTTGTTTTGATCGGCTGGTTGATCGTATCGGCGAGAATGCGAAAGAATGTCGCGTAAATATCCCGAACAATAATGGCAGCAACAACCCATTCAGGAATAAGACCTCTTGAGGCAAAGGCAATAAATGCAGCGCTCGTTAAAAATTTATCGGCAAGTGGATCGAGAAATGCGCCGAGAGGAGTCGTGAGTTTCCAGAGTCGTGCAAAGTATCCGTCATACCAATCGCTCAGAGCAGCCACAACAAAGACAACCGTCGCCCATAAATAGGGCGTCGGCTCAATCACTGCAAAGAGCACGTAAAATACGGGCGCCAGCAGGATTCGCAGAACAGTCAATTGCGTCGGAAAGCTCATCCCTTAGTATGAAGTCGAATTATTTGCTACGAATATAGCACTTTGAAGTGGAGATGAGTTCGCAAACACTTGATTTTTCTTTTGGCGTGTTGATCTAATTGTCATTCCGAACGGAGATTTTCTCGCTTTGCGAGAAAATCGATGTGAGGAATCCCCTCAACTTGAGCCTGAAGTTTTGGATTGAGAAAAACTTCACTACTCCCTTTTCCAATCTTCACTTAAATCCCTCCAAGTTGGATTCATAGACTCGATTAAGACATCTTTCTTTTCTCTTCTCCAATCCTTGAGTTGCGTTTCCCTCTGTATTGCCTGTCGAATGTCGGAGAATTGCTCAAAGTACACTAACTTATCGATGTTATATTTAGCGGCAAAGCCTTTGAATAATTTATTCTTATGCTCGTAGAGCCGTCGTTCCAGATTGTTGGTTACACCAATATAGAGTTTCTTATATTTTGACGAGAGGATATAAATAAAATAGCTCATTGCATTCATGGATCTTGAAGCTTTCTGCCCATATTTAGGGGATTCCTCACTTCGTCTGCCACGACCTTCGGTCGCGTCAGACTACGTTCGGAATGACAGGCACGGAGTACGTTCAAAACACAAGACCTACACCGTCCGCAACTTCGCCAATCCCAAATATCTCAGAATGGTAATATACATCCAGCCAATATCAAACTCATACCACTTTACCGAGAACTTTGCGCTCGATGGAAGTTTGTGGTGATTGTTGTGAAGTTCTTCGCCGGAAAGTAAAATCCCGAAAGGCACGATGTTCGTGCTTGCGTCCTCAACTTTGAAATTACGGTAGCCGATCGTATGACCTAAGCCATTGACCACACCTGCTGCCCAGAACGGGACCCAAAGCACTAAGCCTGCCCAAACAGCCAATGCAGGCAAGTATCCGAATATCTGAGCCGTGATGAAATACAGCACTGCCGGTCCGCCATATTTCAGCGGCACAAAAATATATTTTTCAAGGAAATCATCTTTCCAGCCTTTCGCATATTGCTTCAAGGTCTCCGGATCGGCATATGCTTTGCGGTAATACATTACTCCGCCAAAAAGAATAGCAGCCCAGCCATGAATAACCGGTGAATGCGGGTCTTGCTCAGTATCAACAAAAGCATGATGCTTGCGATGAACGGCTACCCATTGCTTCGCGGACATACCGGTAAAAAGCCAAAGCCAAACGCGCATCGGAAATGCGGCAATCGGTGAAAAAACTACGCTTCCGTGAGTGAGTGAGCGGTGAAGGTAGAGGGAGGTACACATGATCGTGAAATGCCCTGCGATAACGATGATGATGAGAGCACCCCACCACGTATGAGTCAGAAATGATAAATCCATAAATACCTCTTAGAGAGAAATTGTACAATATAGCTCTACCACTACGAGAAAAGACCCTAAATAGTTGCGTTTTTTTGAAAAAAGCCCCTAACTCCAAGGTTTAATACAAAGAAAGTGTTTCTCACTGATTCTCATTCCTATTACTCTTCTGAATCATCTTCTGTTGCTCTGCGGCTGAATGGGAGAAGTAGCTTCCTCCTGAGCCATCACTACGAGCGACAAAATAAATTTTATCATGCTTGGCAGGATTCAGAGCCGCTAAAATAGCCAACTTACCCGGATTGCAGATCGGTCCCGGAGGCAAGCCTAAGTTCTTATAGGTATTGTAAGGATTTTCTTTGAGCAGGTCATTATGGTTTATCGGACGCGAAAGACCTAAACCATATTGCACCGTAGGATCAGCGTCGAGCTTCATTCCCATTTTTAAGCGATTCCAATATACTCCGGCAATGGTATCCCGTTCCACAGGTAGCCTTGCTTCTGCTTCAACAATAGAAGCAAGTGTCATTAACTGATGAACAGATAACCCCATCTGTTTTCTCTTTTGCAAAAGTGAATCGGGGATCATTTCCTTCCAACGCAAGATCATTCGCTTAACAAGTTCTTGCGGAGTCATCATTAAATAAAATCTATACGTATCGGGAAATAAGTATCCTTCCGCCGTCTTTGCTTCACGAGGGACACCAAGCGAATGAATGAATGCCGTATCGCTTGCGGCTTTAACGAAGAGCGTAGAATCAAGTCCGAGTTTTTCCTTTGCGATAGATGCAATGCGGCGGATATGGCTGCCTTCCGGAAATGTTGCTTCAAAAAGAATTGCAAACTCCGAACCGGTTAAACGCGAGATAATATCTGTATTCGATAAGCCATAAGAGATTCTATAACTCCCCGGCTGAAGCCTTGAACCCGCACCAACAATTCGTGCAGCAATTTTGAATATCAGCTTCGAACGAATAATATCATACTTGGCAAGAGAATCCGAAACCGAGCTGACCGATGCTCCTTTTGGAACAATGATATAAATCTCCTTTGCATTTTCTTTCGATGGATTTTTCCAAAGGAGAATGCAGTACAGCGCAAGGAGAACAATGACTGCAACGATGGCGAGACGGGTAAAAAGTTTTATCAATTGCTTTAATCGAGAAATCAATACGTCATTGCGAGAAGGGCTTTAGCCCGAACGAAGCAATCTAAAAATTTAAATTCTTATGCAAATTCAGTATTTTAGATTGCTTCGCTGTTGCTCGCAATGACATCTTAAATATATTTTCAAATCAATCCAGCTATCTACAACAAAAAGGGGCACAATGTATGTGCCCCCTTTTTAAGTATGCCGTGTTTACTATTGCTTGTCCCCCATAACAGATCTTATCTATTCGATTTCTGAATCTCTACTTCCACGCGGCGGTTAAGCATTCTGCCTTCGGGAAGTTCATTGACGAATTTCGGATCGCGTTTGCCGTGTCCGTTCACTGCAGTATTTGCCGGCAGACGTGAAGCGGCACGAAGAGCAACGATCGCGGCTTGGGCACGCGCTTCGCTCAACGCCTGATTGTAATCATCAGCGCCTGTATTATCGCAGAAGCCATTGACAGAGACGCCATTCGCTTCGACCGTAATACTTTCACCGATCAGATTGATCATCTTCTGCGCACGTTCATTGACTTCGGATTTATCGAAATCAAAACTGAGCATGGCATATTTTTCTAAGTTTGCATGATCAACGGTTTTCTTCACGACTCTGGTCATTCCGTCTGCCGTAGTCTTCTTTCCGTTAGCATCGGTTATCTCCATTTGAAAATGGATCGGCTGTCCGTCATATTTGGCAGCATCAGGAATTACCGTAGAGACAACCTTCGGTGGCGCACCTGCTCCGCTCTCTCCATTGCCGATCGGTGTGCCGTTCTGATCCATTGCGATCTTCCAGCCGCTGATATTTGTATTCTCAGCATTTTTTAATGTCGTCTCGAAACGTACACGCGTTTCGCCGACTGATTCGGATTTCCGGTTTTCGATCTTCACCGGATCAATGATGCGCGGATCATTTGAAGCGATCTCGACGCGTCGATTCTCTTCCATTCCCGCTTTGGTGACAGGATTGGTCTGAAGCTCCGGCAAATTTCTCTGATCAATGATAAGACGTTTACCATCAATGCCCCATGTCCCGACGAGATAATCACGGACAGCCATTGCGCGTTGTTTGGAAAGTTCGATCTTCCCGCGTTCTGCTCCGGCATTCGAGTTCGTCCCCGTCAACGTAACCTTCGCATCAGGGAATTGCTTCATGCGCGCACCCAGAATATCAAGCACTGCATGATTGACTTCCATTTCATCTTTTCCAGAAAGCTGCATTTCGCTGAACCCTGTGGCGCCGTTACGTGAATAACGCGGCGGAACCGTTGCGCTGTTATTATCAAAGAAAATATATGGCAGCATCTGCATAGATGAACGTGTGCGTGATGCTTGTTCGGGTACGATAGGATCGTTTGTCAGATCGCCATTCGGCAAAATTCCTCTTGCGGAAACTGAAATACCGAGCGGCTCCGATGGAACCGGCGGTGGAGCAGGCTCTGAGCCAATATCAAATTTTACTGCAAGCGCTATACGAAGTGTCGAAACTTTCAGGCTTCCGTTATCCGGTCCAAGATTCGTAAGCGGAAAGCTATAGAACGCTTCAGGCGAGAGCCAAACAGAATGCTTGGCATTGATCGGAATGTCGTACCCTATGCCAGCACCAATAGTAGCATAAAGACTTCCGGTGCCCGGAAGATTCGTGCTCGATGAACTTGCATCGCTTGCCGTGCCTGCCGAAAATGTTTTCTTGATCATCGTGGCAATTGATGGTCCGAAGAGGATATGAAATCCGCTGAATGAATACTTGCCGAGAATATCCAAGCCGACGGTTTGAACGTTATATGCAAAGTTCGGACTTGCTATCGCAGCACCAACTGGTTTTCCGTCAGTGAACGATGCGCTATAATCACTATAGTGTAATCGTGGAACAAGCATCCAACTTTCAGCGAGCGGAATTTCAAGCAGAGCAAAAAATGTTGGCGCTGCGCCAAAGCCTTTGGAATAGGTATTATTATTCGCAGCAGTATAGTCGCCGCTTGCGAAGTTCAGATTTAATCCGGCGCCAAGCCCAAGCGTCAACCGATGAGGCCAGGACACTTCTTCTTTTTGCATTGCATCACCCGTCGCAGGTTGTGCATTCACAGCCTGTGATGTAATGAAGATAGACAAAAAAAGAATTATAGCCGATACAACGGGCGAAAAGAAATTGCGTTGTTGTTTTCTCATAATATAGTTTAATGAAGTGAGGAAAAAAAACATATTCCCTCTACGCACGGGATGTTACTAAAGTAACGGTGTCGTTTTGAATTTTGAGCTATGTGTTAAGAATTCTTAACTCATAATTCAAAATTTAATTACCTTTATGCACTTCCCCAAGATGCGAGTAACGAGCAGAAGTTTTTCTAACAAACAAAGAATGAAGAAATGGAAAGAAAAATTCCACATTTCTCCACTTTTTGACATTTTATTGAAAAACTTGTACCTTGTCCGTGAATTTTCGTAGTTTTGTATTCAAATTAATGTTCGCGGTGATTCATTCTCATTTACTATACTGTGAAAAATCTTTTATTGATTTTCTCGCTCGGCGTTATTCTTTTTTTCTCTGCTTGCGGGAGTGGCGGAAAAACTTCACAAAGTATTGACATAAAATCACTCAGCGGTGATGCGATTATCATAGGCACCGGCGGAGGTTTCACAGGATTCTATGATGGCGCTGTCATTACCAGAAGCGGCGAAGTATTTTCTTGGAGATCGAAGACCGATAGTCCTGATGAGTTAATCCCCATGTTCACCACCACGAAAGATTCAGCGGATTTCTTTTTTCGCTATCTTGACGAGATAGGATTCACCGAGATGAAGTCACTGCCGGGAGGAAATATGAATTCCTTCATTGAACTACGGGCATCGCAGGGCAAAACCCATGTAAGTTGGAGCATGGATAATTCTGCGACAGGCGGGTCACTTGCTTCGTTTCATTCGCTGGTAAGAAAATACGTTCAACGCCACACCGCCGCAAAAAAATAATTTTTAATTTATTTAAATAGAACCCACTATGAAAAAGATAATCATTTTTATTCTCTTTTGCCTTGCATCCGTTACTTCGTTCGCGCAATCGAAACATACCGATCCGCGCCCATTGAAAGGACTTGATGCATCGAAAATTCCTGTACTAAAATCCTGGAAAGATATTAAACCCAATCCCGGGGGATTGATGCCCGGCGCTGTGGAGATCGGGAAAGCTGAATTGACTACCATGGACGTAGGTCATCCGCAGATGGTTGGCGGTGATCCCAAGAATCAACCGTCGAGTACTACCTCCCTCTGGCGTATCATGCGCTCAGCGAACGGTACGGTAAATTGGATGTGGCATCTATCAAATAAATCAGGTGGCATTGCTCCGCAATCAGTCTCAAACCCCGATGGAATTGAGATATTAAACGGGGTGAAAAATGCTCTTCGTATCGCCGATCCAAAAACCGAATTCTATTCGATGAGCGTCCAGACCGACGAACAAGGCTGCAAACATCTTCGCTACGGTCAGATCTATAAGGGTGTACCCGTTTGGAATCGCGATCTCTATATACATCTTAGTCCGTCCGGCGAACCGGAAATCATTAATGGAACGTACGAACCGACTCCGGTAAATATCTCTACTGTTCCTACTCTGAGCAATCCGTATTCCATTATCATAGCAATTGCCGATCTGAAGGCGCAGAACAAATGGGCACCAGTTGGACCCGACGTTGCTAAAGTACTCGGACGTGGCGATCCGGAAGCAAAGCTTGTACTCTATCCTCAAAAAAATGGAAAGATATGCTTAGCGTATGAAGTAAGTGTTATCCCGAATCTGCTCGAATCATATTATTATATTGTTGATGCAACAAGCGGAGAGATACTTAATAAGATCGCCCGGCAATGCAGCGTTATGCCCATTAACTCTAACATGCCGCCTGTGACTATTTCGCATTTTGCTACGACCGATAATGGGGCTCCGCTTCAGCCGCAGGCAGGAGTTTTTACCAATGCTTCGGGCATTGATCTGAATGGAGTCAATCAGCCATTAAGAACCTATCAACATACTGATGGGAAGTTCTATACGATCTGGGATCTTCCATCGTTCGTTGCAGGCACTTCTAAATTACCTGATCAGCCTATCGGAGGAGCAATAACGCTTTCTACAAATACGAAGCCGTTCGATCAGAACGCATCTCTTTTCCATAATACTTCAACGAATAATACCTGGAGCGATAAAGTCGTCGTTTCGGCGCATCATAATACACTGGTCACCTATAGCTATTATAGCAATACATTCCAGCGAAAAGCGATCGATGATAAGAATAGTCTCATTACTTCGATCATTCATGTTACCAATGCAGATGGAAGCGGTATGGATAATGCGTTCTGGGATGGAGTAAGTTCAATGATCTATGGTGATGGCCATACAGATTTTAAGGCTCTTGCAGGTGGCATTGACGTTGCAGCTCATGAGATGACACATGGCGTGATCAATAGCACTTGCAATCTTGTCTATCAGGATCAATCCGGAGCGCTCAATGAATCTTTTGCCGATGTGTTTGGTGTCCTTGTCGATACCAGAAATCTGACTGTAGGCGAGGATATTATGAAAGACGGAAAAAGCTGTTTACGAAATTTGGATAATCCTCACGATCCTACTGCACTTGACGATGAACCTGCAAAATTCAGCGAATATGTCCAAGGTACTCAAGATAATGGCGGAGTCCATACAAATAGCGCCATTACAAGCAAAGCCTGTGCGATCCTGATCAATCAGCTTGGCAGACCGACCGTCCAGAAGATATATTACCTTGCAATGACGAAATACTTGACGCGCAACAGCCAGTTCATTGATTGCCGTCTCGCTATTCAAGCGGCTGCTAAAGAAATATTCACCGCGAACAGCACAGAGTTCAAAGCTGTCGGTCCTGCATTCGATGCAGTTGAAATTTTTGATGCTACCGGCACCGATCCCGGTCAGAATGACGTACCCGGACAAAAGGGAGGCACATCATTAATTGCGTTTACCAATGATGTTGGTGATGTCGGAGTTTTTAATCTTAGGTCAAATAAATTCGGACTTTTCAGCACTGCAGGTTCGACGGCAAGAGTGTCCCAATCAGGTACGTCACGAGCACAAATAACGGCTCCAAAGAGCGGAGCTCATTTATGGTATATAAGCTCTACTGGACATCTTAGTGTTCTTGATATTGTATCAGGAATAGTTAATTTTTTCCCTACATTGCATGTGAAGACCGGTGCCGATGGCGATCTCTGGAATTGCGCCGTTTCGCCGGATGAATCGTTTGTGGCGTTTACTTCTGCGTATTTGAACGATCCGAATATTTATATTTATGATCTCGCTAACGATAAAACCTTCATCCAACCATTAACACCAGAGAGCAACGATGGCGGAGCAATTGCTTCGATTGATTATCCGGATGTGGTATCCTTCAGTCCGAATAATGCCATTCCGAGAATCAGCTTCGATGCATTGCTTGATGCAAATGTTGGCGGCACGTCAGTTCAGTATTGGAGTATGTATGAGATCAATTATACATCGAATAAGACATACGAATTATTTCCTTCTCAAGGATCGGAGATTGATCTCGGCAATGTTGCTTATAGCAATACCAGCCCGAGTCTTATCACATTCAATTCCATCCAGAACGGCACTGACTGGGATGTCTGGGTTGCCGATTTCAAAAATAATAACACGGGCTTCCTCGGAATTGATCAGCGGACAATAAATGGGAATCCTATTTTAGATGCGCAAAAACCTTCTTTCTCGCCGCATGATGATTCTCTCGTGTTTGCAAGTCCATCGAACAATTCATTGCTCTTTTATGCAGCCAGCAATCAGAATTTAAGCTTCATCCAATTTCCCGCTCCAGTTTTTCAACCATATTGGTTCACTATTGGAGGGACATCGTCAGGAGTGCATGCCGACAGTAAGGCTACAAATGCCATCGGTCTTGCAGTCTATCCTTCTGTTACTTCGCGTACTGCAACGGCGACTATTACACTCGCAGCATCTGAGGATGTCACGTTAGATATTCTGAATATATTCGGAATGACGGTACGCAAGATCACCAAAGAGATGTTCGATGCAGGAAGCCATGAAGTAAAATTCGATATTGAGGGGTTGTCTTCAGGAACATACTTAGTCCGACTTGCAACAAAAGACGGACAGAAGATGGAGAAAATTATTATGGGAAAATAATCTTTGTTAGGGCGAGGCAATGCCTCGCCCTAAGTCTCGAGGGTCAGGCAATGGCTGACCACTACAAAGAAAATTAATAATTAGAAGATCACTTTGGTTAATCGAAAAATAAACTATGACTCATAGACAAAAATCTTGGCTCTGGTTTGTTCTATCAATCGGCGCAATTGTTGCCGTCTTGATTGCAGTCAACTTCGACCGCTCGTTGGCTGTTGCCGGCGGAATAGTGATAATTCTGGCACGGACTTTCGGACTCACCATCGGAGAGTATTACCGCCAAAAGAGAAAGGCTGTGTAGTGAAGTTGGGGGAGAGTTTTGAGTTATGAATTTTGAGTTATGAATTCATAACTCAAAATTCATAACTCAAAACTTTTTATAACCCTCTGATATCATTAAAAACCATAAATGCCATCAGAAGAAGAAGAATCGTTACTCCGACTTTCTGAAAGCCCATCTTGAAACCCTGCGAAAGCTCTCTGCCAAGAACAGCTTCGATCAAGATAATGATGAGATGTCCGCCATCAAGTGCAGGAATGGGGAGAATATTTAAGAATGCAAGTGATAGGGAAAGGATTGCCATGAAACCAAAAAATGAGCTTGCTCCCCCTTCGGCAGCCTGTCCGGCGAATTGGGCGATCTTGATCGGACCACCAACATTTTTACTTACATCAATTTTACCGCTGATAAGCATCCCAATGCCCTTCAAATATAATTTTGTCTGACGAATTAACTCGCTTATTCCAACCGGCACTGCCTGAAAAATTGAATATTCCACTTTCCTGACCTTGCCTTGAAATGGTCCCGGTCCGTGATTTACGCCTATATGCCCACTTTCATCCGGTGTGACCTTCGATGTCATTTCCTGTCCGTTGCGCTTCCATGTAAGAGTTACTTCCTGCTTCGGGTGAGCACTGATATTATCAACTAAAGCGGTCTCACTCTCGATGGGTACATCATTAACCTTCGTGATCACATCACCTTTTTGCAAATGAATGCGATCGGCAGGAGTAGAAGCGACGACTGTTTGTATCCGCGTACCGCCATAACCTTCAGGCACAAGACCAAAATTCTTTAGAGGATCGTCGGTACCAAGATCTTTTGAGTTATAATGAAAATCTACGAGCTTTCCATCACGTTCCACAGTCATTGTGAAATCTCTATCAAGCTGCTCTAAGAATGCTTCTTCCTGCAAGTCCTGCCAATTAGTGATCGGCTTGTTGTTGATAGATACTACTTTATCGTGTGCATGAACTCCCAGTTTTGCTGAAACTGAAGACTGGCCGACATAACTGATCGTCGTCGTTTCCCAGATCTCTTTGCCTTCAGAATACTTGATACCGATAAAGATCGCTCCGGCAAGAATAAAATTCATTACCACGCCGGCTGAGATTACAATGGATTTTTTCCACCAGCTTTTCGAGCGGAATTCCCAAGGCTGAGGCTCCGGAGGTAGGGCTTCTGTCTGCGTTTCGTCGATCATCCCTGCGATTTTTGCATATCCGCCAATAGGAAGAAGAGAAAGGCGATAATCGGTATGAGCGCCAAGTTTATTTTCAAATTCTTCCGTCAAAGGACCGAACGTAAAGCCGTTATGTTTATTCCAGCCGAAAAGTCTACGTCCCATGCCGATAGAATAGATAGGAACTTGCATTCCAAATATGCGCGCGGCGATAAAATGACCGAATTCGTGCACTGAAACCAGCGCAAAAATGGTAATAATGAAGTAAAAAAGCGTTGTAAGAGTCGTCATGAATGTTTAAATGCTATTTTAGCGAAGAGGGTTCGGCAAGAGTTTTTTTTTGTAGTGGCATTCTCTTACGGATTTAGGCAAACAGGTGTTTCGAAAAATTCAGCAGTTATTATAGCTCAATCCCGTTTTCCCAGAAATTCCGATGCCGGCCAAATCAATTTCCATTCGTCAAGAGGTGCTGTTTTTGATTTATTAAAGTCATAATAGAGTACTTCTTGATAATCCTTCCGAACATCAAAAGAAAACCAGCGCGAAACATGATTTGCAGAATCAGAAACGACAATGACATTGAAATAATTTTTGACCAGTGGATCGTCCGCCTTTTCATCCGGATCTTTATCGACAAATATTAACGCATACACACTATCATTCCCGAACCGCTCATTATAGCGATCAATCGTATATGTGAGATAAGGAATGTGCTCGACTAAGTTTAATGCTCTGATTGCCGAATCGGTCGTGATCGGCGCACCCACTGCTATATTAATTCTCTTTGTTGCGTCACGAGTGTATGTTGCAATATTGATAGCATTGGAAGTACAGCTCGTGAAAAAGAATGCAGTAAATACTACAACAAGAGCAGTGACAACATTGCCAAAGATCACCCTATGAGAATTTGGTGGTGTTAAGTAACTGTTTCGCATATTCCCTTGTCTTTCGGTCTGCATGGTATATTCTTTCTAAGCCTGCATTTATACTTTCGTCAGATGATGCATCTAAAGGTTGTGACGAATCAGGGGGAGCCTCTTGCATTAATTGTTCAATGATACGAGGAATATCTGTAAAACGGATTTCTTCGTTTAAGAATGCCTCGACTGCAATTTCATTTGCTGCATTTAAGATGCATGGGTAGAGTCCTCCTTTTTCCGAAGCTTCTCGCGCCAGTCGCAGACAGGGGAATTTCTCGGAATCCGGTTTCTCGAAATCAAGATGATTATTTGCTAAAAGATCAAGCACATCGTATTCATGCGGCAATCTTTCGGGATAACCAAGAGCATACTGGATCGGAAGCCGCATATCCGGTGCGCCGAGTTGCGCTTTCACGCTTCCGTCACAGAATTCTACCATTGAATGAATGATCGACTGCGGATGTACGATGACATCAACTTTTTCAAGCGGCACACCAAACAGCCATTTAGCTTCAATGACTTCCAAACCCTTATTCATTAGCGTCGCTGAATCAATCGTGATCTTGCGTCCCATTACCCAATTCGGATGCTTTAGAGCTTCACTGAGTTTGATCGAATCGAATGTTTCTTTTGCACGAGTCCGAAAAGGACCACCGCTTGCTGTGAGAATTATTCGTTTAATACTTTCCGGAGATTCTCCTACAAGGCATTGCGCAATTGCTGAATGTTCAGAATCAATTGGGATGATCTCTGCGCCGCTTTGTTTTGCAAGCGCTGTCATTAATTCACCGGCGACGACAAGTGTTTCTTTATTAGCAATCGCAACTCGTTTCCCTGCACGTATTGCTTCGATAGTCGGACGCAATCCGGCAAATCCAACCATTGCCGCAACGATGATGTCGCTTTCGGTTGCGATTGTTTTCAACTCATCTGCCCCGGACTTGATCATTGCGCCGAATTCTTTCCTCAGAGTCTCTGCTGCTTCAAGGTCTGTCATGACGACAGTCTCAGGATGAAACTCGCCGATCTGGTTGCGGACTTCATCAACCGAGCGATTCGCGCTGATCGCTTTCACCTGAAATCTATCAGGATTTCGCCTAATTACATCAAGCGTATTGCGCCCGATACTGCCGGTTGAGCCAAGAATAGTGACTGATTTTTGCGCCGTGGAATTCAACGTATCTATAATGGATGCAACAATTTCAGAAATATCGCGTTAATCGCTAAGACTAATTTAACAATGAAGCAGCTGAAACAGTACCGAAACAATTTTTGGAGTCACGAGAACATTCAAAAAGAATGTCATTGCGATGCGGGCGTTAGCCCGATGCGGCGATCTATGACATTGGGTAATTCAGCATCCATTATTTTAATTATATTTTCTCTCTTTTTCATTTCATCAAAAGTATCTGCCCAATCCCCCCTCGATTCCCTCTCAAAAAAAGATACGGTCATCAAGAAAACAGACATCGTAAAGCATGATACCGTTTTCAAACATGAAGATATTGCTTTCCAAGGAAAAGATACTGTTATTCATAGACGCGATTCTATTTACCGCCGTGCTCTTGCTGTTTTTGACGCTTCATCTATTACCGTGTCGAACGAAGCGGTCCGTGCATATACTTCGCCGATGACGTTCTCTGCTTTACTCGAAGAAACAAACGGAGCATATCCGCTCATCCAAACAAATCAGGGATACGGACGCGAAGCCTTCGAATTTACTAATCGAACAAGCGAGCCGATCGCTGCTTCATTTCTTGAAGGTGTACTTCCCCTTAATGATCCGTTGACAGGCAACACCGATCTCAATTTTTTTCCTCTGGAGATCGCAAGTTCTACTTCTATTCAAAATGGAGGAATGCTGAGCGGCGCAGATCACGGATCAAGCGATGCGATTAATTTTACTCTTGAACGGTTTCGTGCACCTATACCCTACTCGCGGTTTCATTATACTCAAGAACTTGCCGATGCCCTTTCGAATTTCGAAGGGCTGTTCAGCATTAATTCTTCCGAGCCACTGAACCTTGCACTCGGCGTTTACCATCGCTCTGCCGGGACAATCGCAAATGTCGGCGACTTCACATTCGACCCACGCCTTGAACAATGGTGGGTCAGAGGGCAGGCAACGTATGATACAAAATCGGTAAACGGCTTGCTCTTTATGCTGTACCGTTCTGCATTCAACGGCATAAATGGCGGCATCATTGCCCGAGATAGCACGACCGATATTTTCGATCAGC
Organism: Kapaibacterium sp. (SeqCode); assembly: GCA_038210275.1. GTDB lineage: Bacteria > Bacteroidota > Ignavibacteria > Palsa-1295 > Palsa-1295 > PALSA-1296. The sequence continues at coordinate 250,652 of JBBQWV010000001.1, read as the reverse complement.
AATTATCGACGGTCAAAGATCCTTCACCTTTCGATCATCGAACAAGATTTGATGTCTTAGCGCAACTGGGCTTCTCTCTCTTTTCAGAAAAAGAGCGAACAGTGCTTAGTGCTTACGGAACAACATCGGCGCGTAGAATGCTCGGAGTTGATTCGACTTTTCCACAGTATGCTTCCACTCTTCTTCAGGCACAGCGATATGGCATTTCGCTTTTGCAACCTGCAACGTTACAGATCGGGGAATTCATCACTCGTGCAAGTTTGCGAGGCGACATGCAATATCTTACGCGCTACTCACCCGCCACAGATTCATCAAGCGTTTCAGAGACAAGATTTTCCGCGCTTGGCAGCGATTCACTTTCGCTTTCGGGATTATTCGGCATCAGCGTCAGCGGCTATCTTCGCGAAACGCTTTCAAAGCTTTCGGTCATAGGTGTTGCACAACCTGAAATTCTCTTAACCAATTTTGGACTCGAAGCTTCTGCAAAACTTACCGAAGCATTAAAATTCACGGCGCAAATAAATTATGCAAAAGACCGTGCAAGCCTTTCTCCATCTCCGACATCAACGTATGAGTTACGGAATATCGGAGCGTTCTTAAATATGAATGTCAAGTTCGGCATCCGAGAGCGACTGGCTCTTTCGCTTGGCTATCTTGATCGTCACGAGCCTGAAGGAGTATTCCTGCAAGCGATTTCCGGTGATTCAGTTTTTAAGCCGATGTTCTCATCCGCTGATATTCATACCGGAAGCATTCGCGGAAATTTGGATCTTTGGTTTTCATATTTCCGGTATTCGTTACAAACAACTTTTTTTCCGGCGACTGTACCACTTTCACAATACACAACGAACTCCGCATTACTATCAGATCTGAAACAACGCATTCAAAGTACGATGGGATTGTATTATGAGAATGAGATCGCCGAAGGAAATCTGCGAATGAGCTTCGGCACCAGAATCAGATACATGAGTTCGCTAAGCCCATCGCTAACATACGATCCATTCTCCGATTACTACGTGTATCGCGGACTTGATGCAAGAGGGCAGCAAACCCTAAACGATTCGCGACTAACTTCTCCGAAATATATTTGGGATATTTTAGTCTCCACAGTCATTGACCAGCGGGCAACAGTGAATTTCTCATTCTTAAATATCCTCAGCACACCATATTACAACGTCGGCATCTATCCCCGAGGTGGTTTTCAATTCCGCTTAGATGTGACCTGGGCGTTTTTGGATTAATATTGAAATGTCATTGCGAGTCGCGATAGAGACTGACGATGCAATCCCTTGATATTGGCAGTAGTAACCGAGTTGAGATGTTAGGGATACCAAAGTACGAAGGAGAATCTCCACCCATTAAATGAGCAATAACCAAGATGCCTAAGGCTAGAATGGTTTATAGTAGTTTTATTTTTATGCAAAAAAAGCCCTCATTTCTGAGGGTTCGTTTCAAAGATATTTAGCCGTTTTACCTCACAAACTGAACCAGTTGCCGTTCTATCACTCCGCAAGCCGAGACGCTCATAACATAACTTCCTTCCGGATAGCTGCTGATATCAATCTGTATTTCATGTTTCCCGCTTTCTACAATAGTTTGATGGATTTCATTCATCTGCACTCCGGCAATATTATAAAGAGTTATATCAACCGGCGAAGCTTTCGGAAGGGCATAGCTGAGAGTGATGATATTTGTTGTGGGGTTGGGATAAGTGGAAAGATTGAGTTCGTGATGTAAAGGATTTTCTTTTACACCTAATGGCGCTGTTAGTTTTACAACCCAAGCGTCATATTCGCCATGATTACCAATAACCTCATCATCGGTGGAGAGAGTATTGGCAACAAAAATAAAGCTCCCATCAGAGGCTTGAACGATAGAGGTTCCTATATCGGTATTACTTCCGCCATAGCATTGCTGCCAGAGTATATCTCCCGATGAATTAAGTTTTATTACCCAAGCATCCTGAATTCCATGGCTCTTCACACCTTCTATTAAAGATATTGTGAAACCGCATACTGCAAATCCCCGATCAATTGTATTGATGATCTTCGATGCAACATCAGGATATTTTCCACCGATACATTTTTGCCATACCATATTCCCTAAAGAATCAAGCTTAACGATCCAGGCATCTTCGTATGATGAACCACTCACAACACCATGATTCCCTATGACATCTCCATCCTCAGATTGTTCATCTCCTGCGAAAACATATCCTCCGTCCGGACATTGTACAACAGAATTTGCCCAGTCAGGACTACTCCCTCCCATGCATTTCTGCCATTCTATTTCAAATGAAGAATTGAGTTTCACTACCCATGCATCCTCATAACCGAATTTGTTTTTATCAGGATGGTATCCGGTCACATCACCGCCTGAAGCACCAGCAGCCCCGCCAAGAAAATATCCACCGTCTAAAGTCTTAATTATTGAATAGCCGTAGTCATTTCCTAAACCACCAAGACATTTATTCCATTCAAGATCTCCTATGCTATCAAGCTTAATAAGCCATACGTCCGTATTAGCTGATACGCCTTTCTTTCCCATAACATCGCCATTATTTGAAGCTACCGTACCACAAATTATATACCCTCCGTTAGAAATTTGTATAATAGAGTTCGCTGTCTCATCATTCGTACCGCCAATACATTTTTGCCACTGAATATCACCGGAAGAATTAAGTTTTACGATCCATGCATCGCTATGGTAATTACCGTGATTTCCTATAACATCGCCATCGATAGATTTTGTAAGTCCTGCAGCAATATACCCTCCATCGGTGGTTCGGATAATAGAATTAAATCCCTCGATATCACTTCCGCCATAACATTTTTGCCACTCGATCTTGCCTGACGAATTTAACTTCACCACCCAGGCATCAGCTTTTCCGTGATTGCCTATGACATCACTGTCTGTAGAATTTTCAGATCCGGCGATGATAATACCTCCATCATTCGTTTGGATAATAGAACCTTCATCGTTGCCGTATATCTTAGCTAATCCACCATCCGATAAAGTCCCGCCCAGACATTTTTGCCATTCGATAGTTGGCACCTGTGAATAAAGTATTCCGGATGAAGTGAAAAGAAACGCTAAAGAAAACAATAATTTTAGGGTTCTGCGAGTATTCATAATGGTTGTGAGCAGAAGTGATGAATTGCCTATCTTTTAAAAGACAACTGAGACCATAAAAGGTTACAACCTTTTTTCCTCCAAAAAAAAATATTTGCCCAAAACAGGGCAGAAACATAGGTGCCCACATAAAATTTTGATATTTTGAAAACGGTTTTCACATGAGGTTAAAAATACTTTCTTATCTTAGTATAGATTTTGATGGGCACCCTCTGTGCTAAAGAAGCCCCTCCTTTTCAAGGAGGGGTTGGGGTGGTTATTTGGATAGATCATTCCTATTTTCATCGTGATGGCATCAGGGTAGAGGTAAGGGATTATTTTATTTTATAACCGCCCCCCTGCCCCCCGCCTTCAAAAGGCGGGGGAAACGCTTGAAGAAGCCCCGCCTTGAAAAGGCGGGGGTGAGGAGAAAACTAATTTTTTTTTATCATTTATTCTACGGAGAAACTGAAAATGAACACACATGTCGAAACCTCGTTTGTCAATAATATTCCTCTCGCTCATGGCGAGATCACTGTTGCTATGGCGGATAATGCAGAAGATATCATGCAGCATTCGTGTAAACTTGCAGCATCTATCAATGCTTACGGCATCGCTACGCTGCTTATCAATTGCGGAGTCAGCGATCAGCGCTTCCGCCGATGCGCTCCGAAAACAGATGTGAAGTTATACAATGGCAAGCAGAGTATCGATGCCTACCAAGAGCAGCCTGATGGAAGACAGACCATGATCCAACAACGCATCCTTGATCATCAAGATGCGAAGCTCATCGTCCATAGCTCTATCCGCGGCAATCTTGTTGATGATCTCGAGTATCTTCTCCGCGTTATCGCCAATTGCAATATCGGCGCTATCATCATCTCGGGTTGGGAATGGGCATCGAGTTCGTGGCGCCGCAAGGAAAGGCTGCTCTACCTTCTGCGCGAACTCATTGAAAAGGAGAACATTGCCGTCGTCGTCTATTCGCAAAGTAAGACAAAACCCGTTGCCGGAGAAGTTGATCGCGGCGGCATCGGCAAACTCGCCATGCTTGCTGTCGATATTATTCGTTTAGAAACCAGCAATACGCTTGAGGCGGAATCTCAGAGACCTCAGCCGCTCATTTCGAGCATCGCAGAGAACACGGCAGCAGAGGAGAGTGCACAATTACTTATCAGTAAGATCAACGACTTACAGGGGGCGAAACCTGCAATCACCTCCGGGGGTACAAGGCATGAACAACGCCTGAAAAAATACTTAAAGCCCGGCACCGAAAAGGCAGAAAAACGAAATGAATCCGGTGCAGATGAGATCATGGCGGAGGCATAAACGATACAAAACGTTTTACGGGTAAGCGGATGTTTATAGGTGTCGGCAAAAGCAAAATACATGTCAGAAAATTATCAGGTAACAGCACGGAAGTGGCGGTCGCAGAGGTTCGATGAAGTCGTCGGGCAGGATCATATTACACGGACGCTGAAGAACGCCATTCGCGAAGGGAGATTGGCGCATGCCTATCTCTTTACCGGTCAGCGGGGCTGCGGCAAAACAACGGTTGCAAGGCTCCTTGCAAAAGCGATCAACTGTCCGAATGCTGAAGCGAATGGCTACGAGCCATGCAATAATTGCGAGATCTGTACCTCGATCACGAACGGCTCATCCATGGATGTTGCCGAGATAGACGGCGCATCGAATAACGGAGTTGATGACGTCCGCGAAATGCGCGAGAACGTAAAATATCCGCCTCTGCAAGGCAAATACCGCGTCATCATCATTGATGAAGTTCACATGCTTTCAACCAGCGCTTTTAATGCGCTGCTGAAAACATTGGAAGAACCTCCGCGCCATCTCATTTTTGTTTTTGCAACAACGGAAGTTCAGAAACTTCCTGCAACGATTCTCTCACGTACGCAGCGTTATGATTTCCGCCGCATTCAGATCGAAGAGATCGTCTCGCATCTTCGTCATATCTCAACGACGGACGGAATCACGATTGATGACGATGCCCTTCTGCTTATCGCAAAAAAAGCCGATGGCTCCATGCGCGATGCGCAGTCTATCTACGATCAGGCAATTGCCTATTGTGGAACAACGATAGAAACAACAAGGCTTCGCGAAGCACTGAATTTGATCGATGCCGATTTTTATTTTGAAGTAAGCGATGCGATCAGGGAGCAAGCAACTTCAAAAGCTTTTTCGCTTGCTTATGAAGTTATCTCGCGTGGATATGACATTGAAGAATTCATCAGCGGATTGCTCGAGCATTTCCGGAATTTCCTGACCATGATCGTCACCGGAAAGCCGCAGCTTTTGGAAGTGGTGAAGTTCCATCAGGAGCGATATACGAAAGATTCGAAAAATTTTACTGAAGGAGATATCTTGCGTCTTGTCCGTCTCGGCTTCAATGCACTTGAGAGACTGAAAGCATCGCACTCTCCGCGTATCGTGCTGGAGATGACACTTGTGGAGATGACGATGACGGAGCGAGCAGTGGAGATAAAATCATTGCTGGAAGAATTGCGAGGGATGAAGGGCGCGGCGAATGCATTGCCGAAAAGAAGTGGGGCGGACTTTAGTCCGTCCGTACCACCCGAACGGACTAAAGTCCGTTCCACTATTGATCCCACCACAGCTCACGAACCACGAACCACAAATCCGGTTAGCAGTTCGGAGATCACTTCGCGGTGGGGAGAGTTTTTGGGTTCAGTATCGGAAAGAAGTATTCCCTTCCGTCTTGTCTGCGAAGATATTGAACTTGTCAGTTCGAACGGTGCAACACAGATAATTGGCACTTCAAAAAAACATACGGAAGAAACATTCTCGCGGAATAAAGATCTTTTTACAAAACTGCTTCGCGAGTTTTTTGGCAACGATTCGCTGACGTACGAATTGAAACGAGTCGAAAAGAAATCTGCTCCGGCAGTTGTTGTCAATCAAACTACAACTCCTCGGACTAATGGCAGCGCACCGCCGCCACCGAAGGTGACAATAGACGACAATGTCGAACGATCAAGCCTTGAACTTGCGTTGATCGAAGAACTTGGCGCAATTCCTGTTTAAATTTTACCCCTAATTTATTAATTCAAATTTTAACAATGAAATATTTTATTACCGCTTTACTGATCGCTGCAACCTTTACTGCCTGTAAAAAAACTGAGGATCCTCATCCGCAGCCTTCACAAAAGATAGATTCGGTTTCAACAGCTGAAAGGCCTGTCATGGAGCAAACACTGAATCAATCCGAAAAAGCGAAGATGAAAACTGCTGAAGGAGCTTTAAATATTATTGTGAATGCTCCTGCCGGCGGACCGATTCCTCCGCATTTTCTTCCTGCAAAAGATATAAAGTTCGTTTCAAAAACCGATAGCACTGCAACTTATACTTTTACGGGCGGGACAACAGGAATGAAGGTTAAAGTCGTCATGAAAAAATTCGGCGAAGGCGGAGATATAACGTGGAACGTTGGCTCAATAGCTCCGGATTCGAAATAGAGATCATTACTTTATCCGAAGTTTTGCAACGCATTCGATATGCCATGTCTGGGGAAACATATCGACAGGCTGCAACGATTCTAAAGAATATTTCTCTGACATCATTTCAATATCGCGTGCCTGAGTCGCAGGGTTGCAGCTAATATAGGAAATTCGCTCCGGCGCTAATTCCAATATTTCGCGAACGACATCGGCATGCATTCCGCTTCGCGGTGGATCGATGATGAGTACATCAGGCTTTCCGTATTTCGATAACAGATCAGGTGAGAGCAGTGCTTTGCGAAGATCGCTTGAGACAAACTCGACATTGTGAATATTATTCCGCTCTGCATTTGCATGAGCATCGGCAATAGATGATTCGGCAAGTTCAATGCCAAGTACAGATCTTACTTTCGGCGCAGCAAAGAGTGTGATCGTCCCTGCTCCGCAATAGAGATCCCAAAGGTTATCTTCTTTATGAAGATCGGCGAAATCTATTGCGACATGGTAGAGTCGCTCCGCCTGAACGGTATTTGTTTGAAAAAAAGAATTAGCCGAAATTTGGTAAGAAGCATCGCCGATCTTATCGGATATTCTTCCGGAGCCAAAGATCACTACTTCTTTTTCTCCGACGGCTATCTGAGCACGTTTCGAATTGACATTGTTGATGAGCGTCGTAACTTCAGGCACTTCGTTTTGCAAAAGTTTTGCATACGCTTGCATCGCTTCATCATCAAAATGAGATGTCACGAAATTCACCATGATCTCGCCTGTTGAATAACTATTGCGGATCACTAAGAATCTGAGCAAGGCTTCCGGTCTTTTATCGGCATCATAGACTCGGAGTTTATGATCACTCGAAAATACTCTTGTTAATTCGAGAATTTTATTTGCAATCGGAGTTGCAATATGACAAAATGTGGTATCAATAACGCGGTCATATCTTCCGCGAACGTGAAGCCCTAAGGCAAACCGGTCAGCAACATCACCGCTTGCTATCTCTTCAGGAAGTAACCAGCGTTCTTCAGAGAAAGAAAATTCCATTTTGTTGCGGTAATGATATTCGCGATCAGGTGAACCAAGAGTATCAAGAACCGGAGGCTCGGAAATTTTTCCGATGCGCTGGAAAATTTCTTTTACTTGCTGCTTTTTCCAGAAGAGTTGAGCATCGTAATTCATGTGCAAAAGAGAACATCCGCCGCAGATTCCGAAGTCAACGCAGATCGGATCGCGTCTATCGGGAGAGGGTTGCAAGATTTCCGTTAACTTTGCATCGGCAAAATTTCCTTTTGCTTTAATGATCTCGGCACGTATTTTCTCATTGGCAAGTGCTCCTTCGATGAAGATAACGTATCCATCTTCCCTGCGTGCAACGGCTTTTCCTTCGAAGGCAAAAGTCTCCGTTTCGAGCTCGAGGATAGAATTGCGCTCGGGCTTCGGCTGCCTTATTTTTTCTAATGTTGTTTCCACCTGAATTGAACTGTCGTAATTTTGTTTACCAATACTCATAACTTGCATACGAAATGAATAGATACTACCGTTCCCTGTTTTTTACGATTGTTTTTATCTTCGCTGCCGGCTCGGCATTTGCCCAGCCGAATATCATGCGCGATACGACACACTATAACGACGAAGAACTCTATAGTGATGCGGCAACCAGCGCTCCCGGTTATTCGTGGATCGGCGGCGGTTTAATCTTGGGAATACACTTGCCGGGACTGACCGATTTTAATTCTCGGATCGCGCAACCATTTATCCATCAGGATCTGAAAAGCCAGGTATTTATGATCGGGGGACAGGGATTCATGCCTTTTCCATTTGTCAAGAATCTTCGCATCGGCGGCATTGGCATGAGCGGCAATAGCAATGTTTGCTGCGTACCGGATACGACAAAATTAGGTCAGCCGGTGATGCGATCATTGACGTACCATGTTGGATACGGAGCCTTGACACTGGATTATTCAGTACTAAATACAAGTAAATTCCATATTCTCGGAGGCGTAGAGTTAGGGCTTGGCGCAGTAAATGTTATTATGCAGCAGGCATATAGCAGACCGTTTACTGTTTCCGGGGAGTTTGATCAGCCTTCAGAAAATATTTCGCATACGTATCACTCAGGCTTCTTTATCGTTAAGCCTCAAGTGGAATTTGAATACGCGCCGATGAGATGGCTTATGTTCCGCTTGGCAGCAGGATATCAGATCACTTCTATGGGAACATGGGCAGTGGACGATGCCGTCTCCCTTACCAATACCGATGATTTACAGAAAGTCAGTGGCAATGGAGCGATTTTTCATCTCGGAGTATTTCTCGGATTTTTCTAAACGATAATTTCTATGTATATCAAAGAAGAACTGCTCTACGAAGGCAAAGCAAAAAAAGTTTGGTCTGTTGCTGGCAAACCCGATCTGCTAATTCAGGAATTCAAAAATGACGCAACTGCCTTCAATGGCGAAAAACGCGGATCATGGGAAGCAAAGGGAACAACGAACAATACTGTTGCATCAGTTCTTTTTAAGTATCTTGAATCGAAAGGAATAAGAACGCATTTTGTCGAACAGCTTTCACCGAATGAGATGCTGATCAAAAAACTTACTATCGTGCCTCTGGAAGTTATCGTCCGTAACCGCGCCGCCGGTTCTTTCGTGAAACGCTACGGCGCTTCTGAAGGCATGATATTCAAAGTGCCGACTTTCGAATTCAGCTACAAGCGCGATGATCTTGGCGACCCGCTTATCAATGAAAGTCATGCTCTTGCGATGGAGCTTGCGACCAAGGCAGAGATCGATCAGATCAGAACGACGGCTTTGAAAGTGAATGAACTACTGAAAGAGTTTTTTTCGGAGCGTGGTATAACGCTTGTGGATTTCAAATTGGAATTCGGCAATCACAAAGGAGAAATTCTTTTAGGAGATGAAATATCTCCCGATACATGCCGCTTCTGGGATGCTAAGACGGGTGAGAAGCTAGATAAAGATAGATTCCGGTTTGATCTCGGAGGAGTTGAAGCAGCGTATGCAACGATGCTCGAGAAGGTGACAGGTTGAGAAAAATTTCTTTCAAAGAAATTTTTTCAATTCCTCAATTGTCATATCTATATCTTGCAATATGCTTGTAAGTGTTCCTGGACGGACAATATCGCCTTTGTGTATCGCAACAGTAGTTAATTTCTTTCTTGTTGGATGATAGAGGCGAAGGTGGCTTCCTTTCTGTCTCTTTTCTTCGAAGCCAGCTCGTTTCAAAGCTTTTATGAGGTCTTGGCAGGTAATTCGAGGAAGACGTTCACTCATCAAACAACAGGAATCGAAAGTTGTGATATAAAAAGAGGAGAATGTTCAATCGGGATCGGTTCGCCTATCTCAAGTAATCCCTCTAAGTGCAGTTCAAGTGCTTCGGCAAGGTTTAGGCGGGCTTCATCAATCGTTTTGCCGAAGGTATGGCAACCTTTTACAGCCGGGGCGTACGCATGATAAACGTCCTCGTCGGGTTCGATAACAATGGTAAAAGTATAAGTTGACATCTTTTTTCTAAACGATAGGATGCCGGGAATGGTTTATTCTTAATGATTTGAATGTTGTTATAATTTTATATTGAAGATCCTTTGCTAACACGTTACGGAACAGACGTCCTCATCGGCGTCGCGATCACTGTTATTGTACTTGCTGCGCTTGCCATCTGGACTGATGAGGGCTGGGCGCGGATAGTATTATGTCTGATTGCAGCATTTCTCACGGTTTTTTCGCTTAACTTTTTTCGCGATCCGGACAGGATTCCTAATACCGACGGCAAATCGCTTGCTGATCTTATTATCTCGCCTGCCGATGGAAAAGTCGTCTTGATCAAAGAAGTTGATGAACCGGAATATCTGAAATCCCGCGCCATGCTGATCTCTATTTTCATGTCGCCGCTTGATGTTCACGTTAATCGCTCTCCGATCAGCGGCATCGTAGATCATCTTAGATATGTGAAGGGAAAATTCCTTGTAGCCAGTACACCGGAATCGGTAAATGAAAACGAGAGAATGATGATCGGTGTAAATTCTCCGAACGGCAAACTTCTTTTTAATCAGGTAACAGGATATGTTGCTCGTCGAATCGTTTGCGAGTTAAAACTTGGGGATTCGGTGAAAACCGGAGAGCGATTCGGCATGATAAAATTCGGCTCACGCGTTGATATTTATTTGCCGCTTGATTCGAAGTTACTTGTCAAAGAAGGTGACCGGACAACTGCGGGTGAAACAATAATCGCACAGTGGAAAAAAAATCAGTAATTCAGACCACACGGTCAGTCATTCCGTCACTCTTCACAGTGATGAATCTCTTTAGCGGATTCATCGCTATCAAGACGGCATTTATTGACGGCGATTATGAAAAAGCCGGTTGGTTCATCGTGCTCGGTGCGCTCTTCGATACGCTCGATGGATTGATGGCGCGGCTTACGCATTCAGCGAGTGAATTCGGAGTTGAACTTGATTCTCTGGCAGATGTAGTAACCTTCGGTGTGGCTCCGAGCGCCATTGTGTATAAACTTTATTTCTACCAATTCGAGACCTACGGAATTCTCATCGCCGCACTTCCTATGATCTGTGGAGCATTACGTTTAGCGCGCTTCAACGTACAGCTTGTAGGATTTGATAAGGACTATTTCAAAGGCTTGCCAATTCCCTCAGCGGCATTACTCATTGTCTCGTTCGTCACATTTCATTTCCTCCGCCTCGAACCGAGTTTTATTTCGCACGATCAGTTTAATGTAGGAATGTTCATCGTTGTTATCGGAGCATCGTTAATGATGGTCAGCACGGTGAAATACGAAACGCTGCCAAAATTTTCCGGCAAAGCAATAAAAGCAGAGCCGGCAAAATTTATCGTTGTGATGGTCGCGCTCATTCTTTGTGCAGTTACAAAAGGCTCTGTGATCTTCCCACTATTTCTTCTATTTATCCTCTTCGGTTTGATCCGCGCTATCATCGTCCGTCTAAAAAAATATTCTTCTGAGCGCCGCACTGCAGCACTCTTCGATGAAGATGAACTTGATAAAGAACATAAATCAACGTTTGGGATGTAAAAATCCACTGTCCCAAAAACTAAACACCATAGGCAGTCGTTAGTTGTTAGTCTTTAGTCGTCAGCAGAAATAAGAAAGAAGTTTGCTAACGACTAATGACTGATAACTAAAGGCTACCCAAATGTCTCAGATATTAATTATAGATGATGAAGCCGGGATTCGCGATACTCTTGCGATGATCTTCGAATACGAAAAACATACGGTCACCACGGCAGAATCCGGCACCGAAGGAGTGAAGCTTCTCAGTCAAGGGACTCCGACTGATTGCATTTTGCTCGACGTAAAAATGCCGGGAATGGACGGCATCGAAACACTTCAGAAAATTCGCCAGATCAGACAAGATGTACCGGTCATTATGATCTCCGGTCATGGCACAATTGAAACTGCTGTGGAAGCCACAAAACTTGGCGCATTTGATTTTCTCGAAAAGCCTCCGGATCGCGCAAAACTTTTGCTTGTAGTCCGTAACGCAACAGAAAAAAAACATCTCGAAACTCAGGTTCGCATCATGCGCGAAAAACTTCAGGGCAAAGAGACTATGCTCGGAGCTTCGCCTGCGATGCGAAATATCCGTGCCATGATTGATCGTGTCGCTCCGACCGAAGCACGAGTGCTTATTACCGGAGAGAACGGCACTGGCAAAGAACTTGTCGCTCGTGCGATTCATCGTGATTCCAGACGGACGCAGATGCCATTTGTCGAAGTCAATTGCGCCGCAATCCCCCGCGATCTTATCGAAAGCGAACTCTTCGGACATGAAAAAGGCTCGTTCACCGGAGCGCAGAATCAGCGCATCGGAAAATTTGAACAAGCTGATAGCGGCACTCTCTTCTTAGATGAGATCGGCGATATGAGTTTGGAAGCGCAAGCAAAAGTATTGAAAGTTATTGATGAAGGATGGATCGAACGCGTCGGAAGTTCAAGCGGAAAGCCGATCAGAGTTGACGTGCGAGTAATTGCTGCAACTAATAAAAATGTGCCGGATGAAATCCGTGCCGGTCGTTTCCGCGAAGATCTTTTTCATAGGCTGAACGTCATCCCGATTCACGTTCCGCCGCTTCGCCAACGATTAGAAGATATTCCGATGCTGGTTAAAGCATTTGCCGAAGAATTTGCCGCAGATGCGAAACGCAAGCCGCCGCGTTTTGATGAAGAAGCAATGCGACTGTTGATGTCACTTCCTTATACCGGGAATATCCGTGAGCTTCGCAATATCATTGAGCGCATTGTGATCTTAACCGTTGGTGAAGTCATAAAGCGCGAAGATGTTGAGCACCTCGGCGTTGCATTTTCGATGGCTGGCTCGCAGAGATCATACGATGCCGGAGGCAGCCAGCAAGCACAGGAATTAGCACAGAGCGTTCTTTTAACTCCTGCGGATATGGCGCGCATTCAATCTTCCGAGAGCGATGGGTATCTCATAAGTTCTCACGACAATCCGCTTCAAGATGCGCTTAGTGCCGGGACCTTCCAGGATTTTAAGGACAAAGCAGAAAAAATTTATATCGAAGAGCGCCTCCGCGAATATGGCTGGAACATCAGTCGCACTGCCGAGGCAATGAATATCCAGCGTTCACATCTTTATACAAAGATGAAAAAATTCGGACTCACCAAAGATCGGAAGATCGATGGCGAAGAAGAGTTGGTGGACGAAGAGACTTTTAATCAGGATTAGATATTACTGCACTTCGATCTTTAATGTTTTGATCTCTCCATTATCTCTTCTCACTTCAAGAACGTATGTTCCTGAAGGAAGCGAATTCAATTGTAATTCAGCAGTGTTATTTCCTGCTCCGTAATAGACGCGATCCTTTGCCAAAACTTTTTTGCCGCTCAGATCATAAAGAGCGATGTCCACTCCCGAATAAGTATCCAGTTTAAGATTCACATTCAGCCGTTCAGATTTTTTAACAGGTTGAGGATTGACCGAAATTGAGAAGGATTCATCAGGTGATGAATGCACAGATCCTGTTACAGGAAAGTCAACGATAAACTGCTCACTCACTACGGTAACGTTTGCTTCGGCTATGGCAGAACGAAGTTTGATCTCGCCTTGAATTGTAGGCGCAGTTGTAGTCGGCACATTCCACACGTAACTTTTCTCCCCGTGAAGAAGCCGCGCTAACGTAGATTTAAATGTTGTCCCTCCATCACTCGAATAATCAATGTATAGAGAGTCCACCCCGTTTGAATTCCATGTTATCGTAAATTTCTTGCCGATAAAAACAGTATCCGTCGCATTCGGATGAAGAACGATCAGACCGTATGCTGCATGCTGAATTGCGAACATGCCTTTTTCTACTGACTTCAAACTACCATTCGAAAGATCGGAGATTCGAATCATTGCCTGAGTTGTCGATAGTTCAGGCGTACTCCAGTAATAATTAAATTCATGTGAATTTGCTATGAATTGCCACGTTGTTCCTCCGTCAGGTGAGAATTCCAATTTCACGGAGTCAATACTAACTTTATCAAAGATGATATTTATCGGATCGCCGGGCTGTTTTGTTTGTCCATCCAGCAGAGCGCTATTAAGCGTAAGAGAAGCCGGCGGTGACGAAAGAGTCTTAAAGTTTTTTTGAAGCAATGCCGATTGCACAACCTGAAAGTCTCCGTCTTTATGATCTTGTACAAATGCTATGAACTTCAGATTACTCAGAATAAAACCTTTCTTTTTGGATATGTCCTGAATGTATGTTACGTGACTTACCGATCCCGATGGCTTCCCTCTCAAATTGACAAGGGAATCTTGCTGCGTGATATATCTCACGATGTCATTATGATGCGTTGGTCCGACAGGTTTTGTATCCGGGCATTGAGCATAGGCAACATTGTCTTCGGTAATTGCATAGTGAATACTGAGTGTATCGGCAATTGCTTCACTGCTCGTAACATCAATATAGGCAATGAAACGCGATGACAGGCTCGAACTGAGAGTATCTATTTGCGCGCTGATAAGTTTGATGGATACCGTCGGAGCAATCTTTAGCTCATCGACAATCCGCTGATCCCATTCCGTTTTTCCACCCGGAGTCGTATGGGTGATCTTCTTCAATGGAGGAAAATTCGTTCTATCCACAGCGCCGAAGAGAATCGGAAATGATCCGCTATTTACACCGGAAAGCACCTTCATCGTCTGATCATCTTGCGGACTACCGGCAAGTTGCATCGGATCAAGATAATTAATAATGTGATAATTGAGGTGAATGACGTTCGCCGCATTCGATGCACTCATCGTTGATCTGAACGCAGCGTCGAAATCATTATTCTTCGGACATTCATCTGAGAAACTGTTCGTAAATGTTTCGAAGAGCACTTTCTTCTGATCTTGCGCATGAGCGCTTCCGAGAAGAGATAATACAGTTGCAAGAGAAAAGATAACGCGAGAAAACTTCATAGATATGATCTCCGAAAAATGAAAAAAACTTGCTTATCAAAGAGTAAAGCAATAAAGATAATGGAGAATAGGGTGAAGTTGTTCCTTAAATGAGTTCGGAGTTGTGTCTTAATTCTAAATTGCAACATCATTGCGAGTCCGCCGCGGCGGACTCTTGCGGACAACGTGTCAATCTAAAAACCTCAAAAGTGAAACAAAGCTTGATATTTTAGATTGCTTCGTTCGCGCTAACGCGCTCCTCGCAATGACACTCTTTGAAAATAAATTTTTAGAATTAAGATATTACCGAATTCGGATGGTTACATAACACGGAGAGAAGGAGAGGCTGATATATGGTCTAAAGAGAAAGAGCGGACAAAAGTCCGCTCCGTTCACTTAAAAAATTATGCCATTACTGTTGGCTTACCAGTGGGGTATTCAAGTCCGAGTTCTTTGTAGAGTTCGCTTAAGCTGCGTGAATTATAGTCTTTGCGGGATATTTGTTTGCCGGTTTGGGAGAGGCGGTTAAGTTCTTTGATCTTTTCTTCCTGGGCTTTTTCAAACCCTTCGGTCATAGCATTCTGAATTTTGTCTTTTAATGATTCTCTCATAATTTTCTTCCCTTTCGATATAGAATGAACAATATAGCCGCATAAAACCAATATATTACCTGTAAGGTTTCGAAAAACTAATGTTCTACTCGCTTAAGAATATACGCATCCTGTTGAAGATGGGTAGTCGGCTTACCGGGTAAATAATCAATGAAGGCAAATCCCTCCATAAGATTCTGTCTGATGTAGCTTTCGAGTTCAAAGCTTGAGCAGATATTATGACCTTCAACGTTCGGTTCAAATACTATAAGTTTTCCGCCTCGGACTAATTCTTGTTCTTTCGAAGAGAGTCGGTCAAAAAATTGTTCGCCATGTGTTGTAAAATAAAGATAGCCGCCGGGTTTTAAAACGCGTCGCAGCTCTGTGATCCATTTTTTTTGCAGGGGTTCATCAAGATGTGTAAAGATCGAACGGGCATAGATCATGTCGAATAATTCAGAACTATACGGAAGTGGAGGAGCAAGAGAGTTTATAGTAAATGCAGCGAAGGGAAGATTCTGTTGCGACCATTCAATTAATTCAGGATTGTAATCGCATCCATAAAGTTTTGCGTTTGTCAGCGAAGGGAGATGACGAATAAGCCTGCCGCAGCCGCAGCCAAAATCAAGAATGGATGCAAACCCTGATAGTTCAATACTCTTACTGCGAAATTGATCAACCATTACTTGCACAATGATCCGTCCCGAATCGAGAAATGTTTTCACATAGCGATGACCGATCACCAAAAAAATAAGCCGTGATGGAGGAACAGGAATTTCATTTTCTCCCCACCTGCTTCGAATCTCTGTTTGTATGGCTAAAGGAGAAAGTCCTTTGACAAAACTATAGACCACTCTTCCTGCTGCGAGCAAACCGACTTTGCTGAGAACTACCTTGATTCCGTTTTTCATTCAAGTATTTTTTCGCTCAACTCTTTTCAACTTTAGCGGGAGCAGAAGCCGGTGCAGGTGTTGTCGTTGGTGTTGCAGTGGATGCCGGAGCTGGTGCGGATGAATCTTTTTCTTTCCCTCCCGAAGATTTCTTCGAGTAATCGGTGACATACCATCCTTCGCCTTTATAAAGTACTCCGGCTCCGCCGGTGATCATACGCTCGAACGTTTCCTTTCCACAATTCGGGCATTTTGTAAGAGAAGCATCACTCATTCGCTGAGAGATCTCTTCGGTATAACCGCATGAAGTACAATGATAATCGTAGTTTGGCATTTTAGTTATTTCCGAATCACTACAAATTTTGTTTGTCCGTAATTTACTGAAACCGGAGATGCTGCAGCGGCAATATACACACCGGATGGAAGTATTTTGTTATAATCGTCGCGTCCATCCCAAGTAATGGTCGAGCCAAGCTGCGATCCGTCTAATGTTCTCATCAGCCTTCCTGAAGCAGATAATATCTTCACGGTCGAGCCTCCGGCAAGTCCGGTGATCGTTATAGTAATGGCATCGTCGGATTGTTGAATAATAGGATTCGGAAACACATACATTTTCGAATAGTCTGTCGCACCCTGCTGGTATATCGAACTTACACGCGAAATTCCTTTATGCGTCCCAATATATGCTTCGCCGTTCTTTGTATCAACCGTGATCGCAGTGATCGTATTATCTATAAGCGGTGTATTTGATGTGGTAAAATGTGCAAGCAAACTACTACCATCGGCATTCAAAATGAAAATGCCATTATCAGTGCCTATCCATTTATTCCCAACTCCATCAACTGCGATAGCGTGAACAGATTGTTGATCAACGAACGTTAATGTTCGTGCATGATAAACAGGCGCCCTTGTCGTAAAGTCAGTGGAATGCGTCAGCACCTGCACACCGACATTTGTCCCACACCATAAGCCGTTATCCTGATCAACAATTAAGGCATTCACACTCGGACTGTTGAGTATCTGTCCTGTACCTCCTGCGATCGGTGTAACTGTGCCATCCGGTGAAACAGCGATCACTCCGTATGGCGGAGGAGAGGTGTTATTCACTGTTGCAATATAGTAGATATCATCCATATCCTGAACTGCTGCACCGAATGTAAACGATTGGTTCGGAGGGTTCAACTGTGTTGCCGTAAATGTATTCCCATCAGTGGTCTTGACAAAACCTTTACCGTTTCCAGCCCACGTTGTGGTGATAAAATTTCCGTGATTATCTATTGCTCCTTTTCCAATCACCGTGAAACCAGTGACATCTCCACCGAGACTCGGAATACCTTCGGTAAAACCATACTTCGTAATTTGAGCAGGATCGGCAGAGGCTAAACCATAGAGTCCGCCTCCATAAGTACCCAACCACAATTTGGAACGAATGCTATCATAAAAAACGGTAACATAATTTTCACCGGGCAACACTTTGTTATTCGTGCCGAATCCGGTCCAGAGTGATTTTTGTGATTCGAAAGAAGAAGCGCCTACATTTCCCAGACTTACAAAAAGTTTTCCGAGACTCCCTGAAAAATTCAGATCGGTGATCTCATTGACTAGAGGACCTTCCGGAAAAAGTCCTGACGTTACCTGTCCGCTACCGGATTGCAGAACAACTCCGCCGATAGCATAGGCGAAAATTTTGTCGTCGCCATTTCCTAAAGCAAAGGCAGAAATATTTTGCTCGGTATTATCTCCGGGCAACGGGGCAGAAGAAAAATTTTGCCGGTCACTTGATGTCCATATTTTATTTCCGCGTGAATCAATAATGAAAAGACTGCTCCCCGATGATGCAAGACTCACGACAGCAATTGAATCGCCCACAGAAATATATCTGAGGCTATCACCATCAATCCTGTAAATTCCTTCAGGTCCTCCGACAATAATTTTTCCTTGCACTACTGTTATGGAATTCAAAGTGTTGCGGTTCGGAGCATAAACAATGCGCCAAGCAAAAGGCGCGGAAAGATTTGGTGCATTCTTTGCAGCGACAGCAATTCCTGCGGAGAGAACAGCATAGATAGAATCGTTTGCCTCGGATGCTGCGAAGACCGTATCCTGATCGGGCAGCGTCCCAAAATGTGTGATCGTTTCAGAAAAAATATTTTGTGATTCATCATAGATGCTCAGTCCGAATCCGGCAGCAATATAGACTCGCGGAGCAAAAAAAGAGAGTGAATAAATACGTTTGCGGACGAATTGGTTAGCAAGGGCGATTGCAGGAATAGAGGTGATCGAATGCTTGGGTTCGGAATAGACATCAATCGTACCATTAGCACCTCCAAAATAGATATTCCCCGTTGAATCAGAACCAACAGCCGTGATTTCGTTATCGGATAAACCGTCAGAATTTCTCAGAGCAAGTATATTAGCTTTCGCAGATGAGGTTGGCTCCAATCGGAATGCTCCGCCGGTAGTGGATACCCATATATTTCCCGTCGCACGGTTGACAGCAAGATCGGTAATGCTATTCATCGCCGTATAAGTCTTCCATTCGCCTTGATGCAGAGGTTGAGCAAAAAGTTGAGGCGAAAAAGAAGTTGCTGCTGCGAGAACAAGAATACTATGAAAGACTTTCAACAATCGTACTTTTGTCATAAAAAAATTCTGATCTATTCTTTTAATTGCTTTTTAATTGTTTCGCAAGATTTGCCATTTCAATAGCGGTTAGCGCAGCTTCGCTTCCTTTATTTTCTTCATTCTCTCCGCTGCGGCTCTCTGCCTGCTCTTCGGTATATGTAGTCAGCACTCCGCACGAAACAGGGATGTCGTATTTTTCACAGACCGAAGCGATTCCCTTCATCGCTGAATCCGAGATGTATTCAAAATGTGCAGTCTCGCCTTTGATCACACAGCCAAGAGCGATCAATGCATCATAATTTTTACTACCGGCTAATTGAGCAAGCGCAAAAGAAATCTCGAATGCTCCCGGCACTTCGATCGTCACAATATTTTTTTCACTAACTTCTGATGCGATCAGCGCACGCATCGCACCGCGATGCAAGCCATCAGTGATTCCACTATTAAAGCGGCTGACGACGATCCCCACCCGAAGTCCGTTTCCCGAAGAATCTCCTTTGATTCGATTTGACATATTAATGTGTAAATCATCTTCTCACAACGTCATTGCGAGTCTGCCACTTGCCGACGACGTGCTTTCCCGCCGAGGCAGGGCAATCTAAAAATCTCAAGAGTAGAACAAACCTTAATAATTTAGATTGCTTCGTTCGCACTAACGCGCACCTCGCAATGACATTTTGGTATTATCTAATATACCCTATAACATCCGAACCCGAAGTGATAACTCCTCAGAATATGGGCAAAAAAGCGTCCACTTTTCCGGCATTCAATTGGAAGTATTTTGTCGATCTGGGAAAAAAACGGAAAGAATGCTCGGTTGTTGTCGTCAGGAGGATCGTCATGCCGCGAAGATTTTCCGATGCAAGCAATCCGAAAATGCCCTCGGCTGTTTCATCGTCAAGCTGTGCCGTCGCTCCATCGGCAAGAAGAATGAGCGGCTCTGTCACCAAAGCGCGGGCTATCGCCACACGCTGCTGACCACCGAGAGAAAGCTCGTTGGGGAATTGATCTCGCTCCGTTGTCATCCCGACTCGCTCCAACGCTTCGCTAACTTGCTTCGCGATTGAAACTGTTTTATATTTGTGCTGGACTTCCAAAGCAAAAGCAACATTCTCCGAAACAGTTTTTTCTTCAAGCAATTTGAAATCCTGAAAGACGCAGCCGATCGTTCTGCGATATGTGGAAATATTTCTTCTCTTGATATTTGAAAGCTCAAAAGGACCGACGTTGATTTCGCCGCTACCGGGATTTGCTTCACCTGTCAGAAGTTGAAGAATCGTTGATTTTCCGGCGCCCGTAGTTCCTTTGATGACGGCGAAATCGCCTTTGCTAATACCGAAAGAAGCGCTATCTAATATTAGCTTTTTTGAACCGGGATATGAATAGGAGACGTTGCGGAATTGGATCATGGATTGGTCGTCTATGTGTCATTGCGAGGAGTCTGCAGCAGCGGACGACGAAGCAATCTCCTAAATGAATTGTAGGATTTAGTACTCAGACAAATATGAGGAGATTACTTCGCTGCGCTCGCAATGACACCGTTAAAAAATGTATCAATAAAACGCTGTCTTCTGATGGCGTATCTCTAATTTTCCGCCGCTCTTATCAACGGCGATGACATCAAAACGGCAGGCTTGATCTTGCAATTTATTGATATGGTAATATCCTTCGGCGACGCGCTTCAATTGTTTCTGCTTGCGCCAATCAACAGAATCCTCAGGCTTGCCGTAGGAAAAATTATTGGTTCGCGCTTTGACTTCAACGAAGACAAGCTGATCGCCATCCATTGCAATAATATCGATCTCGCCGACTTTTCCGTAGTTAAAATTCCGTTTGATAATTCGGTAGCCTAAGTTCGTAATAAAATTGCAGGCATCCTCTTCGCCTTCATGTCCGGTGGCTTTGCTGCGCGCTTGAAATGTTTGTGGTGCTTCCATATACTATATTAGAAGAATGGCAACCTGGTTGCGGATGTTGGCTGAAAACTTGCTTGGATTTGTATCGTCCTGTCGGGACGAACATAACTTCCACCCGTCGAATCAGATTTCGAAAACCATATCCGCGCACGATTTCCATCATTGAAAAGAGCATAAATAATAGCTCCTCTGTCACTACCCGTTGCAGCGAATGTCAGTTGAGTTTCGGTGAAATCACTTGCAAGAAATGGCGCTGCAAAAAAATTATTATCAAGCGTCAAATTCGTATCTTTTTCAACGTGGTTTACAAACTTTGTATTATTCAATGCATCAACAACAATAGTATTATTCGACGACGATACTTTTAATTGTGTAAGTACATTCGGATCGTTCGGATCGGTCTGCACTAAATTATAAACAAAACCTATTGCTCCCATGATAATACCTGTATCAAGTTTGACCGGCAGAATACCCACAGGAATCCTCTCCGCACCGCTCCAACTGATGCCGACGGAATCATCACTTTCGATGCTATCTTTGCGGATCGCTTTTATCCAAAATTTATAGGGCAATTCGTATGGCTGAAAAGTATTCGGCGGAACAGCGATCGCAAAATGATAATACGGACTCGTCTTATTGCTGTCGATCGGAGGACGAGCTGTAAAAGTCTGGAGCACAGAATTGGTATGCGTCGTATCCTTAAAACGAATTACATAGCCATACATTCCTACTTGTGATTCGGAAGCGCTTCTATACCAAAATATATTTACAATGTTTGGCGTTGCTGATGATGCGAAGATCATCGTTGGCGCAAGAACAGGTTTCGCATCAAAATTAAAACTTACCCCTGCAGAGCCAAGAGAGAGTATCAATGTATCGGGTTTGGAATTTCGCACTCCCCAAACTCTTACCGTATATCGTTGGTCTTGCACAACTTTTCCGATGAAGGTCCACATCGTATCTGTCACAGGAACCTGAACCGAATCGATATTCGGCCATGAAACGGAATCTATGCCATCATCTGAAGGCTGCTGAAAAGGCTTTGAGTTATACAGCACCACTAAATATCCTTTGAAATTCGCCTGCGTATCAACGATAGGCGGATTCCAGAGAATTTGAAGATTTGTGGTATTCGTGATACACTTATAATAGACCTTCCCCGGAGGGAAAATAGACTTCACAACATTCTGCGGACCGTCAACAGTATCGCCGAGACATCCGACGATCAGTGCCGCTAAAGGCAGGATAAGAAATAAGCTTTTTTTCATTGCCCATTAACAATGCTCAAATCCCCAACTCTGTTCCGCAGAAGTAGGGCAAAATTATATCATTCATCCTTCGCTTGTCATTTTTGCCCCGACTTTAGTTTTTAGGTTTGAGCTTTACGCTCGAGCCGTTAGGCGCTCTTGGCACTTAAAACAAAACCATCGCGTTTGTAAAATGAACCATATATTATTTTACTAACCATGATCCTGCGTATGAACCGTTCTTTTTTCAAACTCGTCCTTCTTGCTGTAGTCCTTCTCTGTCCTGCTATGCTTCGTGCACAGACATTTGAGGGTGAGATCACGATGCAGATGTCCTCGCCAATGCTTGGCAATCAGAAGATCGATTTGCTTAATTCGCTCAAAGGCGACAAAATTCTTCAATCCGCCGATGATCCGCATCAGGGCAGAACTTCCGTCTATACCGATAATAAAGCCGGTGTGCAAGTCATCGTTCAGGAAGCGTTAAAAGTCGGCAAAGAAATGGATATTTCCGTCATTGATGCAGCATTGAAGCAGATGAAAATTCCGCCAATGGTACCGAAGAAAGCCGGAAAAGAGGAAGAGATCGCAGGACATAAAAGCGAACTCTTTATTATGATGGTTGATTCATCAACGGAAATGAATATTTGGATGACGAAAGATCTACCGAAAGATGTTGCCGAGGCGATCAGAAATTGTGTGTACTCAGGAATGCAATTCAGCGGCATAAAAAGCGAAGCACTCCTAACGCTTTTCAAAGACGGCTATGCGCCTATACGCATGGTAATGAAGCAGAACGGAACGGAACAGTTTTCCAATGAATTTTTAAAGTCCGAGCATAAAAAACTCGCCGATGCAATTTTCGTTGTCCCAAGCAACATCAAGATCGAGAAATTTGATCCAAGCGCATTAGGTGCTGATCCGGATGCGGGGAAGAAATAAGTTCTTAGTTCTTAGTTCTTAATTCTTAGTTCTTAGTTTTTAGTTAAGAGAATACTTTTAGCAGTGTCATTGCGAGGAAGGAGCGCAGCGACTGACGTGGCAATCTCCTAAATATTGGTAGACCGTTACATCCTGCAAACGACTAAGGGATTGCTTCGTCGGACTAAAATCCTCCTCGCAATGACACAAGTTTTTACATCTACGGAACCGCAACCGCGATCATCCTGTTTTTCTGCCCCAATCTGAAAAGATTGGAATAGCTTTTGCGAAGTTTTGGGACCAAGTCCCATGCAATGCAGACGCGCCCAACCGAGTCAGGTCCGGAAGGAAGCAGCTCTCAGCGATTGTTTGTGTGTGACGTGGTCAGCTTGGTCCCAATTTTATTTTCGAGAAGTTTAGGAGTTCTGTAGCCGACTCAGTCCTCATAACTCAGCACTCATAGCTGCCACCCTACCGAACCACTTCCACCGCCTTCGAAAAACTTTCTCCATTTGCACTCAACCTGATAATATACGAGCCTGTCGGAAGCAGCATCATCTCACCTTTTCTTCCGTATCTTTGTACCCATGAAATCACACAAATCCAAGCACCCCGAATTCCGCGACTTAGGCGATGACAGTCTGAACTTCAGGAAAGCCCAAAGGGAGAAGAAGACGGGGCTGGAGGGGATGTTTTGAAATTTTATTCCAAACTTTACATTTA
Organism: Kapaibacterium sp. (SeqCode); assembly: GCA_038210275.1. Classification (GTDB taxonomy): domain Bacteria; phylum Bacteroidota; class Ignavibacteria; order Palsa-1295; family Palsa-1295; genus PALSA-1296. The sequence goes on along the minus strand of JBBQWV010000001.1, from coordinate 226,719 downwards.
TGGCAGTTAAAGATCATTCCCAACAATTTAGTAATTTTGAGAGCTTAAAAAACGCTGACTTTGTGAAAGAGTCTTTTGGTGAAAGAAATTTTCATGATTTAGCAGCAAAACTACGAGATTGTTATCGCATGATTTCCGACATAATCGCAATTCTAGATGCCTCATTAGCAGAAGGGGATATAACTCTTTTCAGTACTTATAAAAATAATGTAGTAGATTACATCGATCGATTTGTGGTCGTCACAGAGCCAATTCTAAAAGCCAGTATAGACAAAGCGACAGGTGATATTGTGCAATGGGTAAAATCGATTCGTGCCGATGCGGATGAATTTATTCAACGTGTCTATAGTAGAGTTCCCACAAATTATCCTGAATCAGACTTACGTATGACCTATGCAGCAGTTGTATCTGCACGAAAGAATATTGGAAAAAACGATAATTCTGATTCTAGCGAGGCTATCAAAAAACTCAATGTTTTAATTGAACAGGCGGAAGATGCAAGAAACACCTTAAAGAATGCAGCAGGAAGTTCTGCAGCTCAGGCCTTAGGCGAATTTTATGAACATGAGTCAAATGTTAATTCAGCAAATAAAAATGGCAATGCTCGTAAATGGTTGATATCTGGTTTTATATTCTTAAGTGCTTTTATAATATTGATCATTGTCCTTGGAATAAACCCAACCGCAACTTTATTTAGTTGTAATCAAACAAGCACTGAAGAGATGAGAATAAGCTTTATTATTGAAAGACTCTTATTACTTTCAGCAATGGCATTCATTACGCGTTTCACTTTCCGGCAATATGCGATTAGGATGCATGCATCTTCAGCATACAAACAAAAAGCCGCTTTAGCAAAAACTTTCGAACGCTTACTAAACACACCACGAGCACAAGATAGAATTGATTTGGTTGTTGCTGAAGTTATAAATTCTCTTAGTGCATTTGTTCCAACAGGGTTTATTCGTAAAGATGAGCCTGTGCTCAATCCTCTTTCTGAAATTGCAAACTTGATTATGTCGAGTAAATCAAAAAAAGACTAGTAGACCATTTACCCATTCCTCTTAAGATTGATCGGCATGTATCCTAAATATTTGTAGGTGGCGTATCTTTCAGAATAAATCTAATAAGTTCTTTCGTATCGGCATTGAAGTCCCTCGATAACATCCATTTAAGATAATCTCTTTCGTCTTTTGCTTTTTTATTCTTGTGCGCACCAAAAGCAAAAACATAGTCACCATCATTATCTATTGCAAATCTGCCTGATAGGTCTGCTCGTTTTCTATCGTTGTTGCAGTATAGGGCTAACTCAGTCCGTGTTTTCGGCAAATCGTCATATCGCTCTGTTTGTGCATGAAATACTTCCATTGTAGCCCGAACATCTGCCAATGCTCCATGTGCGCCAGTATGATCTTTCCCTAAATAGAATTTTACTGCATCGGTTAATGTCCTTGTTTCTTTACGGATGTATATCTTGAATGCATCATAAAATACAGCATCCCTCAACTCTACAGTTTGTCCGACACGGCTTAACTCATTTATGAGCAGTGGGATATCGAAGCTATTAGAATTGAATCCGGCAAGGTCGCTTCCGGAAATAAGCTGAATAATTTTCGGCGCGATCTCAATGAGCTTTGGTGCATTTGCTACAGCCTCATCTGTTATCCCATGTACGGCAGAGGCTTCGGGTGGTATAGGTATTTCCGGATTAACAAGAGAGTGGAATTCTTCTTCGACGCCATCAGTAATTTTTATGATAGCGATCTCTACTATTCTGTCTTTAGTTTTATCAACACCTGTAGTTTCGAGGTCGAAATAACAAACTGGATGGGGCATAGCTATTTAGTCTTTTTCAATCTACTACTACGAAAACTTGGCTTAGCAAATTCCCTTAAGTAACCAAAAATCCCGGGCTCGGGGTCAACCGCCCCCAAACCCCCGCCTTGAAAAGGCGGGGAGATTTTTTTTAAATAGATAGCCCCTCCTTTTCAAGGAGGGGTTGGGGTGGTTGATCCTGGTAGCCATAGGTGCCCGCAATGTTAAATCTTTCAAATTTACTTGGCAACGGATTTTTATTCCTTATATTAATAGGTGCTTTGATAGGCACCTATGGGTAATGATGAGGGATGAAGGATCAAGGATGAAAAAAATCAAATTATTTTAGAATCATTATATAAGGAGATACTACATGTTACGAGATAAATACTTAGGATTTGCTGAAGGAGAGATCACTGTTTATTGCGGAAATCATGCAGGGGAGAATGTTTTGGGAAGCCTTCGGCAGGCTTCGAAGATCAGCAAAAGTAAAAGACGGGGAAATATCCTCTATATCAATACCATCTATACCACCCGCAGACTCTTTGAATCGGCTCGGAAGGAGCTCAATCCCACAAAAGAAAAGCTTGGGGAGTGCGAAGGCATATTCTTCAAGAACGTCATCGTTGGCGATCTTGCTAAATATCTCGGTGAATTCCGTGAAATGATCGAAGAGCATGATATAAAGCATATCATCGTGAATTCCTGGGATTTTGCCAATAGGTCGTATGGCTATAAAGAAAAGGCATTATTTGGCTTGATGGGCTTTGCGAAAGAATTTGATGTTTCTGTCCTTATCTATTCTCAAGCCAATATGAGAAACGCCGTTCCCGGTGAAATGCATCGCGGCGGACTCGGCAAACTTGCTGCCATCGCCGATGACATTATTTTCATCCGTTTAGAATTCGATGAGCAAGAGAAAAAAGCAGAAAGTAAAATATTAAGTCCCAGGAAAATCAATGAGTTAGAGTATGCTCACGGAGATATGAGCATCAGCCAGGGTGGGGAGCTGGAAAGCCCCAAAATAGTAGAAGTTTTTGATGAAGAAATGGAGATGGTAATGTAAAATTTGGGGGAATTGGAATGTCATTTCGAACGGACGATGACGCGATAACGGCATCGTAGAAAAATCTATGAATAAAGATAAAACCATATTCTCCCCGGGCGAAATAAGGATTTATTTTTATCTTAGATTTCTCCCGCTCGTCTGCCGCTATCGCGGTATACTCGGTTCGAAATGACAAGCAAACTGAGCCAATAGCTTTAATCTTGGTTCGGATTCTTTCTTGGGTAATAGTGGTTTATTAAAGGTTGCTGATTCGCTCGATTTAGCTAACTTTATTTTATATAATGAGTTAACGCTTCGGATGGGCAGCAATTAATAAGTTTTATTTAACCTGCTATTATGGCTTATCCCCGGTCTTTGTGGACTGGAAAGCCAGGATGATAGAAAGCAGTCTAAGTTTCTGACGGAGTTGTTTTTTCATAAAGAGTTGGATAATCTCCGCAACTGAATCTTAGCCAAAGTTCACAGAGTTTGTTTTATTTTCCTTCTCGTGAAGGAAGCGAACTCTGGGAAAGTCCATTTCATAAGAGAAAAAGTTTTCAGTGCAAGCGCTTTTGCCCTTTGTGATCTTCGCCTTCTGTGCCGGAATCGTCCGGTTTGCAGAGAGGCGTTTTCGTATCACAAACTTTAGAATAAACTCTGCTGATGTATTTTGCTCAGAGTATTCTCAGCCGCATTTTGCTTTGGTCGGTGTTGTGCCGAGCCGAACGCAATTCTTGCCTTTTTCTACTTTACCTTTATCTTTGATCAGGACTTCCACACCGATACTCAGTCGGCAACTATTACTTAGTCGCTACGGACCACCGGGATTGAACCGAACCTGATCCGCTGCAGCGGACGTTCGAAGACTTTTTTTATCCGAAAATAACAGCAGGTATTTTTCACCACTCTTCCCTTTTTTTGAAAGAGGGAGTTTATGATATACTGCTATGACTCAATTTCGGAAAGAAATTATTATTAATGCCAGTCAGGAAAATCAAGTCCGGATCGCCATTACGGAGAACGGTCGCCTCGTCGAGCTTTTTGTAGAAAATCCCGAAACCGTTCGTCACGTTGGCGAAATTTTTCTCGGCAAAGTAGCCAAGGTTATTCCCGGAATGAACGCTGCTTTTATTAATGTCGGTCTTTCGCAGGATGCCTTTCTTCATTTCTCCGATGTCGGCGATTCATTTGACGGATCAATGTCATTCCTCGCTGATGCGGATATGCGGGATGATGATGATGATTCGGAAGATGATGAATTCGATGAAGATGAAGGCGAAGAGCCTGCTGCTGTTGCAGCCGTCCAGGAAGGACCTCCTCAGCTTCGTTTGAAAGGCACTCCGGATGACGGTACGCCTCGTCCTGAGCCTCGCCGCGAGTCACCAAAGCCAGCTGCTCCGAAGGGACCGCGCAGAGCTTTCTCCACTCTTGAGGTGTCGAACATTGATCTCGAACCAGGGCAGAATATTCTCGTTCAAGTTACCCGCGAAGCATTCGCCAATAAAGGCGTCAGAGTTACAAGCCGTATTTCCCTCCCGGGAAGATTTTTAGTTCTCGTTCCTTTTGAACCTGGTATTGGAATCAGCAAAAAAGTATTTTCCGTTCGCGAACGCCGCAGACTTCGTAAAGTTATCAGGTCGCTGAAGCCGAAGGATGTTGGAGTTATTATCCGAACAGTTGCGGAAAATAAAGAAGAATCAGCCTTGAAAGAAGATTTGCAGAATCTGATCAACGATTGGAATTCGATCCAGTCGAAGATCAAAGATAAAGAACCGCCGCTTCTTGCTTTTCAGGATACGAATATTACCAATAGCGTTCTTCGCGATCTTTTCAGTAATGACATCACGAAGATCGTCGTGGACGATAAGAAGATGTATCGCGAAGTTCTGGATTACATCCAATGGGCATCGCCGAATCTTGCCGGGACTGTAGAACATTTCAAAGATAATATCCCTGTCTTCGATGCACTCGGGATTGAAGAAGAGATCGAGCAGACGATGTCGAGGAAGGTACTACTTCCATCCGGCGGATATCTTTTCATCGAAAAGACTGAGGCGATGGTTGTTATTGACGTGAACTCCGGTCGCTATGCAGCGCGAAGGGAGCAGGAATTGAATTCGCTCAAGACAAATCTTGAATCGGCTCGGGAAGTTGCAAGGCAATTACGACTTCGCGATATTGGCGGAATCATCGTTGTTGATTTTATCGACATGATCGATGAACGCAACAAGAAGAAAGTGTACGACGAGATGAAGAAGGAATTGCGTCGCGACCGCGCCAAATCCTCCATTCTGCCGTTAACTGATTTTGGTTTGATGCAGATCACTCGCCAACGAATTCGCCAGTCACTGGGCGAGACGATGAGCGATCAGTGTACTGCTTGCGGAGGAACGGGAATGTTGGTTTCGCAGACCAGCGTCTTGCATCAGATCGAACGATGGTTGGAGCGTTTCAAATCCGAAGGACCGGGAGGAGCATTAAAACTTCGCGTCCATCCCCTTCTTTATGAACCACTTGCCAATGGATTTATTTCTCCATGGTTCAAGATGAAGATGAGGACTCATGTCCGAGCCAGACTTATTAATGACGACTCACTTCGGGGAGATGAGTTCAGATTCTTCGATTCATCTGATAAAGATCTAACTCCGGAATTTTTGGGGCAGAAACCTCAGCCTGAAGTTACTGAAGCCGCTCCGCAGATTGCAACGCCACGTCGCAAAGAGAATCGGTACAATGGCAGAGGTGGTGGTGGAGGTGGAGGCGGTAACCGCAATGGTCAGCGCCGCAATAACCAGCAGCGTCCTGACCGCAAAGACGAGCGCCGATGACGGTTATGAATTCTCAGAAAAAATTATCGAAGGCGCTGTATATCGGCGCCTCTTTAATTTTTCTTTTTTATCTCATCGGAAATGAATTCTTTTGGCGTTATGATTCGAAGCTTGATATTATTATCAATATGAAGATTCGAGATGCTCAGATGAATCAGAAAACCTTTGTCATTCACGAACAAAGCGTTTCTCCCGTTGATACTTCCCGCAGAGAATTTAAGGATATTCATCGCGGCAAAACTTCGATCGCTGTTTTTCTTGATGGAAGTTTTGATACAATTCATTTGACTCTTTCGGCAAAATATATTTCCGAAGCACGGTCCGTTCACATCTCGAGTGATTCTTCATCGCAGATCATTTTGATTCCGAATACAATTCAAGGGTTGCCGAACGGTTCGAATACGATTTTATATCTAAGGAATGATTCGCTGAGGTTATTAGAATTTTCAGGATTCATTGCGGACATTGATAAAGATGGAAACGAAGAAGTTAATATTCCCGATAGAGGGGGATGGGTGAGACTCGATGCATTAACAGGTGACTGGATTCCAGCTCAATTAAAACCTCGCCGCGCTACTCCTTAATGAATCGGACATTCTTCCATAGGAAAGAAAAATGTTCATCGGTGATCTGGTATATATCTAAATATTTAGGTAGATCAACTCTTTCGAGATGCACTTGACCGGCAATCTCTAAGAATGAGGGGTGATCTTCTCTCAATAAGAGTAAGACTTTCTTTTCATCAGGAATACGAATTACTCTTTCCTCAATAACTTTTCGGATATAATTTTTGGATACACCTATCCACAGCGAGTCTTTCGATTGAAAATCTCTAATATCATAGATAGTACTTTGTGGCAGATAATAATATCCCCAGCGATGCCACCATGTGTCGAGAATAACAGCATTCTCAGGATGTGAAGATTCTTTGCTCAATGCTGAAAGAACATCTTCATGAAGTTTATCAATATTCTTCACTCCGTAGATATTGCAAAAAGCAAATAATCTGTTAGCAATATTCCCAAACCTCAGATCATTTGAAATAGAAGTGCCAATATTATAAGAATCAAGTGTAAAAGCATTATTAAAATAATCCCGGCATGCCCAGGGAAAAGGAGTGAAGAAAATTATAAGATCAAGGATAACGACGATTATAACATTTCGTATCGCACCAACTGTAATTATCCGGCGAGTAAGAAGAAGATTGTTTTCCGAACTATGTTTAATTTTTTCAGCACGCCAAATCGTCATTTGATCGAGAAGCACTGCGCCTATAATCGCAACACTCGGTAAGATATTCAGCAAATATCCTGCCTTCATAAAATAGATGCCAATATAAAAAAGAAAAGCAGGGAGAGCGACAAGAGCTATAAACCAAAATGATGGCGTTGAAAACTGATCTTGTATAAATCGAATGCTTCTTTTCCAATATATCAGAAGTGATGCAAAACAGATAATGAAAAATGGAAGAGCAGAAATAAACAACTCGGATAAAACTTTAGCGACAACTCTGAGATGTCCGAAAAATGAGTTGCCGAAAATTATTGATTGGGAGCGATACACAGTCTCGCGATCTGCCTGTGCAAAATATGCTCCGACACCTCCGCTATAATAAAACAAAATCGCAAGCCATGAAGAAGTTACGAGGAGGAATAGAACTATTCCTGCACCCCAAATTCGAAAAGGCTGATGGGCTTTCCAAAGAATGTAAATTAGACACGGAGTAAAGAATAGGATGCTCGATTGCCTAGCGCCGGTTGCAAGTGAAAGAGCGATAAAAAGAAAAAAGACAAGCCATTTATTTTTGGGAGCTCTTAATAACTTTATACCCAAATAAAGAAATGCACTTGCAAAGAAAGCTTCATAGATATATGCTGTTGCAACCTCCCCATAAAACCAGAAGATCGGAGTGAAAAGCCATAGTATCGCTGCGATCAAACCGACTCTCTCTCCGCGAAGCGCTGCTCCGGCTCTCCAGATAAATAATACAGAGCCGATGGAAAGCAAAATACTTATCCAAACGAATGCAAGATTTACATCAGATATAAAAAGTAGAATAAACTTCGCAAAAAGGATATGAAGAATATATCCCGGAAAATGTGGCGTGACTTGTTCGAGACTGAAACGAAATGTTGCTATAGCAAAGTCGATAGAATCGAATTCATAAAGCATTCGGGAGATAAAAGGAAGACGAGTTATGAGAACTGCTGCAATAAGTAGCAATCCTGTTAGACGTTTCACTTTCTTTTCACCGAGCGGCACACACATCTCCTTTCACTCGGAAGATAGACAATACTGTATCAGCACTTGCAACAAGTGGAGGGCGCACCCGAAATTCCTTTACCAACTCAAGAGAATCTTTTGCAAATTGATAGAATGTAGGGTTGAGTCTTGTGTAAATAATAAAAATATTTGCTCCTTGCTTTCGAGCTTCTTTCCAAACTTCTTTCTGATCGTTTTGTAACGGGTAAAACTCAGGGCTGATTAGCCCCGTAAGATCAATCACTTGCCGCTTCGTAAAATAACCAATTGCACCGACATCATCAACCGCAAGTTTATCGCTACCAATAACATTCTCATTAATCCAAGATACCGATGCAAGATGTTGATCATTAATATTCGTTACCGATTCCGCGGAGAGCAGAATTCCACGCCCGGCGCCGATCAAAGCAATAGTGATAAATGCCGATTGAATTGGAACAGAAAATTTCTGCCAATCACCATGCGAAAATATTTTAGAGCAGACCAGAATACCAAGAATAATTAATATGGGAAAAACCTCAAAAAAATATCTGCCGTGATGGCGGAATTGCGGGGCAATAAATGCAAGTAAGATCGGGAGACCGAATCCAAAAATTTGCAACAGCAATACATCTTTCTTCATCCGTAAAATAAATGGCGAAAAGAAAGCAAGTAGAACCGGAATTGAAAAACTTGCAGCGAATACTTTCAATACAAAAAGTAAATATCCTGCATCAGGAATGAAGGATAATTTTGCGCCTTGCACAAGAGAAGAATGATAGATCAGGTTTCCTCTTTCGAAGTACGGAATGAGGAAAACAGGCATAACACAAATTAAAAAAACAATTTTCCCTTTTACTAAGCTGACAAAACCTTTTCGCTCTCTGATCGCAACAATAAACCAGTCGAGCAGAAGTATCACCGCAAGAAACATTAACTCCGGTCTTGTTGCAATACCAAGGGCAAGAAATACTCCTTCTCTCATGCGCATCGTGCCGCCAAATTGTCGCTGTTTTAGGTGTTCATGAAATACAAGAAGGGTGAGAAAGCAGGCAAGGGTGACCTCCATCCCACTTGCCGATGCCCAAACAAGTCGTGAGGAAAGAAGAGTGACGGCGCCAGCTAAAACACTCCAGGAATATGGAAGCATAAAAGTAAAACGGCAAATACGAAAGACTGCTGGAGCAAGCAGCAGAAAGAACAGCGCCGAGAGAATAACTGCAACAAGATCAAGATGTGAGGCAATCAGCCCACCAATTGAAATCATTAGAACCCAAAGCGGAGACGTATCAGCGCTGACAACATGACCGTGATTGAATGAATATTCATGTAATCCAAGATGATTCGCTGCAAACCGACAATGAATATATGTATCATCAAGCGGTGCGCCAACTATCTGCGTATGATCGACTCCCCCATCAGAAAGATAATATTTTGTTACAGCGAATTGAACGACAAGAATAAGAACACCTGTAAAGACGAGTGCACCTTCAGCCAAATTCCGTTTGACAAAACTTTTGAGATGCACTATGAGTGAAAATAAATAATAAAGAACATCGCGATCGCATAGGCGATAAAATTCAAGATCATCGGGACATCGGTTAGTACGACTTCCGTCGGATTTTCGCCGAGATTCTTTTTATGCAATAGATAGAGGTACCGAAAAATTCCGTAAAGAACAAAAGGCGTAGTGAAAACCAGATTCTCTGTTCCGAAAATCTTTACCGTTCGGTCGCTCACTGTATAAAGCGCATAGCTAATGATAAATCCACCGGCACAGATGGTGCAAAGCTGTTCAGTGAATTCCACGCTATAATGCTGCAAAACTTTGCGCGTGCTTTCTTTTGGTTTTTTCTCTTCGTCAACTTTTGCTTCGAGCATCACAAGTTCTCCACGACGTTTTGCAACAGCGAGAAAAAGCGAGAGAAACATCGTCGTCAGAATAAGCCATGAACTGATCGGCACATTTATTACAAAAGCTCCGCCGACAACGCGGAGCATAAAGCCAATTGCAATAACAAACACATCAATCAATACAACATCTTTCAGAAAAAGACTGTACGAAAGATTCATCACAAAATATAATGCAAGGCAGAATCCGAATTTATATGGAAGCCCGAAGACAATCGGAACGGCGATCCCAAAAATAATGATCGCCGTACTGATGGCGCTCGGCACACTGATATTTCCGCTTGCAATCGGGCGATGTCTCTTTTTGGGATGCAGCCTGTCGCGGTCACGATCAATAATATCGTTGACAATATAGATCGTACTTGCCGTCGCACAAAAAAGCGCGAAGCCAAATAAAGACTGTTTCGCAAAGTCCCATTCAAGGAGATGATGCGAGAAAACAAGCGCCGCAAAGACGAATAAATTCTTAACCCATTGCTTCGGGCGCAGAAGGCGAATAAAATGTGGTATCTTCATTAAGACAAAAATACGGCGGTGAGATTGGAATCAAGAAAAGAGTGTGATTATTGCTCTTTATGCTAAAGCTCGTGAAGTCTTCCCATGATTTGACTCTCAGTCATGGTATCTACTTCTGATTTGTCATAAATTGCAAGTAGATAAACAGTTCTAGCTGTAACCTTTACATACGTTATTATCCTTGCACCGCCACTCTTTCCTTTTCCCTTGCTTGCAATGGCAAGTCGTATCTTATAAATACCCTTGCCCAAATGAGTACCAGTCGATGGTTCAGTAGCAAGACCTTTTTTCAGAGGTTCAAGGTCGTATTTAAGAGACGGGTATTTCTTTGCGAGTTTTTTCAACTCCTTTTCGAATGAAGAAATCGCTATGATCTTATAATTCATTCAGAAGTTCGTCAAGTGTTTTGCCCCTCTTCTTTCCTGATTCTATATCGTGAATTTCCTTTCCGGCAGTACTCAGACCATCAAGTAATTCTCGCTTCGTCTCAGCTTTATCAATTGTCTCTTTAATCGCAAGCCACTCCTTCAGAGGTATTTGCACCGCCTTCTGCTTGCCACTGGAATCTGTTAAGTATTGTAAATGATATGTCATTTCTCGAAATTTTAATTTTCTAAAACACTACTGCTTCCTGATATTCACCGAATGGTACTTTCAATACATCGATCATCTCGCCAAGTGTAACATATTCTTTGGCGGCCTTGATGAAGATCGGCATGAGGTTTGTGTGACCAAATGCTGCAGCGCGAATCTCTTCAATGCTTTCATCTACTGCTGCTTGAGAGCGGTTCGCTTTTAATTCTTTCAACTCTCTTAACTGGTTTCTTTCGACTTCCGGTCCTATCTGCAAGATCGGAATGGTGATCTTCTCATTTTCTTCGACATACTCGTTGACGCCGACGATATATTTTTCTTTTTTATCAAGTTCTATCTGATAGCGATAAGCCGCATCGGCAATTTCACGCTGGAAGAATCCTGCTTCGATTGCAGCAATCACTCCACCAAGTGCATCTATCTTATCAAAATAATCATTGGCTTCAGCTTCAAGACGGTCGGTCTCTGCTTCAACAAAGTATGAACCGCCGAGAGGATCAACAGTATTGATAACTCCGGTTTCATACGCTAATATCTGCTGAGTACGCAAAGCGATCTTAACTGCCTTTTCTGATGGAAGTGCAAGTGTCTCATCCATCGAATTTGTATGCAGTGACTGTGTTCCGCCAAGCGCTGCTGCCATTGCTTCGAATGCCGTGCGGACGATATTATTTTCCGGCTGTTGCGCAGTGAGAGAACATCCAGCCGTTTGAGTATGGAATCTGAGCGTCCAAGATTTCGGATTCTTGGCACCATATTTTTCTCTCATGCGCTTTGCATAAATTCTTCGTGCCGCTCGCATCTTTGCAATTTCTTCAAAGAAATCAATATGCGAATTGAAAAAATAGGAAATACGGGGAGCGAAATCATCAACATCCATACCACGTGCAATGCAATGCTCGACATACGAAAATCCGTCGGCAAGTGTAAAAGCCAATTCCTGTGCCGCAGTCGAACCTGCTTCGCGAATGTGATAACCTGAAACTGAAACGGGATTCCATTGCGGCACTTCCTTCGTGCAGAATTCGATCATATCAACGATGATGCGCATCGAAGGCTCCGGCGGGTAGATAAATTCTTTCTGCGCAATATATTCTTTCAGAATATCATTTTGCAACGTGCCGCGAAGCTGTGAATAAGGAACACCTTGTTTATCTGCGACAGATAAATAATATGCAAAGATCATTGCCGCAGGAGAGTTGATCGTCATCGAAGTCGAAACTTCACCAAGTGGAATGCCATCAAAAAGCTTTTCCATATCACGAAGCGAACTCACAGCAACTCCGCATATACCAACTTCGCCTTCGCTCCACGAATCATCGGCATCGCGTCCCATCAGTGTTGGAAGATCAAATGCCGTCGAAAGTCCCGTCTGCCCGTGAGCCAAAAGATATTTAAATCTTGCATTCGTATCCTCCGGTGAACCGAAACCGGCAAATTGGCGCATCGTCCAAACTTTGCCGCGATAGCCAGTCGGATGAATCCCACGGGTATAAGGATAATCGCCTGGAAAGCCGATCTTCTCAATAAATTCTGAGGGCGAAACGTCCTTTGGACTGTAAAGATTATTTATCGGTTTGCCGGAAAGAGTTGTATGCTTCCATCCTGTAGTTTTGCCTTTAGCGTCGCGATCTTCCCATCGTTTTTTCGCCTCCAAATACTCAGGAGAAGTTTCGAAAGTTGTCGTGCCGTTGGTATGGATACCGTTGGTTGATATGCCGTTCTTCATAAAATAGAGATCAGATTTTAACTAAACCTAAAACGAGAGGATTGGGGGGAAGGTTGCGGATGGTAAGAAGAGAAAACCGATAGAAATCCTTTTGCGTATCTATAACTACAAACACCCTGGGTAGTTAGGTAAACCGAATTCCAGTTTTGTCCAATGACATGCTGTTTCATCCGGAGACCCTTCAATTGGAAGTTCTAACTACGCGAGGTGATATTTGAGGATTTATTCTTTAAACAAATCTTATGGAATCAACCAACGTTCTTATTCCGCCGACAACAAATCCGCAGCCCCGTCCTGTACCACCTGAACAGCCGGCTCAACCGGGAGAACCATTACCATTTCCGCAGCAACCAGCACCGGGAGAGAGTCCGCAAACAACTCCAATTCCGCCGCCGCCAATTCCGCCTCAAGCGTGATGAATATGGAATGTGGTACTCTGATAGAGAAATGCTCGTATTTTTGCATAATATAATTTCTCGATTCTACATTCTCTAATTCATAATTTAAATTAATGTCACTTCTTATAGTTGGTTCATTGGCAGTTGATACCATTGAGACGCCATTTGATAAACGCGAAAGAGCCTTAGGCGGCAGCGCAACATATATTTCACTTGCTGCAAGTTACTTTGCTCATGGCAGCGATATCAGCTTAGTTGGTGTCGTCGGTGAGGACTTTCCTGAGCACGCCTGGAAGCTTTTCAAAGCGAAAGGATTTGATACATCAGGCGTCGAAGTTATTAAAGGCGGCAAGACTTTCTTCTGGGCGGGGAAATATCATTACGATATGAATACCCGCGATACCCTTGCAACTGATCTAAACGTCTTTGCTGATTTCAAACCGAAAGTCCCGACTAAAGCTGCTTCACCGGATTACCTCGTTCTCGGTAACATCGCTCCGAGCCTTCAGCTTGAAGTCATAAATCAGATGAAGAATAAGCCGAAGCTGATTATCTGTGATACGATGAATTTTTGGATCACCGGAGCGAAAGATGATCTGATGAAAACATTAGCGAAGGTTAATGCTCTTGTTATTAATGATGGCGAGGCACGGCTTCTTGTTGACCATCCGAGCCTTGTGGTGTGCGGACATAAACTACAGGAAATGCTTGCTCCTGATAACCACCGTATCGTCATCATCAAAAAAGGGGAGCACGGTGCTTTGCTTTTCTACGATAAATTTATTTTCTCCGCTCCGGCATATCCTCTTGAGGAAATTTTCGATCCGACAGGCGCCGGCGATTCATTCATGGGCGGTTTGATTGGCTACCTGACACGTTGGGAGACGATCCAATATGCAACAGTGAAACGTGCCGTCGTCTATGGAACAGTGCTGGCGAGCTTCTGCTGCTCTAAATTTTCGACCGAGGCTATTGAAAATCTTTCGATGGACCAGATCTATCGCAGATTCAGAGAACTTCAATCCATCTCAAGTTTCGAAGACGAGCCGTTCAAGACTGCTCATCATGACTCGGCAGCAGGGACAATATAAAAGAATTGTGAATTGAGAACTATATACGTGTCATTGTGAGGGGTCGCACATTCGTTACACTCAGTGTAAACTCCGCGACGACGAAGAAATCCCCTAATAGTTTGTAGTACCTATGTCGCTACCACGATTTAGGGGGTTGCTTCGTCGGGCTAAAGCCCTCCTCGCAATGACAATAAATTCTGGCTCTCAATTCTACATTCTCTTAGTCATTCGGGATTCTGATAGCGATGAATCTCTTTGTTCCTTTATCGTCTATAACTGTTGACCCTATTGACCTTCCTTTAGCTTTATTAACTAATCTTTCAAACTCATCGACGTTTTTTACGTCTTTCCCGTCAACTTGAGAAATTACTTTACCAACAATTCCCCACCCTCTTTGATAAGCTTCTGAACCGGGTACAACGTTTGTTATATAGACTCCGCCTTTGGTATCATACTTATCTTTCTCGCTGGTATTGAGATTGCGCACGGTAACACCGACGTTTTCAAGAGTCGCTGTTTCTTTCGAAGACATAGATTCAGTCTTGCCATTAATACTGTTCGACTCGGCATTTTCATTCGAAGAAACATCTTCATTTGTTCTTGAACGAAGTTTGACGTTTTTATCAAGCTCTTTTCCATCGCGCCAAATTTTTAGAGAAACGTTGTCACCTGCATGATGCACGGCGATAAGTCCCTGCAATTGATTCGATTCATTGGTCTCTCTTCCGTCAACCGAAAGAATAATGTCTCCTTCATGAAGTCCTGCTGATTCACCTGCGCTGCCTTTGACTACTCCGTCAATACGGACGCCGCGCGGAACGCCAAGCCCAAGCGCTTCGGCTTCGGTTTGATCTATTGGTTTGATATTGACACCGATATATCCGCGATTCACATGGCCGGTCTTGATGATATCCATCGCAACAGTTTTTGCAAGATTGATAGGGATGGCAAAACCGTAACCGGCAAACATTCCCGTCTGCGATGCAATCGCAGCATTGATGCCGATGACTTGTCCTTTTGCATTAAAAAGTCCGCCGCCGGAATTTCCCGGATTGATCGCCGCATCAGTCTGAATAAAATTTGCAATGCTTGTACCCGCAGCATTCTTCGTACGGGCTTCATCAAAAATATTAATAAAGCGCCCGAGCGAACTGATGATGCCGGTGGTAACTGTTGACTCCAAGCCAAGTGGATTACCAACAGCAAGCACTAACTCGCCGACGGCAATGTCATCCGAATTTCCAAGCGCTGCAACCGGAAGTCCTGTTGCTTCGATCTTAATGACGGCAAGGTCGGTCGTCGGATCGGTACCAATAACTCTTGCTTCATATTCGTGCTTATTGGTAAGCTTGACGGTGATGCCATGTTTTTTTGCTGCATCAGCAACAACGTGATTATTGGTCAGGATATATCCGTCGCTGGTGACGATCACGCCCGAACCTAAACCTTGTCTGGGTCCCTGCTGAGGCATGGAGAAAGGATTTCCGTCTTCTTCATCGTTGCCGCCACCATCGGGACTGTTATGGAAAAAGTATTTGAATGGGTTATTTCCATCCGTTTTCCCATTTCCGGAAACAGCTTTCGGTGCTTCCGTTGTCACTGTGATAGAAACAACTGCGGGCTGAATAGCTTTCGCAACTGCCTTGAATGACGTATTGATACTTTCGAGCGTTGCACTTTGTGGAATGTTCGGAGTCGGTCCGCCGAGCGTGACATTATCCGATTGCCCGAAAGCAACATTAAGTTTTGCAATACCGCCGAAACCTGCTACCATTCCGACTCCGATAATCAAGCCGAACACGACAAGGATCATCGGACGAATAAATGAATACTTTTTAAACATAGTAAATACTTCCTTCTTAATTAAAATTTTTGTTGAAATCGTGATAAGATTTAGAACATGATATTTTAACGCCGGATTTCAAATGATGTTTCATTCTTGGGGCTGGATCGCTGAAAAGACCTTGCCGCTTTTCGATCTGTTCTGCTGCATCCCTTCGATATGAGTTGCAAAGTAGGAGCGAAAAAGTTGTTCGAGGATATGACGGGCATTTGGCGAGAGCTTCAGCGATGCTGCGGTTGAAACGCCGGCGCGCTCTAGATGCCGGAATGAGCCGAGGACTTCGGGCGTGAGCCTCTGCAATTTTTCACTATGCATATCCGATGAACTTTGAATTTCGACAACTTCGCCTTTCTCAATATCAAAATACCACGAACCAGTTTCAGCTTTCGCATCCTGATTAAGGCGCATCTCAAATCCTGCAAAGTGAATGTATTGCAGATAATACGCAAAGAGTACGGAGGAGACTCCGATAGATTCTTTGCACTCAGCCATTGCCGTCAGCGTTTCTTTAATGAGTTTATAAAGATCGGGATGGCATTCTTCATGGTGCTGGGAGCGCAGCAGAAGTTCGGCGACTTTCGTGGCAGCTTCGATATGGTCGAGATCAGTTCGCAGATTTCGCAAAGCAAGCGCTGTCTCGGCTTTTGCAAGAAGATACAGATCGCGTCCGTCTTTTTTATAGAACGAGACTTTCGAGCACGTAAAAGGCTCGAGCGACGAACCGAACTTCGATTTCATCTCGCGCGCGCCTTTGGCAATGACATCAACTAAGCCGAAATCAAGCGTATAAAGCGAGACGATCTTCGACGTATCGCCTTGCTTGCGGGAACGGAGCACGATCGATTCGGTTGTTACGAGCACGGAAAATAAAATTTATTTACTGCAAGTTGTATCTTTTCACCCTTAAAAACGTTTATTCTCAGGGAACGTCTCATAGATTTCCCCGCTTTTTATCAAAAATTATTTATTTACGATTATGAAGATGGAAAATCTTTTCAGATTGATTGCTCTTACGATTTTAGTAACCGTATTGATGGAGTCCTGTTCGCCGACGATAACTCCTGTGCCACCCGTGGAATTAAATCATACTAAAGTATTCGCACCAAGGACGAGCGGGATTTTAAAAGTACCGACCGATTCAAACGTTTATAATTTAGGTTTATCCTGCGGCTGCGATTTTGAGTTAGCGGTCGAGACTGTTGACTCGCCGAAAATTCTCTATGATTTTGGGAATATTGCAACAAAGGCTGGAGTACATACAATTAAAGCTTTCCCGCGCCCCGGTTTAACAACAGGAACATATACCGGATGGGCAGCAGTGGTAACGTTAAAGCCGGATACTAATCCTGATCTGAGAGACACACTGCGCGATACCTGCATTGTACCGTAAGAATTTTCTTAAAACGAGATAATAAAAAAAAGCCGGAGAAATTCTCCGGCTTTTTTTTATTTACAAAGTGTCATTGCGAGGAGGGCTTTAGCCCGACAAAGCAATCCCCTAAAAGTATTAATAAGGGTAAACGTCTGCCACGATTAAGGGGATTGCTTCGTCACCCGCAAGCGGATTCCTCGCAATGACACCCTTCATGTCCCTTTTAACTTCTCGCGAATTCGAGTAGTTACAGTACAATCAGGTCTTTCGGTGATTTATTGATCACTTCGACATTGTCTTTACGCATGACGACATCATCCTCAATGCGGACTCCGCCGATGCCTTCAATATAAATGCCCGGTTCGATGGTGAAGACCTGACTTGGTTCGAGCGTGAAGCGTTCGCCGCGCTGTGCGATGACAGGGATTTCGTGTACTTCGATGCCAAGTCCGTGTCCCGTGCCATGACCAAATTTCGAGCCATAGCCATGAAGCGTGATGTAATCCCGGGCTACGTTATCAAGTTCGCGACCATTCATGCCCGGTCGGGCTTTATCAATCGCACGCTGTTGGGCTACGCGGACAACGTCGTACATTTTCTGCAATTCGAGGGAGACTTTTCCGAGCGCGACGGTGCGCGTCATATCGGAATTAAAGCCGCGGTAATTTACGCCAAAATCTAACGTGATCATCTCGCCTTTTTTCAGCTTCTTCTCACTTGCCAATCCATGCGGCAGCGCAGAGCGTTCGCCACTTGCAACGATGACTTCAAAAGCATCACCGTCGCCGCCTAATTTTTTGGTATAGTACGAAATCTCGGCAGATACTTCGCGCTCGGACATTCCGGGCTTGATCATGTTGATGACCTTATCGAACACCTGATCGCCGATCTCTGCTGCTTTCTGAATCATTGCGATCTCATCGTCAGTCTTGATCATGGTCATAGATTCGACCAACTCTTTTTTTGCAACGAGTTTCAGATTGCGGAATTTCTTGCGAATAAAATCATGTATCCAAAAGGGGATACGGTTCTCTTCGAAACCGACGGCATCGAAATCTAAGAAAAGCTGCTTATCAACGATGGCATCAAGCAAGGTGCGCTCACGATCAACGATGGTGATCTTTGCGCCTGCAACTTCGAGCTTGACTTGCGCCTTATAGCGGAAATCCGTAAAAAAATGCGGCTTTCCCTGCGCCGGAACGACTAAAATACCGTTCGAACCGGAGTATCCGATGAGGTAATGAATGTTCGGAAGATGGGTGATCAGGAGTGCGTCTAAGCCGTGGTCGCGTACCGTTTTCTGAAGTCTTGCTAATCTTGCCATTATGAAGAGAAAATTTGTAGTCGCGGATAACAATTCTGTGGGGAAGAAAAGTCCGAAAACAAAAAGCTGAATTTCTTTAAAAAAATAAACCCAGCGCCCGTAGGCACTGGGTTTTTTCTCTCACCTTGACTCTGGATACAAACGGCCTTAATGGAACCCGCCTACATCCATAAGTCTCACACTTATTAAGATTGTAAATCTAAAACTACCGGAAGAACTCCGAAGTTCCCCCACAAGCTCTCTTTCCTACTCTAATGACACGGCAGAAGCCTGTTTTGTGACAGTCCTGTGCCAAAGAATATCGTAATAATCTTTTACAAGTTCCACTCCATCCGAGTTACAGATTCCCCACCATCTCCTCCGGCTTCACCCACTGATCAAACTGTTCACTTGTCAAAAGCTTAAGTGCTATTGCAGCTTCGCGCAAGGTAGTCCCTTCTTTATGTGCCTTCTTTGCGATCTTCGCTGCATTTTCATAACCGATATGCGGGTTGAGCGCAGTCACTAGCATCAGCGAATTTTCCAGATTCTTTTTAATGATCGGGGTATTCGGTTCTATGCCGACAGCGCAATGCTCATTGAAGGAATTGCAGGCATCACCGATGAGACGGGCAGACATCAGAAGATTAAAGATCATTACAGGCTTGAAGACATTCAACTCGAAATGTCCATTCATCCCGCCAACCGTGATCGCAGCATCATTGCCGATAACCTGAGCACAGACCATCGTCATCGCTTCAGATTGTGTCGGGTTTACTTTCCCAGGCATGATAGATGATCCCGGTTCATTTTCCGGAATAATTAACTCACCAATTCCACAGCGCGGACCGGATGCAAGCAGACGAATATCATTTGCGATCTTCATCAAGCTGACGGCAACAGTCTTCAATGCACCCGAAGCTTCGACGATAGCATCGTGCGAGGCAAGTGATTCAAATTTATTCTCTGCCGTGACAAATGGCTGACCAGCAAGCGCTGCAATTTTTTTCGCAACAAGCACATCATATCCCTTTGGCACATTCAGACCTGTACCGACTGCTGAGCCACCGAGAGCAAGTTCTGATAAATGCGCAAGAGTATTTTTTATAGCGCGCATTCCGTGATCTAGTTGAGAAACATATCCGGAAAATTCCTGACCAAGTGTCAGCGGCGTTGCATCCATCAAATGCGTTCTGCCGATCTTGACGATATTCATAAAAGCTTTCGCTTTTGCATCGAGTGTATCACGCAAGAGCTTCATATTCGGAAGCGTATTCTCTGCAATAAGTTTATACGCAGCGATATGCATTGCCGTTGGGAAGGTATCATTGGATGACTGCGATTTATTCACATCGTCATTCGGATGAATACTCTTTTTTTCATCACTTAACTTTCCGCCACCAAGAACATGAGCACGGTTGGCAACAACTTCATTCACATTCATATTCGATTGCGTACCCGAACCCGTCTGCCAGACGACAAGCGGGAATTCGTCATCAAGTGAGCCTGTAAGAATTTCATCGCATACCTTGCTGATAATTTCACATTTTTCTTTTGGAAGAACGCCAAGTTCCGTATTTGCTTCAGCCGCAGCTTTTTTTAATATTGAAAAAGCCTGAATGATTTCGATCGGCATTTTCTGGCCACCGATCTTAAAATTATTACGAGACCTCTCTGTTTGTGCTCCCCAATATCTTTCGGCAGGTACTTTAACCTCACCCATTGTATCATGTTCAATCCTAAAAGCCATAATTAGTAAAAAATAAAAATGCAAAATTAAAAGAAACGACTTCGTCCTTAAACAGAAAAGAAAGGTCTGCAATGCCCTGAATTTTACTTCTATAATCTAATCTACTTTATTTTTTTGATCTTCGGTTCATCGAGCAGCCATCCATCTTCTGAGTTCGCCCAGTACATTTTCCAGGTGCCCTCATATTCGCTAATAATTGGTGTACCCTCCTTTTGCCGGTCAGTTGAGGTAATATAAACATGGATCGTATTATCGGAAACTTGCAGAGTGTCAAACTGGGCTTTAATCGAGATGGTATTTTTATATCCTTCTACGAACCGTTTATAAGGATGTTTTGACCTGAATTTCTTTCCGAGAAATATATACGCCTCTTTATAATTCCTATCCGAGAGAAGTCCATAAAAAAGCTCCGCAGTATTTTTGGCAGACTTGGGTATTCCTTCCTCGACAATTTTGACTAAAACCAATTTTTTGTTCTTTAAATTGTAAAACCTCGTACTCATGCCCGATGGGCAGCAATCACCTTCCCAACCTATATAGAGATTCCCGTAAACTAAAAGTGTATCATGGCGAATTTCACCCTCAAATCCTTTAAACATTGAAGGCTCTTTCCAGTCGAGAAGATGGGGACCATTCGATGTTTCAGAGAATACAGCAAGGAGAACCGCACCGATCGTACCGCCGGATTCGAAAAAAATCACTGCTTCTTCCTTGCCGTCACCATCGAGATCGCCATACCAAATGTTGTCAAAATCCGGAGCCCCGTACCGAAGATCGTCTTTGTTAATTTTTGGATTAATGAGTGTATAGTAGATTCTATACTTAGATGTTGGGGATGGATCAGCCGTAAATTCTTTCGATTCACGGAAGTATTTTTTCCAATCAGTGAGCCTGATGGAAGTATCTCTGGGCGTGGCAAAACAGATTGCTGGTAGAAATAGGGAAATGAGAAGAAAGCGCTTCATTTGTAAAACAATTTAAATTATTCCTTAACCCATCATCTGTCGCTTATAAAAATATTCCCTCAAGGCTCTATCGAATGGAGTTGTCGTTTCTAAAACGAGATGATCGATACGTTCGGCGGCAAGTGAGTGATTGAGATTACTTAAAAATTCTTCGAAAGAGGCTTTATAACTTTCCTGAAGCTGATAAGGCTGAGTCTTGATAGATTCGCCGGTCTCAATATCAAAGATCGTTGCATCGCTTGCTGAAAGTGCAAGTGTTCTTTCAATTGGATCGAGCACTTGAAATGCGATCACTTCATGCCCGGCATTCCGCATGAGTTTGAGCGATGTAATAATTTCATCCGGGTCGTCAAGAAAATCGCTTATTACTATCACCAATCCGCGACGCTTGATCCGCTCAAGGACAAGTCGAAGTGAAGATTGAGTCTTTGTTTTATTTGATGGCTCAGTTTGCTGCAAAACTTTCAGCATCTCGCGTAAATAGCTTGCCTTTAATCTTGCAGGCATGAACGTCCGAACATTCTCATCAAAGAGCGCAAGACCAACGGCATCCTGCTGGCGCGTCAGCAAATACGCAAGCGAAGCAGCGAGGATGGTCGCATAGCGGTATTTCGTGATGAGCTTCGGATCACTTGAGTAATTCATCGAGCGCGAGGAATCCACGATGATATGCGCTTTAAGATTTGTCTCCTCTTCGAATTGCTTAACGTAGTGCCGATCTGTTCGTGCAAAAAGCTTCCAATCAATATTGCGAATTGGATCACCGGGTAGATACGGGCGATGTTCCGCGAACTCAACGCTAAAACCATGATACGGAGATTTATGCAATCCCGTGATAAATCCTTCAACAACAAATTTCGCCACCATCTCGAAATTTCCGAGCTTAGAGACGATCTCCGGCCGAAGATAATCAGTTGTATCTGTTGTCTTTAATTCAGGCATAGAAGTGGTATACTCCTATTCAAAGATTTTGTTTAGTCCTTCATTCCACATGACTGGTGCTATTTCCACAACTTCATAGTCTGCAACTCCCCTAATCTTAAACGGATCATTAGCTATCATTGCATCAATAGTAGAAGTTTCTTCAGCACGGGCAAAAAGTACTCCACCTGTTCTCGGCACTCTCGGTCCGCTGAAAAGTAGGATGCCTTCATCATATTTTGTTTTCAGATATGCTCGGTGATCCGGAGTGTTTTCCACGACATCCTCAAGCGGCTTCGTATATTGCAGTGATATTAAAAAGTATTTCATGGCAACAAAGAACGTAATTCTGAAATTAGCATTCCTCATGTGGGCAATTTTCTTTTTTGTAGGCGATGCAACCGCACAGAAGGAAAACGTCATCCGGGAACATATTATCTGGGAGCCGGAAACATTAAATCCCTTAACTTCAGGGAGCGAACCGGAAGGCAGAATCGAAAACCAAATTTTCGAGACACTTATTCGCAGGAATCCAGTTACGCTGGAACCGGATATTCCCTGGCTTGCAGAATCTCTTCCGGTTGAATCAGCAGATCATAAGCAATTCGATTTTACACTTCGCAAAGGAATTAAATTTTCTGACGGAGTAGAATTGACCGGAGCCGATGTCATCTTCACACTAAAAGCGATAAAAAACCCTTTCAATAGATGCAGCATGACCCGAGGCATGGCTCATCAATATGCCGAGTTCATTAAAAGTGTAGAATTGATAGATCATGACCAGTATAAGATCCGATTCATACTTACAAAACCGAATTGGGAGATTCGCGAAATGTTTTTCTCTGAATTGTTTTCCATTGTCCCGAAGCATTGCCTTGATCCTGAGAAGATAAGTGATATATACTCCTGGAAGGATCTTGCAAAATATCGTGGAATGAATAACGATCAGATCGAAGCAATAATGAAAAAAAAGTCAAAGAATTCGGCTGATCGCGCTATGAGATCACAGGGAGAACAACTTTGCACCATTGAATCTAAACATGACTCCAGCCAACTCATCGGCTCCGGTCCGTATAAACTTGCCGAATGGATAACCAATGACAAAATTACTCTGAACCGCAATCCATATTATATAAATAAAGGTGGCTCGCCGCTGGGAGTCACATATCCTGATACAATTATTTATAAATTAATCACGGATTGGAGAGCCACAGAAACCGCAATAAAAGGAAATTACGTAGATTTAGTCTCTTCTTTCCCCTCTTATCTGTATCCGGGCATAGATACAAATAAATTCCGTTTTCTCTCGAAGACTGCCTTGCCGCAATCAAACTACACTTATATCGGATGGAATAATGAACGGCCGTATTTCAGTGATCCAAAAGTTCGTTTAGCGCTTGCCCATCTGATAGACAGGAAAACCATTATAGATAAAGTTCTCTTTGGTTTGGGTGAATCTGTGGCAACACCTATATCTCCGTTTAGAAAAGAATATAATGCCGACATTCCGCTTATTTCCTTTGACCCGGAAAAAGCCAAAATATTACTAAAGGAAGCAGGATGGGAAGACCACGATGGCGATGGCATCTTAGATAAAGAGATAGATGGAAAAAATGTAAAATTTGAATTTTCTTTTATGACGAATTCATCAAATGAAGTTCGAAAAAAAACTTTGCTCATCATTGCGGAAGGTATGCGAGAAATCGGGATACATGCCGATATCATTGCATTAGATTGGACAGTATTTATTGACCGTTTGGCAGAACATGAATTTGACGCTTCTTACGGAGCCTGGCAAAATGACGATGGGGAGACAGATAATTTTCAACTTTACCATTCATCTCAAACGAAGAATAGAGGCTCTAATTACTACAACTGGAAAAGTAAAGGCGCAGATAAGCTCCTCGAAGGTATCCGTAAAGAAATGGATGAGACAAAACGAATAATTTTGGAAAAAGAATTTCAACAAGTATTTTACGAAGAGCAGCCAGTGGCTATGCTTTGGGAGCCATACTCTCCTGTCGTTTGGAACAATAAATTCACGAATGTGCATTGGTATCCGTTTCATCCCGGTTATAATCCTGCTTGGTGGCAATCCCCAAAGTAGTAGAGGGAACTACTCCATAGACGAATAGCGATTTAAACCATTCGGTTTGATTGCCGGAGATCTCATCGTAACGTACATTTATTACAATTCATATGAAAATATTCCGCATTCTACTTTTTTCGATTTGTAGTTCAGCCTTGGTCTTTTTTCTTGGCTGCAAAAGCACGGGGAATGGACCGGGTGGTGTGCAGCTTTCAACATCCAATAGAGTTGTCCAGCACGTTCTTAATGAGTTAGAACGTCTCAACCCGCAGAATTCAACAGGTGCAGATGAAACATACGTGGAAGAAGAGATCTTCGAGCGTCTTTTACGTATTGATCCAAAAACGAGCGAAGTCAATATTCCCTGGCTTGCCGAATCAATGCCTGTTGAATCGGCCGATCACATGACCTATGATTTTACACTTCGCAAAGGTGTGAAGTTTGCTGATGGACATGAACTTACGGGAGCTGATGTGATCTTCAGTTTAAAAGCTCTTAAAAATCCTCTGAGCACATATTCAGCTCAAAAGAGAAATTATGTTGATGGAGTGCATAGTGCCGAGCTTATTGATGGAGATCCTTATAAGGTAAGATTCAAGCTTTCAAAACCGTATTTTCTTGCCAAGGAGCAAATTTTTGGAGACAATCTCTACATCTTACCGAAACATATTTTTGATCCGAAGGGACTTACCGATCAATATTCATGGGATGATATTGCGGCGATCATCGAAAAAGGTGGCAATCCTGATAATCTCGACAGCGCAAAGATCTCTAAGCTAAAAACAAATCCTGCGATGAAAGAATTTGCCGATTGGATGGTAAAACCTGAACTTGGACGTGATCCAAAATATATTTTTGGTTCGGGTCCTTATAAACTGGCTGAATGGCGATCAAGCGATCAGATAATACTCATCCGTAATCCATTATATACAAACAAAGGCAATTCAATTCTTGGAGAGATCCACCCGGATACGCTGATCTATAAACTAATCGCCGATTGGAATGCGGCTGTGACAGCATTAAAGTCACGTGATATTGACCTTATTTACTTCCTGCAACCGCCATATTTTACAAAGATTGATACAACGATCCAACCTTTTTTGAAAAAAACTACTTTCCCGCTTGGCTCATATATATTGATCAATTGGAATTTAGAGGAGCCTTACTTCAAAGATGTTAAAGTTCGTTGGGCACTTGCTCATCTGATCGACAGAAAGACGATCATTGATAAAGTACTGGGCGGATTAGCTAAGCAAACTCAATCACCGACTCCATTCTGGAGAAAAGAATATAATAAGGATATTCCATTGATCACCTATGATGTCGCTCTTGCTAAACGGATGCTTGATTCCGCAGGTTGGAAAGATCATGACGGTGATGGTATCCTTGATAAAGAGATCGATGGAAAGTTAGTGCCGTTTAAATTTACATTTATCACCAATGTTAATGAAGTACGAAAACAAGTTCTACTTATCATAGCAGAATCTTTTCATAAAGTTGGAATTGATGCAGGAGTTCAGACCACAGAATGGTCTGTTTTTCTGGACAGACTTCGGGATCATCATTTTGAAGCAGCGTATGGTGCCTGGCAGAATGATCCTTATGAGACCGACAACTACCAACTCTATCATTCATCACAAGCCAAAAATCGCGGTTCTAATTACAGCAGCTATTCCAGTCCCCGTGCCGATCATTTACTTGAATCTATTCGCTCGGAATTTGATGAGGCCAAACGTATGGGATTGCAAAAGGAATTTCAACAAGTATTTTATGAAGATCAAGGGAATTGTCTTCTTTGGGTTCCTGAAAATCCCGCTGTCTGGGTGGACCGCTTTGATAATGTTTCCTGGAATTCAGTCCGTCCAGGTTTCAATCAATCGTGGTGGAAAATTCGTGGAGCAAGCGGCGGCGGAGTGAAACAGGTTTCTGCTAATTGAGTATTAGCAGTACAAAATTCACAATTCAGAACTGAAACGTATGGCATTCAAAGAATATATTCTCGACTCGATGATCAGGGATCTGAACGTCTGTCAGCATTTATACGAAAAGATACCCGCTGACGCAATGGATAAGCGTCCCCGCGAAGATATGCGCTCAACTCGGGAGCTGCTCCAGTATCTTGCATTTATTGGTGGAGCCTCCGTTCAAACCTATGTTAACGGCGGATGGGCAAAGGAAGAAAACATTGCACGCATGAAAGCAGCACGGGAAATAGCAAGCAAACTTGACCCTGCTGATTTTGTCGCTGCTCTGGAAGAAGATAAAAAGAAGATCACCGAACTACTTTCTCCTTTAACCGATGACGATCTCTTAACCAAAGAGACTACACATCCTTGGGGACAGAAGGTGATGCTGATTGAAGCATTGCTTAATAATTCAATGAAGTATCTCGCTGCATACAGGCTACAACTTTTTACGTATGCAAAAATGTGGGGAGCGGAAATCAATACTGCTAATGCCTGGAGAGGTGTTGATGTCAAACCGAAACCCGTTGCTGAAGCTATAAAATAAAAATAGAAAAAGGGAAGCCAAAAGCTTCCCTTTTTTATTTGTGTTTCTTTATTTTTTTCTTTGGCGTGATTGACACCAATAATTCTCTCGCAGCATCCCGTCGTGATTTTGGGATTCCGCTTGTCACAAGAAGCTCTCCGAGAATCTGCCGCGCAGTTTTTTTATCGCCCTGAGCAATGTGGCATTCAGCTGATCCAAGATAGGAGCGTCCCAGTTGGTCTTTCGTTGTATTATTGTCATCTCGTGCATGGTCAAATTCTGTTAGTGCCTTCTTCGTCACTCCCTCTCGTTTATAGAGTTGGCCTAACCGCAAACGGGATTCTGCTGCAAGTTCATACCCTTCCTGAGCATCGGCGAGTTTTTGAAATTTAATAATTGCTTCGTTTTTCTGGGATTGTGTAAGCAGAATTTCGGCAACTTCGAGCTGCGCCTTTCCTCCAACTGATGTTTCGATTAAATATCGATCAGTAATAGAATTAAAAACAACAAGAGCGGAATCAGCCCCAAACTCACTTCGCACAAATCCTGCATACTCAAGCATTGCAACAGGCGCTACGTCGCTGGAATAATATTCCATATCAAATGCCTTCGAATAATGCTCTGCTGCTTTCTCTTTGTTCCCTTTTTCAGATCGAGCCATTGCAAGATAAGCATAAGGCGCGGCGTTTGAATGAGGGTATTTTCCTGTAACTTCTTCGTAGAAACTGTATCCTTTCGCTTTATCACCTACACTTACAGCCTTACCAAGTAAGTACCGAGCCATTGGAAGCAATGTGTCACTTGGAAACCGATCCGAGAAATTCTCAAATGTCTGCTCCGCATTTTTCGGATTTGATGCAAGGAGTTGAATCTCCCCCTTTCGGAAAAGAAGTTTTGGGACGTACGAAGCATTCGGTGATTTCATCATAAATGAATCCGATAATGCAACTGCCTCGTCGTACTTTTTTAATTGTGTCAAAGAATTTAATGCTCCGAATAACGAGGGTACAAATTCTTGCGAAGACGGATATGTATAGATGATCTTTTTATAACTTGCGAAAGCTGATTTCAGATCTCCACTATGTTCCTCTTCAGATGCAGCAAGATATAACCCTTTCGTCGCATACGGAGAGTCTTTGAATTTTACGGCAAGAGTTTTTACTGCCTCACCGGCTTTCTCATTTTGTTTGATTGCGAAACCGGCAACGGCATAATTGTAATATGCACGGTCAAGAATATCGGATTTTGGAAATTTTGCTATGATCGTATGAAAGGCATTCATAGCTGAATGCGCGCTGTCGCTTCGCATTCTTATTACACCAAGTTGATAGAGCGATCGGGTTGTCCGGTATTCATTGAACGTTGGTCTATCAACAGCGAGATTATAAATTGCGACAGCTTTTTTCAGATCACCTCCGGCATAGAGTGCATCACCTCGTCTGGAAAGTGCGTCATACGCATAGCGCGTTATCGAATCCATCTCGATCACCTTAGCGAATTCTCTATCGGCAGATTTATATTCTCCATTGCGAAAGAGCGTCCAAGCATAACCGTACTGTGCATCAATGAGGCGCGAAGAATTCGGGAATTCATCAAGCACTCTGCGAAAACAATTTCGTGCTTGTGGGATGCTGTCACTGCGGAAATATGCTCTTCCGAGCCAGAAGAGCGCTTCATCTAAGCCTTGAGTTTCATTTACAGCTAAAGACACATATAACTTTAGGTCTTGCGCAGATTCATTCCATGACCCTAGGGGGAGCAAACTTAATCCCCGTTCAAGCGCAGAAATGCTGCGAAGTGCAGTATCATTGTCAGGAAGATTCGCTAAAGCAAACGCAAAATACTCTGCCGCCTTTGCAAAACTTGAACGGCGGTAATGCAGATCGCCAAGTAGGATCGAAGCAAATACACCTGATTGAGATCGACGCATGGCAATAGGGGCGAGTAACCCTTCGGCTTGCAAAGTACGTCCGGATTTGAATTCAACAAGCGCAAGATGGTATCGTGCCATATCGGCATAGATCGCTGACGGGTCCTGCGAAAGATCTGTCAGAACATCCCGCGCCTGAATAACCTTTCCAGCCCGCGATAGCGCAATACCTGCATAAAACCTGGCACGCGCCGGAAAGTCATCATAGATAAAACGGGAAGTCTCCGGTTCATCAAAAGCATTTATGCTCTTCGTACCTGAGAGAGAGGGTTTCTCCTCATGATAAAATGCGCCCGTATTGTCGGTTGTTCCTCCGGTAAAAAGAGGATTCGTATGCGAAGCTGTATCTTCCTTCGCCAGAGCAAAAAAAATATCTGCCGCTTTCTGATTCTCGCCTTCAGAAAGTTTTATCCATCCGTGTTCGAATTTGAGTGCATGGGTTAGAAAGAGTGTTTCCGGTCTAAAGATAGAATCATTCAGAGCATCTATAAATTTTTCTCCGCGCTCGAAACAAAATTCCGCAGAATCATACTGTTTCAATCCTGAGTATGCAGTCCCTTTTAAGAGGAGGATCTCAGCCTGTGTGTAGTGTGATGACAGCATTAATGTATCTTGCTGCCAGTCAAGACTGCTGTTTTTCGAGAAAAGTCGCTCTCGTTTCATATACGGAGTTCGACGAATATTTTCGAGGGGGGAGTAATATCCCAAGTCCCGAACATAATCCGGAATTCGAAGATGTGCAGTATCGGAGGCAAGAGAAGATGCACGTGAAACTTCCGAAAGAAGCTCCGAATATTTTCCCATTGAGCGAAGAAGCGAAGCGCGGCGTAATGAGGCATAGAGACGAAGAGCATTTCCGGAATGCGAAGCGATCGTATCAAAATCCGAAGCGGCAACAAGGTAGCGAAGTTCATGCTCATAAAGTTCTGCTCTGCGAAAACGTAGAAGCGCATTGAAGCTGCTGTTGTCATCAATTCGTAAAGCATCGGAATAGTATTCTAAGGCTCCTGAGATATCATGCTCAGACCGCAAAATTTCTGCGAGCCAAAATTTATACTCGGCATTAATAACCGGCACATCGGCAAATGTCTGTGTCGGAATTTGCTTTATTTTTTTTCCGGCTTCCTCAATTTCTTTTAGTTTTAGCGGAGAACTCGATAGTAATTCTATGGCAGAGAGCAACAATGCTTCCGATCTCTTTACAGAAGTATTCGGTTCATTCTCTATCGCGTCTTGAAGAAGATTTTGCGCAAGGATGAGCTGTGATTGTCTGAATTCCTCTAACGAAAGTAATTGGGTCAGTTCAACTGTCCGTTCTGAAGAGGAATACGATTCGAGCTCTTGAAGAAGTTTTTTATTGCCCGAAATAAAGTTTGAAGTACCGAATCCTTGTTCGCCGCTCTGCAGCTCCACTGATTTTTCAAAAGGATCTGACCGCTCATTGATCTGTGCAGAAGCCAGAGTTGCAGCAGAAAAAATAGCTGAGAAGACAACAAGACAAAATAAATACCGCTTCAATAGTATAGAATAATAAAATGCAAAGTTACGACAAGATTCTTTTCTTATAGGTAGGCGCAAACCGCAGCCGCGGATTAGACGCAAACGCGCTTCAGATATACTCAACTATTTCCTGTAACGACGCAATTGATATGGTCGCATCCTTAGGCGGTGCGTCATGCTCATTGAGCAAAAATGCCGTCTTCGTACCTGCCCGCTTTCCTGCTTCAATATCTGAAGTTGTGTCACCTATCATCCAACTCATTGCGATATCAATATTATATTTTTCTTGGGCTTCGAGAAGCATAGCTGGAGAGGGTTTCCGTCTGCCTGATTCGTTGTTTGCATCAGTGCAAAAGAATATATCATCGAACTGAACACCGTTTCGCTTCTGAAGTTCTCCCTGCATCTGCTTATGAATCTCTGCAAGATCACTTTCCGTCATTAAACCAAGCCCTACTCCGCGCTGATTGGTAATGATGATCGCCAGATAATCGCTATTTTTTACTTCTTTCAAAGTCTCTCCGACATCAGGTAAAAAAACAAATTCCTCCCAAGATTGAATGTAGCCATCAAGGTTGCGCTTATTAATTACGCCGTCACGATCGAAAAATATTGCTTTGGATTTCATCGGAATGAATTAAGAACTAAAACTTGGGAATTGAAAACTCGAAGAGAAGTCCTCTTTCTCAATTTAATAAGCATTCTTATCGCCTTTAAGCATGGTGATGATCGTTTTCCATACGATGGTAAGATCAAAGATGAAAGACCAATTCTCAATATAATGTACATCAAATTTTATGCGTCGTTCCATCTTCTCCGGCGCTTTCGTCGCACCACGCAAACCATTGACTTGCGCCCATCCTGTCACACCCGGCTTTACGAAGTGGCGCACCATATAGTTACCAATTATCTTGCGATAATCTTCCGTATGCTTAAGCATGTGCGGGCGCGGACCGATGACGGACATATCTCCTTTGAGAACATTCCAAAACTGCGGCAACTCATCCAAATTTGTACGGCGAAGAATACTACCTATCCACGTCAGGCGCGGATCGTTTGGCACTGCCTGAAGAGAATCCGATACTTCACGAGGCAGATTGCGCATGGTTCTGAATTTATAACAAATAAAACTTGCACCGACCTCACCGGTTCTGAGCTGTTTAAAAAACACAGGACCTTTTGATGTCAGTTTGATAAGCAATGCACTCACCAAATATACGGGAGGGAAAACGACGATCAGAAGAATAAGGCTAAAAATAATATCAAACGTGCGCTTTAACGCTTTATTCGATGGCAGATCAAGAGGGGCTTCACGCATTCTGACGAGTGAGAATTCTCCTACTTCTTCAATAACTCGCTTACCTTCGAATGCTGCGTAATCATTCGGAATAACATTAACGCGAATGCATTGGTCTTCGCATTGCGTCACAAGTTGTGCAATTGTTTCTTCGGTTGCTTTCGGAAGTGCGATCACCACTTCATCAACTCTTTGTACTGAGGTTATCCTTTCGAGATCGCCGAGTTTTCCCAAAATCATCGGTCTGACCTTGCTGGCAATTCCGTTATCATCTAAGAATCCTATGACGTGGTATCCGAACGCAGGATTATTACTCACTGCCGAATAAAATCTTTCGCCTGTTCTTCCTGCGCCGATAATGAGAATATCACGACTCGCAAAATCGCGTGTCCGCATAAGTGTTGCAGTCGAACTGATAATAATACGGGCAATAAATAAAGCGGAAGATGAAATTAGGAAGAAATACAACAGGAAGGCACGGGAATAATAATTATATCCACCCTGTGCTACGATAAATACAAGAACTGCAGTAGCAAGGAATCCGATAACTTTGAACAGATCGCGGATTCTTCCCGCCGGAGCACCGAATTTATCTCCGTAAAGTCGTGTAACAAGAGAGATCACGATCCATGCTCCGGTGATATAAATCTCAAGCGGATTATAGATATTCGTCGGTGCGCCTTCGAGAAGATACGGTGATTGGAAAAGGAGCACGGAGAATCGTACGAGGAATGCGAATTGAAACGAGGCGTTCAAGATCAGAACGTCGATAGCAAGATACAATGCCCTTCCGGACATCGAACGATGCTTGATCTTTCCGTTTGGATCAATGTGTGCCATTAATTGCTGCTTGTGCTTCCCGTTTCGGCAAAATAAAAAAATTCGGCAATACTCCGGAGATGATCTTATCAAAGCGATCAAAGATCAACTCCCATGTGTAGCGTTGTTCGATCAGTGTGCGCGCATTCGCGGCAAGACGCCTACATTCTGTATTATCGGCTAAAAGTGAGATAGCCGCTTCAACAAAATCTTCGTCGGTTTCACTCACCACGAGATGCATTCGGTCAATAATACCCTCAATTCCTGATGCTCCGATCACAGAAGTAACAACGGGTGTACCCATTGCCATACTTTCAAGCAGCTTATTCTGTATCCCTGCTCCCACATCCTGCGGATGAAGAAAGAGCGCTGCCTTCTCGTAATACGTCTTCATATCAGGGACATTCTCATGCAACTCTGCCCCCGGAGTTTGACTGATTAGCGTTGCAAGAGATTCATCCGGGTCTTGTCCAACAATATACAGTTTTGTATTCGGTGAACGCTCTCTGATCTTTGGATAGATATTTTTTAATATCCTCTCCGCCATCAGTTTATTGTGATAAATTCCGAGGTGACCCGCGAAGAGAATTGCATTTTCTTTCTCTCCTTCGAAGAACCCGTATGTTTCGGTATCTACTCCATTGGAAAGGATTGTTGTCTTTAAAGTTGAATCTTCTGAGAGCACTCGTTCTCTATCAGGTGCGGCGACGAACGTTGTTATATCAAAATGTGCAATCATCTGAGGCTCATAAGTACGAAGCTTTACAGCATCGTTCTTCCTGACGAAATAATCAGGCGTGAATGAAAATTTCTCCGTTGCACGCTCATCAGCAAGCAATCTGGAATCTTCGGCAATTAATATCTTGGGCGTATTCGTTACGTCGGTCACATACACAGCTGTCCTCATGAAAAAACAGACGATGAGATCATAACGCTTATGCTCAAGTGCAATGTCAACAACTTCCTGCATCTGCGGTGAATGATACCAAGTATTCTCGATTGGAGTCTTCGTGAGAAGTGAAGCTGCTGCACGTCCGATCGCAGCAGTTTTGTTAAACGGTACAACGGTAACAGTGCTGGCAAATTGTTTGATATGGGAAAGATTCTCATGCGTAGCTGTTCCCCATTCATCAAGTGAAATGAGATCGACTTGTGAAATTTCCGATAAATGACGAAGCAGGTGATAGCTTTTCAAACGGTCTCCGCCGGATAGCGGATACGGAAAGCGATACGTAAGAAAGAGTACTTTCTTCGGTGAAGTCGTATGCGACGAAAAATTATTCACAGTCCGAAACGGCAGCGACGTTATTGGTTGAAATGGTGTCATTCTTGTTCTATGCGATAGATGTAAAATTTCCCCTTTTCTTATAAAGTACCGCGAACTTGGCTTTCGTTGCGGTCAGGAATTTTTACACTATCTGGTTGAACTAGTAACTAAACCGTATCAATTAGTCGTGTTTCGAATCGTATATTTAGGTGTGTAAGAAACTGATTTTACTTAAGTTGCAGCTATTTGTGGCGCTACATGAAGCATTAATCTCAGTACAAAGATAATACATTTTCTTAAGCTCTCCAAAATTTCGGGAAAAATTCTTACCCTATGGGTTTGTGTCATTGCAAGGAGCCGCGAACCGCGACGAAGCAATTCCCTGAGAATTGGTAGTGAGTAGCGGTGGGTGCCGATTGACAAATCCCTGATGTAAAGAAATTTGTAACTTTATATTTTACAGTAATTCTATCGCACCAAATCACGTTTATGCCCGATCAGAAAATGCTTCTTGAAAATTTCTAATATTTAGAATCACATGAATCCAATTATAGCAAGCCTCATTAAAAAAAATAACGTGAGTTTGGCATACATTTCATTTTTTATTCTTTTCTCCGTAATCATTGGATGTAGTCAAGATAAAAATAAAACCGAAATGGCAACGACAACAACTCAACAGGGAAAGACTGCCGGAGATACGGCTCAACAGAATTTACTCCCCAATTCACAACAGCTTGCAGCACTACCGCCAAGCAAAAGAGAGGCTTTCGTGCTAATGAACCAACTTACGAGTAAGCTAAAATACTTGCAATCGGATTATGCGAACGAACTTAATTCCATCGGCTGGGGCGGCATTTTAGATTTCAAAAGAATAAAAAACGATAAGGGATTAGTACAAAGTGATTCACTCTTGAAAAAGGCGAGCAAAATAATTGAGATCTTCCGCGTTGAGTACGATGCTAAACTGGACGAGATGAAAGGTTTAGTTGAATCTTCAAGTATGACTGATGTTGCAAAAAAATCCTTTCTCGAAGGCTACCAAAAAACTATTGCCGGTCCGGGAAGAGATTCATCTTGGTTGCTCGAATCACAAATTGTTTCAACGATGAAAGAGATATTCAGCTTCCTTAAACACACGGAAGGCAAATGGAGTATTGATGATGAAATCCATTTCAAGAGCAACTCCGACCAAGAGAAGCTTCAAAGCTATTCAGTCAAGATACAGTCACTTTTTATTAAAGAAGAAGAGCGAAGAAAATATCTTGCCGCAGAATCAGTAGCGGAAGTTAATAAATTGAAAGAGTAGGAATAATCTAATGCTCTACAACAAGCGGATATTTCTCTTCTCCGCTTGGAGTCCGCACAGCACAAAAATAAACGCCACTCGGCACGAGTGATGCATTCCACACATACGTATGCTTCCCTCCGTCTAAAGCACCTGAGAATAAATGAGCGCTTTCTTTCCCAAGTAAATCCACAACGCGAATATCAACAAACTGCCGTTCTGGATTCAAGAAAGATATAGTGGTTTGCGAGGAGAAAGGGTTGGGGAAATTTTTGAGGGAGAGTTGGGGCGATGGATTTGATTGCACTGCGCTTATTCCGAAATCAGAGAGAGGGCGACGCCAGACACCTGTTACATCTCCATAAAATGTTCCGGCAAAAATATTTGAGCCTATAACAGCGAGAGAATTTATATCAAGATCAGTTAATTCGTCATTAATTGTATTCCACGAAGAGCCTCCATTCGTACTTAAATATACCCCACTAAATGTTCCTGCAAATAAATTATTGGAATCAGCAACAAGTGCGTTTATTTCCGGAACTCCAGGAGTAACTGTAAGAGGTGTCCAAGTATATCCATTATCAGTTGACTTGAATGTACCGTCTCTGGTGCCAGCAAATATTTTTGATCCCATAAATGCCAGAGAAAAGATTGTTCCAGTTAAGCCAGTATTAATTGCTACCCAATTTTTCCCATTATTAGTAGTACGAAAAAGTCCATCTCCACCAGCAAAAATATTACCCCCATTTATTGTTAGTATATTGATATATTTTGCCGATAAGCCATTATTAGAAGGTTTCCAAGATGCGCCATTATCCGTCGAAATATAAACACCGCTACCACCTGTTCCTGCAAAAAGATTATTCCCATTTACTAAAAGAGACCTAATCTCATTATACATTGGCACATTAAGATTCGTCCATTTATCGCCATTATTCGTCGAAAGATAAATCTGGGCATAAAAATTTCCAGCGAAGATGTCCTGTCCCGAGTTAATGAGTGAAGTAACATGAGTAATTGTCATCCCGGAATTAACTGCAGACCAATTTGAACCTCTGTCTGTCGAACGGTAAACACCCCCTCCTGCAGTACCGGCGAATAAATTACTACCGTTTGCAGCGAATGAATTAACTGAGTTTCCGTCTGCACCATTTGTTGGAATCCACTGACCTATGGTTTTCGATGATTCACCCAACATCAAAAAAAGAATCAGAGCAAAAAATAAAGCCCTCTGTTTCATAGCTTTTCTTGAATAATTAATAGATAATTCAGCAACAGTTTTTCCCTCCAAAAATTACAATGGATTCGCTCCGATAAATCTCTCGGCATCAATTGCTGCCATACAGCCGGAGCCGGCGGCTGTTACTGCCTGGCGATATACGTGATCCTGACAATCGCCACAGGCGAAGACACCTTGGATGTTGGTGTTGGATGACTTCCCTAATGTTTCAAGATAGCCGACATCATTCATATCAAGTTTGCCTTTAAATAATTCTGTATTCGGTTGATGTCCGATGGCGACGAAGAGACCGTTCGTTGGAATTTCTGTAACCTCACCGGATTTTACATTCTTTATCATCGCTCCTGTTACTGTCTTTCTTCCAAGATCATCGGTTTTACCGAGCACATCGACAACCTGCGCATCAAGCAACCATTTGATTTTCGGATTTGCTTTTGCGCGGTCGAGCATGATCTTTGAAGAGCGGAAATTTTCTGAGCGATGAACGACTGTTACGGTCTTACAGAAATTAGTGAGGTAGATCGCTTCTTCCATTGCTGTATCGCCGCCACCAACGATGAGGACATCTTGATTGCGGAAGAAAAACCCATCGCACGTTGCACATGCGCTGACACCATAGCCCATGAAATTCATTTCCGATTCTAAGCCAAGCAGTTTCGCCTTCGCCCCTGTTGCGATGATGACCGTTTCAGATTCGAATGTTTGTCCGCTTACGACAACTTTGAATGGACGCTTCGAAAGATCAACATCAGTTACCGTTTCAAAGCGACAATCCGCGCCAAAACGCTGTGCTTGTTTACGGAAAATATTCATCATCTCCGGTCCTTGAATACCATGCTCGTAGCCGGGATAGTTCTCAACTTCTGTTGTGATCGTTAACTGCCCACCCGGCTGCTCACCTTCAAAGACAAGTGGTTTGAGATTAGCGCGTGCAGTATAAAGTGCGGCAGTTAGTCCTGCAGGTCCTGAACCGATGATAATTACTTTTTCCATTATTACTATAAATATTATTCTTTTTGTGTCATTGCGAGAAATCGCACATTCGTTACACTCAGTGTAAACTCCGCGACGACGAAACAATCCCCTCAATTGTGGCAGAGATTAACTTCAACAATACTTTAAGGAGATTGCTTCATCGGACTAAAGTCCTCCTCGCAATGACACTAATTTTTTAAAGCCTTCACATTCCTTTTCAACCCCGCAAGCTTGGTTCTCTTGATCGGTGACTTACGAAAACGTTTTGAGAACTCTTCTTGCTCCATCGCTTCGATCTTTTCTTTTGTCAGAGCAATATTTTCTTCTCGAGGCGCGAAGGCACCCAAAGGTGTTTGCGATTGAAAACGGTTCCACGGACAAACATCCTGACAAATATCACACCCATAAAGCCAGCCTTCCATCTGCTTTGCAAGTTCCGGTGCGATCTCATTTTGCGGCTTCAGCTCTATCGTCAAATACGAAATACATTTCGTAGCATCGAGTTGGTACGGGGCGGTGATCGCATCGGTCGGGCACGCCTCGACACAGGCATTGCACGTTCCGCAAAGATCTTCTGCAGGAGTATCAGGTTCAAGATCAAGATTTAAAATGATCTCCGAGAGAAAGATCCATGATCCCAATTCTCGCGTGATAACATTCGTGTGCTTGCCAATCCATCCAATTCCTGCCCGCTCGGCAATTGCTTTTTCAAGCAATGGTCCCGTATCGACATAATATCTTCCCTCTGCTTCGGGAGTAATGATCTTAATTTGCTCAAGTAACTTTTCGAGCATATTGCTGATGATGTAGTGGTAATCATCACCCCAAGCATATCGAGATATTTTCAGATCAGAATTGGTCTCAGCGTTATGGAAATAATTCAATGCAAGAGAAAGAATGCTTTTCGCAGATGGTAAAATGTTTTTTACATCTCGCCTCTTATCATGATTACGCTCCATGTAGCTCATCACTCCATGTGATCCCTCCTTGACCCAAGCATCAAGTCTATCTGCCGCTTCATTGAAAGGCGCAGCAGAAGTGACACCAGCTTTTGTGAAGCCAATGTCAAGCGCTGTTTGCTTGATCCTTTCAGTGAGTTCTTGGCAAGTCACAATTAAACTGAGGTTGCCTTGAAGCCCCTTTCGGTCTTCTCAACTTTTACGAATGCATCAACTGGATCATGTTCTAAGAACAGCGTCCAATTCTCCTCAAAAAATTTTGGTACATACCTCTTTTTTTCTTCAAGGGTGGTCAGCGGGAAATTATCATATCCCATGATGTATGGAAAATTGATATGCGCCTTAGTCGGTACAAGATCGGCGCAGTAGAAGAGACTAGATTTACCATCCGTAATTTGTGGAAGCTGCTGTGCTCTTGTGTGTCCGTTAAAAATATGCAAATGAATACCCGGAAATATCTCACCCGCGCCATCCAATTCTTCGAGCATTCCCTCAGCAACAAGCGGCTCCCAATCATTTTTCAAATAGCTTGCGCGGTCTTTATCGGTTGGCTTCCTCGCCCATGCAAGATTTTCTTTCTGTACGTAATGCTTGGCATTCGGAAAAGTAGGGTAGAGTTTTCCATCAGCACTCTGAGATACCGAACCGCCGCAATGATCGAAATGCAGATGGGTTTGAATGACATCGGTAATATCTTCAGGTTTTATTCCTTCATTCGCAAGTGATGAAAGAAGAGTGAACTTCGTATTATCAAGCTTATAGATCTTCCGTGTTTTCTCATCGTATTTTTCACCCATGCCGGAATCAATGAGAATATTTTTTCCATCGCCTTGAACAAGCAATGCCCGCAAAGACATGGGAATGCGGTTCGATTCATCCGGCTCATTCGTCTTGCTCCAAAGATTTTTCGGAACGACTCCGAACATCGCTCCGCCATCTAAGGCAAAAGTCCCTGTTTCAATTGTGGTAAGTTTATAGGGTCCGATAGTCAGATTCATTATTATTTGGTCGAAAATTATGTTTGTAAACAATAAATATTCGAAGAGAGTCCATTCAGAGTTTAACTTTAACTTTATCCTCGGCGTTTTAGAAGTATATGAGCGAACCGCATAATTCAACTTTCGACGAAATTTTCTCGCATGGCGTTGATCTATTCAATGCGAAAGAATTCTTTGAATGCCACGATGCGTTCGAGGAATTATGGCAAGAAGATCGGAGCGACGGACGTCTTTTTTTGCAGGGGCTGATTCAGGCGGCTGTCGCCTGTCACCATTTATCAAATGGAAATACTTCAGGCGCAATAAGTCAGTATATGAAATCTTTGGATAAACTAAAAAAATATCCCGATGATCATATGGGGCTTGATATGCTAAATTTTCGCAAAGAAATAGAACGATGTTTTGATGGAGCGTGTTTAATGAATGCTAAGGGTGTTACGTACGAAGTCGCCAATTCATTTTTTCCTGAGCTGCTTCGGATTCATTCGTAACTTTGCAGCGAATTTAACTAGCGATTTAATTTTAGAGGAGAATTTATGGCGATCTTGATCACAACCGAATGTATTAACTGCGGTGCCTGCGAACCGGAATGTCCTAATACGGCGATCTACGAGGGCGGCGCAAATTGGAGTCTTGCTGGACAGACCTACGGTCCTACCGATCCAAGCCCAAGCGGCGCAGTAGGTTTTCATTCAAATGATTATTTCTATATTGTACCGGATAAATGCACGGAATGTGTCGGCTTCCATGATGAGCCGCAATGCGCTGCTGTTTGTCCTGTAGATTGCTGTTTGCCTGATCCGAATTGGGTCGAGCCGAAAGAGCAGCTCGAAGCGAAAGTGGCATGGCTTGAAGAAGTCGATCCAAACCGCAAGCGCTAATTTTTTTTATCTAACTTATAAAAAAGTCGGACAATAATATTGTCCGACTTTTTTTATAAGACATTTCCCACTAACCTATCCCGGCTAAGATTCCGCGTAAAATTAAATTGGGGCATTCGAAGATAATTTATATTTTTGTAAATTACAAATTAATAGAATTGTCGGGGATTGTTTTTCTTATTCATTCCGTAACGGCTTATTATCCAAATAGTTAGTGGAACCGACCATTCCATGAATCGGTTAGCGTGTTCGAAATTTTCCCCGCCACGGGAAAAATGCTCGGCGATTTATCTCACAATATTTCTTATTCTATACTTAAACATTTATAACTTATTATCTCTATAATATGAAAACAAAAAAAACAATTATTATTATCATGCTCCTGCTATGTACAGCGGGAACGTCAATGGCTCAATGGGAGTCAAAGTGGGGCATTGGTATTGGAGGCGGCGCTGCATTCGGTATCAACGAAGCAGTCCCTCGTCCGATTGACCTGAATGCCCGTCTTTATGCCTTATGGCTCAATGGTATTACGTCCCATGTAAGTTTAGAATTTGGGCTTGGATATACAAAACTTACAAGTGGTAATGTTGGCGGCTTTTCCGATTACGCTACAACATTAATTCCAATTGACCTTCGCTTACGTTGGGCTCCGTTGTCATCTGAAGACTGGCAGCCATATTTTTATGCAGGTTTTGGAATTGCAAGTTTCAATGTCGGTACTGTTCCTCCAAATGTAGCTTCCGATGGTAAGACAAGTGGAACAACACCTTATATCCCGCTTGGTATCGGACTCTACCATAAACTTAGCAATAATTGGGCTATCGAAGCCCATGCTGGTGCATCCCCTTCAATGAGCGATGATCTTAACCCTGCCCATGATGGTCGAAATGACGGATGGTGGGAAGGTTTGATCGGCATCGTTTATCATTTTTATAACGGCAATCTCGATTCCGACGGAGATGGCTTGACCGATGAACAAGAACGTATCTTAGGCACCGATCCACATAATCCTGATAGTGATGGAGACGCCTTATCAGACGGTGATGAAGTTAATAAATATAAAACGAATCCCCTGAATGCTGATACAGATGGAGATGGATTAAAAGACGGACAAGAGGTAAAGACCTACAATACAGACCCTCTCAAAGCAGATACTGATGGTGATGGACTTTCCGATGGAGATGAAGTACTGAAGTATAAGACCGATCCGTTAAAAGCCGATACTGATGGTGACGGTTTAAGTGATGGTGATGAAGTGATGAAGTATCACACTGAGCCGCTCAAAGTTGATACTGATGGCGACGGTTTATCTGATGGTGATGAAGTCATGAAGTATAAGACCAATCCCCTCGCTGCTGATACCGATGGCGATCAGTTAAGTGATGGAGATGAAGTACTGAAATACCATACTAATCCACTTAACACAGATACTGATGGCGGCGGAGTGTTCGACGGCGTTGAAGTGAAACGTGGCACAAACCCTCTGGATGCAAGCGATGATATCGAAAAAGCTAAGCCGAAAGATGAACTCGATCTTGGTTCTGTCGGTGGCGGCGCTATTGCACTTGAAGGAATTGAATTCGATGTCGCAAAAGCAACAATCCGTTCTACTTCTGAGACTTCACTTCAAAAGGCTCTGAAGACGATGACCAATCATCCTGAACTTGAGGTTGAAATTCGCGGTCATACCGATAATTCCGGCAAACGTGAGAAGAACGTGAAGCTCTCTCTTGATAGAGCTGAATCAGTAAGGAAATG
The DNA here is from genome assembly GCA_038210275.1 of Kapaibacterium sp. (SeqCode). GTDB lineage: Bacteria > Bacteroidota > Ignavibacteria > Palsa-1295 > Palsa-1295 > PALSA-1296. The sequence goes on along the minus strand of JBBQWV010000001.1, from coordinate 184,924 downwards.
GCTTATTGATCACGGTATTGCAGGCGCACGTATGACGACAAAAGGATTTGGACCTGATAGTCCTATCGCTCCGAACGATACTCCGGAGAATAAGCAGAAGAATCGTCGTATCGAGTTCGCAAGAACTAAGTAATCCGGTTGAATGCTAAATATAAAGGGCAGGGTGGGAACACCCTGCCCTTTATATTTTTAGCAAGTAGTTAGAAAACATTCGTATAATTTCCGTATTTTTGCCAAAGTATATTATCACAATGCGAGATTCAACTCGCAATAAAGAACTTTCACGGGAACATGAAGAAGGAATTCCAAAAGATTATTTTCATTATAGTATTTCTTTTTGCTAAGAATTCCTATGCTCAATGGGAGCCTACTTGGAGTCTGGGGGCTTGCGTTGGCGGAGTAACCGGAATTAATGAATCGGTACGGCAATCTATGAATCCGCAGTTCCATGTAAACGCACTTTGGCTCAACGGCATTGCTCCGCATTGGAGCGCTGAATTTGACGTTGGTACAGGAAAGATCGGAAGTCCTCAGCAAGGTGGTTTTTCCGAATATTCTACGAGCATCGTGCCCATTGATCTCAAGGTTCGTTTTGCTCCATTTGATAATACAGAGTGGCAACCTTACTTCTATGCCGGCATCGGGTTCCTCAGCTATTCCGTAAATTCTACACCACAAAATATTTCTTCGGATGCAAAACTGACCGGCACAACCGCATTCTTGCCCGTCGGTATCGGACTCTATCACACCTTAGATAAAAATTGGGGAGTGGATATTAATGTAGGCGACCATGCTACTTTTACCGACGATCTCAATCCTGTGCATGACGGACGCAACGACGGGTTTTGGGGGTTCACGATTGGTATTTCATACTCTTTTGGAACAGTAGGTGGGTCAGAGCTGGTAGATGAATTTGATCTTGGAGTTCGGGGGACGACGCGAATCCTGCCAACAGTAACCTTTGACAGTGCCACCTCACATCTGCGAATCAATTCCGAAGCGATCTTAACGCAAATCCTGAACACACTCAATAATCACTCAGATGTCGAAGTAGAGTTCAGGTCATACGTAGATGATTCCTATGACTTTTATACGAGTATGGTTCTGACACAAGCCCGTGCTGAGACGATCAAAGTTTGGCTGGTGGCACGTGGAATTTCCGCTTCACGTATCACTACGCAAGCGTATGGACCACACAATCCGCTCGTTCCCAATACCACACCGGAGAATCGGAAGAAAAACCAGCGTATTGAGATCGTCAGAATGAAATAGAATTGGAATCCTCAAAAAAAAAATGTTGTATGTTTGTGCTCAGTAACTATTATTAGAAAGAACCCACATTATGTCAATGATCAAAGAATTCAAAGAATTCGTCAGTAAGGGAAATGTCGTGGATTTAGCAGTTGGTGTCATTATCGGAGCTGCTTTCGGCAAGATAGTCTCATCATTAGTTGACGATATTATTATGCCACCGATCGGTATGGTACTCGGTGGGGTTGATTTCAGCAAAATGGCGATCACGTTGAAAGAAGCAGTCGGTGATAAGCCTGCCGTGCTAATTAAGTACGGTGAGTTCATCAATGTTGTGATTACTTTCCTTATCGTTGCTTTCTGTATTTTCATGATCGTTAAAGCAGTTAACGTCATGAAGAAGAAGGAAGAAGCTGCTCCTGCAGCGCCTCAAGCTCCAAGCAAAGAAGTAATTCTCTTAACAGAAATTCGCGACGCACTTCGCTCTAAGTAGTTTTCTTTTTCATCATTTCAAACTATTCTTATGCAAAAAAAATATTTTGTTGTTGGGGTTATGCTCACCTTTCTTTTTATCAGTAATGCAAAAGCTCAAACAGATACTATAAAATACGGTTGGAAGCACGCTCTTGTCTCATCGTTAAACTTAACTCAGGTCTCATTCATTGATTGGGCTCAGGGAGGTGATAACTCTCTTGCCTATACCTTCGGAGTGGATGGTAGTTCGATAAACGATCAACCGACGACAAACTGGGCAACAACATATAAGTTTGCATTCGGTGAAGCCGAGTTAAGTGACAAAGGTGTACGTAAGACAGACGATAATATTGATATCCAATCGGTTCTTACCTATAAATTTGAGCAGTATATCAATCCCTATGCAAGTGTTGCATTTAAATCACAATTCGTGACCGGCTATAAGTACAATAATGATTCTGCTAATACAAAAACGCCGGTCTCCGGCTTTCTTGATCCCGGGTATTTGACTGAGGCAATAGGTCTTGGAATCCAGCCAATTAAGCAACTAAAAACGAGAGTGGGTTTGGCTTTGAAAGAAACATTTACAAACCGATTTAACATCTATTCAGATGACCCGAAAACGACAGATGTTGAAAAGACAAAAATTGAAGGTGGAGTTCAATGGATCACTGAAGCAGAGGTGTCGATCGATGATAATGTCCTTTTTAAGTCAAAACTTGATGTCTTCGCACCATTCAAAACTTTTACTGTCATGACAATGCGATGGGATAATTCTGTTACGGCAAAGGTAAGCAAATATATTAACGTAAATCTGGGTCTTATGGCGATCAATGATCCTGCCGTATCTCTGCGCACTCAGATCAAAGAAGGGCTGTCTCTTGGGTTAACCTACTCCGTATTTTAATACCGAAATAAATTCATAAGATGTTCTTTAGCCCATAATGTGAATTTATTTTTTGGGCGTAAATGTAAGCGACACGGAGTTCATGCAATATCGCAAACCGGTTGGTTTAGGACCGTCATCAAAGACATGCCCTAAATGTGCTCCGCATCTCACACACACAACTTCGGTGCGCTCATAGCCCAATTCATGATCAGTGTTCGTTGAAATGTTTTCCTTTGCTATTGGCTGATAAAAACTTGGCCAACCTGTACCTGATTCAAATTTGGCATCAGAAGTAAAGAGATCATTGCCGCAGCAGATACAGGAATAAATTCCGTCTTTATGGTTATCAGCATATTTTCCGGTGAAGGAGCGCTCAGTCCCTTTTTGACGAGCAACTTCATATGAAAGCGGTTGGAGCTGTTTTTTCCACTCCTCATCAGATTTACTGACTTTATCAACAAGAATATACCCGTTCTTTTCCGCAGAAAAGACCTTGATCTTTCCACCGGATAGTTCAGTAGTCTCTTTGATATCAACGGCTGCACGCGGCTCAACAGTTTTTTTGCTGCTACAGCCTGTGGAAATGAGAAGCGAAGCGATTAAAACAATAATTGAATGCATAAATTTTTGAATTGTCATTAGGCATTATTCGTAAATTACTCAGATTTGTAACAACGATAGGGTCATTTCTTCAAAACCTTTGTAAAAAGTGGTGCATCCTTGATATCAGATACAATGATTCTGTGACTTTAGATGTAGAGAACTTGAATATTCGCTTCAGAGTAAGAACTGGAACCCTGCAATCACTCTGTAGGTCTGTCCTAATTGATTCTCGCCGGTTGCTGGATCCCAACCCTGATATTGATAGATCGGAATATCAATGCTCGCATCCAAAGAAAATTTCATTGAAATAATATATTTCAGTCCTGGAGCAATATAAATAAGAGATTCTCCGGAAGCAATGACATCTTGCCCGCCTTCTATTTCATGTCCGTGTGTTTCGCCACCGATCCCTAAGACGATTGAAAGATTTGATTCATTAATATCAGCAGGAATGATCCTATATTGGGCAGTGATTTCACCGATCAAATAATTACCAAATTTATGATAACCACCCGACATCGGAGCGCCATGTCCTGTGATAATTCCAACTGTTGCGCTTGCAGTGAGGCCAACTTTGTCTAAAGACCAAAATCCAGCACCTCCAATGATAATATCAGTGGTACCTGTCCCGGGACGAATATGTGGGTCAAGGAAATCTCCAACTGAATTAGTACTATCCGTGCTGCCTGTTGCAAGTTTAACACCTGCCGCAATGGAATACCCAATCATTGCTTCGTCAATATAATGCTTATTATTATAACGCACAATAGCGGTAATGTCACTGATTCCTTCACCCTTCACGTTTACAGGCTCATCAGTAGGATCGTGAGCTTGGCGAACCACATACGGAACACTCACTGATGCAGTGAAAGGGGATTCAGCAAAACGATAGTTCAATATTAACTGGTTTGTTAGATATGATTCATAGACTCCATCGGGGTTTGCCTGTTTTTCCGTCCCATTGTATGCCGCTCCGCGATAGAGCGAACGGACATCAAAACGAATACCCGTCGATCCTGTTTCAAGTGGTGAAATACCTTGTGAGCATTGGCAATAATCACATTCGGATACTACGTTGAGATCTCCGAATGGCGGTTTACAAAACTGCGCGAAACTCGAATTTGAACAAGAGACAATCACAAAAACTGCAAATAAAATATTTACAAAGAACATAAAGAGTAAATAAATAAAATTATGGAAAGAAACATCCAACAGATCCGATTTCCCGGATTTGCAAAATGATTTACGCTGTATAGATATTACACCGAAGTTCTCGGTGGATGGAAAGGAGCTTGGAGTATGCCGGGATGAATTCCGCGTATTTCGAAAACAAAGTTTACTTTCTTTCCCACTGGTGAAATACTTTTAGAGATAATGGAAACAGGAAGTGGAGGATGAAACTGCGGAAGCCTTAAGGATAATGTCTCCTGACTGCCGGATTTTGATGTTTTATTTTCCAAAGCAATGACCTGACACTTCCCGTTGCAACCGGAGTTTTTCGGATTCAAGCAATGCGCTGCAAATATCTTTTCGGCAAACGTCGAATAAGATAACCAAGCGATCGGAACACTATTATAATAGAGTCCGAGCATCAGAACAAGAGCAATATGAATGGATTTATTTAACAAAGATCATTCTTTCCGGTTGGTTTAAAGACATTATTTCGCTGCAAAAGGTTACATTTTTGGGTAAAAGGGTAACTTAATAATTCTCAACTTTTGTCTTTTGAACTATCTTTGGGGAACAGTACCGCTCTATTGTCCGTTTTTGCACTTCCAAATTCGGTAGTGAGTCGTAAGTGGGGCCTATAGCTCAGTTGGTTAGAGCGTCCGCCTGATAAGCGGGAGGTCAGTGGTTCAACTCCACTTAGGCCCACGATCCAAGCTTAAAGCGTAAAGCTTAAAGCTTAAAACGATTTTGTTTAAGCTTTAAGCTTTACGCTTTAAGCTTGCCAAAGGGGGCCCTTAGCTCATCTGGTAGAGCGACTGATTTGCATTCAGTAGGTAAGGAGTTCGACTCTCCTAGGGTCCACAAATGTGGATTAAACGCGGCTTAATAGCCGCGTTTGTCATTTTTATAACTTTTTTTGTGTCTTTAGAATAAGTAGTTAAGCGCTGTTCAGATTCAAAACACCCTATTCTTTGTTATAGAAACATGCATTTCTCAAACAAAACGGTAGCCGTAATTCTCCTTTTGGCTTCATTCATGACCGGATGCAGCACTTCTAGTGTCGATAATCCGTCAAACGGGCAAAACGTATCAATGACGATTCACGGACTATACCCATCACGGACGGGAGAATCCTATGCTCTGTGGTTCGAATTTCCGAAGGCATCGGCGGGCAAGAAGAACCAGATTCAGCATGGAGATTTCATAAAAAAGCTTGTTTCAAAATTCAGAGTTGACTCTGATGGAAAGATATCAGGGTTCGATACTACAGGTCTTACCTCGAAACTCGGCTACTCACTTGCACTTGCAACGAATGCAAGCATTTCAGTCGAAAAAACAGATTCTATTGGCGCTGAGCCGCGTGCTCCATTCATAGCAGGAGATTTTAGCGGCACTGCCTCAACAGGAAATGCAACATTAGTCACCTCTCACGATGATGGATTAAATTACGGCTTTACTGATATGGCAGGTGCCGTCACATTGGCAAATTCTCCGGGCAACCCTGCAACTGACCTGGAGTTATATCTAATGACTGCCACAAGTCCAACACAGACCTCTGCAAGTATCAATAATCTACCCCCACTCCCCGAACCCTGGCAATATACTCTATGGGCTGTGGATTCATCTACAAAATCTTTGCCGCCGTTTAATATTTATTATGGGACTTTTGCAAGCCCTGTGGCTATTGGCTCCGTTCCGCCTGATTCTCAGCCAAATGATAATCACTATCCATATCCCGGCGGAAGATATCCAGCAGATTCAACTCAGCCAATCTATGATCTTCGATCGAGTGGAAAGGTCAGTGTGATGATGACTGTCGAACCGATAACAAATGGGATCCGTCCGCTAACTCCATTCGGTGCTGTGATATTACAGACGACAATTCTAAGTTCAGCGCAAGGATTTTCCCCTATTACCCTTACAAATCGTAGTTCGCAATTTCCAACTGCCGCTATTACTATTCATCGTTAATGTACCTCGTAGCTATCCTTCTTTTTCTTGGTTGTGTACTTGGTTCGTGTACTTATTCGACGGCACCTGTTTCTTTGGGCGGTTATCCTGCAAATGTTAGTGCGGTGATCCAAACCAACTGCTTAGGCGGTGATTGCCATAGCACTGCTACTTCAACCAATACGAAACTCGATCTTTCAAGTTGGAATGCAATGACCAAAGGAAGTGAGTATTTTAATGAGATCATCCCCTTCAATGCAGTAAAGAGTCATTTCTTCGGACATATCAATACGAATCAGAATCTTGCACCTGTTATAACTCCATTGATGCCGTTGGCGCGCGACCCACTTTCGACCGAAGACCAATTGACCTTCTTTAATTGGATCATTCAGGGTGCAAAAAATGAAGGTGGAAAAATTCCCTACAGCGAAGCGACAAAAAAAATATTTGTCGTAAATCAAAATGAAGATATGGTTAGCGTCATTGATGCAGAAACTCAAAGACTTATCCGAATTATCTCAGTTGGTACCGGTTCTGTACCCAAGTCTGTTGCAATATTGCCTGATCAGAAATCATTTATTGTCGCAATGGCAGGTGCGAATGGTATTACTAGGAAATATGATGTAGAAAGTTATCAGGCACTCGGAGAGTTCGAATCAAATTTTAATCCTTACGAAATTGCAATAACACCTGATGGAAGTAAAGGATATATGACCGATGATTCTTATCAGGGAAATACATTTGCTGTCTTCGATCCTGTTTCGATGAAACTCCTCAAGAGTCTATCATCACCACTCATCATACAACCACATGGCGTTACCATTTCTCCGGATGGAAAGTATGCGTATATCTGCGGAAGAGGGTCCGACAATATTCTTCGGATAGATACTCATACTGATTCAGTTCTTGGCTGTTTGCTGCTTGGACCAAATGTCCAAATGCCGGTAACATCAACATATAACAGGCAATATGACCCTGAGAAGATTGTGATCTCTGCTGATTCAAAGAAGATGTACGTCACGTGCGTCCATACCTCCGAAATAGTCGTATTTGATCTGTTACGAGACTCTATTGAAGCGCGAATTCCTATTCCGTATTTTCCGGCAGGCGCTGCGATTACACCGGATGGAACAGAACTGTGGGCTACTGCAACAGGAACAAACAAGGTATATATATTGAGTATATTAACAAATACAATAACTTCTGAGATCGATAGCGTCAGCCTTGACCCCCAAGAAATATCCTTTACTCCCGATGGAGCATTTGCTTATGTTGCTTGTGAGTTTGCCTCAGGTGGAGTTCATCATCACGGAACCGGAGAAGCAGCTCCTTCATCGTGTGTTGTGATTGATGCAAAAACAAGAAAAGTCATTTCCATACTGGAGTTGCCTGCTTATTCTGTCAGCATTGCAACGGGATACAAATAAAAAAAGCTGAATCATCTTTGTATCATTGCGAGGATTCCTCCTCGCAATGATAGTTAAATTTATCCTTAATTCAACTCCGAAACAGCGATTTTATTTTTCTTCATTACGCCAGTGACTTTGATCTGAAAATCTTTGTCTTTCGAAAAAGTCTTGATATAATTAGCTGCAAGTTCATTTCCCTTTGCATCGAAAGGTATAAATTTCTTGTCCGTCATTAAACCATATCCGCTACCAGCGCAGCCATCTTCCGTGAGACAGGTTTTTGTATGACCGGTGATCTTCTCATGATTGCCAACCATGCGCTTCGAGCACATCTTATCCATGAGATAGCCCGTCCATGTTTTGGGAGCAGGAGTTTTAGCAACGCTTAATGAGGAGATGATTGTTAAGCAGAATACTATTTTCATTAATTTTTTCATCGTGGTACCTTTCTTATGTTTTTATTTTTAGGAAATACTTTCGTTCAGTGATTTTGAACAGAGCGGCAAAACCCCAACCTATTGCTGCACCAATGAATATCCCGCCAAGCACATCTGAAGGATAATGCAAACCGAGATAGGGGCGTGTCAATGCAACAATTGTTGCCGGCACAAAGAGCCATAGCAATTTTCGATTCTTAGGAAATAGCAGAATAAAAAACACTACTCCCGCAAAATTATTGACTGCATGAGAGGAGGGAAAGCTATACCCCATCCGTGCACCATCAGGTGTTCGAATCCATGAATACATCCCACTTGGATCGTTTATCATTGAGCATGGTCGCGGGCGAGCAACAGCTTCTTTTACTATTCTATTCGTGAAGAGATCGGCTAAACCAACCAGCAGTAAACAGGCAACAACCATCCTTACACCATACCACTTGAATTTCCAGATCACGAATACAAAGCTCAGAATATATACCGGAATCCAATGCTGCAAATTTGTCAAATAGATCATGACGGAATCTAACCACAGAGCAGAAAGAGTTTGATTAAAGAAATATAGTACGTTGAGATCGAATTGCAGCATTCGCTTTTGATTTTTAAGTTTTGACCTTTGACTTTTTGAAAAACATATAAATCATAAAGAAGATCATCATTCCCCCGCTCACCCATTCACACGGAATCGCAATAAAATCTCCGAGCTTAGTATAGAGTGTTTGTTCTCTTAGCAATGGTATATTCCTTGTTATCGAGGCGCTTTCAAAAAGCGGTCTTTCTTCTATAATTCTTCCTTTGTCATCTATGACAGATGAGATGCCTGTATTCGCAGAACGAGCTACCCATCTCCGATTCTCGATTGCCCGCAAAATGGCGTAGCGGTTATGCTGAACCGGACCGGAGCTTTTACCATACCAACCGTCATTCGTGATAATCGTAATAAGTTCTGCACCTTGCTTTACAAATTCCCGAACGTAAGATGGATACACTGATTCGTAGCAGATCATCGTGCATAGTCTTGCAGTATCGGGCGCAGTAACTAATTGTCCCTTAAATGGAAGTTTCAACAGCGGGTAGCCTACTCCGGTATTCCAACTTCCAAGTCCGACGCCCCATTGAAAAAGATCACCGAGAAAAGGCAGTTCTTCAACATACGGTACTTTCTCTCCGAAGGGGACGAGTTTTTGTTTATGGTAACGAACAAAAAACGGCTTCCCTGATAAATCTTTTCCAAAGAGCATCGCCGAATTCCAATCGCGATGAAAAAGAATCGGGTCATTCGTCTTTCTCGCATCGCTCGGAATTTGATCTCTTCCTTTGATGTATTCTTCTCGGTCAGGAATCCCTGTCAAGATAGGCTTTCCGATCTCATCCATGAAACGATAAAGATTTCGAAGATCATTCTGCCTCCATGGAAGTGTGATCGGATAGGTGATCGCAGTCTCTGGCCAAAGAATGAGATCGGAATTTACTCCACCTACTTTCAAAGCTGTCCTCGTTGCACGTTCCATCGAATCGGTGATAGCCTCGGTACCCGTTGACCATTTATCCCAGGGATTTATATTCGGCTGAATAATAGTAATTGCAATACTTCTGCCGCTTTTATGCGAATCAAAATCTTTTATGAATCCATACGAATATGGGATAATAAAAAGAAGAATAATTACTGCGATCAATTTCAACTTTGCATACTTCTTGATACCTGTTACCGAAGCCGCCGTTCCAATAGGTTTTCCTGAGATTTTACCAAGTCTAATTATTGCATAGAGAAGAATATTTATTATAAGAACCACAAGTGAGATGCCGTAACTTCCTGTGATCTCGATGAACTGAATAAATATTCTATTATAGGTCTGCGTATTATAAAGCGATACCCACGGAAAAGCAAAATCTCCGGTTGAATGCCAATACTCGAATCCTATCCAATAGACTGGTAATGCGATCAGTGCGGCAAGTCTTCCGAATCTGCGGCGCGTTACATCATAAAGTAAAATCGGAATGATGAGAAATAACGGATGAACAAAATCAAGTGCGAAACCTGCGATCATCAGAAACGGATCAACACTTCCCTCGCCCTTCCAACCCCCAACCCAATAGGTTGCGATCAGCGTTAGTACAAACATCGCAAGATAGCCGCGAGTAAAGGCATTGCGAAGCCGCTCAGTATCTTCGAGTGCGATCAGAAGTGGAACAAGCGCAAAGAAAGCGCAAAACCCGCCGACAGGACCGAACGGCGGAAATGATACACCGAGTAATACTCCGGAAAGTATAAGGAGAAGTCTTGTTTTTGTTTTAGATGTGCTTTGCATTTATTGCAAATCTACGAGAGGAATCGTATTCGCTAATCAAATCGGAGTGCATCAATAGGATCCATCTTCGCAGCTTTAACTGCAGGATATAATCCAAAGACGATTCCGACAAATGTACAGACTACTAATCCGATCACAATCCAGAGATATGGAATATAAACCGGAGCTTGCATAAAGAATGCAAGAATATTACCCAGCGCAACTCCGAGGATAATTCCGATAATGCCTCCGATCAGACAAAGTATAGTCGATTCGGTAAGAAATTGTGAAATGATGCTTGCTCTGGTTGCTCCGAGTGCCTTACGAATTCCGATCTCTTTCGTCCGCTCGGTCACCGATACAAGCATGATATTCATGATGCCGATCGAAGCTGCAAGAAGTGCGATGGCGCTGATGCCTGCTCCGGCATAGACAATGTAATCAGTAAAACTTTGGAATTGCAAATTCAAACTTGAATTATCTTCGACTTCAAAATCATTTTCGGCTCCCGGCTTCACCCCTCGTGCTGCCCGCATCGCGCCGATCACCTCGTCAATTGTTGCCCCTACTTCTTTATCTGATGGAGCGCGAACGGTAGCTGTAAGCGAAGTAAGATCTTTATCAATAAAATACTTCAGTAAGTTTGTGATGGGAATAAGCGCAAAATTATCCTGAGACTGTCCCCCTCCACCGCCTTTTGTCTCAAAAATGCCGATGACTTGATAGGGACGGCTATTAAGTTGTACAGTTTTGCCGAGCGGTTTCTCACCATTCTTAAAAACTCGAGTTACCAAATCGCTCGTCAACACACAAACATCGCGCGCATATTCCACGTCCTCGCGCGTCAGCATTCTGCCTTCACTTACCGTATAATTATGGTTGATTGCAAAATAATCATCGCTGCCCATCAGATTAAACTGTGGGTCGCTTTTCTGATCTTTATAAGCTATCGTTAGAGGAGCTAAAGTATTTTCTGCGCTTACTGCTATCGGTAACTTCGTAAACGATCGGACGAAGCGGATCTCTGTATAAGTAATTGGTCGGCGATGCATATATTTCATCCATCCCATGCCGCCGACTTGGATTGTCGGAAATTTTTTCAGCGTGAAAGTCTCACTTCCAAGCTGCGATAAAGAAGCACTGATGCCGGTGGTAAGAATACCAAGCGCCGTCATTGCGCCAATAATTGAAAATACTCCGACAACAATAGAAAGCATCGTCAGAAACGCCCGAAGTTTATTCGAGCGAAGCGACCCAAGCGCCATCCTGATATTTTCTCTAAGTAATGACATTATTCGTAGCGAAGCGCATCAATAGGGTCAAGCCGCGAAGCTTTGAGAGCAGGTGCGATCCCAAAGATCACACCGGTAGCAACAGAAAGTCCTAGTCCCAACGCGGCGTAAAAAATCGGAAAATCAATATGCAGATCGGAATCTGCCAGTATCAAATTATTCGCAAGAACAGTTACCGGATACGCAAGCAGTAAGGCAATTGCTCCGGCAAGCAGCGAGAGAATAGTCGCTTCGTATAGAAATTGGAAAACAAGTGAGCGTCTTGTAGCGCCGATCGCTTTACGAATTCCAATTTCGCGAGTACGTTCTTTCACGCTAACGTACATGATATTCATGATGCCAATTCCGCCGACAAGAAGCGAAAGCCCAGTGATCAGAAAACCAACGGTTGCAAGTAACCCGGTTATGCCGTCGATCTGTTTATTAAATTGATCCTGGTTATTAATTCCGAAATTGAGTGGTTCGTTTGGTTTGAGTCTTCTGATCTGACGCATAAAGAACTCAAGTTCATCTTTCGTATCAAGTTTATGCTCGACACTTTTTGCTTTGACTCCGATCGTCACCGTCTGATGCTTTTGTCCAAACGCAGTTTGCAGTGTATAATACGGCATGATCACATTATTATCCACGGTGAAGACAGCAAAAAGACCACCGACACGTTTTGCAACTCCGATAACCTCAAGAGGATAGCCGCCAATGCGCACAATCTCTCCGAGCGGAGTAGTATTCGGAAAAAGTTTAGAGGCGATCTCGTATCCGATCACGCAAACAGGTCTTGCACTTGAGAGTTCAGAAGCAGTGAAAAATCTTCCATACTGAATCTCCATAGATTCAGTTGTGAGGTAGCCTTCATCAACACCGCTCGCTGTGACGAACTCAACACTACGGTTCTTAAATTTTACTTCCTGTCCCCATTTCGCAACGGACATTGAGAAGGCAGAAGCGGTCGTCATTTTTGAACGTAGTTGGGTGAGATACGCTTCCTGAACATCAGGTCGGTTTCGCATCAATCGCCAATCGCCGCCGCCCCAATCCCATTTATCGACGTAATACACATCCGTCTTCATGTTGCTGGCTGTCTGACGGAAAAGATGATCCATTCCGTTCAAGAATGCACCCATTAACGTGACGGTAAAAATACCAATGATAATGCCAAGCATCGTCAGTCCCGAGCGCAGAGGATTAGCTTTGACTGCCGTCAGAGCAATAGATAAACCTTCGCGTGTATCGGTAAGTAATCGCATTGACTATCTTGTTTTTTCGTCACGTTCTACAACGCCGTCTCGGATTCTGACAATTCGGTGAGCATGATGAGCGATCTCTTCTTCGTGCGTTACCAGAATGATGGTGTTGCCTTTATCATGAAGCTCTTCAAAAAAGCGCATAATATCTTCGCCGGTCTTTGAATCAAGATTTCCTGTCGGTTCATCAGCAAGAAGAATCGAAGGTCGAGTTACCAAAGCCCTTGCAATTGCAACGCGCTGACGCTGTCCTCCGGAGAGCTCGTTCGGCTTATGAGTGGCTCGGTCAGAGAGCCCAACCGATTCGAGGGCTGCATACGCACGTTCAAGACGCTCCTCCTTCTTCACTCCGGCATAGATCAGTGGAAGCTCGACATTATGTAAGGCATCACTTCGTGGAAGCAGATTAAATGTCTGGAAAACGAAACCGATCTCTTTGTTTCTGATCTCGGCAAGTTCGTTATCATCTAAGCCTGCAACATTCGTACCATTAAAAAAATAATTTCCGGAACTGGGTGTATCCAAGCAGCCGATCAAGTTCATCAGCGTGGATTTTCCTGAGCCGGATGGTCCCATGATCGCTACATACTCATTTCGCGCTACACCAACAGTAACGCCGCGCAAAGCATAAACGCGCTCAAAGCCCATGTCATAGACACGGAAGATGTCTTCAAGATAAATAACTGAGTTCGCTGCCGTATGTTGATCCATATTTTTTCTAAAGAATTAAAGACGCGATAATATCGTGTCTCAAAAGTATCTACTTCTTTTTATCGGTACCAAAACCGTTACTGTTATCGATCTTGATAAGTTTTTTATCTTCAAGATCTTTGGATACAGCGCTGTAATTTCCTTTGATAACTTCTTCGCCACCCTTCAAGCCTTCTAAAATTTCGACATAAGAATTATCAGAAATGCCTGTCTTCACCTGAACGGATCTTGCTCTTGTGCCATCAATGATAAACACGATAGTGGGCGAGCGAGCATCTTCACTTTCAGTAGATTGCTTCTTCCCAACTTCCGATGCTTCATCGGTTGTTGTCGTCTTCTTGCTCTCCACTGTCCTGCGTGTTACTGCCATGATCGGCACACACATGATATTCGGTTTGGTCTGCGTTTCGATCTTTGCTGTGCAGCTCATTCCGGGACGAAGCTCACCGGTCTGGAAACCACCTACACGAATCTTCACCTGAAAATTCGTTGACTGATCCTGAGTGCCATTACCTTTAAGCTCTGCGCTGTTGGCAATTTCGATCACGACTCCGACAAATGTCCTATTTGGAAAAGCATCAATGCTCACTCGGGCAGTATCACCGATCTTGAGATTTACGACATCGTTCTCATCAACATCCACCATTGAGTTCATTACCGAAAGATCGCTCACTGCCATGATCTCTGTTCCTGCAAATTGACTTGTGCCAACAACTTTTTCACCGAGCTGCGAAATAAGTTGAGTGATATATCCATCCATCGGAGAAAGAACCGAAGTCTTGCGAAGACTCTCAGAAAAAAGTGTCAGATTATTCTGATAGTAACCGACATTATGCAATGCGGAATTAAGATTTGCAGAAGCCACATCATACTGTTGTTGTGACAATTCAAGATCAGCATCGGATGAAAGTGATTTATCGTGCAATTGCTTCGTTCGTTTCAATCCAAGTTCAGCCTGAAGTTTCTGAGCTTTCGCCTGCTCGGACTGTGCTTTAGAACCTTCTAACTGAGCCACTCCCGCTTCGTATTGCGCTTTGATAGCTGTGGGTTTAATTTCGGCTAGGAGTTGACCTTTTTTCACGATAGCTCCTTCCTTAAAAGGAAGTTGTATGATTTCTCCGGATACTTCAGGCGAAATTTTCACTGATGTTTCAGGCTGAATCTTCCCAGTTGCCTGCACGATTTCGGTGATCGTCCTCTGCGATACTTTTTCGGTCTGAACGGTAATCGGTTTTTCTTTTCCGCTCTTGATGACGATCAGCACGCCGATAATCACGACTAATCCGATAATGGATATCCAGATTATTCGGTTTCTCTTCTTTTTCTTTTTTATCTTATCGACAACGGTTTTTGTCGTTACCGTTTTTGGTGCGGGGGAAATTGGTGTGTCCATAGAATTAAAATGCTTTACCTAAATTCGTAAAAAATTAATAATTTGTTTTGCCTAAAAGATATTCAAGCTGCTTGGTCGCAAGCAAGTAATTATAAACAGCATTCACACGATCTGTTCGTGCTGTCTGGGCTTGAGTCTCCGCAATAATAACATCAACTTGAATACCTGCGCCAACGCGTAAACGCTCCGTTGCCGAGCGTAAGCTTTCTTCTGCTGATCGTAATTCACTTACCGTTGCATCAAGTGTCTGCTCTGCTCCCCGAAGATTATTTTGTGCTTTTGCTACATCACTGCGAAATTGCTGCTCTGATTGCTCCAAATGAACTTTGCTTGTTTCGAGTTCGATCTCCTGAATTTCGATCTGCAATCTGTTCTGAGCTGCATCGTAAATTGGGACTGACAGATTTAATCCTCCGGTTAAAGAATGAAATAATGATATCTTCTGAATTTGCGGATCGCTTCCTGTTCCTCCAATTCCTAAGCTAGCTCCGAGTCGTGGAAGAAGGGCAGCACGCGTAAGACCAATAGCTGCTTCAGACGATAAGATCGAACTGCGTTGAGAAAGAAAATCCTCACGCTGATCCAAAAGCGAATTAATAATCGAAGGAGTCGGCTGCACAGCAGATTTTTTGCTTTCCAGACTGAGCATTGTTGTATCAATTCCGGTCAGAGTAATATCATAATTCGAGTATGAATCGGGAGCAACATTCAATAGGAACAGCAGATCAACTTTAGCATTTTCAAAATTATTTCTTGCCTGGATTACTTGCACTTGCTGCTGAGCAACTACTGCCTCCTGCTGATAAACCTGTCCGACAGGAATTGATCCGGCAGAAAAAAGTCCTTTGACACGGTCGAGTTGTGACTTATATTCGGCAAGAGTTTTATCATTTGTCGTTTGAAGCTCTTTCGTCCGTAATGCGTTTATATACGAAGAAACAACATTGAACGCTACTTGCTGGCGAACCCATTTCAGATTATATTTAGCCGCATCAAGGCTGTAATTTGCAGAGCGGATATTAGAGGCATCGAAACCTCCATTATAAATATTAACGTTTGCGCCGACATTATAAGTAAGTCTCTGCGAATTTGGATCGAGGGTCTGACCCAAGAAATCTTGCTGTGATGTAAGAGCATGGGAGTATCCGTAACTTCCTGTTGCAATTGCAGTCGGGAGCAAATTGTCATTTGCCTTAGTGCTGCCATATTGGGCAATCGTAAGATCGTTCGATGATGATCGAGTAATATAGTTCTTTTCGAGAGCCATTTTGATAGCCTCATCCAGAGTCAATTCATTGGTGCCGGTCAGGTGCTGCTGGCAAAATGCGGCAGAGGCTGATCCGAGCAAGAGGAATAAAATTATAGTTTTCATTATCGGCAATCTACGCTGAATAAGTTACTTCGTTTCAAGAAATTACGTCTAATTCCAATATTTAATAATGGGGTAACTTTTCGGGTTACTCAAGCAAATTTTATGTCGGATTACAACAAAGCAATAAGATGAGGAATTGCATCGTTTTGGAAAGCTACATTTTACTCAAAATCGAGGCTGTCAAACTGTTATTCTTGCCTTTTCTCGTTCTGTCAATGGATTTTCCGCGACGATCTTATCCTTGATCTCCAGCAAAAAGGCTCTTGCAGCCTCATATTCATTCGGGATTTCCCCTTCAATAATTGCCTCTTCAATGGCAATTTTCAAAATACCTACGGTTTTCGATGGCGGAAGATTGCAGATCGTCATTATTTCCTCGCCACGAACCGGAGAGTTAAAGGCACGCATCTTATCCTTCTCTTCGACCTCCACCATTTTCTCAGCTACAAGATCATAATTCGTCTGATATTTTTTTACAAGTCGGGGATTTTTGGAAGTAATATCGGCTCGGCATAAGGTTAGCAGATCATCAATCTCCTCCCCCGCTTCAAAAAGCACACGGCGAACTGCAGAATCAGTAACGCCTTCATCAACCAAAGCCATTGGTCGCATGTGAAGCCGCACAAGTTTCTCGACATATTTCGCGGCTTCCATCGGCAACTTCATCCGACGGAAAATCTTCTGCACCCACTTCGATCCGATATGATCGTGTCCGTAAAACGTCCAACCGATACCTTCACGGAAAGCCTTCGTCTTTGGCTTGGCAACATCATGTAATAGCGCAGCAAATCGAAGCCAGACATTGTCTGACATCTCTGCCATGTTATCTAAGACGCGCATTGTATGCTTGAAGACATCCTTATGGGCATACTCCTGCTCCCCTTCGGTTCGGAGTTCCACCCCGCCAAGTAGTGCAATCTCCGGAAAAACTATATCCAGCAATTCCGTCTCGTATAAAATATTAATGCCAAAGCTTGGCATTCTTGACTTCATGATCTTCACAAATTCATCACTGATCCTTTCTTGAGAAACGATCGAAATCCGTTCACGCATATCAAAAATAGCTTGAAGAGATTCGGGTACGACCATAAATTCAAGCTGTGCGGCAAACCGTGCAGCCCTCATCATGCGAAGAGGGTCATCTTCGAAGGTTACTACCGGGTTAAGCGGTGTGCGGAGTATGCGAGATTCCAGATCGGTCAGACCATTAAAGAGATCAACGATCTCGCCGAGCGAAGCAGAATTCAGACTGACGGCTAAGGCATTAACAGTAAAATCCCTCCGCGAAAGATCTTCTTCCAAAGTCCCTTCTTCGGTGATAGGATTGCGCGAATCGGAGCGATAGGATTCTTTTCTCGCACCAACAAACTCAATTTTTAATTCACCAATTTCAACTAATGCTGTTCGAAATTTTTCATAGACAGAAAGATGCGATCCGGCAAATTCCTTCGAAACTCGTTTTGCAAAGCTTACACCATCTCCAATAACCGTAATATCAATATCTCGGTCATTGCCGCGACCAAGCAGCGTATCGCGGACAAATCCGCCGACAACATACGCGGCAATGCCTGCTTCGTCAGCGATCTGCCCAACGGCAATAAGTATCGGTTCGGTTATAGGGAAATTCTTTGTCATTTCGCCGAGTCAAACGAAAAGAGATCGGAAGAGATTTCAAATGAGAATTCTTCCTGTTTGCCAAATCCCTCAACCCCCACTTATTATTTAGCTGAGGAAGTCGGTGCTGTATTCTTCCGTTCACCAAGAAGCCTTACATATTCGGCCAAAGGAACATATTCCTCTTCTTTAATTACACCGCTCCATGTCGGCATTTTCGAACCAGATTTTATTTTAGAGGGGTCTCGGATCCATGCAATAAGCGAATCATTATTTCCATATTTACGATATGCTTCGCGGAGATCACAGATGCCGATACCGGCATCTCCATGACATGCGAAGCAAGAATATTTTTTATAGATCATCTCACCCTGAGATGCATATTTTCCGGCATCATTGGCTTCAAAATGTTTATTAGGATTAGCGATAGCGGGCATCGAATGGATATACGCATAAATACCTGAAATTTCAGCATCTGTTAATTCCAAATAACGCTCCATGGGGAATCGGATAGGAGAGTTATCAGGACGAAACCCATCTCGGACGCAACGCACAAATTCCGCCTCAGTTAATTTTCCTATCCCAAATTCCTTATCTGCCGAGATGTTCGGCACATATATCTTTCTCCCGCTTGCATCTAAGAGTTCATTGCCACCCCCTAAAAATCCTTTTGAATTCTCTATATCAACTTCCTTATTCGTTTTGAAATCCGCAGAGTGACATTGATAACATCCAAGATTTGCTACAAAATATCTTCCAAGCTTTATCTTATCATCTTGAGACGGAACAACGATCGTTGTTTTCGGGTATTCAAGCGGACTAAAAGCTACACGTGCCAATAATTTTGCAAGTATTGATGGTTTACATGCTGTATCAGGTGTTGGATCGGCTTGCACTAATGGGTCCGTACTTCTGAGGAATGAGACGATACTCATCATATCTTCTTCAGAAAGGTTTGGCAACTTCGGCATGTATGGTGGGATATAACGCCCGTCACGGTGTACACCCGTCCGAAGAAAATAAATGATCTCACCATCTTTCCAATTTGCTATGCCAACGTTCGGATCTTGTGTAAGATTTTGGGAATAAATTTCACCAAATGGTGCCATGTCTGTCAAGTGCTGACCCGTCAATTTTCCGGTAATAGGGTTTTGGTGGCAGCCGGCGCATAGCATCGTCACAAATTTCTTGCCGCGCAAAACTCGTTCTTGTGTTACATCAACTTTTATATCAGGCCGTTTAACATCGCTATAAACGGGAAGTCCGGTAAAATTAAGATAAAGGAGAAAACCGCCAATGACTAAAACAACGACTCCTAAAATAATACCGACGATCTTAAAGAATTTTTTCATGAGTATTTTTATTTGCTAATTTAATTACATCCACTTTAGTCGGTGAGACTATCGTATTTTTGCAAAACAACTCATTACAAATATAAGAAATGTGGCATCAGGTTTTCAAAAAATCAGATCTTGAGCCTGGCAAAATACTTTGCACGCAACTTGAGGGCAAAAAGATTCTCGTCATGCACTCCGGCTCCGAGCTTTTTAGCTGCGGAGCAATGTGTCCACATCAGGGAGTTTCGATGGAAGATGGCTGGGTCTTTGATGACGAGATCACCTGCCCCGAACATTCCTGGGTTTTCTCGCTCCGAGATGGCAGTTTAACCTGGCCCGGTGCAGGACCAAGAATCCCTATCTACCCGATAAGAATTTCAGGCGAAATTGTCGAGATCGAAATTCCGTCCGAGCTATAGGTAACTCCTTTGTTTTCAATCAACTAATATTCCCACTTTCATAATTCTACCCCTATTATCTGAAACTGGGTTTGCGTAGATTTTTATGGATTAAAGAGAAGAGAAATCATGATCAGTTTAATACATTAATCTCCTTAAATCCGAGTTCAGATCTTCCCCTCTTTTTTCATCCTTCATCCTTATGCGCTCATCCTTTCCCAAATGGGTGCCCATCATCCAGCGAACCAATATACGGACAAAAATCCAGAGACCAAAAAATTAGATACCAGACTTTTATATACCCCTAAAACTCCTCTGTTGTTTCACAGCTTTCGGGCCAAAATTAGTGACCTTTAAATCACTGGTTCCAGCGGAAAAAATCGTAACAATCCTCGCACGTTTAGGTAAGCTAATATAAGGGAGGAAATCAAAATGAGAAAAGGAAAAATCGCAGCATATACAGTAAGTTATCTTGTGCTCGTGTATGCCATCATAACCATCACCGTTCAATCACCAAAAAGCATACAGAAACAGGTGGAAGAAACGTATGGCGATCAAATGGCAACATTGGATAATGTGGAAGCGAGGCTAAGAATAGTCATGCTTCGCTACACTCCGCAGCCAAGCAGCATACGAATCGAGCAGATCAAACCGCCAATGAAAAATATACAGAAGGAAAATAATCTACTCGACTCCGAATCCGCCGCAATACTTATCGGAGCAATAGGCGGAAGATAAGATGATTCCAGTGGGGTGGACTCTTAGTCCGCCCCACTTTTATTTTTCGACAACAACCATCTTGGTGCTAACTCCAAGAGCAGTTATTACCCTAATGTAATGTACTCCACTTCCTCTCAAGTTTAAGGAAATTTTCTCTGTTGGGTGGTACTCATCGAATTGTAAAGCTTGTTTCTGTTCAATGTTGCCAAGTGCGTCATAGACTTCAACATACCCACTTTTTTGATGTCCTATTGGGATATGAAGGGATATAACAACATTGGAAACCGTTGGATTGGGAGTAATGCTGTTAATTAAAAATTGACCGACTTTGTCAATAGATCCTAACAAAATCGAATCCCCGCACTGTGACTTGAGATCGATTTCAAAGTCATTGGAAGAAGGAAGTGCTAAAATTCTTTTGGCATAATTCGAATCAAAATCATTAAAGATAGCATTACTAACTCGTACTGTTGTTCGGGTAGAATCATTCAAAATACCAATACACACCATTGCTAAAATATTGTCTCCGGGAAGAATTTCTTCATCTCCTTTTTTAGTAAGCAAAAGGTCAAGATTTCCTTCTATACCACTTCTCTTACTCAAACTCCAAGAATTCGAAGGCTGCAATGAACTCAGATTTATAACATTAGAATTATACTGTAAATTTAACCTGAGCGTCTTAAGTTGAACATTTGCTGGGATAAAACTCGAAGAATTAACATCAATTTTTATTAAGTCTCCGGCACTTGATGTTATTTTTTTGTTCTTTGACAATGCTTCTTCGACCTCAAAATGAGTACTCGCTTCAGGCAAATCGAAAGAGCCCCACCTCAATAAGAATGATTTTTCGTAATTTACTTGATTGGAAAGAACATGTAAATAAACAGAATCGCTACCTTGTGTGAATGGATCGTACTTAACAACTACTCGAAGATCTCCACCTTTACGGATTATGAAAGTTCTTGTGTCAGGATTATTTTTTGTAAATCTGGTCTTACTTTTCCAATTAAGCGAAATATCGTCTATGACTATGCTGTCGCCAATACCTGTAAATTTATAGGTTCGCTCAATAGCACCAAAATTATGATCATGGAAATTTGAATCAATAGCATGGACAATCAACATAGAATTAACTGTATCATTATTTTGAATATTCCCTATCCAAATGTCAGTATGTCCAGTAATTATTGTATGAAGAGTGACATCACCATCGTAAGAACTTGTAGACCCAGCAAAAGTATACCCTTGATTCAAATCTTGAATGATTACATTAGCTTTGTCATCACTCGACCCACCAATCGCTTTCTGCCATAAAAAATTGCCGTAATTGTCAAGTTTTGCAATCCAAGCGTCGTTGTCATAGTAAAGATTTTGGGAAGGATGAAATCCCTTTATGTCACCATCATACGAGGATGTTTGACCTGCTATCACGAACCCTCCATCGATTGATTGTATCATGGAATTTGCTTGATCTTTTTTTGATCCTCCCAATACTTTTTCCCATTCTAAAACTCCACCAGTATCAAGCTTGATTATCCAAAAGTTACGATCCTTATAATTTAACGTATCATCTTTCCAACTGAACACATCACCGTCTTTAGAATCACTATACCCTGCAATTGCATACCCACCATCATAAGTTTGTATGATACATGCTGCCTTATCGTCTCCGGAACCTCCGAAAGTTTTCTGCCATTCCAAGTCACCTTTGTTACTAATTTTTAGCACCCAAAAATCAGCGGTGTCATGACTATATCCTTCAATTATTTCTCCGACAGACTGGCTTGTCCACCCAGCTAATGCAAAGCCGTTATCTGAAGTCTGGACTATTGAATTGATCACGTCATTGCCTGAACGCTCAAATATCTTATCCCACTCAAGATTCCCATATTGATCTAACTTGAGTATCCATGCGTCAGCAGACTTTCGATTTGAAAGTGTCCAACCTGCAATCGCACATCCGCTGTCGTTCGTAGCCGTAACAGCCATAGCATAATCATTAGCATTTCCCCCAAAACATTCCTCCCACTCAATATTTCCAAACTCACTCAACTTTACCACCCACATGTCCTGAAGTCCATGAAGTCCTGTAACATCACCATCAGTCGAAGTTGTAACTCCAACAACGACAAATCCACCATCCAATGTTTGGGCAATTCCATCTGCAACATCAGGAGAACCACCCCCTAAAGATTTTTCCCATACTAAAGACCCTGTACTATCTACCTTCATCACACAAAAATCTTCAAACCCATCGTGAATACCGACAAAATCTCCATCAGAAGACATAGTAACGCCGACAATCACATACCCCCCATCTGGTGTAGTAACCATTGCATTAGCAGCCTCATGAAGTGAACCCCCGTATGTTTTTCCCCATTCAAAATTTTGTTGAGCATGTATTGGACAAGGAAATAAATATAAAAAACACAAAAGCAAACATAATTGAGTGCGACAGGACCAGTAAGTCTTTTCTGACTTTGAAGTATTCATTTTTTTACAGCGAGTAATATTCATAGGTAAAACATATTACATACCGAATCTGAACTCTATGTTGCATCAGAATAACACCTATCTCTGTTAAATATTGCAAAAAAATGGGACTATAGTGTTTCTTTAACTTTGCTCCGATTCCCCCCAAGCCCTTACTACCTTCAACTCGTCATACGTAAATTTTCTTTGCCGAGGGCTTCCATGACGGGATAGAGAACGGGCTGCGCCCTCACCCTGCCCCTCTCCCGGAGTACCGGGAGAGGGAATTTAGAACCCCTCGCCCGGTATTCCTGTATAGAGTCTATACAGGTTCCGGGAGAGGGGCAGGGGTGAGGGCGGGCGGAGTATACAGAAAAGAGTTAGTATATTTGCCGGATGAGAAAGCAACCGCCATACCTAACATCTTTCGCGCGTGACGTTCGGAAGAATCCTACATTCACAGAAAAGCTAATGTGGAATGCGCTTCGGAATCGCAAACAAGATGGGTTAAAATTTCGGCGTGAGCATCCGGTCGAAGGTTATATAGCGGATTTCTTTTGCGTCGAGCATAATCTTATTATTGAGATTGACGGAAGTATTCATGATGAGACTTCGAAGAAAGAAAAAGATATCGTAAGGCAAAAGCGTTTGGAGGAAGCAGGATACCGGATTGTTAGATTTACTGCCCAAGAAATAAATATTAACATTGATTCGGTGATAGATAAGATTGTTGCAATTTGTAAGACTTCCCCACCATAACCCTTTCCCGGTGTACCACTGATGAACACGCCCTTACCACCTTCAACTCATCATACGTAAATTTTTCTTTGCCGAGAGCTTCCATGCTTTTCTAATGCGAGTGAAATGAGATAGTTAACCTACTGTTTTTTGCAATACTTCATTCTTCGAAATACCGAAATGATCCCCGACCAGACTGAGAATCTTGTTCAATGTTCCGATACGAAGTGGTGAATGACGCGGGATGGATATGTGGTGCTCACCCTTTTGAGTCGTCGCTAACTGAACGTGGCTTCCGGTTTGACGGACTCGTTCGTATCCCAAAACACGCAGTGCAGAGATAAGCTCATCACCTGATAAATCGCGTGGCGTTTTCATGCAGCAATAACTTCATCCCGAACAAAATGCAAATGAATAATCTTCGGTTTTTGGTCAGGTTCAAAATGACAATCGACCGCATCGCGTACCATTACGTGAAGTTCATCAATGGTGTCAGCCTCAGTTACAATAGCTTCATCAAGGGCATGTGCTGTATATCCGCCTTCAATGGCATCTTCAACGATAAATGTAAGTTCGTTTTTCATAGTATTTTTAACAGCAAATGGGGATTGAAAAATCCAGCCTCAGGATATTACATCTTCAAGCGAAATACTTGACCAAATGATTGCGAGATATTTTCCTTTTGTGTAGATTTTTTATTAACCCGCTTCGCAGAAGTTCTCTTTTTTTGATGATTTTTCTTTACTTCAGCCTTTGGAAAATGTTGTGACTTCTCGGACTCTTCGATTGATTCTTTCTTTTTTTTATCGAAAAAATCTTGCCATGATGATTTCTTTTCCTTTGTCAGTGACTCTGTAGGTTTCGGAGTCACTGCAATCTTTTTGGCGATTAGTGTTGATGGCAATTCTTTTACTTTAATTTTCCGGTTAACTTTTTTTTACTGAATCTTCATCAACAATAGGGGCTTCTGTACTCGCATTCCCCCACGCCCTTACCACCTTCAGCTCATCGTACGTAAATTTTTCTTTGCCTAGGGCTTCCATGACGGGATAGAGAACGGCGCTGCCGTGCTTTTCTAAGGCGGCTTGGATGAGCGGTATCTTCTCTTTAGCGACGAATGCCGAAATGTCTGTGATCTCGCCACTTGCAATATACACTTCCAGATGCGTCATGATCGTAGTGACGGCAAGCTCGCGGGATTTTGCGATCTCTGTTGGAGTCTGCCCTTGCTTAAAGAGGCGGTACGTCGCAAGTGCTGTTTCGCTTTGCGGCGGAGGAATATATTTTGCTTTTGGCAGATCAAGTTTTTCGATCGGATGATCGCGCAGAAATCCGTGAACTTCTTCGATAAAAAGTTTTCCGTATTTTACAGCCTTCGATTCGCCGACGCCAAGCACATTCAAGAATTCATCCCGCGTTTTTGGTAGTCGTGCAACAATGTCTCGCAATGTCGAATCATGAAAAATAACGTACGGAGGTTTATTCTCTTTATCAGCAATATTTTTACGCAGTATGCGAAGCCTCTCGAAAAGTTTTTCATGGTCGGCTGGCAATGCCGATGGCAACTCCGATTTTGCCTTGCTGATCGGCTCATCAAATGTTCGAAGCTCAAGCTTTCTCTCACCTTTCATCACTTCCCATGCAAGCGGCGTAAGGCGCAGGACATTATAATTATTCGTATCCTGTACCAGGAATTTTCCGGAGATGAGTTCATGTGCTAAGGACTGCCAGTATTTTACTTTCTGCTCTTTGCCGATTCCATACGTCGAAAGTGTGTGATGACGGTTATGCAAAATGCGCTGATCGTTAGAACCGCGCAGAACGTCAATCACATATTTTATTCCGAAACTCTGATCAACGCGTGCAACACATGATAGGAACATCTGCGCTTCGCGCGTTGCATCAATGCTTGCCTGTTTACCGCTCGGAGCGCAATTATCGCAGTTGCCGCAATTATCTTTTGGATAATGTTCACCAAAATATTTCAGCAATAATTTTCTGCGGCACGTTCGGGACTCGGCATAGCCGAGCATATTCTGTAATTCATCCCGCGCAACGCGAAGTTCGCGCTCGTTCTGAATCTCGCTGAAAAAATATTCGATCTTGCGCTTATCACCATAATTAAAAAAAAGCAAGCAATCGGAATCCAGTCCATCGCGCCCTGCACGACCTGTTTCTTGATAATATCCTGCCATTGATTTCGGAAGATCGTAATGCACAACGAAACGCACATTCGATTTATCAATGCCCATACCGAATGCTATCGTCGCACAGATAATATCGCATTCATCTTTTACGAACTTATCCTGATTCTTTGAACGCCGCTCTCCATCAAGTCCGGCATGATAGGCAAGCGCTTTATATCCCGCATCGCAAAGCGCGGAGGCAAGCGCATCGGTTGATCTTTTGCTGAAGCAATAGATAATGCCCGATTCATCTTTATGCGATTTCAAGAAATCAAGTAATCGTGGAAATTGCTTTTCTTTCGGAAGCACGGAGTAGCGAAGATTTGGGCGATCGAAACTTGCTTTGAAACGAAGCGCCGTTTTTGTAAACTTTAATTGCTCAAGAATATCTTCTTGTACTCGCTGCGTTGCTGTTGCTGTCATGGCTATGACAGGCACATCAGGGAAATTCTTTCTTAAGATGCGAAGCTGACGATAATCAGATCGAAAATCATGACCCCATTCAGAGATGCAATGCGCTTCATCAATTGCAAAAAGAGAGATTGTAAGCTCAGAAAGGAATGCAAGAAACGATGGCATCACAAGACGTTCTGGTGCAATGTAGAGCAACTTGATCTTACCGCGTTTGATGGCACGCATTCGCTCTTCGACATCACCTTGATAGAGCGAGCTATTGATAAATGTTGCCGGTACACCTGATGCAATAAGCCCATCAACCTGATCTTTCATTAGCGCAATCAGTGGACTAACAACGACGGTTAGCCCGGGCATCATCAGCGCCGGAAGCTGGAAGCAGAGGGACTTGCCGCCACCTGTCGGCATTAAGACGAAGGAGTCTTTTTTATTCAGTACACCTTCAATGATCTCGCGCTGTAAAGGGCGAAATTCCGTGTACCCAAAATATTTATGAAGCAGTTCTTCCAATTAGGTGCCTATAGTTTAGATGTATAATTTACGAAAATTTTGTCGTTGATCCCTTGAGTCCAGTGGGACGGACTCTTAGTCCGTCCGAATCAATGCATCCTTTTCTTCAGGTCTAACATAGAAACGATATTCTTCAAATGAATTTGTCAGTCCCATCTTCAAAGGATTATTCCACATGTATTCCCATTTTTCCAACATCTCTGTTTCATCCCTTACCATTCTGTCAAAATATTCTTCCTGCCAAATACTTCCCGATCTACCAAGCAATGTATTTATTCTTTTAGCACTTGTCCCCTTTATTCCGCGCATAATTTGGGGAAGATCATACCATGATGCTTCATCTTTTTTTAAGGGGCAAAAAAGAAGATGGACATGGTCCGGCATGACAACTCCAAAGAGAAGTTCATACCTTCTTGCGTGATCGAACAGAATATGATATTTGACAATTTCAAGTGCTTCATTCGGTAATACTCCTATTGCTGTTCTGAAAGTAATGAAATATGTTCTGCCG
Source organism: Kapaibacterium sp. (SeqCode) (assembly GCA_038210275.1). GTDB lineage: Bacteria > Bacteroidota > Ignavibacteria > Palsa-1295 > Palsa-1295 > PALSA-1296. Next base: position 157,544 of record JBBQWV010000001.1, on the reverse strand, counting down.
CCGATCTGCCAATGTGGAAGACTTCGCTTGTGAATGTGGAACTCCGAGGTTGTTACGGGTTTGATCTCGATACTCATTGCATGATTTTGTGATTTTCTTTGACGGACGGACTGAGAGTCCGTCCCACTGGAAAGCAAAATTACATTACAGCACATTCAAAAAAGAACTCACGACACTTCCCCATTTCTCGGGTTCTTCAACTGCTGTGAGATGGCCGGATTTGATAAACGAAATAAACTTTGCACCTTTGATCTTCACGGACATCGCTTGCATTTCATCATCAGGAATAATTGCATCGTCTTCACCTGTGATGACAAGTGTGGGACAGGAAATCGTCGGTAAGAGATCAGTTGAATCATTACGGATGGCAAGAGTTCGTAACCCTGCAGCGATGGCTTCTGGAGTTGACTCTTCGATCCATATTTTTAATTTAGGAATAAGCCCTGCATCTTTTTTCTGCGAAGAAGCTGAGGTAAGCTTCGGAAGCATTCTTTCATAGACAGCTTCATAACCTCTTACTTCCACATCTTGTGCAAATTCTTCTCTGCCTTTGCGTCCTTTCTCATCATCGGCTTCTGCTTTCGTATTCGAGAGGATCAATGCTTTTACTTCATTCGGATACATTCGATAATATTCAAATGCAGCATAGCCTCCCATGGAAAGTCCTGCAATTAGTGGCTCTCTAATATCTTCCTTCTTCAATTTATGATGAAGATCTGAAATTGCTTCAGCAATAGTCCAACTTTGTTGAATTGGTGCATCCCCGAATCCGGGGAAATCAGCAAGAAAGATATTATAAGATAGAGCATGCTCAGCTATCACCAATGCCGCTGCATCCCACATAGAACTTGATAGCGGAAAAGCATGAAGTAAAACAAGCGAATGAATATTCGCAGGTGCGGAGTAAAATTTTCGAAGTGTAATCATCTCTCCCAAACGAATCTCAGGAGATAAGAGGTTCAACGCTGACGAATTGCTTTTGTCAATGTTTTCTGACCGAACATTTGACTGATAAGTATCGGACCTGAATTCTTCGCATAATAGATCACCCAATATGGTGTAATGGTGCTACTGGTTAAATCTTCATCTGTATATCGAACGCAGAGCACATCTGGGTAGCTTGTCGAGCCGATATTAAGGCTATCAAGATGGGCAATAATTCTTCCGGTGATAGGAAAGATCAATGATTTCTGAAGCGTAGAAACAAGCGTATCAGCAGCCCAACTTGAATCAAAGACAGAGCTTCCTACAATAGATTTTAGCAAGACGATCTCGCCTGGTATCTCACTAGTTTCTGTATGTGAAATGAAAGGACCGCTCGTTAAGGCGGACCAAAAGGTAGATGACCCCAAATAGATACCGCTATCAGTGGCAACATAGTAGTTTCCACTCGATGCTGAAATATCGTTTACTAATTTTCCAGTAATATCGGTAATAGGTCCGTCAATCTTATCATTAGTGATCGATTCCATGTGTCCATATCTATTAGTAGCGATCACTTTAAGTTGGCTTGCATCGTAGGCAAATATTCCTTCGGTTAGAGAATCAACGAAACTCCAATCAATTCCATGAAGTGAAGTATATATCCCTCTTTCGGTTGAGCAATAAAAACGATCCGATGTTGCAATAACAGAACGTGCGTAGGATATTTGTGTCGGCTGCCAATCAGCATAGCCGCCCATACGATAGTAAACTTTTCCTGAATCGCTAACGCCTACTACTCTTTCAGAATCTATGGAATTGCTCGGACTATTAGACGCCAATGATATGATATGTATTTGCCGTTTATTTATAAACCCAATGCCCGGTGAGGTGGCATTAATCGGCAGCGTAATACGATAGATGCTGTCGGAGTTGCTAATGTAAAGAGCAGAGGTAGTCGTACTAATTGCAAGAGCAACTATGCCTTTGCCAACTTTGAATTTCAAATCCCAGTTTGCACCGTTATTTGTTGATTGATAAAGATCTCCGTTCTTTGTTCCGGCGTAAACAGTATTTTTCAGTTGCGCGAATGCTGCAACTGGGTTATCCGATCTTCCAAATGGAATTGTTGGATGGCTCCATACTTTTCCATTATCGGTAGAGTAATAGACACCTGAATCATTACTCGAAGCTATGACGACATTCCCTAAGTTACCGAATGCTATCACATGATTAATTGGAAACGCGGATGAATTAAGTATTGAGTGAATGCGTGACTTGATAACAAAATTCGCAGGTAACGGAATAAAACTATGCGAAGATATTCCACTGATTCTCACACTTCCAGTATCAATGGTGCAAGTAATATTTCCGTTTGTCGTACCTTGCTGCCCAATGATAAAGGTATTCGAAGTATCAGATACTTTTGAAAGCATGATTGTCGAAGTCTTCAGCGTCACACTATCTATTTCTTGGAACGTCACCGGAAAAGAATTGCTCGACCAAAAATATGCCGAGGCATTCGTTACCTGCGTTGGCGGAACGTCAACGATTCCCGGATTGCATCCGATTGCGCCGAAAATAATGGCGAGGAAGAGAAGCGATATATTGATCTTAGTTCTTATCACAATCCGAATTTTAATCCTGCTCGAATAGCATACGAAGGTGTAAAGAGTGTGCCTGAAGCATGATTCGTTGTTACATACCCTATTGGGTCGGCTGAAGCATCAACAGTTAATGGCGCAGCGGACTGCACTCCGGCTTTCGTCCATGCTCCGGCAAAAGCGACACCGCCGAATATACTTACCTTCGATGAAATATCATGTCCGGCATAAAGAGCTGCTGTAGCAAGCGGTGCATTCGTGCCGAATGCAATACCCGCGCCGGCTGTCCCTTCTATATGGATCATATCAAACGGGTTGAATGTGTAATGTGCAACGATACGGGCATAGAATTGCGATCCGCTGGTTACAACATTACTGACAACAACATGGGAAACAGAAGGCAAGCCTCCGAAATTAGATTGAACGGCAGATTGCGTAATTAATTGTGAGATCGCCGCATTGCCACCTTCGACACCAAACGACCAATACGGATTTGCAATATAATCAACACCAACTAAAGGAAGACCTTCGGTTCTATTGGCAAGCGCTGCATCGTTCTGATGGACGTTCACAAAACTTCCGCCTAAACTACCATAGATACGAAAAGCCAATGGAATTCCGGATGAAGCCTCTTCCCTCATTTTGAAAGGATTCTGCTCATATCTACTTCCATGCACATTATTTTCTGCAAGAGATACAGGCTGCGATCTGAAATCGGATACTGTTGAGATTGTTGCAAGATCATTTACAGCAATATCTTTTACCCCATTATCTTTCACAGTACTATTTTGAACAGATATATCTGTATTCTTTTTATCATTCTGAATACTTGATACATTGACATTTTCATTTGACACTTTCGTATTCGCAACTGGAGTTTTTTCTATTGGTGTTGCAGAATGATTGTTATTTGATACAGTGGAACGGACTTTAGTCTGTTCGAGATTCTTGACGGACGGACTGAAGTCCGTCCCACTATTGAAAGCTGTCCCACTAATATGATGCTGTTTCATCGAAATAGTATTCGAAGCAGAAGATGCTTTCGGAGAAATGGTTGGAGTATTCTCTACAGATATGACATTACTCCCATTTTGCGAAATAGTATTCGAGTTGGAAACCGGCGGAGTAACATTTTCCTTGACGATCGACGACCGACTATCGACCATAGACGACTCCGGCGCATTACGTAATGCAAAATACGCTATCACCGAAGCGGCCGCAACGGCAAACCCTGTACGAATAGGATATTGAGCAAGGAATGCGGCAACGGTTGCTGCCATTCTGCCGATGTAACTCGGGCGTGCAGCTTGTTGGATGAGCATTGCTCCGCCTGCCTTCTCTCGGTTAAAAGCAGCGATAGCCGGGAATCGCTCAGCCATAGCAGCTTCGAAAGCCTGAGGAACAGCTGTTGGTTTTTGTGCCATCGCCGTTAGCTCGCGCAACTTAATATGCTGCTCAAGCACAACGCGCTTCTCGGGGCTGACCGATAGCTGATGCAGGAGTTCGCCGCTTTCATTTTCGGAAAGCGTGCCGTCCATATAGTTTAAGATCGTCTCTTCAGTTTTCATATTTCTTCTCCTTCAAATTAGTGGAGCGGACTAAAGTCCGCGCTACTATTTTAGATCTCTTCTCCTTCTGATTCCTGTAGTTCAAATTTTTCTCCGCGATAGACTTCATCCGTGATGATCGGAGCAAGCATTTTACGCAGACGTTGCTTGGCGCGGTGGATGCGCACCTTCGTGACTGTCATTGATGTATTCGTGATCTGGGCGATCTCGGGGTATGCCAACCCATCGAATTCACGCAGGATGAATGGCTCGCGGAATTCTATCGGCAGTTTGGCGATCGCTGCTTCGAGCGCTTCGCGAAGTGAATTCTGCTCGCCGCTGAATTCCGGTGAAAGGCTTCGCTCACGTGATGGCAGATCCTGATGAAATTCTATTGTCTCCTCGGGGCGCTTCGAACGATAAACATTGAGTGCGATATTTCGGGCTATCATATAAAGCCAGCCCCGGACATTCTCGCCGTAACGGAATGTATCGATCTTCTCATACACTTTTATAAACGTCTCCTGAAATGCATCTCCTGCTTCGGCGCTATCGCCGCCAAGCATTCGCAGGCAGAACGTATAGATCTCGGATTTATACCGCGTATAAAACTCCGCAAAGGCGCGTTCATCGCCACCACGGAATGCAGTCAGAAGTTCGAGATCGCTACGCACGCTTTTCTTCTTCGAGGTTGAAATTGCTGAGGGACGAGCAGCAGTTTCCGCGCCATTAGTTCGTGCGGAAAACGTAGCAACTTTCTCCCCTTGATGCCCCGAACGAGCCTGGGGAAGTGCAGTAACTGCTTGCATTCAGTAATATAAACACCTCCGGAGGGTGATAGTTACAGTCGTAAAGAGGTAATTTTGAAGAAATTTGAGGCATTTAGTGGGACGGACTTTAGTCCGCCCTACCGGGGGAAGCACCTGTAAGTCCTTTATAAATCAACACTATAACATTTCACACGCGCAAATTCCTTCTTTAAAACCGAAGAGTCCGCCGGATGGCGGACTCTCTCAAAATTCTTCTAATTCTCTCTTTTCCCATTTCCCGTCTTTCCTACCAAACTACAAAACTATTAACTACCAAACTTCCTTGTACAAATATACGGCATAAAATCCCGTTTGTCAAGGTGCCTATCGACATTTATTTTTGGGGAAAGCTTAGTCAAATTATTTCACAAGCTCAAATCCCTTCACTACAGATTTCCCCTCGATCTCTACCCTGAAAAAATAGCTACCCGATGGAAGATCGGAGAGATCAAATTCACGCTCATGGGAACCTGCTGTTTCGCTGGTGTTAAGAAGTGTGCGAAGCTTCTGACCGAGTTGATTGAAAACTTCGATCTTAATATTTGATGGTGTCGGAAGAGAGTATGAAATCTTCTCAATACCAATGCCGGGATTTGGAATGATGCTCTTGATATCGGGAAGTCTGCCCGCAAGAAAATGCGAAGCGAGTCCATCTCCGCATTGCGGATCAAGTGAGAAAAGAACGCTATCAACATTCGTTGTTGCAAGACATTGAACTGTAGAAGATAGATCACCAAAACTTGTGCGCTGCAATGCAACTTCGGTTGAAAGTGTATCGGCAACATACGTTATGCAATTTATGGCGCAAAGAACTCCGGGCATAATTCGCACAGGATTATTCAACCGCAACCTAATAGATACGCTATCATGAGAAACCGTAAATCTATCAACTGCCGCTCCTGCAAAAAGTCCTGCGCCCGGATCAACATCCGTCGGAGTCAGAAGATCAGTATGAATACGAAGCGCGAAATCGAAAATATTCATCGCAACTTGCGATGAATCTGTTGAGAGAATTGGAATGCTCACTTTATTCAGTGTCTGCACTGATGGAAGTGTTGGCGGCAGCGTCACATGAACATGCTGCAAAACGCCGCTCGCCTGCACAGCAATTGATGTATCAATCGTCGTGCCATCGCCACGGAGTAGATGCAGCGTCACAACTGCATTGCGACTACCGGAATCTTGCGGATCGAAGATGCCGTTAATAGATGAATTAACTCCTGATGCAAGTCCGATAGGCGTTGCCGTTGAGATCGTAAAATCCGATATATCTTTTCCAGAAAGAGTATAGCCTGTCAGTGTCAGTGAATCACAAGTAGGATTCGAAATAGTAATTGCAAATTTTTTGGTGTCACATTGGAATGACTGGATCGCGGGGGTGATGGCAAGGGCGATAGGTGTTGAATCATTTACTCCAAAAGCCGAGATGGAGATAGTCGAATCATTGCCCTGATAATTCAGAAGAATATTTGCAGTGATCGCTCCTGTTCTATGCGGACGGAATGCGATGATGAGCGTATCATGCAATCCTTTAGCAATCGCTGATCTCGGAGAGCGCACTATCGTAGCACCTGCCGTCTTATCATCAATATTTGCCGTAAGATGAAGCGAATCACATCCGGTATTGGTAATATAAACGGTGTCATAAACAACAACACATTTTGCAAGTTTACCGAAGTCAATTGCCGGAGGATTAAATGCCACAGATTCTTTGCCTGCATTTACATCACCAATTATACTGATCGTCGTATCGTGATTGCCGTAACGAATGTGCAACGACGTTACAAACGATCCTATAGTTTTAGGTTGAAGATGTATAATGATCTTGTCACTCTCCTGTACCTGCAATGACGAAAGCGAACTCTTGGTAATGGAAAGTCCAAGTGTTGAATCAGAAAGATTTTCTGTCACCGAAATTGAATCACATCCAAGATTTTGAATAACTATTGTATCGAATGCATCGGAGCAAATAGGAATGCTTCCTACATTTACTGAAGGTGGGCTAATAGCGAGGCTTACTGCTGCCGCATCACCTATCCACTCTACAGGAACTGTCAAATTTCCAAGTGACGTAGTAATATTTAGTGTTGTCGAAGCCGCGCCTTTAGCATTCGGATGTAAATGGACAATGATCGTATCATGCGATTGAATGACAACAGTTGGCTTACCGTTATTTGCTATTGATGCACCAAGTGTAAGATCGGCAAGTGACGAAGTTACTGTTGCATCGCTGCATCCAACATTGGAAAGTATGATCGTGTCAAATACATCAGCACATAAAGAAGTCGTGCCAAAATTAATCACGGAATCACTTGCGAGAATACCAACTGCCGGACATTTTACATACAAAATATTTGCGGCTGCTTGTGAAAGAACCCATGAAGGCTCTATTAGGTAAGGTTTTATGGAAGGGTTCAGAGTTTTCTGTGCTGCGGCAAGAAGATAAACCGAGTCTTTTCCGGGAAGGGTGATCGTTGCCTTCCATACATTTCCTAACTTCGCGTAGTTGCCGACTAATTGTACCTGTGACCATTGACCATGCAAAGGTTTTGCAAGAATTTGAATGTCGTTGCCATTACCCGAACCCGTCAGAGTAAATGTTTGGGTTACTGTATCCGAAGCGTCTGTGGAAGGTCCTGTAAATTTTGTGGCGCGTACTGTCACTGATGGAACTCCGGTAATGGGTCCATCGAAGCGGACTCTTCCGGGACTTCCGCCACCGCCATCTTGACCAGCGTTTAGTGGCTGTCCAATTCCTCCGACACCACCTGAGACATCTGTTTTTGTAACCACGAGTGAAAGCTTTGCGCCGCAGATGATCGCTCCACCCGATCCCCCGCCGCCTGCACCGTTACTACTTGAAGAGGTTTGTCCGTCAGCGCCGATAGCTTGTATGCGTCCACTTAATTTTGCAGTTTTTCCATAAAGAATTATTGCGCCGCCGCCGCCGCCTGCGCTCCCTGCTCCGGTGCCGGAGAAATCTCCGGAATTTACATTCCCTCCGCCGCCGCCAGATCCGCCTGCAATAGGGACAAGTTCGGAATTGCCAACAGGATTTCCTGCACTGGTATGAATAGCGATAACTCCGCCATCAAAACCTCTTATCGCAAAGCCACCTCCTCCGCCGCCGCCTTCTTGTGGGTCGCAGCAATTTGGTCCGCCCTGCCCTCCGCCAAAACTCGCAGGAGGTCTGCTATTTCCGGAAACGAAATATCCTGAATTGCCGCCAACTCCGAAGGGATGTCCTGTGCCTCCACCGCCGCCTTCATTTTGCGAACTTGATTCGCCGCCTAAAACTCCGTTCAGTCCGTTCTCTTTTTGCCCTGTTCCTTCTCCGGGCGGTGGAGCTTCGGGACAGGAATTATACCAATGCGCATTCCCTCCGCCTCCGGTAAATCCGTCGCCGGCTTTTGAATCGCAGACTAATCCGTCACCGCCGCCGCCGCCGCCGGGTCCTCCATTGATATTCACTCCGCTCACATCTAAAACCGTGCTGCTTGCAATGGAGACCTTGCCCTTGCTGATAATAGTGAATGGTAAGTACCCTTGATTTCCTGCGACGAGAGGATCGCAATCATCAGAGCTAAAATGATACATACCCGACGCAGCAAGAATAAGACTATCGACGATCATCGCCCCGCGCCGCGACCGTGTGCCCCAAACTCCGCCTGATCCGATAATTCCGGGAGAAGTAAATGTCGAAGCAGGATCAAGATCTTGCGGTTTCACGATATAAAAATTATCGGTATTCGAAAGATCACCATCGAAAAGAACTTGAATGGGTATCTTGATTCCGTTCTGCCAATTCGAAGATGTTGGTTGTGCCCAGGGCATGACAAATACCTGGGTCGAGATCATCCTTCCATTCCAACTGACAATGCACGGACCAAAACGCACGAACTGAGTATCTGATGGATTTGCACAAACCACTTGAATAATATCACTGCGATTGCCGAGATAAAATCCGTCCGCACCGAAATCTCCGATGCTGTCATGGGGCGCGATGATCTCCATATAGGTATTCATTCCCGGAGAGCCAATATCGGGAATAACGTACGATATGACGGGCTGCGCGGAGGCAGTCCGTGTCGCAGCAAAAGCAAGAAAAAGGAGAAAGAAATATTTTTTTAAGGTCACTTCACAACTTCAAGAGTCTTTACAACCCAATTTCCGCCCTTCTGAATCCTTAAAAAATAACTTCCTGAAGGCAAACCTGAAATATCAAATGAATGCTCATGGCTACCTGCTTCTTCTTTATTATTTATCAAAGAGCGAAGCTTCTCGCCGAGAGGATTATAAATTTCTATCTTGACGACAGACGAAGACGCGAGAGTGTAGGAAATTTTTCCTATCCCATTGCTTGGGTTTGGGGAGAGGAAAATATTTTCATCGGAAGTTTTTGGAGATTGGGATACACCGAGTTCAGGCATTAATTTTACAATCCAATAGTCTGCAGCATCAGCGCTGAAGAGCGGATGAATACCTTTAACATCGCCATCAAGAGAGAGTGTGCTTCCAGCCACAACGATACCACCATCTTTAGATTGAATGACACTTGTCCCAATATCATAATTTGATCCACCAAGTGACTTTTGCCACTCAATTGCGCCAAATGTATTAAGTTTCACCAACCAGTAATCACTCCCTCCTCGAAACCCGGTGACATCACCATCGGATGATGACGTCTCCCCCGCAACGGCAAAACCCCGATCTTTTGTCTGCGCTATTGAAAGTGCAATATCTCTATTCGAACCTCCTAAGCTTTTTTGCCACTCTAAAGAGCCGTCATTTTTTAATTTAACTACCCAATAATCCCAATCGCCACGATTGATCATTGACTCGCTATTCGAATTTGTCCATCCTGCAAGAGCATAACCACCATCTGTGGTTTGAATCATTGATTGGAAACGATCATCTTCGTTTCCACCGATTAGTTTATACCATTCTACTCCGCCTGTATCATTGAGTTTAATTATGATTCCGTCGGAATAACCATAGTTCGGTTTTGTATGAGTTTTGAATGTATCAATGATACCGCCAAGTGCAAAACCGCCATCTGATGTTGCAGTAAGACATGCCGGACCTTGAACACCACTGATGTATATAGTGCTATCAATTAAAGGTCGAATATTTTTTTCCCAAAGTACTACACCACTCCTGTCTAATTTCACTGTCGGAATAGCGCCAGACACATAATGTTTTACGGTAGCATCACCATAAAAAGAATTACCATATCCTGCAACGACGTAATTACTATCTGTCGTTTGTACGACCGAAGCATCTTGATCATCACCAATCCCACCTAACGCCGTTTCCCATTGGATTGTGCCAACACTGTCTAATTTTACAACCCAATAATTACTTAGGGGATTACTGAAAGAACCATGATACCCTGTAACATCACCATCTTCGGAAGACGTTACACCTGAAACAACATACCCTCCGTCATAATCCTGAATGATACAATATGCTATATCCTCCTCAGAGCCGCCAAGCATCTTCTGCCATTCCATAATTCCCAGGGCATTGATCTTGACGATCCAAAAATCATTTTTTTGGGTATAGTGATTTCCGGATACATCAAAATCATTTGAAGTAGCTCTGCCGGCAATAATATAACCACCGTCGCGAGTTTGGATTATTGAAGACGCTCTTTCATCACGAGTGCCGCCATAACATTTTGCCCATTCAATAGCGGGTGCCTGAGCAAACGCGATGTATGGCGCAAGTATCAAGAATAAAAGACCAAAGATGTTTTTCATAGCGACCAAAATTTAATGTACTAATTCGATTGCTTTTACAACCGATGCTCCATCTAAGAAAATCCTTAAAAAATAACTTCCTGAAGGAAGAGCCGAAATATCAAATGAATGCTCATGCTTACCTGCTTCTTCTTTATTATTTATCAAAGAGCGAAGCTTCTCGCCGAGAGGATTATAAATTTCAATTTTCGTTTGTGAAGGATTCGTCAGCGAATAGGAGATCGCCCCTTTGCCTGAACTTGGATTTGGGAAAATAGTGACTACATCATCTGAAATCTTCGAAATATTTTTTATATCATTCTTCAGCGGAGAGAGTTTGATCAGCCAAATATCGGAAGTAGTACTATCTCCATGATGGCCGAATACATCGCCATCGTTCGATGACGCGACCGTTGCTACAAGAAATCCCTTATCACGGGTTTGCATAATTCCAGCACCGATGTTGGCATCGCTCCACGAACCACCGAAAGTTTTCTGAGTCAGCAAATTTCCTACAGGGCTGAGTACAAAAACCCAGCAATCAGAATTTCCGTGATATCCTTTTACATCACCATCATCGGATGCTGTACTTGCTGCAACAACATATTCTTCACCAGTTGTTTGAAGGATGGAAAATGCTGCATCGCCGCTTGAGCCTCCATAGCATTTTTGCCATTGAATGATTCCGGCGCTATCAAGTTTTACGATCCAGCAATCGGAATAATATACAGGCTGATGAATACCGGAAACATCTCCGTCGTTTGATGATGTCATTCCGGCGAGTACATAACCATGATCAAACGTTTGGATGACATCCCATCCCTGTTCGAATTGTGAGCCGCCATAAGTTTTCTGCCACTGGATCTCTCCGGCAGCATTCAATTTCACAACCCATGCTTCGCCTGAACTGTCGCGGACTCTTCCGGTGACATCTCCGTCAGTCGAAAATGTATATCCGGTGGTGATAAATCCTCCGTCGCGTGTCGGACTTAAAGAGAACGCTTCATCGTCGTTTGTGCCGCCCAAAGTTTTTTGCCATCCGAGAACCCCACTTTCGCTTATTTCAAATATCCAAGTATCAAATCCTGAGCCGCCGTGAAATCCTTTCACATCTCCATCAGAGGAATTCGTTAATGCTGAAATAACATATTTTCCTTCACTGCCGGGTAAAAGAGAAGCTGCGTAATCCGACTTCGAACCGCCGAAAGTTTTCTGCCACTGTATTACCCCGATACTATCGATCCTGAGAACCCAAATATCTGCTTGTGTTGGATCGGTTCGCAATCCTTTCAGATCGCCATCGGTCGAGAATGTGGTGGTGGCAATAATATATCCGCCGTCAAATGTCTGGAGAATCCCGCCTGCATCATCTTCCCCTGAACCTCCATACGTTTTTTGCCATTCGATGGAATTCTGCGCATTAAACTTGACGATCCACAAATCTTTATTTCCGTGATTGGATTGTAAATCTCCATCAACCGATTGCGTTTGCCCCGCCATAATGTATCCACCGTCGCGAGTTTCGATCAGGCCGCCCGGCGCCTCGTTCTGAGTACCACCGTAACATCTTTGCCATTGGATAAAAGGCTGGGCATAAACCAAACTCGGCACAAATAGAAATAAGAAGAGAAGTGTGTATTTCATAGGTATAAACAACTATGATTATCCCATAAGAATTCTATCGCTATCGTTGGAGAATCATCGGCAATTACGGAATCAATCCTCTTCGATCTCCTCAATGACCGCTTCTTTCTTCACTCGTTCAATAACTTTCGGAACAAGGAAATAACCATCGGCTGCTTTTGGCGCATTCTTCAAAGCATCCGATGTAGCAAGTGACAGCGCAGAAATATCCGAACGAAAAATATTCTCTTCTACTGACTCATTAATATTTTCAAGCGGCGCAACACCCGAGAGATCAAGCTCTTTAAGCTGATCGATGTAGCCGAGGACGTTATTCATATCTGTGGTCAGCTTTGCATATTCCTCATTCGAGAAATCCAAGCGAGCAAGTTTTGCAATGTGTTCGACGTTTTCTCTTGTTACCATAAAATATTAGGCGTTCAGTGGAACGGACTTTAGTCCGTTCGTTTAATTCGGACGGACTAAAGTCCGTCCCACTTTCGATTGAGATTTTCTATTTCCCTTCCAAAGGTCTATAAATCATTATCCCTGTCTGCTTGGAATTTCCCGCAAGGTATTCCGATAAAGGTACAGCGCTGATGATCACTTTATGCATGACAGAACTTGCATTCATAAAATGAATCCTGCCGTCTTTCTCACGGATAGCAATTCCTGTATGGGAGCAATCTATCCCCGGAACACTTGTCGTAATGCCGATCAGATCGCCAGTATGAATTCCCTTCTCAATATCTTCAACATCTTCTTTCGGGATGTAGTAGAATCCCCCGCGTGCATTGATCATCTTCTCGATCGAATCCATCTTACCGATCATTTGCGGATCGCCGGTTAGTTGGGGGTAATATTTAGGATGCGTCGTCATAAAATTGATCTGCTTCTTTTCGAGCTTTGCATCACTTCCGCCGATAATCTTCGTCATCTCCTGAAGATTGCCGCGTTTGGCATTGTCGAAAAAATAATCGCTGGTATAATGCAGGCGTGATTGGAAGCCATCTCGATTCCCATCTCGGTAACGATGATTCGTTAACGCTTTTGTATAATCGGAAAAAGTGTGAGCATAAGATGTCTTTATGGTAGTCGTAAGCGCCCACGTAGTTTCAAAAAAAGTTACGCAATCGAAACCGAGAAGATTACAAACAGTAATGCTTTCATCGTTTGTAACTTCTAAAGATTTTTCAATATAAGGTTTATCCAGAAGAAGTTTTGCAACTGCAGACATCCGCAATCCGATAGCAAGCGTATCAATATCTTTTTCTTTGATTGTTGCGATCAAGTTATTGAAGTCATACTCGCTGGTGGGATGTACGATATATGTTGAATCCACCTTCACTGCCGTCGGTCCAAAACATCCAGATGTTGTATTTATCCATGTATTCCCTACTCTCAAATAATTACTACTTTGCGCAATTGTAACATCAGCATAAAAAGCCATCCCAAGCAGCAGCAATATGAGAATACGAAAATTTTTCATCCTACTCCACATTCTGAATTTGTTCGCGGATCTTTTCCATTTCTTCTTTACAATGGACGACGATATGCGAGACTGTGGCTTCGTTCGTTTTCGAACCCATCGTATTTATCTCGCGGTTCATCTCCTGAATTAAGAAATTCAATTTACGTCCGGCAGGTTCCGGCGCAGTAAGTGCTTCCAAGAAAAATTTAATATGCGAGCGGAAGCGTACGATCTCTTCCGTAATATCAAGACGCTCCGCAATAAGAGCGATCTCCATATCAAGCCTATCCTTATTGATAACGTTGATGTCCTGCGTCAATTCGAGCACTCGCTGTTTCAGCTTTGCAAATTCCGCCGCCGATGTCCCTGAAGAAAGTTTTTCAACTTCGGCTACTTTCTCATCGAGATTTGCAATGCGCTTGCGAAGATCTTTTTCCAGCTCCGAGCCTTCTTGTTTGCGCATGGCATTCAGCGCCGCAAGGGATTTCTGCACAGCATCTTGGGCAAGCTGCCATTCGGCAGTTGCAGCATCGCCATTCGCTGCATCGGAAAGAAAAATATCGCTGAAGCCTGTCAGATCGCGAAGCGTAATTTCGGCAGTCATGCCGGTAACTGTGCGAAGTCTATCGAGAAGAACGAAATAGCCTTTTGCAAGAGGCTCGTTGACTTGCAGCGGCACACTTGCCGCAACTTCGCCGCGAGTGATCGTCACGTTCACATTGATCTTTCCACGCTCTAAAGATTTGCGGACAAGTTCGCGTACTTCAAATTCGCGCTCACTCATCGTGCGCGGAAGTCGAACTGATGTTTCGAGAAAACGTGAGTTCACGCTACGCACTTCTGCCGTTGCAGTCAAGCCGCCTTTATCTGTTGTGCTGGTGGCTTCACCTCTTCCGAAGCCCGTCATGGAAATTAACATGTAACGCTATTTTTTGTATTGAAAATTATTTATTCATGTCATTCTGAGTGAAGCGAAGCGGAACGAAGAATCCCATAATTATTGGCAGACCGTACGGGCTACAAACTATAACGGGATTCTTCACTTCGTCAATTATTGCTGCGCAACAATTGACTCCGTTCAGAATGACATATAAAAATCATCCCTGCTTCCTATATTCAATCCGAATATCATCCGATCCTTCAACGACTTCACATCGTACTAATTTCAGGCGATGTGCGTCTTGAATTTTCTTGAGATGCAGATCGGCGAATGCACTCCTTGCATCATTACCTAACACCATTGGCGCCACAAAAAGCACCAACTCATCGAAGTGATCTTCCTGCAAAAGAACCGTTGCAAGCGTCGGACCAGGTTCGACGAGAATACTTGCAACTTCCATCTTGCCAAGTTTTTCGAATACATCACGCAAGACAAACTGCGTCCCCTCTGCTTTTGCTTCAATAAATGTTATGCCGCGCTTAGACAGAAGCGACTTCATCTCCGGCTTTTCTTTCAGTGTCCGCTGAGTTGTAACGATGATCGTATTCACAGAATGAGCATCAGAGTAAACCTTCGCCGTTACTGGAATCCGCATATTCGCATCCAAGATAATGCGCTTCGGCGAGCGTCCTTCAATAAGACGTACAGTCAACTCCGGATCATCAGCAAGCACTGTTGCGCTTGCAACGAGAACGGCATCATAGTCCGCACGCATTTGATGAACAGCTTTACGTGATGCTTCGCTTGAGATCCATTTCGATACCCCTGATTTCAGCGCCGACTTTCCGTCAAGGCTCGTCGCCATCTTCAGTGTGATATATGGCAACCCCTTCGAAACGAACTTAATAAAAAATTTATTTATCTCTGCCGATTCTTCACCCATTACTCCTTCAACAACTTCGATCCCTGCCGCTTGTAATTTTGCAATACCCTTCCCATCAACTTCTGAATACGGATCGTGCAGACCGATAACGCATCGAGCAATTTTCTTTTCGATCAGCAGATCGGCACAAGGTGAAGTCTTCCCCTTATGCGCGCATGGCTCAAGATTTACATATACTGTTGCGCCTTTGACATCATGCCCGTTCTTCTCGGCATTTATTACGGCATTTGCTTCTGCATGTGCTTCGCCATATTTTTTATGATAGCCCTTGCCGATAACGTTGCCATCTTTAGCAACGATCACGCATCCGACAAGCGGATTCGGGCTGACAGCGCCGCGCCCCTTCGCCGCAAGCTCAAGAGCTTGGCGCATGAAAGTAACATCAGATGTAGGTGTGGGCTTTGGCATATTTTTTTTCCTCTATCAGCTCTCTTACCCATAATCTAAAAACTTGAAGTAGAGTAGTAATCTCAAGTTTTTAGATTGCTTCGTCGCCCGCAAGCGGACTCCTCGCAATGACATTGGAGATGAAGCGTAATAAAAGCGCCAATGATAACTATTAACTCCCCAAAATTGTTAATAAAACTCATGAAAACATCCCAAATATTAATTTTACTTTTCATCCCGCTTCTTCTGCTTTGCCAAAGATCAGAAGCAAAGCTGATTCGTCAGAAGCCGTTATTGTCCTTGCTTAGGGCATGTGTTCTTCCTACTTCTGAGGGAAAGATCGATACGCTGAAATCTATAGAAAACCATAAAGAGACGGTCTTTATTTTTCTCTCATCTGAATGCCCGATCTCCAATAGTTATATGCCGGTGATCGCTGCGATGAGCCGCGAATTTGCTGCCAAGAATGTTGCATTTTACGGAGTGATCTCGGATCCCGATATAAAAAATGAGACAGCGAAAAAATTCGGAGCCGACTATGAATTCCCTTGCGACATCCTCATGGATCAAAATCAGAAGCTTGCCTCACTTCTTGGCGCGCATATCACACCGGAAGTTTTTGTCATTGCACATGACGGCGCTATTGCCTATCACGGAAGGGTCGATGACCGCTATGTTGCGCTCGGAAAACCACGAGCACAAGCAAAAACACATGACCTTCACGATGCCCTCACAAATCTCATAGCAGATAAAAAGCCAGCCAATAGAAAGACAAAAGTAATCGGCTGCTGGATCCCGGCGGTGTGGAAATGATTAATATCAGTAAAATATATTTTAACTACTATTGAAATTAATCGACCGGTATATTATCAAGCAGTTTATTTTGGCGACGCTCGTTTCGATCGCCGCTTTCATCATTCTATTCGTTGCAATAGATCTGATGGAGAAACTTGATAAATTTCTTGACCGGAAAGTGCCGTTCAAAATGATCCTCGATTACTATGTGAACTTCACGCCGCAGATGATCTCGCTCGTGCTGCCGATCGCCTTGCTTCTGGGAAGTTTATTTACCACCGGAAAAATGTCTCAGCAGACGGAGATCGTAGCAACGCGTTCGGCGGGTATGTCGCTTTATCGTTACATGCTGCCATTCGTGGTGCTCGGAGTTCTCATCAGCTTCGGTGCAGTGTACTTCAACGGCTGGATACTTCCTCGTGCCAATGCCCGAGTCGATGCGCTTCAGCGTCAGTATGATCTTCCGGGCACGACGTCGCTTGGTTCACAATCGAATCTGCATTTGCAGGAAGGCATTGGTGAGATCGTGGTGATTCAGAATTTTACTTTTGAATCACTTCGCGCCGATAGAGTCGGCATTTATTTTTTTGAACCGAATAATCCGATCAAGCTCTATCGAAGAATCGATGCGCGACAGATGCTCTGGGATTCGACGAAAAAATCATGGAAGCTTGTTGATGCTGTTGAAAGAATTTTCACGAATGATTCATCCCGAGAATCATTTACAAAAGTATCAGATTCGGCAAGCTTGATAAAATTCAGTTTCACTCCGAAAGAACTTCGTGAGAGGCAATTGAAATATGAAGAGCTGACGAACACACAATTCAAAAAACGTATTGATCTCGCAAAGCAAGCAGGTGAAGATACGGCGCACGATGAAGTAGATTATTATTCGAAATATGCGATGTCGTTCACATCGCTGATCGTCATTCTTTTTGGAGTACCCTTCGCTTCGCAAAAAAAGCGCGGCGGACTTGCCATCCAATTTGCCATTGCCATCGGAATCGCATTTTTCTTTCTGGCATTTACTAAAGTCTCGCAAACATTTGGTTATACAGGAGCGATTGATTCGGTGCTGACAGCTTGGCTTGCGAATATTCTTTTTATTCTCATCGCCCTCGGAGTGATCCTCAAAGTTCAGAAATGAAAAAACTTCTTCATGCTGAGATCGCGGGTTCGCGACTAACCGAAACGGATGCTGCTAAAACCGAAGGACGCTTTCCGCTGATCGCCATTTTGGATAATATCCGAAGTATGTATAATGTCGGTTCGATCTTTCGAACCTCCGATGGAGCGCGAATCGAAGCGATCTATACTGTCGGCTATACTCCGCATCCGCCAAGGAAGGAAATCGAAAAAACTGCGCTCGATGCAACGAAGACCGTACCCTTCAAACATTTTGCCACAATGGCTGAAGCCATTAATGATTGCAAAGCGAAAGGGATGAAGATCGCAGCATTAGAATTAACAGATAAAAGTCATTCCATCTTTGATCTCAAGTCCAGTGATTTCCCGATGGCGCTCATTATTGGAAATGAAATAACAGGGGTCAGTGATGAAGCTCTTTCGATTTGTGACATCGCATTAGACATTCCCATGTTTGGCGCAAAACACTCATTAAATGTGGCAGTCGCCTTCGGAGTTGCCGTTTTTGAGTGTATTCGGGCTGGTCAGAATAGCGGTTCAAAATAGCATAAGATATAAAATTCTGACTTCTATTTTATACATTTCCATTTATCATCAAGTAGAGATATCTACAAAACGCGAAAAGTGCTTGTTTTAAGCCAAAAAATGCTGTATCTTCGTATTCCAAAGTATGTTTGGCTTTTAACATTTTCTTATAATAATTAATTAGGAGACTGATACATGGAAAGATTCAATGAACTTCAA
Organism: Kapaibacterium sp. (SeqCode); assembly: GCA_038210275.1. Taxonomy (GTDB): domain Bacteria; phylum Bacteroidota; class Ignavibacteria; order Palsa-1295; family Palsa-1295; genus PALSA-1296. The sequence continues at coordinate 138,933 of JBBQWV010000001.1, read as the reverse complement.
GCCCTCATCGCAAGCTTCGAACATGATTTCGATAAGTTTTACGTCAAGGGAAATAAGTCTGCAGGAACAAGAGTCCGCAAGGCAATGAACGAGCTGAAAAAGAAAGCTCAGGAAATTCGTTTGGAAGTGCAGGGCATGAAGACCTCTGCAAAAGAACCTGCGTAAGGTTTTTTCTGATTTTCTTTAGAGCCAAGTTGCCTTAATGATTACCATAGGACGCGGAACCCTGCGTCCTATGGTTTTCTATCTTATCTTTTTAAGTCTTCTCTCTTTATTCTTGCCGAAAGCATTTTCTGCGCCGCGACTTCCCAAAGAAAACTTTCGAAAATTGAGCCAGAAAGCGGCTCGTCATACTCCATTCTTTCAGGATGCCATTGCACGGCAAGAAAATAAGGTCGAGCTGATTGATCATTCCATTCGATCGCTTCGATGATATCATCGTCGCAGGATTTTGCACCGACAACCATTCCGGGAGCAAGCTGATCTATTGCCTGATGATGAGCGCTCGTCACTGAACCATCAGAAACACGAGCAACTTTTCTGACAAGTTTTCCCGGTTCAAGATGAACTTCATGACGACGATCTTTTCCTTCTATCTTGCTATGCGGAGGCTTACCTGTTGTTTCGAGATCAGCAATGAGTGTGCCGCCGTAATGAACATTAAGTAGTTGCAATCCTCGGCAAATTCCTAAAATCGGTAATCCTATTTCATCAGCAGACTTTGCAAAACTGAATTCATTTTTATCTCGGTCGGCATCAATTTCATCGCACTGAGAACGTAATTCAGGTTTGCCATAAAGTGAAGGCTCAACATCAGCTCCGCCTGTGAAGACGATTCCGTCTATCTCTTTAATAAGATCGGGATTTTCGGATAGATCAGAAACGCTCACTGTATGACCAATTGCTTCAACTGCTTTTTGAAGGGCTTCAGCATATTTTCCGTATTTTGGATTGCTCTTCGGAGCGTAACTAAGTCCGATGTGTAATATCATTTTTTGAAAAGATTGTTTATCTTAGAAAAGAGCAATTTGTCACCGCCTATAAATTCAATACTGCTATGAATAACCGCAATTGGCGGTAGCGAGTTATCCTTTTGCTGTAATGCAATATAGTTTTCTAACATTTTCACTGCATCTTTTGTCGTCGTTGCGATCATGGTGCATTTTTCTAACTTTGCTTTTGCGGCAACTTTTTCTAAAGTCACCAAATCATATTCCGAATGATCATCAAGACGATATGAAATTATTAATGTGGCAAACTCAGCAAGTGATCGTTCGAATCTTTCAGGATGTGCAATGCCGCTTAGAACTAATATTTTTTCGCCATTTAATATCTCAGGGAGCGCATCAATCTCCTCATCTCCGGAATAAAGATTAACACTGCTAAGAACCGTGCGAGAAAAGACAACAGGCTTCTGACTAAATTCAAGTGCAGGATGTATCTTTTCGTCAAAATTTGTCTGAATGATAATATCTGCATCCTTTATCGCCGAAGAATTTTCACGACCTTTACCAAATGGCAAAGTAGGAGGAATACCCTCTTCAGAATTAATAAGTAAAATATTCAAGTCCCGTTTAAGACGCTGATGCTGAAATCCATCATCAAGCAGAATAACTTCAGCTCCGAGTGCTACTGCCATTCTTGCACCGCGAACGCGGTCTTCATCGCAGATCACGATTGCGTCGGGAAGCTCTTTTGCATAAAGCTGGGCTTCGTCTCCACTTCGCAGAACATCTTCTATGATTCTTGTTCCATCACTAACGAGCAGATAGCCTAAAGATTTTCTTTTATATCCGCGAAGCACAATTGCAGTTCTCTTCTTCAGAGTTTCGATACAATGATCGGCAATATGTAAAGTGACAGGTGTTTTCCCTGTTCCACCCATGGAAAGATTACCGATGGAAATAATAGGAACAATAATTTTTTCGGACTTCAGAACTCCAATGCGATAGAGAATCCGCCGCAACTTCATTGCGTATGAATATGGATTCAGTAAATCAGTGAAATTCATTGACCGGTGCGAAATGGAATTGAAGCCTTCTCTAAGAATCGCTTTTGCTCTTCGGGATTAGAAGGAAATTTTGATGTGTCAATCAAATGTGGAGTAATCGTGACGGAAGAAAGTGGATATGGCACTTGAAATTTATCCCAGCTTTTTGTCAGATCCATACCGCCGTTATATTCGATGGAAAGAAAGTAGAGAGGCAAATCTAATTCTTGAGCAGCAAGAAATGCGCCACGTTTGAAAACTTCTTTTGGTCCTCTTGGTCCATCGGGGGTGATGACAAGCCGCTTTACTTCGCCACTTCGAATCATCGTAAGCGCTTCATCCAATGCTTCTTTACCTGAAACAGAACTTGACCCTCGCACAGTTTTGTAATCCCAATTTTTGAGGATCTTATCGAGATATTCTCCGTCTTTACTTTTGCTAACGAGCGCCACGGCATCTTGCCTTGCAACCCACCAACCTGCGATCATTCGTGAATGCCAGAATGCAACAACGCATTTTTCAGGCAATGGCTCCCCGATCCACTTGAAGCGAAGAGAATGGATGAGCGTCGTTAATCCCGGCGGCAATACTGTGCTAAGCATCTCCCAATAGTATTTCAGCAACACGCCGCGATGGCGAATTATTCGGAGCTTTTAGAATATCCCACACCTCCTTTAATTGATCGGTGAATTTTTCGTTCTGATCAAATACTGTTTCTAAACATTCAACGATTTTTTCAGAAGTAAAATCTGATTGAATGAGTTCAGGGTAAAGCTTTTTTCCAAGAACGATATTTATTAACCCGATAAATTTTAGTGTGATCATCCGCTTCGCGACCTGATAGGTCAGGTTGCTTGTCTTATAACAAATGACACCCGGAAGCCCAATCAGTCCTGCTTCGAGCGTCGTTGTTCCACTTTTTAAGATGCCGAGCTGCGCATGATGCATTAGCTCATGAATATTTTGTGCAGAACGGAAATGCTGTACTTTGAGCGGATCAATTTCACTATAGTATGAACGAGGCACAGCATCGGATTCAACAACAACAGCCTGCCAGTTTTTCTTTGCTAAAAATGCTATCGCAGCATTTCCCATGATCCGAAGATGTTTCTCTACTTCTTCTCTTCTGCTTCCGGGAAATATAAGCAGCCAGTTCTTGCTTGCATCAAGTCCGAACTTCGCAGCAAAATCTTCACGCGATGAAAATGTCTCTCGCTCCTGTTTAATAATTTCCAGCAGCGGATGTCCGACAAAATGAGTCTTCGCAAGTCCTGCATTTTTATAGATCTCAACTTCGAACGGAAAGATCACCAGCATATCATCCACTGAAGCAACAATATCTTTTACGCGAGAGGCCTTCCATGCCCATACTTGCGGGCTTACATAGAACACCACTCGGATTCCGCGCTTATGTGCTTCTTTAGCAAGACGGAGATTGAACCCCGGGTAGTCAATGAGAAAAAGAATATCAGGACGATTATCTTTTGAATCAAGAAGAAAAATAATTTCTTGCAAAACTTTTCTGAAAAATAAATATCTTTTTGCAACTTCCAAAAAACCAACGACGGACATTTGATCAGTTGAGTAGAGACAATTCATTCCAAGCTGCTCGCACTCTCTGCCGCCGATGCCGAATAATTCTAATGATTTATTACGCATTTTCGCAATCATCACGGCATGATGCAATGCCCGCGCCGCAAGACGGTCACCGGAGGCTTCGCCTGCAACGACAAGAATTTTAGTGCTGTTTCCCACGCGCAAAATTATTGAACAAGCTTGCGTAAATACTGTCCTGTATAAGAGCTTTTGACTTTTGCAACATCTTCCGGCGTTCCGACTGCGACAAGTGAGCCACCTTCTTCACCTGCGCCGGGACCAAGATCAATCACCCAGTCAGCGCATTTGACAACTTCCAAGTTATGCTCGATCACGATGACTGAATTTCCTGCATCGACAAGTGCATTGAGCGCCTTCAACAATTTTGCAATGTCGTCAAAATGTAATCCCGTTGTTGGCTCATCAAAAATGAAGAGGGTATTATCCTTCATATTCTCGGATAGATGTGCTGCGAGTTTGATACGCTGTGCTTCGCCGCCGCTCAATGTATTAGCAGGCTGACCGAGTTTCATATAACCAACGCCCACGTCTTCAAGCTTCTTCAAGCGCGATGCAATGCGCGGATATTTTTCAAAGAATTTTAATCCGTCGCTGACAGTCATCTTTAATACATCAACTATATTTTTTCCGTCAATTGTTGCATCAAGCACTTCCTGCTTATAGCGTGAACCGTTACAAGTCTCGCAAAGCAAATACATATCGGCAAGGAATTGCATCTCGACTTTTACGTAGCCTTCACCCTGACACGTTTCGCATCTGCCGCCTGGCACATTGAAAGAAAAATATCCGGGTGTCCATTCGCGCTGCTTCGCATACGTCGTCTTTGAAAAAGCATCGCGAATATAATCGAAGGCATTCACATACGTTGCCGGATTCGAGCGAGGCGTTCTGCCGATCGGAGTTTGATCGATCATCTCGATGGCATCAATATACTCCGCTCCATCCATCTCGCTATGCGTGCCGATATCATTGACCGGTTCACCTTTAAGTTTTCGTAAACCCGAATATAAAACATTATGCACCAGCGTAGATTTTCCCGAACCCGATACACCTGTTACTGCAACGAATACACCAATCGGAAATGCAACATCAATCCCTTTCAGATTATTTTCTGCCGCTCCTTTTATTCGAACAGAAAGCTTCGGATTTATCCGACGACGTTTTTTCGGAATTGGAATTTCTTTCTTGCCACTAAGATATTGCGCCGTTAACGATTGTGTATTTTTCGCTTTAAGAAGTTCAGGGATTTCCCCCTCGAAAACTACTTCACCTCCAAGCTCACCGGCATTGGGACCGAAATCAATAAGATGATCAGCAGCGCGAATGATTTCTTCATCATGCTCGACGACAATAACAGTGTTGCCAAGATCACGAACTTTTCGCAGAATGCCAAGCAATCTCTCAGTATCTTTTTGATGCAAGCCAATACTTGGTTCATCAAGTACATAGAGCGTGCCGGTCAACGCGCCGCCAAGTGAACTTGCAAGCTGGATGCGTTGCGACTCGCCGCCGGAAAGCGTATTGGATAAGCGTTCGAGAGTGAGATAACCCAAGCCGACATCATCGAGATAGCGAAGCCTTTTTTGAATTTCAATAATGAGTCGGTCGGCAATAAATTTATGAAATTCCGAAAGCTCGATTGTTTCGAAATGTTCTTTCGAATGCTGAATTGTTTTCTTGACGACATCATAGATCGTAAGTCCTGCTACTTTTACATTTAATGCCGCAGGTCTCAAACGCGAACCATGACATTTCGAACACGTAGTATATCCGCGGTAGCGAGAGAGAATTACGCGGTAGTGAAGTTTATAGGTATGCGTTTCAAGCTCGCGGAAAAATCCTTTCAGTCCGTCAAATTCTTTTCCGTATCCTTCCCAAATTGTTTCCCGTTCCTCATCAGTAAGAAGTGCATACGGCGTATCCAATCGCACGTTGGCTCTTTTCGAAACGACAATAAGATCACGCAGATACGATGAAAATTTCGGTCCAGTCCAACAAGCGATAGCGCCTTGATTGAGAGATTTGGATTTATCCGGCACGACAAGATTCAGATCAATACCGACAGAGCGTCCGAAGCCTTCGCATTCCGGACAAGCACCAAAGGGACTATTGAATGCAAAAAGCCGAGGCTCAGGCTCTTCGTACGGAATGCCGTCTATAGCGCATTCGAATCTGTTGCTGAATGGTTTTTCTGTCGTTGTGCCATCGCCGTTTAATTTTGCAATAATGACTTTTCCGGCGCCTTCGCGGAATGCAGTTTCAAGCGAATCAACTAAGCGCGAGCGGAAATCATCGTCATCTGATCGCCATATCAGACGGTCAACAAGAATTCGTACTTCATTTGGCGTGATCTTCTTTGGCGATTCTTCCGATAGTTCAAAAATATTCCCACGTTCGGAAAGCACGATACGGAAAAATCCCTGTCCGCGAAGATTTTTCCATTCATCTTCAAGCGAATGTTTTTCATGCCGATGCATCGGGAAAAGAACGTAGAATTTATCTCCGTTCTTATAACTTTCACTCAGCGCTTCAATGATCGAAAGCGGGGTATCCTTGCGGACAACGGAGCCGCATTTTACGCAGAAAGTCGTGCCGATCCGTGCATAGAGTACACGAAGATAATCATAAATTTCTGTCTGCGTGCCGACCGTTGAGCGCGGATTGCGGATAAGCGTTTTTTGCTCGATGGCAACAGCAGGGCTGATTCCTATCAACGCATCAACATCAGGCTTTTGCATCCGCTCCAGAAATTGCCGTGCATAAACGGAAAGGCTTTCGACATAACGGCGTTGGCCTTCGGCATAAAGTGTATCGAATGCAAGCGAGGATTTGCCCGAACCGCTGACTCCGGTAAAAACGATAAGCTTATTGCGCGGAAGCGAAAGCGATACATTCTTCAGGTTATGAACTCGAGCACCCTTTATCTCAATAGGGCGTTTCGAAGATGGAAGAGTATTTGGAGCGTCCTTAGGCAATTTCGTCTAAACTTGAATTTATGAAATGAAAGGAAATTTGTGAAAATTTTCCCCTCAATTTTTGCGTAACAATAGAGAACAAATTCGGAGAGGACAATAATCCCACCTTCGACAGCGGGTAGAACAACAAATAACTGAATCCGAAAAGAACCGAAAGATGGCGGCAGAACTTCACGCGAAAGGATATGCAGTCTATGAAATGCATCACCCTGATCCGGCAAAGAATGGCGAGGTAGTAGCTGTATTAGTAGGGGCAACTAAGTTACCAAAGAAATGGTTGGATTGACTACTTACAAAATTGTCATAACTATGGAATTAAAAGACTTTATCTCGCAAACATTAACGGAAATTGCCACTGGCGTAAAAGCCGCGCAGTCTTCCACTATTGATATGATAATTAATCCAAAATATCAGCCATACCACCGTGATACTAATCGAGCTGCAGGGTATTCAGTTGGTGATACGGGAACACAAATATTCGCAGTTGATTTTGATGTCGCTGTGGAAGCTTCAGAAGCGAAAGGAGGCAAAGCAAGTATTGCTGTTTTCGGTGGACTATTCGGCGCAGGCGCTGGCTTAAACAAAGAAGAACAAAACAAATTTCAAAACCGAATAAGGTTTTCTGTTCCGGTCATACTGCCTCAGCCTAAAAATGCGTAAATAGCTTTTATACTTTAAGCCCCTGTTCCCAAACCGTTTTTTAATTAGGACACTACCTGGCAGCGAAGTCGCTACATTTTTATTTCCGCTCGAGCACCATATTCTTTTCCCATTGCTTGGTTTGCTCAATAAGTCCGGGAAGATACTGTTGCCAATCATGGAGCGTATTAGGATTAAAATCAGCGCCGTTATACCATTCCAATGTATGAAAATGCGGTTCGATGTGAACAGTTTTGAAAAGTGATGGATCTAATAATTGCCCATACACTTCTCCACCGAACACAGGTGCGAAGTCAATTATCTGCTCAGTATTATCTTCGAATTTCAGACGAAGCGTAAAAGGCGCTACATGCTCGAATGAAATTACCTGATGTATCGGATGCGACATATTATTGCAACGGTTGAATCTTATTTGCTACTTTACCCTCTAGGAGAATCTGCCAATCATCTGATAATTCTTTCTTATGCAGTTCTGCCCAAGCTTCTACTAAACGTTTTTGACGTATAGGAAATTCACCTGCGATTAGTTCGATCGGATCTATAGAATATGTAACAGATTTCCCTTGGTACTCAGCATGAAAATGGGGAGTATGATGCTGCAAACCTTCTTCACGAAACATACGAATCACAATTCCAAAAAATCTCGACAGCTCAGGCATCTTTTATTCCCCTTTCTTAATTATTCAAATACCTCTCCTTAATCACTCCCAAATGATGTATCTCATGCCCGGCGGCGACATAGCACATGGCGCGAACTGATCTTGGGCTTCCGTTGGCTATGCCTGAACGTTCGATCATTTTTACATCAAAACTTTTCAGGAGTTCTATTGTGGCAGTGCGAACAGCTTTGTATTCGTTGATAATATCTTTTATATCGCGGGAATCGGCTTTAGCGGTTATGGCATAATCATTTTCTTCGAAACCTGGCAGATCGGTTTTATCTCCGCGTGCAATGCAGAGCATTCGGTAAGAATAGATACGTTCGCAATCAATGATGTGGCAAAAGATATCTTTGACCGACCATTTATTTGGCGCATATCGAAAAAGCAACTGATCTTCACTTAGTGATGCACCAAGCGAAGCGACGCTTTCTTTCTGCGACTGGAAATACGAAAGTATGTCATCAGTTTTTACAAGCCCGATATAAACTTCAAAAGATTCAGGATAGTCTGATGGTGCGGGGCGAGTGATGATGTTTTTTTTCATAAGTTATTTTAAGAATATCATTGCGAGACTGGCTTTAGCCGGTCGTGGCAATCTAAAATACTGAAGAGTATTGCACTTTATAGATTTTAGATTGCTTCGTCGAGCTAAAGCTCTCCTCGCAATGACACTAATAATTAATAATTGCACATTGTCAATTGATAATTGAATCTACGGCTGCATAATATCTTCACGGCTGAATCCTCCTTCTGTACCACCGGTGAAGCGTTCGATGTGTTGCGAATTTCGGCGAGATCAAAAAAGTGTTTACCGGTGGCGTTACGAAGTTCTCGGGCAACAGTATCTTGCGTTGAAGCAACGATGACTCGTTTGCCGTAGCTCCGGAGCAATTCGACAGCGCGTTCGAAATCACCATCACCGGTGACGAGTACAGCAGTATCATATTGTGCGATCGTGGTGAAAAGATCGATCGCCATCTCAAGATCAAGATTTGCTTTGCGCGTTAATTCACCAGATACATCATCACGAAAGTATTTGATACTTTTTACACGTACGGTATATCCGGCATGATTGAGGTAGCCATAAAATCTTTGCTCGCGCGGATCGGGCGGCATTTTTTGCGATGCATACCAAAATGCATCGCCGACCTTGGTGCCTTGTGTAAAATAATCCAATAACTTGCGTGGATCGAAAAACCAACCGAGTGAACGCTGAGCATAGTAGGCATTTTCACCGTCAACGAAGACCGATGTCCTGTTAGTTGGCTGGTGAAAAAGAGGATGAACTGATGTATCCATGATATTCTATCAATTGTGATATATTGAACATACTGTCAATAGTGACAGCACGAATAAATTATAATTATACTATTCTTAAACCCGTTTCGGGGTTAAACAAATGCACTTCGGGGATTAAAATTCTAAAAACTATTTCGTCTCCGATCTTTATCTCGCCGGAATTCACTGCACCTGAAACGCTTGCAGTAAGCTTTCCATCAAGACTCAGAACCGACTCCATATAATAATTTGTGGCGCTTCCAAGTCTTTCGGTAAGAACAAGTTTTCCTTTTATATCGGAAGGACTTGCTGCATCTGCTTCTTTATGAACGGTAAAAAGCTCAGGTCGGATTCCCAACAAGACTTCTTTTTTTTCTTTGATGTGAAGTGATGGAAGAGGCAATTGAAACGATTGAGCAGAAAAAATATTCTCATCACCTACATCCGATAATTCTCCACGAATAAGATTCATTGCAGGAGAACCAAGAAATCGTGCGACAAAAGTTGAGTTCGGTTTTGAATAAATTTCCTGCGGACTTCCGAATTGTTCAATAAGACCTTTATTCAAAACGACGATCTTATCGCCCATCGTCATTGCTTCGGTTTGATCGTGTGTGACATACACCATTGTTGTTCCAAGGTGTCTCTGCAAGCTTTTCAGTTCGGCTCGCATTTCCGTTCTCAGAGCAGCATCCAAATTCGAAAGCGGTTCATCAAATAAAAATATTTGCGGCTTCCGGACTATGGCTCTGCCGACAGCAACGCGCTGGCGTTCGCCGCCGGATAGTTCTTTTGGTTTTCGGGCAAGTAAATGAGTTATTGATAAAAGCTCTGCGGCTTTTTTTACTTCACTCTCAATAATATTTTTCTTTTCTTTTCTGATCGAAAGAGGAAAAGCAATATTTTCGAAAACGGTTAAATGCGGATAGAGCGCATAATTCTGAAAGACCATTGCAACGTCGCGATCTTTCGGCGGTAGATCATTAACACGCTTTCCGGCAATAATAATATCACCACCGGTTGCTTCTTCAAGTCCCGCGATCATGCGAAGCGTCGTTGATTTTCCGCAACCGGATGGACCGACGAGCACGATGAACTCGCCTCGCTCAGCAGAAAACGAAATGCCTTTGACGGCATCGCTATTATTGGCGTAGCACTTTTCGACTGAGCGAAGTTCGAGATGGGGCATTATCCGTTTCCTAACTTAATTCTAAATGTTGTGCCTTTGCCGGGTGTTGATTCTTTCACGAATAATTTTCCGTGATGATACTCTTCGATGATGCGCTTTGCAAGCGATAGCCCCAAGCCCCAGCCTCTGGATTTCGTACTATACCCCGGACGAAAAACTTCTTTCTTCTGTCTGCTTTCCATACCTTTCCCGGTATCAGCAACATCAATCGTAGCTGATTTCGTCTTTTCATTAAAGTCTATTGTCACAGTAATATTTCCTGTCTGTGTTTCAATCGCTTCTGTTGCATTTTTAATAAGATTTTCCATTACCCATTCGAAGAGTTCGCGATTAATGGGCAGAATGATCTCATCATGTGATGTATCGAGAGCAAGCGTAACGTTATTACCAAGCCGCGGCATACGGTCTTCGAGATAGCCCATCACTCCGGAAATAATCGTGACGATATTCTGCTCTTTGAGATCAGGTATCGAACCGATCTTGGAGAAACGTGTAGCGATGCGGTTGAGCCGTTCAATATCTTTTTCGATCTCAACAGCAATTGAATTTACTTCCTTCGGATCAGTAGCATTCAGCCGCAGCATTTCTGCCCAGCCAAGCAAACTCGAAAGCGGCGTACCAAGTTGATGCGCAGTCTCCTTCGACATGCCAACCCAGATATTCGATTGCTCACTACGCTTGAGATATGCAAAACTTAAATATCCGATCACGACAACAACGAGACCAAGCATCAATTGAATAAACGGCAGTTCTTCGATCTTCGAAAGAATAATGCTATCCCCGTAATGAATATAGTTCGTAACATTTTTCTTCCCGGCCGAATCAGTATAAGTAATAATGATCGGCTTATAGATCTTATCCATGTGGCGCATTTCCTTACTGAGGAATGCACCTCGTTCGTTCAGACTTAATGTCGTATCAAGCGGAACATTGATATTGAAACTCTTGTAATTTGCCGTATCGGTACTTGGTATATTATCTTTATCGCCGATGATCATCGGAACGCCTGAATTTCGGATATATTCGACAACTCTCAGATATAACCTAGCATCGAAATCATCGGTATTTTGAATGTAATCCAAAGCATCTGCCGTCAGTTGTGCAATACGTTGCTCGCGTTCTTTTAGTTGGTCAACTAGACGGTGCGAATAGAGCAGCGTACCGATCACCATCAGGACGGAAGCGATCAGCAAACCGATCTTGATATTCGCCGAAGGCGGTAAACGTGTCGTGCTCTTAGAGCGGATTGAATCCATGTCGAGTAATAACGGTAAATATTGCAGGGAGGTTGCCTGAGGGATAGTCGAATAATAAGGGTGTTGCTGCATGGAGTCGCGAAGCGACGACGAAGCAATCCCCTGACAGATTGTAGATCGTTACTTTCTACCATGATTTAGGGGATTGCTTCGTCGGGCTAAAGCCCTTCTCGCAATGACACTGCTTTTTATTTCTAATCCTCCTTCACTTTATCATTCCGCAAAGGTGAATACAATTTTTCCTTCTTCAGATCGTCGCGATGACGAAGTGTAACTTTGTCAAAATATACTTTTATTCCTGTTGCATCTTCGATGTTCGCTGTATTCTGAAGATGATACTCTAATTGCGGTTCAGAGGAATTCCCAGAGTTACCACATAAGCCGATAACGTCTCCTCTTGATACTGAATCTCCTACTTTCACTTTTGTGCTCCCGTTCTTCAGATGCGAGAGAACCGAAAATTCGTATGCGCTGTGACGGATTATCACGCAATTACCAAGAGCGGAAAACTGGTTCGGTGAGAACGGTTTATTGTCATGTACTCCGTCAATCACTTCCAACACTTTTCCATCGGCGGGAGAAAGAATTTCTTTGCCGAAGGCGAAATAATCTTCATTGGTTTTCCCGTTTGTTTTATGACTTTTGTCAAATCCCTGAAGCAGATTAAAATCAATCGCAAATCGCTGCGGCTTTTGTTCGTGATGCGGATTCAACTCTTTCGTATCGCCTCCCCACATGACTCCCCATTCGCCTTCGAATGGAAGTGAAAGTGGCGTGGTGTTCTTATCAGGCACGGGAATATCTTCCACATGAGGCTGGAAATAAAAGCCGATCATTTTATCCGTAACAGAATCGAGATCAATACGAAGATCGAGAATTCCTGAATCGAATTCAACAGGAGTAACGGCAACATTTTTCCATTTAATTTTTGGGATACCGATATTCTTAATTTTCCCTGCTCCGTCAATGAGACTATTAAGCAGTGGAGTTAATTTTTCAAGCGGTAATTGTTTTTGCAGTGAGGGATCGAAATCTTTTTCGAGAGCTTCAAAATCACCTTTATTGATATATTCGCCGACATGGCGCGCTTTTTGCAAAAAGCGATACTGCGCAACATCAATCGGTGTTCCGCCTTGCGCAAATCCGATTGAATGAATACTGAGCACAAGCAGAACTGCCAATGCCGTTAGGAATGTTTTTTTCGAATTCATCATATATAGGCAAACAATTAAACCAATCCTCTCATTCAGAGCAAGTAGGATTCGGCAACGTCAAATCTGAAATAATTTAACAGTAATGTCATTGCGAGGAGTCCGCTTGCGGACGACGTGGCAATCTAAAAACTTAACTTTTGGATTACGATTCAAGATTTTAGATTGCCACGATCGGTTGAAACCGATCAACTACCTCCATACTTTATGCATTTTCCACTTGCGTAGTGTTACCACCCATGCTCTTGACAATCGGTGAGAAGATCAACGAGACAATCATGCCGCCGATGCCATACATGAACAGCGTACTGATGGCGAATCCCGTCGGCGAGATAAAGAAGTCGGTAAATTTCTTTGCTGTATCCATTTGCTCCTGCGACATTTTCTGAAGTGCCATGCCTTTCGCTGCTTCAGCACGGGCGAAGTCAATCATTTCAGGATTGATAAACTCGGCGAAGATATAAAGGAACAGAGAAACGAGCACTCCGGCGACGAGGGAGATAAGTACGCCCTCTACCCAGCCTCTGCCAAAGGTGAAATCACCAGGATCCAATTGTTTCTTTTCGCGGATACCCCAGAAGAGCATTCCAAGACCAATAACTGTAGAAACCCAGCCCATAGTTCTGCCCGCAGATGTAGCAGAAATCCCTGCGGCATAACCGATCAGCATGAATACGATATTCATTGCCGTAATAAAAATACCCCACTTCAAGAAATTTTTCATAGTAATAAGTGATGATGAATATGCAAAGATAAGGAGAAAATGAGGGTGTTAATGGAAATTTAACAACTAAAGTCCATTTATTCAGCTTGTCATTCTGAGCGCAACGAAGAATCCCGTAATAAATGGTAGACCATTTAAGGTTTCAACCACTCCTCACTTAAATCTTTCCAATTCGGATTCATTGCCTCAATAAGTAAATCTTTCTTTTTACGAAGCCATCCTTTCAACTGTGTTTCGCGGTTGATGGCTTGTGTAATATCGCCGAAGGATTCATAATACACAAGCCTATCTACATTGTATTTCTTTGTATAGCCGTTATACAATTTATGCTTATGCTCATATACTCTTCTCTGCAAATCATTGGTTACACCAACATAAATATTCTTATGTTTGCTTGAGAGAATGTAAACGTAGTATTGATTCATACTGTCTGCCAACGATTACGGGATTCTTCACTACGTCCAAATCGCTGCGCGATTCGGACTTCGTTCAGAATGACATGTAAAATTAAAATGCTCATGCCACAAAATTCAAGAAATCAACCGCGCCAATATAAATGCAGCGCCTGCTGCTAGACCTCCGATGAGCATTGTCTGCAATCCGCTGCGCAATGGATGTGCACCGGTGAAGCGACCTTTGATGTAACCAAAAACTAAAAGCGCAATGAGAGTAACGATGACCGAAATCGTCAGTGCATCACGGGCGCTATCAATAAAAATATATGGTGAGAGAGGAATAAATCCTCCGGCAATATAGGAACCTGCAATAGTGAAGGCGCTGGTTCTGGCGCGTTTGGGATCGGGCTTATCCAACCCAAGTTCGAATTGCATCATGAAGTCCACCCAATGCTTTGGATTTTGGGAAAGACTTTCGGTGACGACCATACTTTCTTTTTTGCTCAGACCGTATTTCTCGAAAATCTCGGCAACTTCATTTTTTTCGATCTGCGGGACTTTGATAATTTCTTCTTCTTCGCGTTTGCGCTCGCTGATGTAATGCTGTGCATCACTTTTCGCAGCAAGATAGCCGCCAAGCCCCATTGCAATGGAGCCTGCGGCTATTTCTGCTAAACCTGCGGTGATGATTATTCCCGAAGCATTGATGGCTCCGGTAAGTCCTGCAGCAAGTGCGAATGGAACGGTCAGCCCATCGGACATCCCGATCACAATATCGCGCACCATTTCACCGGCAGTGAAGTGATGCTCATGGTGATGGTGCTGATGCACCATTATTTAATTGCTACCAGCTCCACGTCGAAGATAAGTGTTGCTTTTGGTGGGATCGGACCCGATCCGCCTTCGCCATAAGCGAGTTTATAAGGAATGATTAGTCTGCGTCTTCCGCCGACCTTCATTGAAAGCAAACCTTCATCCCATCCCGCGATCACCTGATGAGTGCCGACATTGAATTCGAAGGGCTGCACATGACCAAACTTCGGATCAACATTCGAATCGAATAATGTCGAATCGGTCAGCATTCCGGTATAATTTACGCTGATCTTCTGCCCTGCCTTTGGCATTGCACCGTCACCGACCTTCTTATCGACGTATTGCAATCCAGAAGCAGTTGTGACGATCGTCTCAGTTGTTTTTGTCATTGTTGAAGTTGTGGTTGAGGTTGTGGATGTGGTTGTTTGTGATGTAGAACATCCTGCACCTAATACAAGAATACAAAGTACTGTGATAATTTTCATATTTATTTAATTGGATCGTTAATGATAAAATTACTCTACGGCTAAAAGGCTGCCAAGTAACGGAGAAAAGGGGTTGAGAGTTTCGCCAGCGAGGGATTTAAGTGGCAAACCATATTTTAATTGTGTTATTGCGAGGAGGCCCGAAGCGACGACGAAGAAATCCTAAAATAGATTGTAGCACCTTAGTCTCTACCACGATTCAGGGGGTTGCTTCGTCGGGCTAACGTAATCCTCACAATGACACCTAACACCTACCTCGCCACTTCAAACTTCTGTGTCACTATTTTCCCATCCTCCATCACTCTCGCATAATAGATACCATTATACAAAGCACTGATTGGGATTTCTAATTGATTTAGTGAAGAAGACAGTTTTCTCTTATACATTTCTCTTCCGAGAATATCAAAGATACTGATCTCTGCATTCTCCGATGTTCTATCGAATGAGAGAATAATGCTGCTGCCATTTGCAGGATTTGGATTGATGGAGAACTTCATCGGTGGTGAAGCCTGTGATACACCACTTGTTGCAAATGTTGCCGAGAGATCAAGCACTGCCGTTTTTTCCCCAGCGGCTAAAGCGACCGCTTGAGCATGACGATTGGCATAACGGGCAGGCGGAATACCACTTAGCAAAGGCATAAAACGTATATCAACCCAGATCGAATCGCCTACATGAAGAGGAAAAAGTTTGAGAGGGATAAATCCTAATTGGTCCGCGACGATTGTAAACTGCGCCGAATCTACGCCGATAATTTTTACAACATCCACATTTGCATCCCTTACACCGTGATTCAGAAGGTAAAACCTCTTGACCACTGCAGTAACAGTATCGGTTGAATACGCAAATGATGGTACATTCCAATTCAGCAGTGGCACTGCGCCCCTACCTGTCAAGATCGAAAAATCTTTTTGTGTATGATCTTTTACATTTGTAGCCCAATCAATTCTTGTTGTATCAGCTTCTAAACCAGGTGTATAGCAGACTGATAGGATAACGAATCCACCGGCAGGGATTATAAGTGGAAGTCTCGCTGCATCATTTATTATGAAATGTTTTGCATCGTGCAGAATAAAATTCTTTGAAAGTGTGAATGCTGCTGCTCCGATATTTCGGATCGTATCGTTCTTACAAATAGTACTGCCTGTATCGACAGCACCAAAATCAAGATCGTTTGCAGAAATAATCGGCGCCGTACCTTGCGCTTGCAGGACGATGGGTTGATCGAAACAATCAATACCAAATTTCAATGAATCAATAACTACGGTCGTATCACTTCCGGTAAAACATACTCTCACGAGCAGAGAATCATTTGAGCCAATAGTAAAAGGTAGAGTTGGCTGAACATTAGCAATACTGAACAAATTACTTCCTATCAGCTCAACAGATCTGATAAGTCGAGGCGGGGAAACCAGATCAGCAGTATTTTTTATAACGATATTGATACACGTATCCGAACTGTATCCGTGAACTCCGAAATCAATCGGAGTGGAATTCGGCGAGATACTTAATTTTTTTGAAGCATTCTGGAATTCAACAACCTGCTTCTTCCCCGCATTATCGGTGATCATCACCGCTCCGTAAGAAGGGAGAAAGGGATTATCGGCAGACACGCTAAAACAAACGACGCTATCTGTGCCGGGCAATTCCACTTCGCCGAAATTTTTCGGATCTATTGTGGCATCAAGCTTGCAATTCACCGATTTTTTTCCGGGACTGAATTGAATTCCCGTCGAGTCATTAAGAAGAGTGATACTCCTAATACCGGGATCTTTTGCTTTTGTATCATGTACGCAGAGATTCCATTTACCGCACTGCGAATCAATCACAATACTTAGTTTTGCAGGATCACCGCTTGAAAGAGATGCTCCGACTGGATTGGCATAAGAGAAAAAGAAATCATCCCCGCAGAAATCGCCAAGATCGCGATCAGGATCAAGAGCACGCATTCCATAGTGATAAACCATGAATGCTCCGTGAAGGTAAGTCGTATCAGCATTCACTTCCTCAGGTGTTCCATGATAGGTACCTCCTGTATCAGTTAGCGGATGCAATATAGCATCACGAACGTTGGTGAGATAGTATGCTCCGGGATGCACGACATAACGAGCGCCTTTTAACTCGGGGTGATTTGGAATATTGGGGAATGAACCTTTAGAAGAAAATCCCGTAGTCACATTTGTTAAAGTAGACGATCCATTAAATCCGAACTTAATAAAGCCACCGTCAAGATCAGTCCTCAATGCAATGACATTGATATAATAATTCTGAAGCACTTCGAACGTATTGGCAGCAACATAAAACAAATATGATGTTTTCCAACTTGACATAGGAATGATCGTCATCATGCTCTCTGAAGGATATGGCGCCGTTGTTCCCTGACCGCGCAAATCATACATCATCACTCCGAATTTATGTCCATCAATTGAATGAAATTCCATCGGACAACCGACATTACTTCTTTCGGGAGTTGGGTATCCTAATTTTTGTGCGGAAAATAAAATATTACTGCCTGAACAATTATTCATAACTATAGAAGAAGTTGGCTGGTCCGTATATACTCTGTAGTTCTCACCGTATCCGGGAGAAGTTTCATCGAGCGGCGCTGCATCTACAAGAGGTATTGAGACGTAACCTGTTGTGTCGAAAAATTCTGCGGGGATAGCTTGTTCGATCATAAAATCACGCGCATCAACATAACGCGCACCGACATCACCAATAAATGCATCTTCGTGACCGGCAAGCATGGCGATGGGCTTATCCGAAACGACGACTGTACCCGACATATCATTAGACCCATCAGCTCCTTTACCTTTAACCCAATAACATTGACCGCGCCTAAGTAATATACTATACGGATGTTCCTGACCATCTGAGCCATTACCTGAATTTTTCCCTTGATGACCGCCTGCAGTAGTTTCATTGGGCGATATTATTATATGTGTACTGTCGAATGCAGCTACGAGAAGAAAGAACCCTCCTGCGTTTTCACCAGTGCTGCCAGCATTCGTTGCCGCGCCCGCTCCGGGATTATCATAGTAACTTGGCACCACATAATTTTTTCCGAGAGCAGGTGTTGCAAGCGCAAGATAACTTCCACCCGAACAAGCTCCGGTACTGAAGTACTGAATATTCACAGGGTTTTGCGAAGTAATGTGGCAGGCTCTGTACTGAGGAATATCACCGGGCTCATCCATCTTCATCATGGTCAGATTTAATTGAACCTGCACTGCATTTCGAGCACCTACAGTTAGTGTTGAGGTTGTAGTTTCCTGACCCGATTGAGGATCAAAATAGGCAATGGTAACTTTGTTATTACCCTCATAGCTTGAGATAAGTGCATGGACGCTAAAAAATCCGGCGACATTTCTGCCTGCGCTGCTCGTGTTTGCTTTATTAAAACTTGGATAGACAAAGCCGATATAAAAATCTCTTCCATCGGAGGATACCCCGGAAGCAGATTGCGCTTTTGCAAAATTCGGAGAGAAAAAACAACTTGCCAAAAGGAGGCAGGTGGGGATAATGCGGAATAGAAATTTATGTGTGTTCATAATCTATCGTATAACAATTGATGCAAGTAAAACGATTTAGAAGTGCAAAGTTACAAGAAACCCAGAAGAAAAATTAAGTATTACCCACTACCAAACTACCAACTACTGAACTACCAAACTGTTACATGCCATAGGTCACTAACTTTTCCCCAATCCAAAATTGCCCAAAATGAGCTTAAAAATGCATTTTGTAAATATTCTTTATAATTTATTGTAACCAAATGACATCTCAAGTGTCTTTTAAAGTAGAGAAGAACACTATAGTCTATAAAAGCTAACGTGCAAGAAGTCATCAGTCTATACGAAGAACAGGCAGAGCTAAACGAAGAGCACTTCGCGCCGCTGCCTGAAGTACCCCAAATTACGGGTACGCTTTCAGAGGACGATCAATTTGATCTGGCTCTGGTTCGTGATTTTACGAGCGGACGCGACGATGCCTTTCTTGCGCTTTATGCCAAATACGAAGCGCCCCTGCTGCATTATTGCAGAAAGATGTGCCCCGATCAGCGCGTAGCTGAAGATTCCTTCCAGGAAATCTGGACGGTGATCTTTGAGATCCGCACGAAACAGACCGAGGTCGGCAGGTTCCAATCGCTTCTCTTCCGGACAGCACGCAATACATGCCTTAATTCGATGCGCCGTGAATGGATACGTTCTCGCGGCAAGGTAGAGCTAAAAAATTCACTTGCCAGTGTTACATTAGAAAGCCAAACCGAGCAGGAAGAAATTCGGACACTCATATCGCAGGCTCTGGCAAAGCTTCCGATCGAGCAGCGCGAAGTATTTGTCCTGCATGAATACTCAGGTTTTAGTTATCATGACATTGCCATATTGTTGGGAAAAACAGAAGGAAATGTGAAAACAATTGCTTTCCGAGCACGCATCCGGCTTCGCAAATTGATCGCAAGCTGGCTCGGTCTCGGAGAAGAGGAAGATGGATCCATTAAGGTGCCGTATCTGTCACAAGAACATTAATAGCCAATTATATTATGAATATTAGAGACGAAGAACAATTACAACAATATTTCGAACGCCAGATGTCCGGGGCGCAGGAACAGAATTTCCTGATCAACGTCGCTGCCCGCGACGACATGCGCTTGGCATTCCGTTCGCAGCTCGAACTTCTCAAAGCTGTTCGCGAAGATAAAGATTCTTCGGGCAGTCCGACGTTCGTCAGATCAAAAACACTGACGGCGCTTGGCTTAGGCGGAGCATTAGTGCCGTCGTCTCTGAAAGAGAATGAAACTCAGCAGGCATCAATACTGCCGACATCATTCCTTCAGAATGTAGGCTCGGCATTCAAACGCCCTATGGTCTCGATCACTTTAGGCTTGCTCCTCGGAATGTTGGGTACTTCATTTTTTATGTCGTCAAATAATAGTCAAGAACTCAATACTCCTTCACCAGCAGTTATTGCAGTTCCGGTTGCCCCTGCTACGGGAATTACGATTCAACCTACTGTAACTTCTGATCCGTCAAAAGATCTTCAGAAACCAACTGAGAATGCATCTGCTAATGTTGTGAAGCCTACTTCACATATTGCACAGCATATTTCTCATAAGCAGAATCTGCCGATCATTAATAACAGTAAGCCGGGATCAGTTGATCTGAAAACCACGATCACCAATCCTGATAAAGAAGCTGGAAAGAAGTAAAAGGTACCTCCCGATCAAGAAAGAAAACAGGGACACACAGCGTCCCTGTTTTCTTTTTAAAGAGTGAGCCAGGGATGATCGTTGGAGTAGCGGCTCAATTTCAACACTGTCTCATTGCGAGACCGGCACCAGTCGGTCGTGACAATCTAAAATCTTGAAGTGTGCTTTATATCTCAAATTTTATATTGCCACGTCGGGCTTCGGCCTACTCGTAATGACGCTCTTGAGGAAAATTTCCAAGCCAGGCATTAGCGTCATTTCTCCTAAGCGAACTTTATTCCCTTCCGAAGCCTTTTTATAGTGGGTTGTTGCCATAGGTTTGGGTTATGACACACAAGGGACAAGTAGGAAAAACAGGACGGCGAGTCCTCTATCAAATTCATCATCCGAAGATCACGAATCTTGCTCGGGTATTCCTGCTTATTCCATTTCTTTTTTCAATTTCAGTTCACGCTCAAACTCCTCTTCCGGTTCGAATTGGTTTAGGCGGTGAATTCGGTTCAAATATTTCACAAACTTATATCCAATCTTTTGCCGGTGATTTTCTTTGTGGCGTTTTTCAAAAAGGATCGGCACCGGGTATTTCAGTTTTTGGCATGGCAGAGATTCCGTTGCCAGTGGATAATTTTTCATTCATGCCAAGTCTTGGCTATAGAAATCTTTCATCGGCATTTATAACCAAACCGTTTAATAATGAATTTGCCCGCGACATTCAAACAAGTGAAATATTCCAAGTTTTCAGAGAGCGGAATTTTACCACTAATGTTCAGACGATCACATTGGATGCACTTCTTGCATGGCGACCCTTTAGCAGACTTCATCTTGGAGCAGGTGCAGGAGTTGCATACTTGGTTCATCATACTTTCACTCAGACCGAAAAGATCCTGACGACGAATGCAGTCTATACCGATAATTTACTTTCGACGCGCGAAGTTTCAAGCGGAAATTTTGCTGCAAAAAATTTTGCTGCGACAGTTGAGCTTGGAGCAGGATATGATATTGCATTATCACCCAGTGTAAATATCAGTCCGCAGATCAGAGCAAGTTTCCCGCTAACTCCTATCTCTTCAACGAACGGCTCCGATTACCGTACATGGACAATCGGTGGAGTTGTTGCTTTGATGTATGCTTTACCAACCGAAGAGAAGATTGAAAAGATAATACTTCCGCTACCCGAGCCTTTACCCCCAATTGCGACACCAATAGCAGTTGAGCCGCTTCCAATGAAAAGTATTCTCCGTTTTACCGTCAAAGCAGTCGGCATCACAGAAACAGGAGAAGAAATTCCCGAACCGATCGTCGCGATTGAAAATGTTAAAGTCACCGATGTTGCACCGACGCTGAATTATTTATTCTTCGACGATGGCTCGGCAGATATTCCGAATCGTTATCATTCGTTTTCTACAATAAATGATACCAAATCATTTGACCCTTCATTGCTTTATTCGCTGAATGCACTCGGGATTCATTACGAAGTGCTGAATATTCTTGGCAAGCGAATGCAGGAAAAGCCTATATCCAACATCACGATCACGGGCACTCGTAGTTTGCATTCTCCCAGTGACTCGGCTGCCGCAGAAAACATTTCCCTCCTCCGCGCTGAGAGCACGGCAAAGTATTTGCAAAATGTTTGGAGTATCGCTCCATCGCGGATCAAGATCAAATCCCGTGCGCTGCCTCTGCAGGCTTCGGATGATGCCGCTGCGACTGGTCAAGCCGAAAACCGCCGCGTCGAGATCACCACAAATACTCCATCGTTACTTGAACCTATAGAAACTCATCGCATTGAGCGAACTGCTACGCCGCCGAATATCCGATTCGTTTCGGACATTAAGTCCAATGCTGGAATCAGGAGTCAAATAATTACGATCAAACAATCAGGAAAACTCATTAAGACTATTAATGGACTCTCACCGGATGCGAACGGAGAATTATTGTGGGATATTGCCGAAGGAAATGTAGTCGGATCAAATGATTCGGTTACCTGGCAAATGGATCTGGTTGATTCCGTCGGCAACACCGCAAGCATTAATGGCAATATCAAAATAAAAAAAGATGAGCAGAATAGAACTCGTCATGCAAATGATACGACAGCCTATAAGAGTTTAGAGCGTTTTCATCTTTTGCTATTTGATTATAGTTCGTCTGCGGAAATAAACAGCGCATCGGATTATATCTTCGAACGCATTGCAAGTTCTATCACTCCTGATTCACGGGTTACGCTGATCGGGCATACCGATGTAACCGGCGATCCAAATTACAATGAGCATCTTTCCTTCGACCGTGCAAGCCGCGCATCGCTCTTGCTCTCTTCACGGCTGCACAAGCTTGGGCATACTTCGCCGCAATTTAATTTAGAAGCTCGGGGAGCGAAAGATATTCTTTTTGATAATAGTAATGCCGAAGGCAGATTCCTTTCACGTACCGTGAG
Organism: Kapaibacterium sp. (SeqCode); assembly: GCA_038210275.1. Taxonomy (GTDB): domain Bacteria; phylum Bacteroidota; class Ignavibacteria; order Palsa-1295; family Palsa-1295; genus PALSA-1296. The sequence goes on along the minus strand of JBBQWV010000001.1, from coordinate 116,041 downwards.
AATCACTATTGAAAGGGACCTGAAATAGATGAAGAAGAATTATTCATATTTTCTTTGCTTCATGCTTCTCGCCATCTGTGGGAGAAAGAGTGACGCACAAGATTGCAAGATGAATATGCTCACCACGGTGAATACACCTTCTTATGCTATTATCTCAAATCCAAAAAACATTTCGCTTCCCGCTGCATTCACGATCGAGTTTTGGGCGCAATCATCTTCGTTCGTCCCTCATGCAGGTCTCGTCGAAAGAGTAAATAAAGGTGATACAGGAGCATTTAGTATTGCCTTTACTTCAGGAGATTCACTTATTGTTACTCTCCGTCTTAATAATGGCATCACCACGTTGACGACTGCGAATATTACAAACATACAAAATTGGCAGCACTATGCTGTGACGTTTACTCCGAACGACAGCATTCGAATCTTTATCAACGGCATTCTCGAAAGATCGCAGCAAACATCGGCAAAAAATCTGATCGCATCAACTGATTCAATTCTCATCGCTCATAGTAATCTGAGCGGTGCAACGTTTACCGGCAACATGGATGAGCTGAGGTTCTGGAGTATTGCGCGTTCATCGGCGGAAATACTTGCTTCGATGAAAAAATCTCTTTCAGGAAAAGAGGCCGGGCTTGTAGGATACTATAGTTTTGACGACGATCCTGCAACACCCAACTTCCATGATTTCTCCGGACGAAAAAGTGAAGGCACACTGCTTTCATCTGCCGTACTTACATCATCAACTTCGCCCATAAGCGGACCTGCTACAAGCGCCTATATGCTTGCTTCAAAAGAATTGAGTGTCATATTTCCCGATTTGGTTTGCGGGATTTCAACCGATACCATAGTCCATATTTATAACCGTGGATCACAACAAGTGAATATCGATCCTGTCGGTTTCCAGATCGGCACAACGTTCAGTGCTGCGACAACTGGCTTTCCTCTTCCTGCCGATTCACTGCATTTAGGTATCGTTCAAATCCATGTCGCTCCTGCTAAACCAGGGCTTTATCGCGATACGCTTATTATTCCAAGTACAACGATCTGCGGAGGAATACTCCGCATACCTATCGAGCTCCGTTTTGAAAAAATCTCCATCGCATTCGAAGATTCAAATTTTAACCTCCGCTTTGGGGGAAAGGATCTTCTTCCCTGCGATCTGCCACATCCCAGCCAAACGCTGATTAAGAACACCGGCACGAAATCAGTAACAATTAACTCTCTCAAATTTTCTCCTCTCGGTGACATCGTTATCACAAGTCCTGCGCTTCCGGTTACCATTGATGTAGGAAAATTTCAAGATATCAAATTCACCGTGCTTCCGGGTGTTTCAGGCATTATCAATACGACACTGACTGCAACGACGGCTGAATGCCAAAGTTCTGCAAAGATCACGTTCCACGGAGAGCGTATCATTCCACGTTTTACCGTTCCTAATCAGGTGCGCTATCCAACAATTCATTTACCGCCAACGAGCACAAATTTTGATACGATAATTATTCTGAAAAATATTGGCACAGCCGCCCTATCAACCGATCCTGCGCTGAGTTTAGTCGGAGCGCCCGGATTTCAATTGCGTTCACCGATCTCCGGTTTAGCTTTCTTAAAACCTGATTCCAGCGTCAAAATTAAAATTCGCTACACCACATCTGAATGCGGAATATTCGAGACGATGCTTCATTTTCAAGACCAGAGTAGCTGCAATATCGACACGTTAATCCCCATCTCTATTACTGTCTTAGGACCGGATGTCTCAGCGCAAAATAGCATCATTGATCTTGGCGCGAGCTGCGGACCGCATGATACGACGATCACACTCATCAATAAGAGCGGAAGGAATGTAGTATTAGGTAAACCGGCGTTCGATAAAGATAGTATCCTTACGCTCCTAAATCCTATCTTGCCGAAGTCACTTATTGCAGGTGATTCGATCAAAATTACGATTCACTTTGCGCCTACCGACCCTGGAACATACGATGTCAATGCCCGCTTTCCTCTCTCCCCGTGCGGAGATTCCTATCTGAATTTTCACGGACTTTTAGGAGTTGGATTGATCTCCATCAGTGATTCAAGTCTTGACTTTGGAAATGGCTGCGATCTTTCTCCCGCTTCCAAAAAGCAGACGATTACGAACAAATGCGGAAGAGCCATCACGATCACCAATGCAATTCTGAACGGATCACAGAATTTCTCGGTCACTGCTCCGCCAATGCCATTTACTCTTGCTAATAACGAGAGTAAAGAAATCACTATAACTTTTACTCCACAGCAACTCGGAGTTCTTGAGCAAGCGCGTCTTAGTCTTTATGACAGTGGATGTTTTGTAACAAGATTTCCCGTTCGCGGCGTCAGAGAAAAAGCCAACTTTCTCTGGAAGCCAAACTTTACTGAATTCGGAACAGTATGCCCGCATCAAGTTGCTTCTGCTACAGTATCCTTACAAAATTTAGGTTTTGGAAATGATACGATCGTCTCATTCCGGTTTATAGAGAAAAACTCCGTTTTTAGTGTAACAAATATTAAAGGAGGTGTTATTCCGCATGGCTCTGCAAACCAATTTTCCGTTAGCTTTTCACCGACAGATACCATTGAATATGTAGGAAATCTTGAAGTAGTACTCGGTCCTTGTGGTGATACAACTATCTATTCACTTCATGGAATGGGTGGACCTCCTGCTGTTCTTTCACTGAACCCAAATGTTTTGGATTTCGGAACGATAAAATTTGGAACGTCAGATTCTCTTTGCACTGTCTTATTAAATCCAAGTTGTATTGAACTTCCCATTACTAAGGATTCAATTCATTCCGCGACTTCGGCGTTTTCGCTTTCACAAAATACGATGAGTAAACTTCCTGACTCTGTGAATGCGATAGAGCCGCTTACTCTATGTTTTGTATTCGCTCCAAACAAGATTGGCTCTTTTGAAACGAGCGATACAATTATGATCGGAGAGCAGAAAAGAATTATTACTCTTCGCGGCAAAGCGGGGATAAGCGATCTGAAGTTCAAACCGCGCATCATTGATTTTGGTGACGTTCTCAAAGGTACATCGTCTCAGGCGATGCAAATTAATATTCAAAATGTCGGTACATACCCTGCCTCAGTTATTACGGTAACGCAGCCAAGTTCTGACTTCTCGCCGTTACCAAAGATTCAAAATGTTGGCGGCTCATCATTCCTGCCACTCACGATTACTTTTACGCCAAGTAAACTTGGTTTACAGACATCTACTGTTATTTTCAACTGGGAGAATTATTTGGACACGATCATCTTGCGCGGCAAAGGAATTCAGCCTGGTCTGGCTCTGCCGTCCTCCCTTATTGACTTTACAAAAGTTCGTGTCAATCATGATTCTGTTATTACCGTGTGGGTAAAGAATATATTACCCTCAGATCTCATCAACATCACGAGCGTTTCTATCGGCGGAAATTTTCAAGTCTCGCCTTCGGGATCAAAAACTATTTTTGCAGGGGATTCCGGAAAATATTTTATTACTTATTCTCCACTGAACGAGGTGCTCGATAGCACTACGTTACTACTGCACTCGAATATTGCCGGTGACGCTTTCCTGCCCGTTCGAGGAGAAGGTGTTGAAGCACATTTGAAAGTGGATTCTACGAACATTGATTTCGGTGATGTTGGAATCGGGCAAACAAAAAACAATGCTCTCAGCGTAGCAAATACCGGCGGATACCCGCTTACTCTTACTGCCATTCAAAACAGCGTTAATGAATTCGCTATATCTACAGGTGGACAACTCATTATTCCTCCTGATTCGTCAGTCAGTTATATCGTAAGTTTTACTCCCGGGCGTGCGATCGGATATTTTGATACCGTAAACATTTCTGCCGATGCACCGGAGAAAATCGTTTTAGTATCGCTCAAGGGCAGAGGAGTATTCAAACCTCTCGGCATTCCGGAAGTGACCTATAGCATTCCTGATAGACAAGCAAGGGTCGGCGACATCATTGATATTCCCATCAGCATCGCAGGAAAAGATCTGCCTCTTTTTAATATGGATAGTTTCCATGTTGATCTTTCCTATGATCCTGCCGTCGTCTATTTTCTTGATACAGTTCAAACACAAGGTACGCTTTCAGAAGGATATACAATGAAGTTCGAACGTCTCGCTCATGACAGCACGATCCGAATTTCCGGCACTGGAAAGAATCTTATTCCGGTCGCTGGAAGATTTTTTATTTTGCAGGCAGAGGCGCTTTTGGGACCCCAAGACTCGACAAGAATTTTTATTCAGTCAAGTGATCCCATCAATACAGCAAACCTGCTTTCATCAAGCGGTGAATTTATTGTAACCGATTGCAGTAATTACCATGGTGGAATTATCTTCAAGGGTAATTATTCCGTTTCGAAAATTAATCCGAATCCTGTGTCTTCGATGGCTCATCTTGATTATGAAATAGGTTTGCCGGGCAGAGTACATCTCGATCTCTATGATGCGCTTGGCAGGCATATCCGCACCATCATTGATGATGACCAAATAAAGGGGATCCATCGCTCAACATTTTCTACAGAGGGCATTCCGAGCGGAGAATATATTTATGTTCTGAAGAGCCTTGAATATGAAGCCAGAGGTGCGGTGATAATTGCAAAGTAGTTTTCATTTGTCATTCTGAACGAAGTGAATCCGCCGCGGCGGATCAAATTTTGGTATTGCCGAAAGGTAGAATAATCGTGAAAATCCTTTTCATCATGTAAATTCTGGTTATTTTTGCATCCATGATATTAACCGACAACGACATTCTTCAAGAGATCGAAGCAAAAACGATCGTTATTGAACCCTACCGACGCGATTGCCTTGGCTCGAATAGTTACGATGTGCATCTCGGCGCAACGCTTGCGATCTATAAGTCTGCTGTTCTTGATGCGCGTGAGCATAATGAGATCGAGTACTTCACTATCCCTGATGAAGGCTTCGTTCTCCGAACCGATATGCTCTATCTCGGTGTAACCGAAGAGTATACCGAAACGCATAAGCACGTCCCATTTCTTGAAGGCAAGTCCAGTGTCGGTAGACTTGGTATTGATATTCATGCCACAGCCGGCAAAGGTGATGTTGGATTTTGTAATACATGGACTCTCGAAATTTCCGTGAAGCAACCCGTGCGAATCTATGCTGGAATGCCGATAGGACAGCTTATTTATTTTGAGGTCAAAGGCGAATGTCTTGTTCCTTATGCCACAAAAGGAAATGCAAAATACAATACACGAACGATCAAGCCGGTCGAATCAATGATGTTCAAGAATTACGACAACGAAGCCGGACGCTGGAAGTAACTTTAGTAAGCAAAATAAATATTATCGGGTTCTATCGAAAGCCAATCGCTCAAGCTTCCATTTTTTTTTAGCGGGGGCTCGAATCTGAAAAAACAGAAATCATCAGCCGGACCAACCCGCCAAAAATCGCAACAACCTTCGTGAAGTTTCCAAGTGCTGATCACTTCAAATACTTTCCGCAAATTTTTCTCCACTGAAATTCCTGCCGAGAGCAATACCCAATCGAATCTATACACCCGATTCCTATGATGAGAAAGCGAATCTATTTCTTGAGAATGCTCAGTGGAAGTATCTTTTGAATAGAATACTACATCAAGTGGAGCGCAGGTATCTATCGCAAATGCCTGACTCAGATATTGCGATCCATCCAACCGCACTTGAGAATATGAACCAATCGGGCTAACAGGAATGCCAAGAGATCGCAGTGATTCACGAAGCGCATCAGGATGATTCGTTTCGAAAGCAATTCCGGAAATATGTGTGCCATATTTTTTTAATGCTGCATATCGCCAATCATTGGGGTCACTTGATAGCGTCGTCTCAAGTATCATCTGACAACCATTCGGAAAGCGTATGCTATTGTTAAAGATGCCGCCTGCCTCGCGTTTGCCTTGAATTATCTTATACCCTCGCTTCAAAAAAGCCCGGGTCAGGGAATCAAGGTTGGGAGTCAAAAAGGTTATCCGAACTAGCCGAATTCCCTCAATTGGCGCTATTTGTGCCCAACCATGATTTGCCCATAAGACCATAGGAATCAATAAGATGCTCAGTCGTTTTAGTCGAATCATTGTATACAAATCTACGAAAAAAGGCACTTTCATCATTAAAGATGCGTTCATTATTCCTCATTAATCATTCGGAAAGAATTCAACATATTCTTTCAGTTTTTATTAACTAATATAGAAGGATCGCTTATGAGAATGGTCTCGAAAGACAAAGAACTCGTTCCTGGCTCTGAAGAACCATCCATTCGTATTTCTACCCCTCTCTCGCGCCTGCAAGTTGCTATGGTGCAAGAACTTCTCCGTGATACAGGTTGGAAATATTCCGATAAATTCCACTCTCACACTACCAGTTCAACGATTCGCCCGACCTTTAAGGTCACTCTTTTTCAGGCGAAACTTGGGCTAAAAAGAAGCGAAGTGATCGACAAGTTGAAAAAACAAGTTGGTCCTGTAAAGCTCGAACCGGCTCACCGCTAAACTTTTTTCATTCTATTTGCGCTGGTGAATTCTAACCAGTCCGAGATCAGCGCATTGCCTGCGGAGAAAAAACTCCGGCTTCATTCTGTGGATATTTTGCGTGGTATCGCCGCGCTTTCCGTCGCGCTCTACCATATTTGGGGACATGACGGAAGTTATGCATGGCAATCAATAGGCATTGTAACGCAGACTCCGAATCCTTCACTCTTCGTGTATTTGATTTCTCCGCTTCGGTGGGGTTATCTTGGCGTTTCCCTTTTTCTTGTTCTCTCCGGTTTTTGCATTCATCTTCCCTATGCAAGAAAAAAATATTCAAAAGGAAGTTATCAATTTAAAGGTAGAGAGTTTTTTACGCGTAGAATTTGGCGTCTCTACCCTGCATATATTGTTGCGCTACTTGGCACGGCATTCGTCATGAAAGCCGCAAGTTTTTTTCCGTCATTGCATATTGGCGAGCATTTTCCTATTCCGACAGGGTGGGATGTGATATCACACATTACGATGCTGCATGGCTTTTTTGAAAATCAATTTTATTCTATTGCAAGTGTCTTCTGGTCTCTCTCTTTGGAATTTCAACTCTATCTCGCCTATCCTCTTTTTCTTCTTACGTTCAGGAAATTGGGAGTAGGAAAATCAGTTATTCTTTTCGTAATCATTTCACTCCTCTGGAGATATATTGCAATCTATTATCTTGGTGGAAATCTTATTTCTATCGCTCAAGTAGGACCATTCGTCAGCATGGGAATCCTTCCTGCGCGTATGCTTGAATGGCTACTTGGCGCCTTCGTTGCTGAATATTTTGCAAAGTATCATGCCGAAAAAGGGACGGGATTACGATTTGCCAATAAGCGGCTGCCGCTACTTTTAGCCAGTGTTCTCCTCTTTGGAGCTGCAATAGAAACCACGCTATCAAAGGCTGCATGGATCATTACCGACGGATTATTCGGACTCGCATTCGCGCTTCTTCTTGCCGCAGTAACACTTTCGAAAATTGGTGACCACCAAGAAAAAGACTCTTCGCAGTTTGCAAAAATATTTATTAAGTTAGGAATAATGAGCTATTCGTTTTATCTCATTCATTCACAATTTGGCTGGCTAGTTTCTCTTTTTGTACCGTCGGCTCCGGGCGATGTTGCAGCGTTCTTTATCAGAGTAGGATGTATGCTCATCTCCCTTATTCCGATCTATTTCTTTTTCAAGTACTTCGAAAAACCATTCCTTTCAGTCCCAAAACCGGAGAGCAAACTGTATCCCATCTATTCGAAGATCGGAAGTTTACTTGGCGTACGCTAAGCGTTCTCTCAAATCAACGAGCGATCTTTTAATTTCATGCAGTTCATTTATCGGCACAGATATTTGTGTCGGTGGAGGAGGAGGAATGATCGGCAACTGCGCTTCATCAACGATAGGCTTTACTTCCGCAACCGAAGAGCGCTTCTCGGCTTCGCGCTCTTGTTTTAAAATTTGTTTTGCTCCCTCGATCGTATAGCGCTCATCGCGCAAAAGCTCTTTAATGCGCGAAATAATTTTCACGTCCTTCTGGGCATAGATCCTATTTCCCGCACGATTTTTATGAGGACGCAGTTCATCGAACTCTGTCTCCCAATATCGGAGCACATATTGTTCAATGCCCGTAAGCGCACTCACTTCCGAGATCGAGCTATAGAGTTTTGGAATCGTAAAGTCCTTCAACCCGCGCCGTGACCGTTCTGACTGAGCAGATGGCATATCTGGAAGTTCATCTCCTGGTTTGGATTGAGAAACATCAAAAAATTCGCCTTGGACTGTCATGGTCGTATTAATTATTCACATATTGTGTCATTGCGAGGAGTCGCGCAGCGACGACGAAGCAATCCCTCATCGTTTGCAGTACCTAAGTCTCTACCACGATTTAGGGGATTGCTTCGTCGGGCTAAAGCCCTTCTCGCAATGACATGTACACATCACTTACAAAACTACAACTTTTCCAGCACTACCATCGCTTCTGCTATATTTTTCGTATGGGTAAGCGATAGCTGGATTTGATACTCTGCACCCACGATCTTCGCTACAAGTTCGATCATTGAGCCATGCAGAACGATCTTTGGTTTACCCGAAAACTCATGCCTCACTTCAACTTCGCTCCATTTGAAGCCATTACGGATGCCGGTTCCAATCGCTTTTGCGAATGCTTCCTTCGCTGCGAAGCGTGCGGCGTAATGCTCGCCGCTAAATTTACGAGATTTGCAATATGCAACTTCATCATGAGTAAAAATTCTGGTTAGGAATTGCTCTCCGTATTCGGCAATTGTCTTCTCTATTCGAGGGACTTCAATCGTATCAATGCCGATGCCGAAGATCATGACTGGGATTTACCTGTTACTGTTTATATCTCTGCAAGAAAAACGAAAAGCACGTCAAATGAATCCCCTTCTTTTTATTCCAATAATGCAGATGAGGAACCCTATTTGTGTTGTAATTTTAAATTGCAACGTCATTGCGAGGAGGACTTTAGCCCGATGAAGCAATCTAAAATCTCAAATTTGCTTCAAAATTTACAATTTAGATTGCTTCGCTTCGCCCGTAATGACGTTCTAGAAAAATAATTTCAAATTAAGACACTACGGCACTCTTACCACTTCATCGAAGTTTAATAGAAAATCTTTTTCATTTGCTGACAAAATATTCTTCTCTTTTTTTTATTCTCGTCATTTTTACGCTTACATCCGAAGCGTTTACTCAGACTTCCCCGCAAATTCGCAGACTTCCACCATCGCTTGAACGCGAATTGAAATTGCGCAAAGGTGGCAAAGTCCGCATCATCGGATTTGTTGATACACTGAGAGCACAAAGTCTGATCGCCCAAAGTATTCGTGACAGTTCTACAGAAGAACTCGATTCCATGAGCGTCAGAGATACTGCGATCATCATGATCGATTCGTCTGTCTCACTGACTGATAAAGAGTGGCTTGATTCAATGCTTGCCGAATTGCCGGAGTACCGAATGACTCCTCAAGGAATTCGCTTTGAGTATCCTGCCGAAATTCTTATCGAGACAACGAGGAAAGTTGTTCCTCCCGATACAACTCTCACATCAAAAATGGATCCTGTTACAAAAGAAGATCTTCCTCTTTACGATGCGATGCCAATGCCTCGACCGCTTGAGCAATTGGATCTGCCGCGAACGTCGATTGAACTCGGAGCGGGTGCGCCGTATCTGCCGCGAGTTGAAATCAAATCATTGCTTATTAGTAATCAGCAGACAAGCCTTACCGTTGACGGAAAATACCGCCTCACAGAAGCAAGCGAACCAGCGATAAAGCAATTCTTGATTTACGGAGTACACGGAGAATTTGCATTTCCAAATTCCGAATTACCAATAAGTGAAGCAGTGCCGGAGCTTGATATCAATGTTTTCTCAAGCAGCGTGAAGCGTCGTGCTCCAACACAGATCGGGTATGCAGATCATACAATTTATCGCACAGAATTTGGAACAGATTTTTCTATCGGCACACCTTCACAGCTAAAGCTTCAGGCACAGGCATCTCTCTATCTCTTAAATGATGATACGACTGCGGCAATGGGTCAGTCCCCATCTGAAAATCAGGGCAACATCGGCCTTTCACTTTTGAAAGATATCGGTACTTCATCCTATTCACTCAAGTTTGCTGTTCAATATGTTGCCGCCACTGCAATGACGGGCGCAGGTATTGATGCAACTCCAAACTTTCTTCAAACACAATTGATACTACAACAAAAGGAGAATGAGCCTTTTCAATGGCGTGCAGGACTACTTTATCTGACCGGAAGTGATGCGGGTGGGAATGTCTCGCAATTCTCTCCCATTGTTAATATGAAATTAAATCTTTCACATTATTTTGAGCTCGGGGCCGGTTTCGAACCTGCTCCGCAACTTATTGGTTTGCGGGAATTAGTGAATCTGAATCTTTTTTACTCACCAACTTTTGCGGCTCTTGCATTGCCGAATAACGGACAATATCCCGGGGATATGCGACGCATTGTTACCGAACCGATTCATCTAAATATCTTTGCAAATTATTTCTTGTCGCTTGATGACGAGATTCATGCTCAATTTCATTTCATCGAACGAAGTAATGAGCCGACATTCTATTCCGATTCGGATATAAAAGGACATACACTTTTCATTGCAACGCCACTAAACACAAAACGCGTTGAACTTGAATTCGGTGGCAGCATTTTACTTTTTGCAAAAGATAGATTAAAAGCATCATTGTTATTCCGCTCGGCAACAGCATTGGCGGATGAACCTCATTTTGCTTATGGCAAAGCTCTTCCCTTCGAACCGACAGTACAACTTCAGGGTATTTATCAATTCGGATTTTCAGATAAATTAATCCCACAAATTGAGATAATTGATCTGCAAAGACCGGATCATTCTTTCGCATTTATCAATTGTGAAGCTCGTTATTTATTCAGCCAAACATTCCAACTGAAACTCAGAGCCGAAAATATTGTAGGAAGCACCGGAGATTTTTGGACGGGATACAATGAATATCCACAGTCAGTTTGGATCAGTGCAAAGTATTCCTTTTAAGTCTCTCAGATAAGTATTCCATCAGGATCAAAAACACTCCTTACCTTTGCTAACAATTCATTTTGCTGAAGATCGAATGAATTCGTTTTGCCTGATTTGTGGGATTGAATCAACTGCTTTATTGCACCAGTCCATTCACTTTCAATAACCTCTTCAACCAGCATCTTGCCTGATTGTAATTGGTCAATATCAAAAGTTATATCCTCTTTATATCCTGATAGTTCGACAAGAAGTTTGCCTGAGAATTCTTCCAAGCATATCGGATGAAATCGCAAAAGTTTTTCACGATCTTTTATATTAGCAAAGAAACGATAGAACATTTCCGGCAGAGGTTGAACTTTCAAAGTGAGCTCCAGGATGATTCCGAATAGCCCTTGTGAACCGCAGAACGCACGGTGGATATCGTATCCAGCTACTGACTTTACTACTCGTGATCCGCTCTTAAAAATTTCACCTTTAGTGGTGCAAAAAGTCCCACCGAGAATAGTTGTGCGTAATGCACCACAATTCAGAGAACGTGGATTGAAATGATCTCTTGCAACAGTAGCACCGAGAGTTCTTTCTAAAGATTCTCCGGCAACTAGTGTTGGAATCCATTGTCCTTTAGAAGCAAGGATGCTTTGAAAATCTTGAAGACTGATCCCAGCTTGTACAGAGATGATCATCTCCTCCGGTTCATAAAGCAAAACTGAGTTCAGTTTCGAAAGAGAAATTGTTTCAATCACACCGTAATCTTTTTCTTCGCCGGATATATGAAGTGAAGATTTGCTTCGGCTTCGAAGAAATTGCGAGACTTCATCATTCGATGCAGGGGTAAATGGCATCAGACTTCAATTGCGATCGGATGAGGTAATTTGCTGAGAGCAAGCTGTCCACACGCCGCTTCGATATCTTCGCCTGAGCTTGAGCGCACCATGACGTGAACACCTTCGGATTTTAATACCGCATTAAATCTGATAAAGCTTTCATCTGATGTGGGATGAAGTTCAGCGCCAATACCTGTTGGATTTGTAAAATCAATTCTATGAAACGGAATGACGTTCACCTTGCTTGGCATACGTCGCGCCATCTTTGCAAGCCGACGCGCATCGGCATCACTGTCATTCAATCCTTCGAAGAGAATATATTCATAGGTAACGGGAATTCCGGTGACTTTATAATACTCATCCATCGCCCCAAGCAGTTCTTTTATCGGATGTGCTATGTTGATCGGCATCAACTTCGAACGAAGATCATCGGTCGTTGCATGAAGACTGAGCGCAAGCTTTACTCCAAGTTTTTCATGGGCAAATTTCTTGATCTCCTCCGGCAGTCCGCTTGTCGAAACCGTAATTCGTTTTGAGCCGATGATCTCAAGTTCAGGATCAATAAGAATGCGAAGTGAGCGAATGACATTATCGTAATTCAGCATCGGTTCTCCCATGCCCATATAGACAACGTTCGTGATGCGCTCGCCGGTAATGCGCTCGACTTCGAAATATTGTAGAATAATTTCAGCAGCCGTTAAATTCCGTTTCAACTTCATCGAACCCGTCGCGCAGAATTTACAATCAAGCGGACAGCCAACTTGTGTTGATAAACACAAAGTTTTTCTTCTCGCGTCGCCCTTCTCATCACGCATTTCGCTGGGAATAAGAACTGATTCGATCTGATTACCATCGTAAAGCTCGAAAAGAAATTTTATTGTGCCATCAACGCTGACCGATTGATGCACAAGTTTGAGCGACCCAATTGTGAAATTTCTTTCTAGTTCCGAACGTAGCTGCACCGGAAGCTGCGTCATCTCCGAGAAGCCTTGCGCTCTGCGGGCATACATCCAGTTGTATATCTGCTTTGCCCGATATGCAGGGATGTCACCAAGCTTGCTGTGAAGCGCAGTATGGATCTCGGGCTGGGTTAATCCGAAGAGATCATTTTCCTTTTTTTTGGGTGAGCGATTCATTTTTGATTAATGCGCGTTAGCAATGCGTTCTGTATCAAACAACAAGATGTCACAACAAATTACGTTCGCACCGATCTTTACTTTTCGCAATCCGCATGAGCGCGAGCAGCTCCATGCCTGGCGCAAATCGCTTGTCGCTGAACATAAGAAACTCGTTTTTACGAACGGAGTCTTTGACATCCTCCATCACGGTCATGTTTCCTATCTCAAGGAGGCTCGGAATCTTGGCGACGCGCTTATTATCGGGGTTAATGCCGATGCATCTGTGAAGCGACTTAAAGGAGATAAACGACCGCTACAAGTTGAAGGCGATCGTGCTCAAATTCTTGCCTCACTAAAATCCACAGATTGCGTTGTCATCTTCGATGATGATACTCCGCTCTCTCTTATTGAATTTATTGTCCCGGATATTCTTGTCAAAGGTGCTGATTGGAGCGTCGAAAATGTTGTAGGCAGAGATGTCGTCGAAAAAAATGGCGGGGAAGTTTTGACTTTGAATTTCATCGAAGGCAGATCAACAACAGGAGTTGTCGAGACGGTGATCGAAAGATATACGAAGTAGTCTTTTATTTTATATCAATTCAAAAATTATGTCATTCTGAACGCAGTCCAAATCGCGCAGCGATTTGGACGTAGTGAAGAATCCCGTAATAAATGGCAGACACTATGAATCAATACTACGTTTACATTCTCTCAAGCAAAGAATATTTATGTTGGTGTAACCAATGATTTGCAGAGAAGAGCATATGAGCATAAGCATAAACTCTATGACGGCTACACAAAGAAATACAATATAGACAAGTTTGTCTATTATGAGCCTTTTAGTGATATTAAACAAGCGATCATCCGGGAAACACAGTTGAAAGGATGGCTTCGTAAAAAGAAAGATTTACTTATTGAGGCAATGAATCCGAATTGGAAAGATTTAAGTGAGGAGTGGGTAAAGCCTTAAACTTTCTGCCATTTATTACGGGATTCTTCACTACACTTCGCTACGTTCAGAATGACAAGCTAGTTAATGTTTCATATTACTAATCTCTCAACAGTCTTTCCACCAACGATATGCGAATCAATGATCTCATCGACATCATCAATGGTCACTCCGCCGTACCAAACTCCTTCAGGATAGATAACGATTGCCGGACCTTTTGCGCATTGATCGAGACACCCTGACATATTTGCACGGACAACACCTTTCAATCCACGTTTCTTGATCTCCTCTTTGAATTTCTTCCGAATTTCCACGGAGCCTTTGGCGCTGCAACAGCCACGAGGATCATCTGCAGGACGAACATTTTCGCAGACAAAGATATGATGCTTAAAGTTTGGCATGGTTAATCTCTGAGATCGATGGTTTTCGCACCCGACGGGACGGTGAAGGTAAATAACTTCGGATCCAATTTCGTAATTGATTTGATCTTGATATTTCCAACAGCGAAATCTCTTAACGATGAATGCGCCGATATTTTTTTTATCTGAATTTTTGAATTACCGGACTTCGTAAATGTAAAAGTCAACAGCGAGATATTTCCTACACTTTCCATGAGTTTTGAGATATTTGGTGAAGGCGTAAGCTCCAATTCGTAGTTTTTCCCCTTATGAGAAAGTACGCTTGAGTAATTCGTAGAAAATTTTACGATCTCTTCAGCATTTGAAAGCGAGCCACTTTTGCCTTCGATCTTATCAATAGCCACTTCCTTTTTCTTTTTGCCATAATGCCAGATCGTTGCGCCGTCGCTGACGATAAGGTCGGTTGCCATCTCCACTCTGAATTTTGGTGTTCCGTTGGCAAAAGTGAGCGAGGTCTTTTCACCATCAAGTGTGAATGAGATCGCTGTTGCAGCTCCGCTGCGATACATCGTCTCAATTTCCTTCGCCATCTCCTCTGCTGTTTGAGCAAAAAGACTGCAAGGAAAAATGAACAATGCCAATAAAAGCCATGCGTTACGCATCATGTAAAAGTTTATATATTTCATCTTTTCTTTCATTCCATTCTTCACTGGTGATGGCATAAATATTTGTATCTTGCCATTTTCCTCCGAGATGCAATGCGCGAAGTGCAGTGCCTTCGAAACGCAAGTTTAATTTTTCAGCCATTCGCGAACTCGGAGCATTTTCCGGTGCGATCCAAAGCGAGACGCGGTGCAGCTTGGCAAGTTCAAAAGCATAATGCAAAATAGACACAAGCGCCTCTGTTGCATAGCCACGATTGAGATACTCGCTGCCCATCCAATAACCGATGAACCCCGATTGAGCAACATTACGAATAATATTCGTGATGCCGATCTGTCCGATGATCACGCCGCTTTCTTTTAAGAGAATTGCAAAACGATGATCTAATCCGTCTTCCCATCTTTCGATCGTCGAGCGCAGCATATCTCGCATATTCCGAACTCCATCGGAATGAGTTGCAGGCGTTTCGCGCACCGGGCTATAGGGAGCAAGATGAACTTGCAGACTCTGCTGTTCTAAATTATAGAATTCCTCAGCATCGCTCATTTCAAATTGCCGGAGAATAAGCCTCGGCGATTCGATGCGGCTCGGAAGTGGTGAAACAGGTTTAAATGCTTCCAACACTTCCGACGGGGACTTCTTTAATATAGAAACGCTCTTCGAGAATTTCCTTCGTCATCTTATGGCGATACTCGAACATCTGCTCCATCATTTTTCTGATCGAAATTTTATCAGCAATTTTTCCGATAAATCCAAATGGCACTTCGTATTCCAAATGATCTTTCAATTCCGTCAGCGATGCACAAGGTTGGCTGAACGTTCGTGTATGCTTGAAATATTTCATCGGTCCCGAAAGCACAAGATCGGCAAGCCGAACCGGCCTATCATATTCTTCGATCCGCACTAACCAATGACTTGGAAAAATATTATATTGCATAACCTGCATTTCGATAATTTTCCCAAGTCCCTCGCCTGATTCACGGATGAGTTTTGATTTCATCCAGGGCGGCGAGATCAAGCCGAGATTTTTTGTATCGGTATGAAAATCGAAGACTGCTTCGATCGGTGCGGCAATATTTACGCTTTTTTCAATTATAGGCATTTTTATTTTTCTGCTAATGCCTGTAATACTTCATCGACGTGACCTTTGACTTTTACTTTCGGAAAAACAGCAATGAGTTTGCCTTTTTCATCAATGACAAAAGTCGAGCGCACGATGCCCATATATTTTCTGCCGTACATTGATTTTTCCTGCCAGACTCCATAAGCATTGGCTATGACTTTCTCTGTATCAGCGATCAGGGGGAAAGTTAATTCATATTTTGCAATGAATTTCTGATGTGATTTTTCGGAATCAGGACTGACTCCGAGAAGAACCACACCTTCCTTTTTTAATCTCGAGTATGAGTCACGAAAATCGCAGGCTTCGGCTGTGCATCCTGTGGTGTCATCTTTTGGATAAAAATAAAGCACAATTTTCGAGCCTTTGAAATCTTTTAAAGAAATCTTCTTTCCATTCTCATCTACTCCGCTAAAATCCGGAGCTTTATCGCCAACTTCTAACATAAGTAACTTCGTATATTATTTGAAATGAACTGCCATCTCGCCTTTAGTGACCATTGCAACTCCCCAATGATGTCCTTTTTGTTTGACCATCCAGAAGTATGCCGCAGGTTCGCCATCATTCGGTGATTTGACTCTCACCATACCTGTCTCCTCGATCTCGTCGCCCGAGAGCAATCCGCCGCCTTCAAGATCGGGCTTTAAGTCGCGATCAACATCGGCGCGTGAGCTTGCGAAAAATTTATTCGATCTGATATCGTACATTTCGCGCATCCAACTCATGAAGTCGCTGGTGACGAATTGATTCTCGAAATATTTCTTGAACACTCGCGTTGCTACCATCGAATCTCTTGCGGGATTATTATTATGAGCAATCGCATCCGCAAATTTCTGTGCAGCCTGGATCTGTTCCGTTGCGCCGCGATCACAGCCGATGCCCGTCATTGCAATAACAACAACGAATGCTGCAATACTAATGAAGCGGAATGCCGATGACTTCTCGTTTCTCTTTAACATAGATTAGTATTCCACGATGAATAAAGAAATTTTCGGGCACAGGATATGGCGTTTCGCCATTTGGCTCGTCGCTATAAACGATCTCGCCTAATTCCGTATCCAATACTTTCAGATGATTGCGAAGCAGATTCCCAAGCATTGCTTCCGGACGATTTATTATTCTTTCGTGATACGAAAAAATAATATACTTTCCGAATTCTGCAAAATCAATCGTGCCACGAAGTTCATTCACATCAAGCACATCGGTTAAGACAGTGCTTATCGCAGTAAAGATCTCATCATCCGGTGTGATCGGCATTGAATAGACCGAATGAACATCGGTATCAACGATCATATTCTGCATTGCAAGAATATTTTCTCTGCCCGATCCGTAGGCTTCAAGCACTTCGCCGGTGATCGAATCAATAGCAAAGAATTCCTTGCGTCCCATTGCTTCGCGCTGCGCATAAACTTTTTGCTCATGCTCGAAAAGCATCGAAACATCGGGCTGCTCCCAGCGCATAGCTCCGGAATGAATATCCAAAGCGATGATGCCTTGCGGCTCCGGCATATCAGGTTTGCGAAATTTTTGAATAAAAATATTCGCTGCCGTTGCCTTCTCCGAATTGAACCACCAGCCTTCATCAAGCTTCGCGCCGCGCCACAGCATCTTTCCACTTTCGACATCAAGAGCAAAAAGCGATGCCGTTTTTTCCTCCGTATCGCGTTCTTCACCTGCCAGAATTCCATCCGGCGAGATCAGAAGCTTCCAGAAAATGACCGATGGCGCAGCAGTCTGAAACTGCCACAGCGGTTTGATCCGCGCCGACTTGAAGATCGAAAGTATTCCCATTGAAGTATAGCGACTCAAACATTTTCCGAGTCCAAAAAAGCCCCGTGTTTTTTGGAGAAGTTTTGGAGTTTCGGAGTTCGGAATTTGCTAGCAAATACACTTCTCCAGTGGGGCGGTCTCTTAGTCCGCGCGTCCAATCCCTTTTGTCTGAACTGTGATTTGAACCAAGATTAGCAGGATAAAGAAGGATTTTCTGGATTATAAAATCCCAGGTAGCAGCGTGGCTTTAGCCTGCGAGCGAAAACAAAACTCAAAAGTCAAAAGGGTAGCGACCCCTTTTTTGACTTTAAAGTTTTGACTTTTGACTTGTTTATTAAATTGTCAATGAACAGATCGCAGCGATATCCCTTCTGAGGATCACTCTCCGATCAAGAAAACAGTTAGGTAGTTTAGTAGTTGTTAGTTTTGTAGTTTAGTAGTTAGTAAAAAAAAGGTGTCATTGCGAGGAGTCCGCTTGCGGACGACGTGGCAATCTCAAATAGTTATCGTAGTTATAAATCTCCAGATTAGAGATTAAGAGTGGTGGTTAGTTAACTCATAGCTCAGTCCTCATAGCTCATAGCTACTCCCAATATCTCTCTTTTTATTTTTCCATTTATCGGCGAGGATTACGCTCTAAGTGCCATCGAAGCAAAATATCAAAAGGAATAGAAGGCTGGATTGTGGGTTTCTGTATGTATTATACGCAAAACATCGTAGGTTATTTTGCGATAAAATACATAATGTTGAACTTTCGAATGCAAATATTCGAAATATATTCTTCAAATCCTAATCGCATTTTAAGAAAACCTTAGTAAGCACCTATTAAGTTGTTGATTTATAAGGGCAAAAAAAATGAAAATATTTTTTTGGATAGGTGCCTATTTGATGAAAATGAAGCTCAGCAAGAAAAAATCTGTTATTTTCGTATCATCATCATGCTCCACAAAATTACATATTTGGTTATATTCCTCCTGGCCATATCGGCAATGCCTGTGATGGGGCAAAGGACGTTTGAAAAAGAAATCCAATTTGATGCGTTTGCATCGGGTAGCTCACTCATTCAAACATCCGATGGCGGATATATGGTCGGCAGTTACAAATATGGTGCGACAGGAATTGACCAAAACTTACCTACTCCATGCCTCCTGAAATTCGGATCTGGTGGAGAAATACTCTGGCAAGAAATAGGAAGTATCGGTTTCCACGGACAGATTCTCACATTAACTTCGTCATCGGATGGTTATTTTTTTGCCGAAGGATATTTGAACATTGATAGCGTGGGAAGAGTATTCGTGATGAAGTTTGACTCCATCGGCAATACGATCTGGATGAGATCATACCGCAATCAATCGCCATCACCTTGTTTGTCCCCTTGCAAAGACGGCGGCTGTATCATTGTTGGATATGATGGCAATACAAGTGCTCCTTTTGCAATTAGAATTGGTAGCAACGGCTCAGTAAAATGGTCAGAGCATTTAATCGCCACAGGACCTGCACCTTTCACCCCTCGATCAATGATGCAGCTAAACGATACTGCCTATATTATTATAGGTTATACAACTGAAGGGAAAGCAAATTTGAGTATCATGGAATTACATCTCAATAGCGAAGTTGTAGCATATCAAACCATTCTAACCAACTCTGCAGTATTTGGTAATTCTTCATGTATAACATCGGATGGCGGATTCGTCGTATGCGGAACAACAGAAGTCTCTCAAGATAATAAAAATATTTACGCAGCAAAATTCGATGATCGCGGATCGCTACTCTGGTCAAAGGAGATCGATGGTTTTGGATTTGAAGAAGGTCAGTCTATCGTCGAAGGAGATAACGGTGATCTTGTCATACTTTGTTTCGGTAATCCTACGGGAGTTATGATCCTGCAAATGGATAAAGATGGCAAAGGGAAAATCCTAAAAACACTTGGCGGAGCCACTGATTTTTTTTCTAACTCAATAATCCATTCATCCGACGGTGGTTTTGTATTCTCCGGCAAAGTAGGAAATTTAATAACAAAAACGACGGGAGGAATGATATTAGTTAAACTTGATTCAACACTTAATGGCTGTAACCTAACCACTAATCTATTCACCGAATTTAATTCAGGACAGCTACGACCCGGATCAGGACTAACACTTCATTTCGGAGTTGTTCTTGATACTCCATTATTCACGATGAATAGAGAACTTAATGGTACAATTATCGATCTCTGCGATCAAGCGTCGGTAAAGATGACAAAGGTGAATGAGGATGCTATAACACTTTTCCCAAATCCTCTTATTTCTTCAACGTCATTTACGATCTCAATAAATGCTTCCATCCCCCCCGCCCCCTACACCATTTTTCTCCGCGATCTTCTTGGCAATACGATTAAGCATGAAAAAATAATTCTGACCCGCACAAAGCAGGATATTCTTTTTGATGCTTCCGAATGCCTAGCAGGAGTGTATTTCGTCGAGCTACAGAATGAGACTGGGGTTGTTGCTCGAGCAAAATTGGTGAAGGAGTGATTATCCCACCACCACATTCACCAATTTATTTGGTACGACGATAACCTTTTTGATCTCCATTCCGCCAACGTGTTTTTGGACGCGTTCGCTATCGGTTGCAAATTTTTCGAGGTCTTCGCGGCTCAGACCAACAGGGACTTCAAGCTTATCACGAATTTTTCCGTTGACTTGCAAAACGATCGTCACGGTATCAACTTGTGTTTTCGATTCATCGTATTTGGACCACGGTGAATCAAAGACAGAGCCTTCTTTTCCGAGACGCGACCAGAGTTCTTCAGTAATATGCGGCGCGAAAGGCGATGCAAGTTTGATAAGCGTTTCGACTGCTTCCCGTGGAGCAGGCACATCGGATGGAATTTCGTTGATGAAGATCATCATCGCACTGATCGCTGTATTCAAACGCAGCGCGTCTATATCTTCCCCGACTTTTCTGATCGTTTGATGCATGACGCGCTCTTGCTGTTTTGTCAGCGGCGCATCGGTGATTCTTTGAGGCTGAGTTTCGCCTTCATCATTTGCAACAAATCTCCACAGGCGATTCAGGAAGCGATGCACGCCTGCGATCCCTTGTGTATTCCAAGGTCCTCCTTGTTCAAGCGGTCCTAAGAATATCAGGTACATACGCACAGTATCTGCTCCGTAACCCGTGATCACGTCCTCAGGATTGACAACGTTACCGAGCGACTTCGACATCTTCACGCCGTTCTCGCCAAGCAGCATTCCCTGATGAAAAAGCCGTTTGAACGGTTCGGGATAATGCACGATGCCATGATCGAAAAGTATTTTATGCCAAAATCTTGCATAGAGTAAATGCGTAACAGCGTGTTCATTGCCGCCGATATACAGATCGACTGGATTCCAATATGCATCATTCTCTTTCGAGATCAGCGCATCGGAATTTTTCGGATCAGCATAACGCAAATAATACCACGACGAACCAGCCCATTGCGGCATGGTGTTCGTTTCGCGCTTAGCTGGTTTTCCGGTTTCAGGATCGGTTGTATTCACCCAATCAGAAATAATTGCAAGCGGAGATTCCCCTGTGCCACTTGGGCTATAGGATTCAACTTCCGGCAACGTGATTGGCAGAGACGATTCCGGCAAAGCTTTTGCATATTCGCCGTCACCATCATCTATATAAATAATCGGAAAAGGCTCGCCCCAATATCTCTGCCGAGAAAAAAGCCAGTCGCGTAATTTATATTTTATAGATTTTGTACCAATGCCTTTCTCTTCCAGCCAAGAGATCATCTTTGCTTTAGCATCAACAGTAGCAAGTCCATCCAAGAATCCGGAATTTACGACAAATCCTTCTTCCGTAAAAACTTCATTAACATTTTCCTCTCTGCTAACGACTAACGACTGACGACTAACGACTAATTTGATCGGCAGATCAAATTGCTGCGCAAATTCAAAATCTCTTTCATCGTGTCCGGGTACTGACATGATAGCGCCAGTGCCGTAACTCATCAGCACATAATCGGCGATCCAGATCGGAATCGGTTTTTCGGTTGCAGGATTAATCGCGTAGGCTCCCGTAAAAACTCCGGTTTTCTTTTTCTCTGTGCCGGTACGCTCCAAGTCGCTCTTGCGAGCAACTTGATCAATATAATTTTGCACAGAAGTTTTTTCTACTTCCGTAGAAATTTGTTTGACAAGCGGATGCTCAGGCGCAAGCACCATATAGGTTGCACCGAAAAGCGTATCAGGTCGCGTCGTAAATACACGGACTTTTGCATAACCCTGAACCGCAAAATCAATTTCAGCGCCAATACTTTTGCCTATCCAATTGCGCTGCTGCTCCATTGTTGATGAGGGCCAGTCCAGCAAATTCAGATCTTCGAGCAATCTATCAGCATACGCGGTAATGCGCAGCATCCATTGGCGCATATTGCGGCGAACAACGGTAAATCCTTTTTCCTGCTGCTCGGCAACTTCTTCATTGGCAAACACAGTCCCAAGTTCAGGACACCAATTAACCGGCGCATCGGAAATAAATGCTAAACGAAAATGCGAAAGCACGGCAGATCTTTCTTTGCCGGAAAAATTATTCCACTCATTAGAAGAAAATTCTTTGAAGTCGCGTGGTTTCTGAACCGGAATATTTGCCGAGCCGCTTGCTTCAAAAAGCTTGACCAGATTTTCAGTCGGCTTTGCTTTATTCTCCTTCTTATCGAAATACGAATTGTAAATTTTGAGAAATATCCACTGCGTCCATTTGAAAAACTCCGGATCGGTTGTGTCTATCTGCCGCGACCAGTCATATCCAAAGCCAAGTGCATCAAGTTGCTTGCGGAAATTTTTTATGTTCGCCTCTGTTGTCGTCCGTGGATGGAGTTTATTTTTGACAGCATATTGTTCAGCCGGCAAACCGAATGCATCCCATCCCATTGGGTGCAGAACGTTAAAGCCCGACATACGCTTATACCGTGCCACGATGTCGCAGCCTGTATAACCGATCGGATGCCCCATGTGCAATCCGGCACCGGATGGATAAGGCAGCATGGACATCACATAATACTTTGGCTTCCCCGGATCGCGTGCTACTTTATTGCTTTCGTGAGCATTCCAGTGATCCTGCCATTTTTTTTCGATTGTTTGAAACGGATAAGGCATTCGTTGGGTAGTTTTGAATTATGAGTTTTGTGTTTTAATCCTTTTTTTAATATCATAGTGTCATTGCGAGGAAGGGCTTCAGCCCGACGAAGCAATCCCCTAAATAATGGCAGACTTTAACGTGCTACAAACTATCAGGAGATTGCTTCGTCGTCGCTTCGCGACTTCTCGCAATGACACCATAATAGGGACTTTCTACTGCCCTAAGTTCCCTTCCGCCGTATTTTTGCAATTCATGAAAAGATTAACCATCATAGTTTTCGTTCTCATTCTGAGCCGCATAGCGTTTTCGCAGGGTATGCCTATTGACAGCCTAAGGGAGCGATTCCTCCTGACATTTAATGAGAAAATGCTTGCCTCGCTGCGAGAGCAGATCCCTGTTCGCTACGATGAACAGCGCGTCTGGGGGCTTGCCGTTGGCGATTTCTCGAACGATACGCTTGCTGATCTGGCTCTGTCGGTGTATGACATTGATAGTCCGACGCGAGAAGTTACTGTCTATCTTCTTATCAATGACAGCAACAAAACATTTAAGAATGTCTTTCGAAAAAAATATAGTTATGTGGAAACTCCGATCGAAGTCGGATTAACGACTGAAGGTGCTGTCGTTACCATCATTCAAAAATCAGAGGACACGCAGTGGAAGCAAGAGGGATATTCTGTTTATGCCGGAGATGTTATTCTCATTGATGATTACGAAACACAAAACGAAGAGATCCCTGCGGTAAATCCTAAAGCAAAAGCGATGGGACATTCGAAATATCGCGATTACGAAACACTCTTTACGAAAGAATCTTACTTTGCAACGAAGGACGGTCAGCCGATGATGGATGCAAAGTATTATACCTTCCCTGCTTATAGTAGGTTGCGTAGCGTCTATCCAGGATACGGACGCGATATGAGCGATACATCAAAACAGTTTCTCATTAAAGGCGGCGACTATCGCCGAGACAGCAAAGATCTTTCTATTCACCGGGCACTTACTGCTTTTGATGACGATTACCTATATTTTTCCATCACCGTATATGATGATCAGGTCTATGGCGGAAATGAGAAACAAGAGTCTAACGATCGCGTTTCCTTATGGTTCGATACATGGCAGGCCGCGAATAGATTTCTCATGAAGACGAAGAAAGGAACGGTGCCATCATTCCGCACCGAAACCGATTCGAATATTTACAATGTCTCATTTGGATTACCTGATGTCGGCGGAAGAACTGCGAAGCTTACGATCTCCAGCGCGATCACACTGACCGATGCACAGCAAGAAGCAGGAAAACTTATTCGGTCAGCTTTTAATCGCGATACGGCAAACGGAATTGTAATAGGATATACCTTGAAGGTTCGTATTCCTTTTGCTTTTTTAGGATTCGAATCAAATCCAATCACAGCATTCGAGAACAGATCAAGTGAGATGATGTTCGATAACAATGAATCGGCAAAGAAGAATAATAAAATAGACCGCAAAGAAGATCTGCAATTCCCATTCTTCGGATTTACAACAGTTGTGTATGATATAGATAATCCATCACATCCCGAAGAAGTGACGATGCAGGCAACCAGTAACTTCCGCCAGAACGACCCGACCAGTTTCGGCGAGATACGCTTAGTGCCATCAGGAAAATTTTATGGAGCCGTGAAGCCGACCTACACCAAACAATTCACTGAAGAATTATTGAGAGCAGGATATTAAAAAAATATATTAATTACAAGAATGACCAGAGGACCGATTTCCAATTTTATCGAGCATCACTATCGCCACTTTAATGCTGCTGCCCTTATGGATGCGGCGAAAGGCTATGAAGCGCATCTTGCCGCAGATGGCAAGATGATGATCACGCTTGCCGGAGCGATGAGCACGGCTGAGCTTGGCATCTCCCTTGCCGAGATGATCCGTCAAGGAAAGGTTGATATCATCACCTGCACCGGCGCGAATCTCGAAGAAGACATTATGAATCTCGTTGCGCATTCGCATTACAAGCGTGTGCCGCATTACCGTGATCTTTCTCCGAAGGACGAATGGGAATTACTCGAAGGTGGCTTTAATCGCGTGACCGATACATGTATTCCTGAAGAAGAGGCTTTCCGCCGCATTCAAAAACATATTCATAAACTTTGGAAAGATGCGCAAGATAGCGGCGAGCGATATTTCCCGCATGAGTATATGTATAAACTTTTGCTTTCAGGCGTAATGAAAGAGCATTACGAAATTGATACGAAAGATTCGTGGATGATCGCCGCCGCAGAAAAAAATCTTCCGATCATCGTACCGGGCTGGGAGGATTCAACGATGGGAAATATTTTTGCATCCTATTGCATCAAAGGCGAATTACAACCATCAGTGATGAAAAGCGGAATCGAATATATGGTCTGGCTTGCCGATTGGTATATTAAAAATTCCGCAGGCAAAGGTGTTGGCTTCTTTCAGATCGGCGGCGGTATTGCAGGCGACTTCCCTATCTGTGTTGTTCCTATGCTTTATCAGGATATGGAAATGCACGATATTCCATTCTGGAGTTATTTCTGCCAGATCTCCGATTCGACGACAAGCTATGGCTCCTATAGCGGTGCCGTTCCGAATGAAAAGATCACCTGGGGCAAGCTCGATATCCATACTCCGAAATTTATTATCGAAAGCGATGCGACTATCGTTGCCCCGCTGGTCTTTGCATGGATCTTGGGTTGGTAAAGTATGTTCACTAAGAGCAACTGGGCTGTTCTGATTATAATTTTCATTTCGCTCTCGGTTCGAATGACTTGGTGTCAGGAACAACTTGCTCCAACGCTAGGTCAGATTACTGATACTACCAGAAGATCTAATAATGACATAGATCATTTTTTGGATAGCACAATGAATCCTTCGTGCAAAGTTTTTGACATTATCACAGGAACAGAATACACATTCCAAGTTGAGAATCAGCTTATGATCTTAGAGCGCAACGGCATAAGCATCGATACATTCGTGACCGGAAGTATTGATCACTACACACCTGATTTCAAAGAATATTATCAGACCTTCATAACGTATCAGGCAGTAAGCCGTGGATCAGCAACATCTGGTGAGACGTATATCTTCTGTATAGCAAGCGGGCACATCGAGCTTACCGCAGTGTATTGTTCATACACAGGATATTGCGAAGACTATGAAACAAAAGCTCGAGTCGGTAAAAGCGGAAAGAATGCAGGATATGAATTGCTGATCACAGAAGATGTACACCCGGGTGGTCCGTGCCCGTCAGAATATCAATATAAGGTTAAACCATACAAGCGCACATACAAGCTCAAGTTCGATTCAACGTCGCGCTTTTTTTATAGCAATTCGGTGACACTTGATAACATACCTGCTCAAAACGGTTCTCGAACATTTAAAGGGGCATATCCAGCTATCGTTTTACGTCAATCTACGACAATTCGTGATGGTAAATGCTGGCGCTGGGTTGGATCGCACCATGATAACAGACATTATATCAAACATCCAAAGCAAAAGGACGAATATGTGACCGATTGTGAAGGAAAGTAAGGCGCAAGATCAATACTCCGAAATTTATTATCGAAAGCGATGCGACTATCGTTGCGCCGTTGGTCTTTGCATGGCTGTTGGGTTGGTAGGATTTTTATCTCTACGAAAACGTTATTATATAATTAAGAGATGCGTTCGCGGGCTAATGCCCCGAGCCTACCGGGTGAATAAAGACGAAAGTTTTTAGGTCACGGTTTCTTGCCCTAAAATAAACTGTATTTCATTGTTACCTTTTGGTATCTCAGTTGTCTTTTAAAGGAGACTACGACAACTAATTCGTAAATTTGAGTATATGAATAGACGCGACTTCCTTCACCATCTCCTGCCAACAGCAAATGGAGCAATCCCTGAGACGACTCCGTCTCTTGCAGTCTGGCAGCCAACAAGCGGGAATCCTTGGGATTTCTGCGCAGCGAATTATCTCTATAACCGCTTAGGCTTCGGAGCAAGTTATACGGAAATTGTTTCTGCGCTTGCCCTTTCTCCTAATGATGTTGTCGCAAATCTTCTCGATAGTTCGTTACTTAGCCCGTCACAGATCCCTCCACCCCCTGAGTATTCGGATACATGGCTCACCGTCAAGCCATATACAGGCACTGATAATAATCTTTACCATGCACAATATGACCTCTATGCAACGGCAAAAGTGGATATGCAAGGGTCGTGGCTGCAACAGATGTCAATGCCTGATGCGCGGCTTCGGGAGAAGTTGGCTTTCTTTTGGTCAAATCATTTTGTGATCGGCATTGAAAAGATCTATTATCCCCAAGCTATTTATAAATATACAGACTATCTGAGAAAAAATGCTTGGGGGAATTTTAAACTTATGGTCAAAGAGATGACCATAAACCCGGCAATGCTTGTCTATCTTGATGGGGTTTGGAATGTCACAGCAAGTATCAATGAAAATTATGCCAGGGAAGTGATGGAGCTTTTTACTATGGGGCGAGTAGATTCTTCCGGAAAAGAGAATTACACTCAGGAAGACATTCGCGCTGTCGCGAAAGCGCTTACCGGATGGAGATATTTTTCAGATGTCCTTACTCCGGAGATCATGCCTCCGTACTTCGCAAATTACTATTTTGATTTTGATACGAAGACCACTCCTTTCGGAGCAACTGCTGCAGTGTACGGGCTTGCTGCTGCGAGTACATATGCATTATTTCAAGTGGACTTAGAGAAGATCGAAGGAGATATTATCGAGCTCATGTTTGAGATGCGAAGTTCGCAAATCGCTTATCACATTGTCGAAAAGCTCTACTCATCGTTTGTGTATCATGATACGACAAGCGCTGCCGCACAAACAGTGATCGCAACTCTTACAGATACGTTTATACAATCCGGCTGGGAGCTGAAGCCGGTCTTACTTCAGCTTTTTCAGAGCGAACATTTCTTTGATCTGACACATAGAGGAAGTTCGATCAAATCTCCTGTGGAATTTGTCGTCTCGACGCTTAGGAAACTGAATATAGCACCCAATATACCCCAATCAACAACGCTACGAATACTTTGCGGAGATATGGATCAGAATATCCTTCAGCCACCGAGTGTCAAGGGTTGGGCGGGATACCGCTCGTGGGTGAACAGCACAACTCTTCCGAAGAGAAATTATGATGTGGTTCGTAATATTGTCATTAATGGCTGGATCGCCGAGCGCGGAATAAATTCTCATACCGGCAATGCATTTGATGGCATTGCATGGCAAAATGCCGATGTCCTTTTATGGGCTTCACAATTTCCTGATTTTAACGGCGACTATCTCAATTTCGTCACAAACCTCACAACTTTTTTCCTGACTTTGAAGATTGAGTCAGATATTATTTTGCAAATAGCTACCGATAACGGTCCTGCACATTTTTACGAATGGGGCGCTCTTTCCGACGATCAGACGGCAGGCATTATTCGCAAAGTTATTTTCGCGATCACACAGTTAGCAGAATTCGAATTACAATAACTCCGCACATACTATGAAACGCAGAGATTTCTTAAAAACCATTCCGCTCGGAGCAGCCGTCGCTGGCATTCCGTTCGTCTTCGGCAATAGCCGTGCGTCGGCGCTGTTTGATTTTCCGATGCAGAAAATGCTGCAGCCCCTGCAAAATACTAATGACAATATTCTTGTCATGATCTATCTTGAAGGTGGCAATGATGGGCTGAATACTGTGGTGCCATTCGAAGATTCACTCTATGATTCTTACCGCCCGACGATCGGCTTCACAACACCTGATGAAAAGAAATCGCTGATCTTCCGTCCACGTCCTGAGCTTGGGATGAATCCACAGATGAATGCATTGCAACCTCTTTGGCAGGAAAATAAACTGGCGATCTTGCAAAATGTCGGCAATTCAAATCCTGATCTTTCACATTTTCGCTCTTCGGATATTTGGAATAGCGCAAGTGATCCGAAGCTCAACGTTCCAACCGGCTGGGCTGCACGGTATTTGGAAACGCTGTATCCCAATTATCCGCAGATCGCTCCTGAAGATCCTCTTGCAATTTCGATCGGTTACTATCAAAGCGCCGCATTTTTTGGCAGCAGAGGCTTAGTCAATATTCGCATCGACGATCCGCGTACGTATCTTGCCAATGCAACACAACACAATAATGCGGTTCCCGCAACCGAAGGTGGCGCTGAACTTGCATTCATGCGCAATCTTATTTCGCTTTCGAATATCTATGCTGCACGTTTCAATAATCTGTTTCCGAAATTTGCCGTCAACACAGTAACCTATCCTGATAATCCATTGGCACAAGACTTGCAGAAAGTTGCATGGTGTATCGCTGCCGGGTTAAAAACAAAAGTATATTATGTCCATCTTAAAGGATTCGATACTCATAACGGACAATTCTCTAAAGACGCAACCGTAAACGGTCATGCCAAACTTTTGAAATATGTAGCCGATGCAATGTATGCTTTTCAGCGCGACCTCGAAGGTTTGAAAGTTGATGATCGCGTTCTGACTATGACGTACTCCGAATTCGGAAGACGCGTCAGCGGATTGGGAGACAGATCGAGCGGCACAGATCACGGTACAGCAGCACCGCAATTCTTGCTCGGATCAAATGTTGCCGGAAATGTCTATGGCAAAACACCCGATCTTCAGCATCTTGATGCAAATGGAAATCTCATTTATGAATTTGAATTCCGTCAAATGTATTCAGCTATATTACAGGATTGGCTCGGAGTAGATGCCGATACGACGGCGGCATTACTCAATCCGGATTCAACATCGAAAAAATTTGAATCACTATTCCCTGTCAATGGGACGAGCATTACTCAATCGCTTTTTCATGCGCCTCTCGGAGCAGTCCCTGAGACAAATTCTATTGCGAATGGATCCAGCTTCGTTATTTCTCCGAATCCTTGCAAGGATGAAACGACTGTCAGATTTATACTTCATGAAAGTGCAAACATTTCCCTTACGTTATACGATGTGCAGGGAAGATTAGTGAGTGAGATCATCAATACAAACTTTGAGGCAGGTGAACAGAAAATAAAAGTTATAGTCAGCAAATTTCCAGCAGGTTCATACTACTTTAAGCTACAAACTGGAAATGATGTTAAAACAGGAAAATTCATCTCTCTGTGACGAAAGATTTTTTTGCTCTGAACAATTCTCCATATTATGAAAAGAAGAGAGTTCTTACAGAAGATACTGTCATTACCCTATAACGAGGCCCTCACTTCACCAACTGTTAGTCTTGATTCGTGGTATCCCACAAATAATAACCCTTGGGATGTCTCTGCAATTAATCACCTCTATCATCGCTTGGGTTTCAGTGCAACCAATGGTGAAATTGATGATGCTCTTCAGACCTCGCCACAGACAATTATTGAAGCGATGATGGATGATCATCTGGTTACAGATGGCATGCCTGAACCTCCGTTCGGATGGCAAGAGTGGCTGATAGTCCCCCCATATCTCGGAACTGACTACCACATTTTAGATCATGAAGGTGACCTGTATCATAACGCAAAAATAGATACTTGCCGACAATGGGCAGTAATGATGACACAGCCTCAAATTCAACTTCGCGAGAAACTCACCCTTTTTTGGCACAATCATTTTGTCGTGGAAGATGGAAAGATCTGGTACACACAAATAGTGTTTCACCATTTCGACTATTTGCGCAAAAATGTTTGGGGTAATTTCAAGCAAATGGTCAAAGATATCACGATCAGCCCTGCAATGCTTATCTATCTCAGCGGGATTTGGAGTGAGAAGGATGCCTTGAATGAAAATTATGGCAGAGAGTTAATGGAGCTTTTCACTATGGGGCGTATTGATCGTTATGGAAATGAAAATTATACACAAGATGATGTGCGTCATGTTGCATCGGCAGTGACAGGGTGGAGATTTAAATTTGATGCTCCAAGCCCCAATGTATTACCTCCGTATTTTGCAAATTATTATTTCGATTTTGATACCAAAACTAACCCTTTTGGCGCACCGGAAAAAATATACGGACTTGATACTGCGAGAATATATGCACTTACTTCCGATTCTTTGGAAAAGATCGAAGCCGATATTATTGAATTGATATTCGAAAAACGCTCCGAGCAAATTGCATGGTTTATTTGTAAGAAAATATATCGCGCATTTGTGTATGATGACGCTACGACACCTGAAGCGGAGCAAGTAATAGAACAATTAGCACAAATACTTCTCGATCATGGCTGGGAGTTAAAGCCTGTGTTTCTGACGCTATTTCAAAGTCAACATTTTTTTGATCTTAATTTTCGGGGCAGTGCGATCAAATCACCGTATGAATATATGTGCGGCTTGATGCGTAGACTGGATATTGATCTTACCGATTACCAAGCAGGAGATTTTATGTGGTATGGATTTGATACGGACCAGGTACTTGGAAGCCCCCCAAATGTCAAGGGCTGGCAAGGATATCACTCTTGGCTCAATAGCGCAACGCTCCCAAAACGAAATATTGATTTTGCCAGGGAGCTTATTATCAATAAGGCGATCCCCGGAAGGCTTATCAATCCTCATAATGGTTTCACCTATGACCCGATACCATTCACAGACGATGCGGTTATTCAATGGGCAAAGCAATTTCCTGATTATAACGGCGAGTTGAATCTATTCGCTACACAAATTGCGACATTCCTTTGTGCAATAATTCCTGATGATGCTTCTATACTGCATATCGTTTCCTCATCGGGTATCCTTCATACCTATGAATGGGCATCGCTTAGCGATTCATTGAAAGTCCAGCCTATTCGACAGATGTTGTTTACAGCTATTCAACTTCCACATTTTCAGCTTTGCTGATCGATCAGATTATGAAAAGAAGAAGCTTCATAAAAGCCCTGCCCATCGGCGCCATTGCATCCGCAATTCCTTTTCAATTTGCTGGTGCAAAGGCAAAGGCACATGGCAGTTCGGTTCTGCTTTCTGCACTTGCGAATCAATCACTTCCTTCTGATAAGTCACTTGTAATAATTTTTATGGAGGGCGGAAATGACGGACTCAATACTCTTGTTCCGTTCGAAGACCCAATCTATGATAAGTTTCGCCCCAACACAGGTTTTGTTTCTTCAGCTGAAAAGGCATCGCTAACTTTCAAAGTTCGCGATAACCTCGGATTTAATCCTGCCTTTAATGCTCTGCAGCCTTTATGGGATGAAGGAAAAATGGCAATCGTTCAGAATATAGGAATAAAGAATGGCGATCTCTCTCATTTCCGGGCAACGGATATATGGAATTCAGCAAGTGATACCGATCTCTTAATTCCAAACGGTTGGGCAGCACGCTATTTGCAACATTCATATCCTTTATATCCCGATACCCTTCCTCAGGATCCGATCGCTATTTCAATGGGAGATTTACAAAGCTCGATCTTTCAAGGAGATTCAGGGAAATTGGATATTATGGTACAAGATCCGCGAACCTTTAATGCAAGCGGAGAAATGGTAGATACTCAGTATCCATCCACTTATGGTGGTAATGAACTACGTTTCGTACAGAAACTTATTGATGTTTCAAATTCATATTCGAAAAGATTTCAATCGATCTTCCCGAGGTATGCGGTGAATCAGGTTTCCTATCCCGATAATCCTCTTGCTACGAACCTGCAGCGTATAGCTTGGTGCATTGCAGCCCAAATGCAGACAAGAATTTATTTTACGTATCTTCGCGGCTTTGATACCCACTCCGGTCAATTTTCCAAAGATGCTACAGTTCCGGGTCACGCGCAAAATCTTAAATATGTTGCTGATGCGGTATATGCATTCCAACGTGATTTGGAAGCATTAGGAGTAGCAGATAAAGTACTCACTATGACCTATTCAGAATTTGGAAGGCGAGCTTCTGAAAATGGTTCTTGGGTAAGCGGAACAGATCATGGTACTGCGGCACCTCATTTTCTTTTCGGTACGAATGTCAACGGAGAGCTTTACGGACATGATCCGGATATTGCTCAACTTGATTCCGATGGCAATCCCTTTAATGAATTCGAATTCCGGCAACTGTATGCGTCGGTATTAGGTGATTGGTTCGGAGTTGATGAAACACTTCGGACATCTATACTCAGCCCCGGAAGAAGTCATGATCCTTTCAAGATCATATTTCCTGTTAATGGAGCAACATCCAGAGAGCAATCGCTCATTAGACCTTCGATCCATTATAACGCACCAAATCAAGCCGAGAATTTCCAATTATTTGCAGCATCTCCAAATCCATTTTCCGATCAGACCGTTATCAGATTCCGTCTTTCAGAAAGACAAAATGTCTTGATTGAATTATTTGACGCAAGAGGAGAACAAAAAGCGACAATAGTCCAGACGAGTCTCGGAGCGGGAACGCATGAAGCGGTTATTTCAGGACATGAACTTTCGGCAGGAGCATATTATTTCAGATTACAGGTTGGAAGCAATATACGAACAGGAAAATTAATCTGTGTTAAATAAGACCAAAAACCGATATTAAACCATTGTGCGGGAGGGGGGACTTGAACCCCCACACCTTTCGGCGCTACCACCTCAAAGTAGTGCGTCTGCCATTTCGCCACTCCCGCTATTTCCCCAATTCGGAGTTTATTCCGAACTGAGGGCTGTATAACTCTCCTTCATTAGGGCAAGTTCCTGTTCAGCCATCAGCGTTTTTTAAATAAATTTCCGCTTTATTTTTATTATAGGGATGTCATAGATTAAATTTATTATCTGCTCACCTTTTCATTATGTGCCTCAAACCCATATCGTATTGCTGATTCAAGAATATCGATATTAATATCTTTTAGAGTTTTAAATTTCATACAATAACCTGTCACACTTGCCTTGCCTATTTTTTTTCCATACGTTTTGGCTAAATATGTCTTATCTGCCAGACCAAGAATATAAACAGAGATTCCGGTTTTGTTTGCACTCAATCCAATTTGATAAAACTCTCTCGTCGATCCATCGGCATATTTTATTGTGTAAAACCCATATCCTATATTTGGATTAGATACTATTTTACCTTTGCTATCTTTACCATCAGTGAACCATAATTTACATTTCGGTAGAACTCCGATCGTTAGCCGATGCAGCTCTTGCATTTCAGTCCGTTTTGGTTCAGGCTGGCTGGCAATATACTCTTTAACTTGTTCTTTTATAGTCATAAAATTTTATTTACTCGATTTAAGAAGGCTGATCCATTTTTTTATTACTTTTTTTAAAAGCTTTTCTTTCGATTTAACATCCTCAATGTTATTAAAGACAACAAGTTTTCTTTCATCTTTAAAATTTCCTTCAAGTAAACCTGAAGTATCATTTACTTTTGCTCCGGTTAAAAATACCATGCGAACACAGTCTTGCTTATTTAAGACAAACCCTATTATGTACCTTTTGTATTCTTTGGGATCAAATTCCTTCATATTACCGGTATAGAAAAAAGTAGGAGCATTCCAGTAGATCCCTTCACCGATAGATTTGTCGATACTCAAAATAAATTTTCGTAAATACTTTATCACTTCCAGCTGCGGATGATTCAACTTGAGGAGATACTCATCAACTATATCAGGTTCTGAAACTCCTAAGTATAAATTATTCGCTTTTTTCATTTTTCGGTTTAAGGTTTACACCGGAAATCCAATTCGCTCTAAAATATAATTTTTCACATTATCTATCGGTAATCGGATTTGCTGCATCGAATCTCTTTCGCGGATCGTCACACTTTGATTTTCTAATGTTTCGGAATCTATCGTTACTCCGAATGGTGTGCCGATCTCATCTTGCCTGCGGTACCTTCTGCCGACGGCACCGGAATCATCGTAGAAAGTTTTCATTGATGGACGAAGATCGTTCTCTAATTTTTC
Source organism: Kapaibacterium sp. (SeqCode) (assembly GCA_038210275.1). Lineage (GTDB taxonomy): Bacteria > Bacteroidota > Ignavibacteria > Palsa-1295 > Palsa-1295 > PALSA-1296. The sequence goes on along the minus strand of JBBQWV010000001.1, from coordinate 81,245 downwards.
GGCGATCTCCGGCATTCCGTCTTTATTGACAAGTGGTAATATAGCTGCCTTTACCGGAGCGATTGCCGGATGCAAGCGCATCACCGTTCGTACTTCTCCATTTACATTTTCTTCTTCATAACCATTGCATAGCAAAGCCATGAACCCTCTGGAAGCACCGGCGGAAGTTTCGATCACGAACGGCACTTTCTTCTCCTTGGTCTCTTCATCATGAATGGAAAGACTCTTGCCGGAAAATTCTTCGTGACGCGAAAGATCGAAATTTGTGCGGTTATGAATTCCTTCGATCTCACCAAAGCCAAATGGGAATTCGAATTCTATATCAATCGCAGCTTTCGCATAGTGTGCAAGCTTTTCATGGGGTTTGAGTTTAAGCCTCTCTTTCGGAATGCCAATGGATTGCCACCAATTAAATCTTCGTTCTCTCCACTCTTCATAAAATGTTTCATCGGTTCCTTCTTTGACGAAGTATTGCATCTCCATCTGTTCAAATTCTCTGGTTCGGAAAAGAAAATTTTTCGTATTGATCTCATTGCGAAATGCTTTGCCGATCTGTGCAATGCCGAACGGTAATTTCTGACGAGATGATTGCATCACATTTAACACATTCACAAATATTCCCTGCGCAGTCTCGGGACGAAGATAAATAGCATTAGCGGCTTCTTTGACAGGACCGATATAAGTCTCGAACATCAGATTAAAATTTCGAGGTGATGTCAATGATTTTTTTGTTCCGCAATTTGGGCAGACGATAAGTTCTTGTTCAACTAATGTCGCAAAGAGTTTATCATCTTGATCAACTCGCATCATCAAATATTCAGCAAGGCTTTCTTTTGTATGCTCACGATGATCAACGATTAGATGCTTTGCAATTGATTGCAATTTTTTCTCGCTCATCTCAGAAAAAAGATGATCGAGACGAAAACGCGCCTTGCAGCTTTTGCAATCCACCATCGGATCGGAGAAATTCTGCACATGCCCTGAAGCTTCCCAAACCTTAGGGTGCATGAGTATGGAAGCATCCAAGCCTTCAATGTCGGTGCGGTACGTCATTGCCCGCCACCACGCTTCTTTTACGTTACGAAGCATCTCCACTCCGAGCGGACCGTAGTCCCAACAGCCATTCAAGCCGCCATAGATTTCGGAAGACTGAAATACGAATCCACGCCGCTTCGCAAGCGAGACGATCTTTTCTAATGTTTGCTGTCCTGATGTTTGTTGTGCCAATGTGATTTATGCTAAATTTACTTTGAGATGTTGCAAAAATACGGAATGTGATGGGATAGAGCGAAAATAGCTCTCAATTTCATTCTGTTGACAAAAATTTGCTGATGTCGAATATAAATATGAAACAAACAATTGGTATCTGTGTTATTCAATCAAGTCATGCATATTTCTTCGAACATTCTCTGTTGATAACCAATGAGAACCTACATAATACGCTCCATTGCTTTACTAGTGGTTGCATTATCACTTCAGAATTCTGTAGTATACTCACAGCGTTCCGGAACATGGAGCTCGAGATCCTCGATCTTTTTCGACCCCCGAGCTGAATTCGCAGCTGCCGCTGTTGGCGGCAAAGTTTATGTAATGGGAGGTACCGACAATGCAGGTTTCGAGGTCTATGATCCAGTGATAGACAGATGGCCTGACTTGAGTACAAACGGGACCTTTTCACACCGCGCGAGCCTTGCAGCTACCGTCGTAAAAGGCAAAATTTACTTGATGGGCGGCTTTAGCGCCGCAGGGGTAGGGGTTAATTATTTCGACGTCTATGACCCTGCAACTTCTACGTGGACATCGCCCGTCACCATAGGGAAACTAACTGGCCGGGGCGGCCTCGCATGCGCTGCAGTGAATGACAAAATATACGTGCTTGGAGGTTCAACGAGTGATACGAGTCATGTCACAAATCTTTTGGAGGTCTTTGATCCGGTAACCAATACATGGTCGACTCCAACCACTACCGGCACATTTACTCCACGCTGGTATTTTGCAGTCGCAGTTGTGAATAACAAGATCTACGCGATTGGCGGAATGGATCCCAGTGGTAAAACTTTGAATACAGTTGAGGTCTTTGACCCCGCTACAAATTCTTGGTCAACTCCGAAAACCGTCGGCACATTTACAGCCAGGCGAGATCTTGCCGCCGCTGTTCTTGATGGGAAGATATACGTCACCGGAGGGGTGGACGTGAAGGCAGTAGTTGCACTTGAGGTATTTGATCCGGTGACTGGTATTTGGGCAGCTCCAATTACGAAAGGACAGTACAGACCGCGTTTCGGATTGTCGGCGGTAGTGCTCGATAGTGGTATTTATGCTTTGGGCGGTTATGAGTTTGCTGGAAAAAGCATTGCCATAGATAATGCAAATGAAGTCTTCACTCTTGATACAACCGTTATTCCACCTTCGATCACTACTCGGAAGTCCACGCTCGATTTTGGAACTCTGGATTATGCAGCGGATACAACCCTTACCGCGATGATTTTTAATACTACATCGAGTTCGATTACTCTGGATAGTATTAGTTTATCAGGTTCATCGCATAGCGATTTTGCATTAGCAGGGAATACCAAAGAACACAATTTGCCATTCGCAATTGGACCCGGTGATTCAGTAGGAATCTTTGCAAAGTTTACTGCACCATCAACGACTGAATCTGATTCAGCAAAGATTAATATTTATTTTGGAGAGACTTCCGACAGCGTTCGGTCTATCAGGATTGTTGCAAAGTCACAAGCACCTGTGAATAATGGCGTAGCGGATGTGCAAACGAGTGTAAAAATCACTGTAAATATCTTTCCAAACCCTACTCAATCCGAATTGCGATTGTCCTGTTTCCTACCATTCGAGAGCCCAATTTCCGTCTGGCTCATTCGGATTGATGGAAGCGTCGTTGATATCTTCCAACCGGGAATGTATAGTGGAGGGCATCACGATATAGTTCTTGATATCAACAAGGCACAGACCGGGACTTACATCGTTTCAACTCTTGCATGTGGCCACAATGTATCGAAATTAGTGAATATTTTACGCTAGAAAGTTTGCCTTATCGCGATCTGCCCCTAAAAATAAAATCTTACTCCCACGCGTAGCGAAAGATAATCTATTGTTCGCGGATTATCAGAAGTGTCATTCGGATTCTTGCCATCATTGATCGAGCCATTTTGTCCTCTACCAAAAAATCCAGTCTGATATACCGGGGCTGAATATGATTTTCCGATCAAATTTGCATTCGTGTAATTAACACTTGCTTCAATGCCGAACGGTAATCTATGAAAATGGTAACGCTCGCCAACCTCTATTTCTAAACCTGTTCTGGCTTCAGTAGCATTTATCCGAAGCGAATCGAAAGAAAATCTGTTGCCGTTGCCTGTGCGATTCGAAGTATTGATAGTAGTTGGGACTATTCCAATGCGCCCATAGAAATTCCAAGTTTGGTAGGTTTGCCCGAAGGTATATTCGATTCCTGCAGCCAGAGATAAAATAGTCATAGTAAATCTACCGCCCGAGGAATTCCTGAATCCATTCCCTGCATTAAAACTTGAGCCATAAGCTCCCACATAAAGACTCAGTGGGCTTTTTGCAAACCGATACTCCGCATTTGCACCCAATCCACCCCCAAAAGACCTATTCAATGCAAATGGATATTGTGCCGAAGTAGTGACCGATTTAAGCGCTTCTTCGTATTGCCCGATGTCGCCGTGCATCGAAGAAGAGACACTATAGTTAAATCCCGAAGAGATTGCAACACTCCAAACTCCCGTTGGTTTCTCCTGAGCGGAAACCAGACCCGCAAAAAAAAGCAGAAAGGCAGAACCAAAAAGCAAAAAGTATCTTTTCATATACGGAGTGTTGTGTCAATTGTAACTATGGGGAAGCTCAGGCGTTGTATAACGTAATGAGTCGTAGCTCAATTCATTGTTTCACTATACGGGATTATTTGTATTTCAAAGTCACTCACCGAACATCGTTATGAAGTTTAACCGCAGTTTTAAGACGTTACTATTGCTTGTGCTCCTTGTCTCCTCAGCGCAAGGGCAGTGGAAGGTCATCCATGATTTCGGCCAACAGATCTATTCAATCCATTTTCTTGATCGCGAAGGATTCCCTCAGATAGGTTTTGTGGGGCTTCCCAATGGAGAAGTCTGGCGCACAGCAGACGGCGGCGTTAATTGGAAACAATCGAATACTCCGGCAATTCTGATCGGCGCAGTAGAAGATTTTACCTTTAAGGATTCTTTGACCGGCTGGCTATGCGCACGCCAAGCCTCAATCTCTTCAGGTTGTTTCAAAACGACCGACGGTGGTATCTCATGGAATCCCCTAACTCCAACCGGATCGTGTATGTCAGTTTTTTATAATCTTCAATCCCATGTACTGGCCCTCTCTGCGTGGACTACTGCAAGTATTTCCACAGATTTTGGGGCCACATGGGCTCCCAATGGAAACAACAGCAATGTCTGCGGCATTGCATTCACTGATTCCCTCCATGGACTAATGAGTATTTGGCCTGCAAGCGTCGGCGGAACATATAGTGCGACAACCGATGGAGGCTTGACATGGGCTGCTTTGACGCAATCTATTGAAGCATGGCAGCCAATGGCAATTAAAGGGACAAGCACATATTTTACCTGTTCCGAAGGCGCTCGTCAAATTCTTCGTACCAATGATTGGGGAAAAACTTGGACTCCCATCCATACCTTCCCAGCCACACTCGATCTGAGTGGAGATATTCGTGGGGATATGAGCGCCATGTATATTCAGGGCAAGCCCGGAACATTTTTCTCCGTCGATCAGGGAGTGACTTGGACAGATTATTGCGGACCGCAAAATGATTTCGATACGCGAATGTATAATATCGGACCGGATTCACTTTATGCGGGCTCGATCGACGGTCAGTTATGGCTTAACCCGTACGGAGTTCGAAAAAATAATCTCCTCCTACAATTTCCGAAATCTTTTGATCTTGTATCGCGCGGCTGCCTTAAAGCAGATTCATTATTCAGATTTACCAGCTTAAGTAATTGTCTGAAGGTACAATTGCTTGGTCTTCAGATAATATCCGGAACCGGTTCGAAAACATTTTCTTTCAAGATCCCTATTTATCCTGTAGTCTTTTCTGATACAGGCAAAGACTCTGTAAAATTTACGTATACTCCGGATAATAGTGCCGCCGATTCTGCGCAGTTAGAAATTAAATACAGTGTCGGCAGTGAAATTTTCGTTGTTCGCATTTGGCTTCGTGGCTTTGTAAAGCCGGGATATAATGTGACGCTTTCGAAAGACTTAAATTTACTTCTATCTTCGGATTGCTCCAAGCTCGATACATTCGTGACAGTCAGAAGCGGACTTTGCGGAGCCGATACGCTGCTTGCTGTTGCGCTTTCTGACCCAACCGCGTTCACCATTACTCCTCCGACGCTTCCTGCCGCGATACCTCCGGGAGGTTCGCTGAATATTCCCATTTCGGTAAAATCGCTTGCGCAAGGAACATACAATGCAGTTTTGACATTGACGATCAGATCAGGGGGGATTACCCGTGATACTGTAATAAATTTATCTGCCCTGATTCTTTCTGCTTCGGATCCGCGTACAAATCTCCTCCCGAATAAAGCAAAATTTGATACGGTCTCTGTTTGCAATTTAGCAATTGATACGATCATCTTAAAAAATACGATCTGTAAAGATCTCCTCGTCAAAAATATATCAGTTCAACCTGTAGCAGCAGCTTCGCAATTTACCATTCTTTATCCGCAGATATTCCCTGCTACTCTGACTCCGAAAGATACTCCGAAAGATACTGCGATGGTGCTCGTTCAATATAAACCTACGGCAGGCGGACCTGTTGCAGGTAATCTTGTCTTCACTATCGGTTTCGATCTGACGAATACGAAAGATACGAGCGTTCCGATCTCGGGAATCGGCGCAGCCCTTGCAGGCTCGGCGCTTGCAACGAATTTACTAAATTTTCCTGACAACGTTCCATGTACTACTCAAGAACTTTCAACGCAGCTTTATAATAATAGCTGCGGTTTCGATACGATCATTGGAATTCTTCCGACACTTGATAAGAGTTTTTCGGTTTTAAGTCCGACTCCTCCGACAACAATCGCTTCGGGCGATAGCATAATTATTAAAATTCAGGAAGATCCATCTTCTCCGGGTGCAAAATTTGATTCCGTCAGAGTTATCATCCATTCATCATCTGGCGCTATTGATACAGTGAATTTGAAAGTAGCAGGTATTGTCAATCAACCTGTACATAAGCTGAATATTATTGATGTAACTAAAGCTGATAGCATTCCACCATGTGTTACCCTTGACACATATATGAAAATTGGGAATGATGGATTATGCGATACACTAACTATTGAATCAATGGATATCACAGGTCCTAATTGGATCACCATCGTCTATCCGCCACTACCAGTTGTTCTTACACCGGGTGTCATTTTTTCCTACACTATCCATTCCATTGCAGGACCAAATACCCAGGGAGATGCGATAATTCATATTAAAGGGAGAGGGATAGATACGATCGTTAAGGTACATATTAGTACATCAAGTGGCGGACCAATTTTAAGTGTCACTGTCGACAGCGTTTTTACTTCATCGTTCTGTAAGACGGCAACGCATACGTTTACATTGCAAAATACAAGTTGCGATCCAATTACGTTTGATAATATTGCGCTGAAAAATATTTTAGGCAACCAATTCACTTCCTCGCCTAATATAACTCTTCCACTTACTATACAACCCGGTGCGAAACAGGATATTATTGTTTCCTTCGACCCATCGGCTGTTGGCGATTCGTTAGCGACTTTTTCATACCAATCATTAACAAGCGGAATCTCGCGAGTAATTAGTTTGAAAGGATCGCTTGCAACAATAAAACAAACTGCACATCTCGAACTTGTTATTTCACCGAATCTAAAAGTTCTTACATTGCCTGCACAGTCAATCGTTACTGTGCGCTTGTTACTGCAAGATAATATTGATCCGTCACTCGGATTGCAATCGGTTTCGGCTGGGCTTGGTTATTTCGATGATGTGCTCGGAATGCCGAATGCCACTGCAAGTGCGGGATGGAAATTAAATTCAGTAACTCCGACAAAGGGAAATGTGCAACTTGATCTATCGAGAACAGATAACAATCCAATCACTGCCGGAATGGAAATTGCAACAGTGCAATTCCAAACGTATATCGCCCCTACTGCTTCGACTCCGCTTGGTTTACAAGCCATTACCTTAAACGGCGGAGATCTTCTATTTCAATCTTGTGTGCTCAATCCTCTCGCTCTTGCGCCCGTAACTATTACTGTTGAAGAATGCGGCAGTGCATCGCTTCGCAGCTATCTGAATAATCCGAATATCATATTTACCAATATTTCTATCCGTCCAAATCCCGCATCAAGCGGCACACAGATCAATGTAAACTTGCTGCTCAACCAACAGTCGGATTTGAATCTGACATTGAGTGATATACTTGGACAAACGATTTCGCATATTACAAAAGCTTCATCAGCAAAAGGCATTCAAGATATTTCGCTCGACTTACCGAAGGGTGCAAGCGGATTATATATTCTCTCTGTAGAAGCCGGAGGAATGCGCGAGAGTCGGAAGATAGTGATCGAAAAATAAACTGAGCAGTAGCGCGGACTTCAGTCCGCGCTCTTTGCCAAAATGTTAATGCATTACCAAAAACTTCGCCGTCAGCGGTTCATGCATTCCGATAGCACGAACAAAATACACTCCGCTGCCTATTGAGGATGTCTGCAAATCGTAACGATATACTCCAGATGAAAGAGTCCTATCATCCAATGTACCAATAACTCTTCCTGAAGCATCATAGATCTCTACCTTCACAGGTGAAGTAGAATTTATTTCAAGAATGATCTCAATGCTGTTAGTCGCTTGTGTGATAAGTAGATTATCCTTCACACCACTTTCGGCAACTACACCATTTTTTATTAATCCTGTTATCATGTTACGAGTGCCGGGACTGAGGTTGTAATAGGATCCGCTCGGAGTTGTTTCTAATTTTACTGCGCGAACCATATAGATATTTGTATCAACAAGCGGACTCCTATCGGTAAACGTTATTCCGGTTACAGGACTTGTGGAGATTAACTGATATGATCCTGTCTGAGAATTCGAACGATAAATATTATATCCGATAATATTTTTATCCGAGGATGGCTGCCAAGAAAGATTGGCATTGTTATGTTCAGGATTATCCGTAACCGATAATGCTGTCGGCGGAACATACGGATGCATAACGAGCGTCGGATCACCCATCAAAGCTATATGAACACCCTGTGCTGCATAATTATAAACATAGTCGCCTCCATTATTTTGTGTTACCTGAGCACAATATCCGATAGGCTCCCCGAGTCCCATAGAAAAGACATCCCAATACGGTCTCCCTGATCATGCGGATGTTAAACCGTAGTCAGTTGCAAGAGGAGCGCGAAGAAAATTATTATCAGTATTCCAATCACCAAAATAACTTCCGAAAAGTAATGTGAAAATTGCTTTTGCACCCGGATTAGCAAATTGTCCGGTACTCCCTGCCCCGCCTGCTCCATTATCCCACCCACCTCCGCAGCCATATGCCCAAAGAAATGGCTGTGTGGAAATGACAGGCATCCAATCGGATGTATCTTTACCGGGAAAAAACTCCAGAATATTATTGGAGCCAACTAACGGAGCTAAATTCCGCCAGCCGCTGGAAGCAAATGCTTCACCTCCGAAATATCCGAAGCTGTCTTCAATTAACGCGCGAGTCGGCGCTGTGAGCGTTCCTGTTCTGAATGAATGATCTTTATTCAGATATTGCTTCAACAAATCTTTTTCACTTTTTCCGAATGAAAACATATTTGCCAAATCCACTCTCCCAATCATGAGATAGATCGTGCTCGGTATTTGCGAATAATCAAATTTCCCGTCGCCGGTAATATTATGATTTGCAGGACGGCGCGCCGAAGAAGTGTCGACTATATCGTCCGGCCAATCTCCGATATCAAACTCTCCGTAATACACATCGGCAGGCCAAGCGCCAAAATGATCTGGATGACCATCAGGATTGAGAAAGCCGGAATACGGAACAGGCACATGACCGAAAATAAAAAGCGCTTTCGTATTCACCGGGTCATTGTTATAATCTGTTGCGACAATGTTCTTCACATTCGGCACTGTTTCTGTTCGTGATACATCATGTCGTATAACACGCCAGCCTTCATTGCGAAGGTCCTCTGTTAATCGAGTAAGTTCTGTTTTAAGACTATCAGAAAATGTTTTATCCACAAGCAAGATCAGTATTCCGCGATCATTCACAGGCGAAATATTTATGCCGCTTTCGGTATAACCATAAGCTACGATAGCCGTCGTACCAACTTTTAAGTTCTTTACAACACGATATTCATACGCAACCCCAAGAGTGATGGTTGTATCAAGATATTGTGACGAATTCGCAGTAGCTTTTTTTGCTGTTCCCCAACCGGTAGCACCCTTTAGCCGGCGATAGATACTATATCCTGTTGCACGAGTATCTGCAGCCCAATGTAGTGTAAGGCTCGTCGGTGTACTGCCGATCGTTACCTCGATTTGCACAGCAGCATCTTTCGAGACTTGCGCAATTACAGAGTTCGCTGAGAGTAACAGTGTCGATAGGATAAGAAGAAGTTTCAATGGCTTCATAGTTTCGTCGTGTAGATAGTGAGCAAGTAAAAACGCAGGGGGTGAAGTAAAGTTGCGGTAAAAGCAATTTTTCACAATTGGAACTTACGACTTCACCCCCTGTTGTTCGCTATGCAATTCATTATCTAAAGTCAGAGACATTTTATGAGAAAAATCATCTCGATCTCGGCACTTTGTTTCTTTTTCTTTTACTCATCCGGTTTCGCTCAGCGAAGGATTGACACTCTGCCGACAACAATGGGTTGCTTCCGGCAAGCAATAACGCCTATCTCCCAGGTTTTGACTTTGCGCAGTGATATGCCGCCAGATTGCATTCTTGGATATATTTATTTTGATAGCTTGTGCAGGGGGCTGCGATCCAGTGCTCAAGTGGATACACTTCTCTCTCGCATCACATCATGGGACACATTACGTATTTTTATGCGTTTTTTGTACAAGATGGAAGAATACGACCCTGATCTTTTCCGGGAATATGAATTTGGTGCAGTTTATCTTGATACAAATTACAATATTTCGCCTGCTCTGGTTGCCTATAAATTTTGGGAATACATGAACAATATGCTAGGGCGAAAAAATAGATATAATTATCTGTCAGAGGTATCATTGATCCTGCATATTCGTGTTTTTGATGTTCAAACAACATATGACTCTTTATGTAATTTTCCTTTTAATGCACCTCCACGCAAATGTGTTTCAGCTTATGTTATTGACACCGTAAAAGGGTTGCACTTTAGATCGTGTGATTACGATTTCTACAAGCAATATCATAAAGGCTCAAAGCCACAGGATGCAATACCATGCATAAGTATTATGTATTCTCCTTTCTCGCCTAAATCGTATGCTTATTCGGACCATATTGTTATCCCTATAGACACAACGAGTACAGATTTTCCATGTGATAAATGTTATGGGCAGACTGCATTAGAATCCGGGAAAGATTACATAGTCTTTCTGGAAGATCTTTTCTTAGATTATAATGGCCTGAATAGCTTTTATGAGTATACTCCATACCCAACTTATAATGAAGAAGGTGGGATATTCCCCATTGACTCAAATGGGAATGTTTTGTCTGAAGATGATTATTTTGGATATGGCGTGTCAACATCACTCCCTGCTTTTGAAACCTCATTAAGATCAGATATTCAGTCTATAATTTTACATTAGAAGAAACAATGCGATCTCAAATCCCTTGTTTTCGAAAGTCCTGATACAACGAATCTATCAATTCCGCATATCTGCTTTCCACCTCTTTTCGCTTGATCTTCAGCGTTGGCGTCATCATGCCGTTCTCGACGGTGAATGCTTCCGGCAAAATCGAAAATCGGCGAACTCGTTCGTAGGTGGCAAGTTCTTTTTGCGCAGCATCTATTTCTTTTGTGAGATGATCTTTTACTGATTCATGAAGTGCAAGTTCAGTATTCGAAAGGGCTTGCAGATCACTGAGGGCTTCGCGGATCGCTTCGAACTCAAGTACGATAAGAGCAGAATTGAATTCACGCTTATCACCAATCAGCATGATCTGATCAATGAATTTTGATTGCAAAAGAAGTGATTCGATCGGAGCAGGAGCAATATTCTTTCCGCCTGCGGAAACAAATAAGAATTTTTTGCGGTCTGTTATTTTGATGTAGTCATGCTCATCAAGTGAGCCAACATCTCCGGTATGCAGCCAACCTTCTGAATCAATCGCTTCTGCAGTATCTTCAGGCGCATGAAAATATCCTTTCATCACGTGAGGTCCTCGTGTAAGAATTTCACCGTCATCAGCGATCTTTACTTCCACATTCGGTATTGCCGGACCGACACTTCCCCATTTGATTCGCCGAGTTCTCGTCACTGAGATCACCGGCGATGACTCTGTCATGCCATAGCCTTCAATGATGATCAATCCAAATGATGCGAACGCTCTGCCGATCTCTGCCGAAAGTGCTGCGCCGCCGGAAACAAAGAAGCGCATTCTGCCGCCTGTGCGGGCGCGAATCTTTTTCAGTACTAATAAGTCTGCGATTGGTCTTTGAAGAAGCGCCTTTGTTGAAGGATTTCCACCTTCCAATCTTTTTGCACATTCCGCTCCGACTGCCACTGCCCAATCGAACATTTTCTTTTTGATCGGTGGCATTTTTTCACGCATCCGCATAATACGTCCATGAATCCGCTCGTAAAATCTGGGCACGCCGGTCATGATCGTCGGCTTGATCTCCAACATATTATCAGCCACGGTGTCAATAGATTCTGCAAATGCAATTCTTGCACCTGAATAAAAAATAAAATACGAAGCAATACGCTCGAAGCTATGACAGAGTGGTAGAAATGAGAGAAAAATATCCGTCGAACCGATCGGTGGAAGTGCAGCAAGTGCACCTTCAACATTCGAGACAAGATTTGTATGAGTAAGCATCACGCCTTTCGGAATGCCAGTTGTACCGCTTGTATAGATTATCGTGACAATGTCATCGCCTGTTGCTTTTGCAGCCTCGGCTTCAATATCAACTTCGCTTTTATGCGAAAGCAATTCTTCGAAAGTGATGATCGGGACTTCGCAATCCTGCTTCGTAAATGTTTTATTTAATACGACGATCAACTCAAGCGTTTTTATTTCTTTTGCAGCTTTTACTGCTTTGCCAAGTTGAAGGTCATTTGAGACGATTACAATTTTTGCTTCGGAATGCCCGATGATATACTCCACTTGCTTTGCCGTCAGAGTTGGAAACATCGGTACGGTGATCGCACCGAGAATCACTGATGCAAAATCAGTTGCGAGCCATTCGGGTCGGGATTCGGAAATGAGCGCGATCTTATCTCCGCGTTTTATCCCATTTGCTATGAAAGCAGATGCAAGCGTCGTGACTTGCGTGCCAAATTCACCATAAGTAATAGGTGCATAAGGTTTACCTCGTTCATTCTTAAAATAGATATAGGGTATATCCTTGAGAGAGCTTGCGGTTTGAGCAAGGAATATCTCAGCAAGTGTTGGGTATATTACGTCGTGTTCCATAAGGCAAAATTACAGATTTTTTAGCAAGGAACCTCAGAATCCAAGTTCAAGCGTCTCGCCGATATGCTCCCCTTTTAATTCACCGTGTTCAATTATTTCCCATTCTGTAAAATTATGTTTGAGTAGGCAAATATATTTCAACATCCATTTTCTGCGATATAATTTATGATCAAATTCTCTCCATGCAAGTTCAAACATTGGCGGTGTTAGATCCTTGTAAGCAATAGTAATATGCGGGACAAAAGGCAGACTATTTTCTGATTCCACTTTGAATTTTTTCCTAAAAGAAAGTGACATCTCTTTCTCCATTTTCTTTAACGTTTCATTCTTTTCGAATGCCGCATAAATTACTCCAACTCCGAATGATGAGAATCCATTAATCGAAAGCTCGAAAGGGTTTTGCTTATTTGCAAAGTTCTTCATGAAAGAAATAATCTCTGTTTCCTTTTCAGGTGGCTGACTGAAAGGTGGAATAAGAGTTATATGCGGCGGTACTTTCAAAGCCGCTTTGGATTTAAAATCCCGGGCAAAATGCTGTTGCATTTCGGTCACTTCCGAATAGATCGGCTCTTGTGCAATAGTGACGATAGCATAAAGATTTTGTTTTGCGGACATAAGTATAGGTGCTCATTGTTTGGAGGATAATATACGAAAGAAAATCTATTCTCAGTTTAACTGCCCATCTATATATTTTTTCTTCGCCGAGCGGCAAGCCGGACAATACCAAACTTGTGCCTTCGTCGTATTCTGATGCTCTTCATCTTGAAACCATTGCAGGAGATAAAAAGTATCTTGTGCAAAAGGGAAATTCTTGCTACGAATAGCAATAGCTGCACTATCTGGCTCTTCCTTTCGAACTGCAATAGGCACAACATCCAACTTTAATTTCAATCCATGAACAGGACAAACTTTATTGCTCTGATCTCCTGCAACAAGGATATTTTGATCTCCTTCAAATTGTTTTTTAATCAGAAAAAATGCGGCGAAGAGAACGACGAAGATGAGAATATATTTCGGCTGGAGAAGTTTTTTCATCCTTTATCCTTCTGACATCATCCTTATAAATGTATCGCCTCGCCTAAAGCTACTGATGTTGCCTCCATTGTAGCTTCCGATAGTGTCGGATGCGGATGCATTGTTCGTAAGATACTTTCAGCGGTTGCGCCATGCGATCTTGCAAGGACAAGCTCTTCGAGCATTTCTGTTGCTTCTGCGCCGATAATATGCGCTCCTAAAAGCTCACCATATTTTGCATCAAAGATGAGTTTTACGAATCCATCGGTATGTCCGATAGCTCTTGCCTTCCCGCTTGCGCTGAAAGGAAATTTTCCTATCTTGATCTGCATTCCTTTTTCTTTGGCAGCTCGCTCAGTGAGTCCAACGCTTGCAACTTGCGGCTGGCAATATGTACAGCCGGGGATATTATCGTAGTCAACCGGATGTGAATGCCCGGTTGCGATAAACTCTGCGGCGACTATTCCTTCGCTCGTTGCAACGTGCGCAAGCCATGGCGGACCGGCAACATCGCCGACGGCATAAATTCCTTTCACGCTCGATTGCATATATTCATCAACATCAATAAATCCTTTTGTCATCTTGATGCCAAGTGTTTCCAAACCAATATTTTCTGTATTGCCCAGAACTCCAATTGCAATAAGTGTACACTCGGCTTCGATCTTTTCTTTTTTGCCATCGGCAGATTCGATCTCTACAGTTGTCCCATCTTTCCCGACAGTGACGCTATTGACTTTCGTACTGGTGAAGATCGTCATGCCTTTTTTCTTATAGAGTTTTTCAAGTTCGGCAGAGACTTCCGTATCTTCGACAGGTAAAATATTCGGCATCATTTCGATGATCGTTACTTTTGTGCCGAGTGTATGATAGAAATAAGCGAACTCAATTCCTATCGCGCCCGAGCCTACGATCGTCATCGAAGCCGGAAGATGGTCCATTGACATCGCTTCCGGAGCCGTCAGGATGCGCTTACCATCGGGTTTGAGATTCGGTAAAAGTCTTGCTCTTGCACCTGTTGCAATGATGATCGTCTTGCCAGTCACCGTTCTCTTGGTGCCATCTTTGGCTGTCACTTCAATTGAATTTTTTCCGGTAAGAACTCCGTTGCCTGTAATAACTTCAACTTTATTTTTCTTCATCAGATATTCAATGCCGCGAACGTTGCGGTCAACGACACCGCGTGAACGCTGAATGATCTTTGAGAAATCGAATTTCAGATTATCGTACGAAATTCCCCAATCCTTTGGCGCTTCGAGCATTGATTCGTAAAGCTCGGCATTACGAAGAAGTGCCTTAGTCGGAATGCACCCCCAATTGGTGCAGACTCCGCCAAGCCTCTCGCGCTCGATAATTGCAACCTTCGCCCCAAGCTGAGCAGACCGCGTAGCCGCCGGCTCGCCGCCGGGCCCCCCGCCAAGAATGATGATGTCGAAATCGAAGGAGTGCGGAGCGTTAGGTATTGGAGCTTGAGCCGGAGCTTCTGTCGGCGCAGCCGGAGTCAGGTTTTGGTTTTTTGATTGAGAGATGAGATTTGCCATAAAAAATTTAAATTTGAGCGCGGAGATAACAAATATGAATTGGGAAAAATGCTATGAAGATTTTAAATAAATTTGTGATTTCTATTCCATTTTTTATCACTCTTCTTCCTCCCCCTCATCCTCCCCATCCCCATCAACAGTTGCATCTGAAACTGCATCTTCACTATTCCCTGTGACGATTACCGGCTTGTAACCTGTGAGCGAATAGGTGGGCTGATCGTATTCGAGGAAATCGGACATTACTTCTTTGCTGTTATTCTCACGGATCATTTCGAGAATTTTCTGGCGATCAACTGGACTGAGGAGATCGTCATTGGCAGTGGTGTAGATCAATTCATTTTCGTGGCGCATGTGATCGCGGAAAATTGCGACGAGTTCTTTTGCACCGGCAATAAACTGTGCTGCTTCGGCATCGGAGATTTCAGGCTTATCAAGCGTTTTTTTCCAAAAGATTATCAAATCGTTCGTGCGGCGCTGAATAATCTCATGCTGTTCATGAATAAAACGGATCGGCGTTTCACCATGCTGAAAACCAACGTGCGGAATTTTTTCAAGCACAATTGGAAAGAGCGCCAACTCTTCATCCATTTCATGGCGTGGTGCAGAGTTGATGAGAAAATCCAAAAGCTCTGCCCAGCGCGTATCTTCCCTCACGCTTTTCATATTTCCTGAGGCTTCGGCAGTCTGTGCAAGTTTTTCGAGTAGATTGATCTGTGTCGTGATCAACGCATGGCTATCCCGAAAAAATTTGATCGGATCGTTATATTTATTCGGATCAGGAAGATGAGGCATTTCTGGAATGTAAAATTAAAAATGTAAAATGTAAAATTAAGAAAGTTGTTTAGAATTTATTTTTCAATTCTCACTTCTCAATTCCTTACTTCGGCTGCGCAAGTATTTCTAAGATCTTGGTATTCTCGGCTCTGGTGGCAAAGGCTTTCAAAGTGAAGTCTCGCGAACGGTCGAGCACGACTCTCATATTACCGGAATCGGGCACGACGTTTCCATCAAGTGTGACCTTCTCGGCACCGCGAACGATCCATTCGAGCATAACCGTATCTCCGCGAAACGGCGCTTCGGGGCGCGTATCGAATCTCACTATCTGCGGAAGCGTGCCGCCGCAGCTGATGAAAAGCGTGGCGAAGAGGATTACCATTATCAGTGGGACGGACTTCAGTCCGTTCGGACGGACTAAAGTCCGTCCCACTCTTTGTTTTATTTTCATATTGTGCTTAAACAATCTTGCATTCCTTTAATAAATTGTTCTACATCTTCTTTTGAAGTATAGATATGTACGCTGAAGCGATTGGCTTCTAGGCCATTCTCAGGAACAATGCGTGTGCGAATCTTATATTTTTTTTCAAGTTCATGCGCAAAGTCTGTGTACCGCTTGCTATTCTTTAGCTTGATCGTCGTCACTCCTGAGAGCATGTGGGAGGGAGTGAGCATATCGAATTTATCAGATCGAAGCGAGATTAATCCATCGCGAAGCAGTTTGGATAATTCAAGAACACGTGCTTCGATCTTTGCAAATCCGATCTTCTCCTGCCATTCGATCGCCGCCTGTAAGCCCGTATAAAGCGATGAACTTTGCGTTGCAAAACGGTATCGCGATGCAGTCGGAAGGAATTCAAGATTGCCGTCGGCAGCGTTATAATCCCAATGTTTATCGGCTTCCGCGCCTGCCCATGTTGGAACAACTTGCTCACGGAAATCTTTGGTAATGTAAAGAAATCCAGTACCTTTCGGACCAAGTAACCACTTATGTCCGCAGCTTGCATACGCATCGCAGCTAATATCTTTCATGTCAACTTGTAGCATTCCCGGAGGATGTGCGCCATCGACAAATAAATAAGCATCCTTTGAATGCGCAAGTTGCGCAAGCCTTTTTACCGGAAGCAGATATCCCATCGTACACGTTAAATGCGGAACGGCAATGATCTTCGTGCGGCTTGTCATCGCTTTTTCAAATCTTTCGAACGTCACATCATCGCTCGGATCAAGCTCGACAAATTTCACGATGATACCATCGCGCTTCGCTCTTGCAAGCCACGGCACTGCGCCGCCCCCATGTTCTTGATTGGTGAGTAGCACTTCATCTCCACGTTGCATTCGCAAGCCGCTTGCAATGATCGAGATTCCTTCGCTGACATTATGCGACGTTGCAATATCATCACCTGATGCACCGATCACTCTGCCGATGGATTTATTCAGTTTATCATGATCGAAGCCGTAATCGGCAGTTGCATCAACGTGCTCGATCTGCTTTGTCACAGCCTGAGTAACGGCAAGCGGACTCGGTCCCATCGTGCCGTTATTAAAAAATAAAAGATTTTTTGTGATTGGAAATTGGCTGCGGATAGAATCCCAATAGGCTTCTTCACCTCCGATGATAGGAAGATTTTTTTTGGCAACTGTTTCAGCTCGCGATGAGCCAAGCGTCACCGATGCAGCAGGCGCAATAGCGGAGAGTTTAAGAAATGTTCTGCGATCCATATTATTTCCGTTACTTATACTTTCCATAGTGTCATTGCGAGGAGTCGCGAAGCGCGACGAAGCAATCTCCTCAAAGATAATAGCGACTAAGAGTCTGCTATAATTTAGGGGATTGCTTCGTCGGGCTAAAGCCCTCCTCGCAATGACACACAAAAAACTATTCAATCCATACCGCGTGTGATCTCAAGATTACAACCGGTGTTGCAAAACGCGGATGATGAATATAATAGAACACGTCATCTTTACCGAAAAGATTCACCTCGTCCTGCCGTTCCAATGCCCCAACTTGCTCCGTCATTGAAGTATCTTTATAGATGATCGCATACTTTGTTGCCATAACCCTTCCGATGAGTTTATCTTTGAGATGATAATTTTTCTCATCATCAGGAGGTGAAAGTTGCTGTAGGGTTATAGCTGTATCAATACCGCTTCCCTGAATCCTAAAATGCGAAGCAATAGCGTTCTTGCTTTCCTCTATCTTGATGTAAGCAATACCTTGTTCATTAACCTGTAAAGGCAACGGAGCAAGCACTTCATTGCACGACAGGCATTTCAAGACCGGCGAACCGGCATCGGGCGGGGTAAATTGGAGTCGAATCCTCCCATCCTCCCAACCCACGGAGGCAGTATGATGTGTTGCGCAACTACTCAAAAAAGCAGTCAGCAAGATAATTATGAATCCTTTATTAATAGTCACTTTGTTGTTTGCTACGTAAAAAACAGTGGTTCCGACTTTAGTCGGAGCGAGCCGACTAAAGTCGGCTCTACTATCACACAAATCAAATGTTATATTTAGTCGCAACCCCTATCGGTAATCTCGAAGATATTTCTCTTCGGGCGATCCGCATCTTGAGCGAGGCAGATATTATTGCCTGCGAAGATACACGTCATGCACGTATTCTTTTCGAACGGCATGGTATCAAGCCACGTCGTCTTGTCAGCTATCATTCGCATAACGAACAGGCTCGTGCTGCCGAACTTGTCGAAGATCTTCGCACCGGAGCAACAGTTGCCCTCATCACCGATGCTGGCACTCCCGGTATATCCGATCCTGCATGGGCGATCGTTCGTGAAGCGATCTTAGTCGGAGTTGATGTTGTTCCGATTCCAGGCGCATCGGCAGTCATTGCCGCACTCAGCGCCAGTGGCATTGATACGAACCGCTTCGTCTTCGAAGGCTTTCTGCCCTTAAAAAAAGGCAGGAAGCGCCGCGTTGCCGCAGTTGCAGATGAAGAACGCACAACTGTCATTTATGAATCGCCATTTCGAATAAAAAAATTGATTAGCGAATTGATCGAAGCTGCCGGACCGGAACGTCAAGCGGCATTAGCACGAGAAATTACGAAAATGTACGAGACGTTTTATCGCGGCACATTACAGGAGATTTTGGAATTAATTGATAAACAATTTCCAAATGATGTGAAGGGGGAATGTGTTTTGGTTGTTGAAGGGTTTAATAAAAAAAATGGATAGTGTCATTGCGAGGAGGACTTCAGTCCGACGAAGCAATCTAAAATCTTTACATGGGAGCAAATTTAAATATTTTAGATTGCCACGTCGTTCGCAAGCGAACTCCTCACAATGACATTTATTAAAAGTTCAAAGAAATAAATTACATGAATTTTCAAGAACAGGATTTCGAATCAGTCATTTGTGATTTTTGTGGCGCTGATGATTATACGAAGCGTTACGAGAAGCGCGGCTTCAATTTGGTGCAATGTAATAAGTGCGGATTGGTCTATACCAATCCACGCTTAAAGCAAGAAAAGATCGCCGCGCTTTATGATGCCGATTATTTCCAAGGTCATGGCTTTGATAAGAGTATTGATTACGTCAAAGACGTTAAAGAACATACAAAAAAAGATGACTTCACTCTCGAAGATTGGGATTGCGACAACATCCTCTCTCTTCTTCGTGAATCACAAGCTACGAATCACCAACCACGACTCCTCGAGATCGGATGCGGAACAGGAGTATTCCTCGATAAAGCAAAAAAACATGGTTTCGATTGCCATGGCTTGGAGCTTTCGGAATATGCTGCGAATTTCGTCAGGAATATGGGAATCCCTGTGGATACAAAATCTATCGAAGATGCCGATTATCCGCCTAATTCATTTGATGCTATTGTTATGCGCGAAGTCATTGAGCATTTACCCCATCCTTTGGAATCTCTTAAGACAATTCATACGTGGCTTAAACCTGGGGGCGTGCTCTTTATGGCAACAGGCAATTATGATTGCCCTGAAAGGATGCTGCGCAAGTCAGACTGGTTCTATTTTATGCCTGAAGGACACCTCAATATCTTCAGTAACCGCACTATGCGCAACTACTTAGCGAAAGTTGGCTTCAATAAGATAAGTGTCACTAATCAAGGTGATAAACTGATGGAAATGCTTCGCACCAAGAATATTATTACCTCCGGCGAAGCAAAACCGCGTAACATTTTCAAGCGGCTCGTGTTCTTAAGTGTAAGGGGTGTCAATCACTTTATTTCAAGCGGCATGAGGATCTATGCTGTGAAGTAGAAAATAGAAAGAGTATGAAATCGAAAATCATAGTATGTATTTGCATCGTATTCCTTGCAATGACTGCTTTTGCCCAACAGCGGTCAATGCCCGGGCGAATTCTTCTGCGTATTAAACCCGAAGCTGCAGCTTCATTTCGTCTTGCATTTCAAAGTCCCGATATTCACGCTCTTAAATTCGATGCACAAAAATTTTCTCTGAAAGATCAGGAAGCAATGAAATCGCTTTTGAGTATTTCATCTCCATTACATATCTCTTCTCTCAAGCCGCTCGTTCCACAACATAACGTAGTTCTTGAAGGATTGAGAGAGCATACAAACCCACTTCTCTTTCCCAAGACAAATCAAAATGGAGTCGGCATAAAAGAAACAGAGGAAATGGAAAAGCTCCGCGCAAGTGAAGAAAATATTTCGCGGTGGTTCGAATTATTTTATGATGAAAATCTCAGTCCGGAAGCCGCAGTTTTGATTTTGAAAAAATCTAAGCTTGTTGAGTTCGCTGAACCTCGCTATCGGAATAATCTTTGTTTTATTCCGAACGATCCACTTTATAATCAACAATATTCTCTTCCGCTTATCCATGCTCCTGAAGCTTGGGATATTGTGAAATGCGATTCGACAATGCTTGTAGCCGATGATGATATTGGCACAGATTGGACGCATCCTGATCTTGCAAATGCTATCTTCGTTAATAAAGGCGAGACTGGTCTTGATGCCGATGGCTTTGATAAACGCTCGAACGGCATTGATGACGATGGGGATGGTTTCGTTGATGATTGGCACGGCTGGGATTTTGCAGGCAGCGACGGGACTTCACCGGATAATGATCCGAATACTCTTGCTGCGCATGGTACTCATACTGCCGGCATCATCGCTGCATCGGGAAATAACGGAATCGGAATTTGTGGCGTTGCTTTCGGAGCAAAACTTCTTCCACTTAAGTGTGGCGACAATGGGGGCAACGATGTTTCGTTCGGATATGAAGGTATTGTCTATGCAGCTGATATGGGAGCAAAGGTTGTCAATAATTCTTGGGGTGGTTCGGTGCGTTCACAAGTCGGGCAGGATATTGTGAACTATGCGAATGCGAAAAATTGCGTCGTTGTCGCTGCAAGTGGTAACGGAGGGGCGCAAGAATCTGCAGACGGAAGATTGGAGTCTTTATATCCCGGCGCATACGATCATGTTCTGGGGGTTGCAGCCGTTGATCAGGGTGGAAGTGTGACAAGTTTTTCCAATTATAATACGCGAGTTGATGTCAGCGCGCCCGGCAATCAGGTCATCAGCACTGTTCCTGGAAATCAGTATGCTAGTGAAACCGGTACAAGCATGGCGTCGCCAACGGCTGCGGGAGCGATTGCACTTATCCGTCAGAAATTCCCTACCTTGACTGCCGATCAGGCAATCGAACGCCTACGTGTTACTTCCGATCCACTCGATGCCAATCACGATCCTCATCCGGGTTTTAGCGGCAGAGGATTAATCAATCTTCAACGTGCAGTTACGCCTACTGATAACCCATATTTTTCTGCGCGTCTTGAGAGCGTTGAGATTTTTGATCAGAATAATAATGGTACTCTTGAATCGGGCGAGAGCGCAGATATTGTTCTTCATGTTCGCAACTATCTCGGAGCGTTGACCAATCTTATTGCAAAAGTCGAATTCCTTGATACAAGTAAGTTTATTACTGCAAATGCTCAGACGGTAACTTTCGGAAAAGCAAATACACTTTCACTTGTAGAAAACTTTCAAGGGAGTTTGCATGTCACTGTTGCGCCAAACACTCCTAATAATTACGTCATCCTCGTAAAGCTGACGTTCTTTAGCACAACCGATGGATATGGTCCCGATGCCGATTACTTCCCCTTAATTATCAATAAAGGCTATCTTGATCTGAATAAAAATAATTTGACTGTTACATTCGATTCGAAAGGCAGCATCGGTTATAACGATCCACCGAATAATATTCAAGGCTCAGGATTTGTCTGGACTCATGCTCCTACACAGATCGCAGTCGAAGGCAGAGATATTCTTTCGCAGGCAGGTCTTATGATCGCTACTGATACAAATCAAGTTGTCGCCTCAGCTCCCAGCGCAGTAAGTGATGTTATCTCCGAGCAGGATTTTTCTCCGATTGTAAATATACATTATGTAAGTCCGCCCGATCATCTGAATGCGGCACAAGAACTTCATACGATCTTCGCGGATATTAATACCGCACCAAGTCTTCAGGCAGGCGTTCAAGTTGAGCAGAAAATGTATGCCTTCACAAAAGATCTTGCGGCAAATGCTATCGTACTGGATTATGTAGTACATAAACGACTTCCTACGGTCACCGATGCAACTGCTGTAGGATTATTTATGGATTGGGATATAGGGTCATCAGGTTCAATTAATAAAGCATACATCTCTTCGCTGGATTCTACGATAAGCATCACGAAACGGTTGGAAGATCTCTATCCTTATGTTGGTATTAAGTTGATCTCCGATATTCCTTCAGGTGCTGCACTTAATTTTTATGCTCTTGATAATGACGGATCAAATGGAAGTGTCCCGACGTATGGCGGTCTTGCCCAATTTGATAAATGGCTGACTCTCACAACTCCTCGTGCATCAGCAGGGATAGGCGATGTTTCTATGATCTATGGGCTGAAAAATCTTCCATTACAGAGTCAGGATTCTGTTCGTCTCACATTCATCATTGCAATGGCAGAAAGCGAGCAGCTCTTAAAGAAAACGATAGACCAAACACAGAATGAATGGTCGTTACCGAACGCCGTTCATGCAAGTGCAGAAGCTGGGAATGCGCTTAGAGTATCACCAAATCCTTTCGGAAGCAGAGTACAAATGGCTTGGAATAACAGTGAGCCAGATGCCCCTTCTACAGTTACCATCTCTGATGCTATTGGCAGGACAGTATTTTCGAAAAGCATTCAAGGACAAATGGTTGAGATAAACAGAATTTCTCTTCCCTCAGGAGCGTATTCTGTTACTGTTCGTCAAGGGAATATGGTTTTGCGGCAACAGGTGATTTGTTTGCCATAATTATAGAGAAATGGGAAAGATGATCGTACATTGATTATTGCCATTTCTCCATAGCCCTAAACTCCGTGAATTTATTGCCTCTGATTTGACGTTATTATAAAGTGTAAAAACCTTTATTCGTTTTAGGAGATCAATATGGCAGGAAGAAGTCTTAATAAAGCTTGTATTTTAGGAAATGCCGGCAAAGATGCCGAAATTCGCTATACCAATAATGGAAAAGCTGTTGCGACCTTTAGCATTGCGACAAGCGAGTCTTGGAAAGATCAAAGCGGCGCTATGCAGGAGCGGACGACCTGGCACAACGTTGTAGCTTGGGAGCGTCTTGCCGAGATTTGTGGGAATTATGTTAAAAAGGGTAAACAGATTTACATCGAAGGACGAATTCAAAATCGATCATATGACGATAAAGATGGTGTAAAGAAATATATCTCAGAGATTGTAGCAACAGATCTTATCCTCCTTGGAGGAGGTGACCGTGCCTCAGGCTCTGAAAACGGCGAACGTTCTTATGGCGGCTCTCCCCAGCACGCACCTGAACCAATGGCAGCGTCAGGTGAATTCGATCAGCACGTCCCCGATGCTGATCTTCCGTTCTAAATTATTTACGAGGGCTATATAACTTGCGATCTGAATCGAATACCGATCTGAAGGTAGGGTTGACCGTGCTCATCGGCATTGCCTTGCTGTTGGCTGGCATCGGATGGGCTAAAGGCTGGAAATTTGGCGCGGACACACATACTCTCTATGCCCACTTTGAAAATGCGGGGGGTATTGAAGTTGGTGATCCTGTCTATATTCATGGCATTAAGAATGGAAAAGTCAAGGAAATAAACTCTCTTTCCGGTAAAGAAGTCGATATTACAATGGATATCGATAAAATGGATACTCTTCATAAAGATGCTTCAGCTGAGATCATGATGGCGGAGTTGATGGGTGGAAAAAAAATAGAGATCAACGCAGGTTCAATAGGAAAACTTAACTGGGAAAAAGATACACTGAATGGTCATTTTACCGGAGATATCAGTACTCTCGTGGCACTGCTGACTTCTATATCGGGAAGCCTTCCTTCGATCACAAAAAATCTTGACTCTGTTCTTGGTAATCTCACTGATTTCTTTGGCAACGGGAAGTTCAAAGAAAAAACTTACTCAGCTATTGAACAAGCTGGGCAGACGTTGAAAGATCTTCACAACGTTCTCTCCGAGAATCGCGATGCTCTAAAACGCACGATAGATCAAGCCGATGTGCTGACGCGAGAACTCAATAGTACCATAGTTTCTGTTCGTCCCGGCGCACTTGCTCTTGTTGATTCGATGCGCACTTTCCTTCGTAAAGCCTCCGGCACACTTTCCGGTGCGGATGAACTTCTTGCCCATCTCAATGAGATGATGGCAGCTTCGAAAGATAAGAAATCACTGCTCTACCGCCTGACGAGTGATAAGGAAATGGCTATGAAGTTGGACTCGCTTCTTGACTCCGGTCATAAATTAATCGAACAAATTCGTCTTCAAGGCGTTGATGCAAACATTCGCTTCTTCCAAAGTACGAAACCCGTTAAGTAGGATTTCTCTCCAAGAACATGAAGGTATTAATTACTGGAGCAACGGGTTTTGTTGGTTCGCATACTGCCGATAAACTTCTGGCAAGCGGGCATGAAGTCCGAGCGCTTGTTCGCGGATCATCAAACCTAAAATGGCTCGAAGGAAAAAATATTGAGACTGTTAAGGGAAATTTAGAAGATCCGGATTCTCTCCGAGAAGCGCTCAAGGGCATCGAAGGTGTAATCCATATTGGCGGGGTCACAGCAGCAAAAACAAAAAAAGAATTTTACAGGCATAACCATCTTGCTACACGCGGCTTGCTTGAAGCAACGAAACGTTTCGGAGAAAATGTCGAACGCTTCATACTCATCTCCTCGCAAACTGCCGGCGGTCCCTCGCTTGATGGCAATCCCGTAACCGAAGAAACGCCTCCGCATCCGCTGACGACGTATGGTAAATCCAAACTTGCTGCCGAGATCGAAAGCCGAGAATTTCGCGAAGATTTTCCAGTTACTATTCTCAGACTTCCTGCGATATACGGACCTCGTGATACTGCCATCCTCTCATTTTTTCAGACAGTAAACAGGCGCATCAAGCCGCTTATCGGATTTCAGGAGAAATTTGTGAATCTCGCTCACGTTTATGATATTGCTCAAGGAATTGAATTAGGCCTCACAAGACCGGAAGCAAAGAACCGAACATTCTATATCGGAAGCGACCGTCAATATGGCTGGCGCGAGTTATCAAATCTCACCGCCGAGATCATGAAGCGTAAGGGTTTGTTCGTTCCGATTCCCCATCTTGCCGTCTCTGCCATTGCCGGATTTGCAGAATTTTTCTCCATGTTCAAGAAAAAACCAAGCGTCCTTAATTGGGAAAAACGCCTTGACATTACACAGGCAAGTTGGACGTGCAGTATCGACAGGGCACATAAAGAGTTAGGGTACACTCCAAAAGTCGGAATCAAAGAAGGCTTCGAAGAAACGATCGAATGGTATAAGAAGCAGAGGTGGTTGTAAGGTCTTGGAGTTTAAATTGCCTTTCCCCTCGTTTCTTGAAACAAATAACAAGATTCCTCCTCATTATAACGTAGTGGCTCAGTTTGAAAATATTTTAACGATGTCATTGTGAGGAGGGCTTTAGCCCAAACGAAGCAATCTAAAAACTTAATCTTTCTATAACGTTCGAGATTTTAGATTGCCACGACCGGCTGAAGCCGGTCTCGCAATGACATGATGTTAAAATTTAACTATCCCTTATCTACATCGCGTAACTTTCGATATACCATACGTGTTTAAACTTTATAGGGTAATCTTACTCTGAATAAGAGCAAAATTGATTGCTCATTCTGCAGCATCAGCAAAAAATGGAAGGATCAAAAAATCAGAGCCGCCGAGAATTTTTAGGCAAGACATTAGCTGCCGTTGCCGTTGCAGCACTGAATCCTATTTCTGTTTTACTGACACCAAAAGAACTTTATGCTTCCGGAAGCGATCAGCCACTAAGCACGAATGTCGTAGTCGATCTTTCCAAATATCCGGCGCTGAAAGATATTGACGGGTCTGTTGCAATCTCTCTCAAGGGTACCAATTACTTGTATGGCGCGGATATACAATTACCGTTCCGCTTTATTCTTACTAAAACTGCTACCGCAACTTATACCGCAGTTGCCGGATATTGTTCTCACCAGCTTTATGCGCTAGATCCTTATGATGGCACAGTAATCTTGTGTCCAAATCCGGATCCCGGTCACGGCTCGGAATTCTCCGCTTCAGGTACCGTACTCAAAAAACCGTCGAAGCATGATCTTGAAACTTATCATACCACCTACGACTCTCTTGCAAATACCGTTACTCTGACTGTTCCGAATCTTGCAGTCGGCGACGGCACATCACAAGCTTTTGCTCCGGAGTTAATGCAGAATTTTCCGAACCCTGTGAAGGAGTCCACCGTGATCCGTTTCAAACTTCACTACTTTTCGAAAGTTTCTCTTACGGTGACAGATGCGCTCGGTCATGTGATCGCCATTCTTACCGATGGCACACTTCCTGACGGCGACTATAGCTTTACCTTCGATGCATCCATTTGGGCTTCAGGCATCTATTTTTATCACCTGAATGTCGGCGGAGAAGTATTGACAAAGGAGATGGTAGTGGTGAAGTAGGTAGAGTGAATACCCCATGTAAGCCTTCTTCGGATTTTTTAGTACCTTTAATAATTACGTCATTGCGAGGAGGGCTTTAGCCCGACGTGGCAATCTAAAAACTTGAAGATTGCACTTAATCTCAAGATTTTAGATTGCTTCACTGTGCTCGCAATGACATTGTACTGCTTACTGAAATCCCACCCCTCAAAAACTTATCCCCCAAAGATGTGTTGTTTATCATATAGACAATTTCGACAATGCTCA
The DNA here is from genome assembly GCA_038210275.1 of Kapaibacterium sp. (SeqCode). Classification (GTDB taxonomy): domain Bacteria; phylum Bacteroidota; class Ignavibacteria; order Palsa-1295; family Palsa-1295; genus PALSA-1296. Next base: position 53,980 of record JBBQWV010000001.1, on the reverse strand, counting down.
TAATACGCCCTTTGCTGCATTCTGTTGTACTCGCATTTCTCCTTTGCGCAGTAGGCGTTTCATTGGCGCATACCGGAGTGAAGTGTAGCCGAGCAAATATCCCTCAGCCAAATTCCGTACCCTGGCCGGATGAACCCAAGCGTCCCTTCGATGTTCTGAAATATCAGCTTACTCTCGATTGGAGAAAAATATTCGCGACCAGATCGCAGCAATTTTCTGGAGTAAATGTCATCACCTTGAAAGTAACAAGTTCAACGCCAAGCATCCTGCTCGATGCAGGATGGATGACTATTGATAGCATAAGTATTAATGACGCACTCGTTACTCCGACCCCTCAGCCAACTGCGGATAATAAATTGATCATTCCATTGCCGCAAGCTCTGCAAAATAGTGGGGGATCACCGCTTTCATTGCGCATTGGATATCATAAAGATTCACTGAGGAATCAGGGAATATATTTTTTCCGGAAAGGTACATTTGATCCGTATGATAGAGATAGCACTACAGAAGATCTTGCATACACCATGAGCGAGGCGGAAGATGCGCGGTATTGGATGCCCTGCATGGATCTGCCGTATGATAAAGCAGAGTCTGAAATAAGTATTATTGTACCTAATGGCATTGAAGCGGCTTCGAACGGCACATTGATAAGCAAGACTCCGTATTCTAATAATTCGACTATTTGGAATTGGAAAAGCGACGAGCCGATTGCCACCTATCTTATGGTTGCCGATGCAAGTAACTTCATTCACTGGGGAGAAACACATCAGCGCACAGCTGCTGCCGGTGATACTGTTCATCTCGATTTTTATGCATGGCCCTCGGATTACTATCAGGATTCTGTCACCGATGGCACTCTGCATAATGCACGTAAATCTCTTGGGAGTACGTCGCACATTATGACATGGTTAGAAGCGCGATACGGAGGCTTTCCGTTTGTGAAGTACGGGCAAGTTCCGGTCTCTCCATTCTTTTATGGAGGCATGGAGCATCAAACGCTTACGACGATACATCGTAAATGGCTTCGTGGCAACGATCAAGGTATTGCGCATGAAATGGCGCATCAATGGTTTGGAGATAAAACAACCTGCGAGTCGTTTAAAGATATTTGGCTTAACGAAGGCTTTGCAACATACTCCGAGGCGATCTGGTATGAATCTTGGGGCGGCAACGATTGGTATATGAGCTGCTTGCGTGGCGATAAAGCGAACGGTTATTTTGGCGATAAAACAAATAATATACTTCCCATTTACGATCCGCCGGCAAATGATCTATTCAACTATGCGCTTACCTATTGCAAAGGGGCATGCGTCCTTCATATGCTCAGACGGATGGTGAATAATGATACCATGTTTTTTGGCGCAATAAAAGATTACTCAAATGCCTTTGCATATTCGACTGCCAATACTGTGCAATTCCGTGATTATATCGGACAAAGACTCGGTCTTGATCTTTTTGAATTCTTCGATCAATGGATATTCGGAGCAGAGCATCCGCACTATGATATTAAATGGGCGCAAAATATCAATAATAAATTTTTTCTGCGAGTGAATCAATATCAAACTGTCCGTGATCACTTTGCAATGCCGCTGAAGTTTTTTGCTTACCATGGCGCAAAACCATCTATTGACACACTGATTTTTCAAAACGATTTGCGCTCGCAAGGTTTTCAGCAAAGCGTGAACTACAAGATTGATTCATTAAAATTCGATGATGATGCTCTTCTGCTCTCGACCTCTATCACACAAAGTGATGATACCGTGAATGTCTCTCCAGTTATTCATTCATTCCTTCTGAAAAATTCGCCCGAACTTGGAAATTCTCCCGGGTCTGCCGTGCGCTCTGCAGCAGATCAGGTTTCAGATTTCACTGTCTATCGCGAAGGATCAAATCTGATATGTAGATTCAGCGACGTAAAAACAAGCGGCGTACTTGAGCTCTACAATTCTGTAGGTATGAAAATTCAGGATGCCATAGTTGCAACCGGTGAGACTATGAAAACACTGGACACCCACAATCTCGCTTCAGGAGTATATTTCGTTCGTTATTCTAACGGATCTATAAATGAAATTCGCAGTGTGAATATCGTCCGCTAAATTTAGTGGAGAATTACAATTGCTCTACGGGCAATATGTCCTTCAGCGGAGCGCAGTCTCAGAATATAACTTCCGTTCGGCAATGCGTCGGTATTAATACGAAGCGTATGCTCACCGCCGGGGAATGGGGCTGACGAACAAACACTCTGTATGCGCTTTCCCATTGCATCGACAAGTTCTATCGTCAGAGTATTCTGCGTGGGTAAATAAATCACCGCTTCCACATCGCCGCCGGAATTCGGATTTGGATGCACAGAAACAATGCCCGGAAGTTTACCCGTTAGCATAAATCCGACCAACGTACTATCTCCGCATTCAGGAATAATAGTGAATTCCGAAACAGGTGTCGAGCATAGCGGCTCGGTAGCAATTGCGGAGTTCGAAAACGAATTCATTGTTATCGGAGTAGAATAATTTCGCGATAGAGTCACATTCATCCGCAAATAAATTAACGGAAGCAATAAATTGGAATCCTGTGTGATCGGTTTTGGAAGATCAACGGTGCAAAGGACTCCACCAACTTCAGAAACTCCCATCGTTACCGTACCACGAGAGCTGAGTGTTCCTCGGACTTCAAATTGTGGATTTGAGGGCGTGAGAATATCTCCGTCGTAACTCAGGTGAAAAGCATAATGCGTAATTCGAAAACTATCCTGCGTGGGGCGCAGAAACACCGGGACGAGAATGATTTCACCGACCTTCGCATCGGCTGGATTAACCAAAAATGGCTCCGGAGCTTTTGAATGTTTTGCTACAAGAATGATTGTCGTATCGATCATACGCCCGAGTGAATGTGCGACGATGTGCATTGTCGAACGGCGCGTGAGATTCGAATCTGTTTGATAGAGTATCGGAATACTTACAGAAGTGAGACTCACAAGAGAAAGATTTTTTCGCTGTGTTGAATCAATGGTAAATTCAGGATATTGCGGATCGAAGCTCACAGAATCAATAATAAGATCATTACAATTCACATTTGAAAGATCAATGTATCTTCGTACGGGCTGACAATACCTCGATTCCATATAAAGAGAATCGTAGGACAACCCAAGAATCGGACCACTGGTCGTTGAATGGCTTGCAACAATTGTGATCGTCGTATCAACTATACGATTCTTTGCATGAATATGAATGTGAATTGTCGTTGCACGAGTAACATCCGAGTCACTTCGAAAGAGAATTGGAATACCGACAGATGCATCGGCGAAAAGTCTAAAACCATTTTTCACAGTATCAACTGAGAATTCTCCGTACGGGTCCGGCGAAATTCCTATCGTATCAATAGTGATCGAGTCACAATTCCTATTGATCACATTTAAATAAGCTCGTGCAGGGATTGCACAATTACCGGAAATAGCAAGAGTGTCAACACCAAATGCAAACAGTGGGTCGTTAAATGTAGTATGCCGTGCAACAAGAGTGATCGTTGTATCGAAAGGCGTACTACCATAATGCCCGTGAACATGAATATGTGTTATTCTGGTAACATTCGAATCAGTTTGGAATTTAACCGGCAAACCTGCGCTCATATTCGAAAACAAACTGAAACTTGCTCTGGTCGTATCAAGAGAGAATTCATTATAAGGATCAGGAGTAAAATTGATGCTATCGAAAATATACTCAAGACAATTGAGATTTGTCAGATGAATAAATCCTCTTGCAGGAATACATGCAGAAGAAATGAATAACGAATCTGCGCCTAATGATAGAACTTCGTTATTTGCAAGACCTGATAATGTTCCATCACCTCCGTCTGCCGTTTTCCATACTCCGCCAAGTGTATCAAAAGCATACACCACTTCGCCTTTACATCCTGTGACCACAAAGCGCGTATCGCGGTGGTTAGTCGGACCCCCGATATTTTTCCAGTTCTTGCCAAGATCATCCGAGCGATAAAGTCCTAAGTAGGGAGCACCCTCGGTTTGTGCATATAACGTAGTCCCTTGCCCTGCAATATGCCCTGTAAAATTTGGACGTGGTGAATTTGGGAAAGTGAAGATCGTACGCCAATTTCTTCCACCATCATCTGTTCGGTAAACGGTACGGTTCGTTGCCTCTGCAACGCCTTCGGGCAAAGCAAAATATGTCTGCGTACCTTTCACCGCATAGACAGACCATGCTTCAGGCACCTGATCTCCCAAATCCCAATTCACTCCGCCATCTTGAGTAAACCAGCAACCAAGTGTAGCATTCGGATTTTTTGAAGTATTCGGTCCCATTACCACAACACCGTTAAGATCGTCTGAGAAATCAATACCATTGCTCCTGGTATTTCCCGGCTCTAAAAAAAACTGTTTAAATGATAATGCGTCATCAACTGATCTTCCCCCGCTATGGAGATATTCATAATCCCAAACCGTCTCGATCAGCGCAGCACTTGTTGCATAAACGCAGGTCACTGTTCCAAGTTTTTCGAAAGTATTGTCCGACCATGTTGCGCCGCCGTCGGTGGTTTTCCAGAGATTATAATCGTTCTTATTAAAATCAGTCGAGTAAACAGAGGCATAACCAATATTTACATCTTTCATCGAAATGCTCGTAATGCTCCCTACGCCAGTGCTCGGAGTCGCGGCAATCTGCCATGTCATTCCCCCGTTGGAAGTGGTATAGATATGGGGAGGTCCGGTAAGATTTCTTAAATATCCAGTACCGATCATTCCATGATTAGCATCGAAAAAATATCCGCAGGATACAGGAGTATTCAGCTGCAAAACATTATCCCAAACAGCGCGTGAAGTACCCACCCCGCAGAAAAGGAGAAGGAGGATTACGAGGGAGCGATATCGTAATGATGTGGACAGCTGACTCTTTTGTGTTTCGTTACCTCATGATAACCATGTGCTGGGAGGAATAACTTCCGTGATTTACAGATAATTGGAGAATATAAACTCCGCTGGGTAAGCCGGAAGTATTAAGCTTTATTATATGAGTGCCTTTCTCATAGATATCAGCAATGAAGTTTTTACGCATAATTGCTCCATTAGCATCCATGAGATCAAGCGACACCATACCTTTTTTCGGCAATGAAATAACTGCTTCGGCATCGTTGCCATGATTGGGATTCGGATTGATAGAAAGAAAAGTCGGCATTTTCCCATCCAGCATAAAAGCAGCAATAGTGCTATCTCCACATTCAGGATCAACTCTAAATTCTGCTAACGGAATGTTACACAGAGGTAGGGGCGCAGTATTTGAAATTGCGAAGGTATCCAATCGCACAGGGCATGACATATATCTTGAAAGTGTCACTCCCATTCGCAAATAAATAAGCGGTTTCGTAAGATCAGAATCTTGTGTGATCGGTTTTGGAAGATTAATGGTAACAAGTATTCCGCTTGGCTCCGGGGGTCCGATCGTAACCGTTGCTTTCGTACTCAACGTACCTATTGTTTCGTAATTATCATAAGCGGGTGTAAGAATATCGCCATCATAAGAGAGATGAAAAGCCAAATGTGTTATAGCAAAACTATCTTTGGTCAATCGCAAGAATACCGGCATAAGAACTGTATCGCCGACTTTCGTTGCTTTGACATCAACAAGATATGGTTCAGGAGCTGTCGAATGTTTTGCAACAAGAATGATCGTCGTATCTACTGTAACGTTACCTGAATGTGCTTTGATATGCAAGACTGCATGACGAGTCACATTCGAATCACTGCGAAATGTAATCGGCACATCAACAAAATTAGATACCGGAACTGTGCTCCCATTCAGTGAGCCGCCAATCGTAAATTCATTATATGGATTCGGAGTAAGTGTTATCAGATCAATTGTCAAAGAACTGCATCCGGGATTAAGTAAACTTATATTCCATGTAATTGGCTGACAATAACGCGTCTCTTCATATAGTGAATCGTTTGAAAAGGAGAGAATTTCTCCATTGGAAGAACCGTTCAGAGTGCCATCTCCACCATCTACAGTTTTCCAAATATCCCCTTGATTGTCAAAAGCGTACACAACTTGTCCCTTGCAACCGGTCACGACAAAGCGGGTATCACGATTATTCGATGGACCTCCAACATTTTTCCAATTCTGTCCGATATTATCTGAGCGGTAAAGACCTTGATTCGCATTGAGGTCGGTTTGTGCATAAACAGTATTCCCCACTCCTGCAATATGTCCGGTAAAAGATTGAGAGCCGTTGAAAGTGAACCTTGACGACCAATTAACACCTCCGTTTTGTGACCAATAAACTCTTTGACCAGGATTATTCTGACCATCTTCAGACATTGTCAGGAAATTATTTGAACCCTTAACACCATACACACCCCATGATTCAGGGATAGCATCACCCTCACTCCAAGTAATACCACCATCTTTAGTGTACCAAGCCGAGTTTTTCGTTGCACCAAAGAAATTACTTGGTGGTCCCATGGTCACCACTCCGATTGCGTCATCGACAAAATCAATCCCATTGCTTCGGTCGGCACTCTGCGTAGAAAAAATGGCAGAGAATGTTCCACCATCATTTGTTGATACTCCGCCAATATCATTATTATCCCATGTCGTTCGTATCAGCGCTTTACTGGTAGCATAAATACAATTCGTATGAGCAGGGTTTCCTTGAGTAATATCTACCCATGTATTTCCCCCATCTACTGTTTTCCAGATCGAATAATTAGTCCTATTCCCCGATTCAAAAATAGATGAGTAACCAATAAGTTTATCTTTCATGAAAATACTGGTTACTGCTCCCTGTACGTTCGGAGAAGTGCAAAGAGTCCAGGTTTTTCCTCCATCAATAGTTCTGCGAATGAGTGCTTTTGTATTGCCCCCGCGGCTGTGACCAAAACCTACAAAGCCATTGAATTCATCCCAAAAGAATCCGCTAACGGCTATTTCATTCGGAAATTGCCCGACCTTATTCCATACACAGTAGCCTTGTTGCCATGCAGAGCAGCAGATCAAGAGAAGAATAGTACTATATACGGCGATTCTTTTCATTCCCTATAGTGATACCTTGAGCAGGTAAATGTTTCAGCCAAGTGCTTGTTACAAATATAACGCTTTATTATTGTAACAACGGAGCAAATAGCGGGTTTATAGGGAGACGGTTATGCCGATTTTCCTGTTTAGGTGGTTATACTATTGTCTTATATTCGCAGATGGGGGTTTCGCGTAAGCTCATAATACTTAGCCTTTTACTGCTTTTTGGAGCAACACCTCTGCTTGCGCAAAAATCAAAAGAGATCGAAAAACGGCGCGAAGCTGCCAGTCGCCCCGTCGGCTCAGGACTGCGTTCTATTAAAGGCGATATGCTTTTTGAGATCAAAAATGTTGATATTACTCATTTCCCGGAAATGAGCGTCATCTTCAGCGCAGTCAATAACCGCAACGTTTTTGTGAAGTCTCTAAAGAAGGAAGATATCATTGTTCTTGAAAATGGCATTCAGCGTCCGATCATTTCTTTAAACCTCATCAGTTCATCGAACCGCGTCCCTGTCGATATTGTCTTTGTCATAGATCAGACGGCTTCGATGCGTGATCTTATTGGACCGATAAAAGATAATGCCAAAAAATTTGCCGAGCAGATCAGAGCCAGAGGTTTTGATTATCGGTTTGGTCTCGTCACGTTTTCCGACTCCGTGGAGAAAGTCAGTCCCCAACTTACTGATGATATAACCACCTTTCAAAAGTGGGTTGGCGATATTGACGCTGCTGGGGGCGGCGATATAAAGGAAAATGCATTAGCAGGTCTGAAAACCGTGACAACAATGCCGCTTCGCCCTATCGCTGTGCGTCTTGCAATCGTTATCTCCGACGCTGACTATCACCAAAAAGGTGAACAAGGAGATGGCATAACGGAATTCACCACGAAGACAATGGGTGACTTTCTTTACGAACGCGAAGTTAAACTGATCACGATCTCCGTGCCCGAAAATAAAGGGTACTGGGAAATGGCGCAGCTTGCCGAAGGTGCAAGTTTCGATATTGGTCAGTCATTTGATTCGATCTTATCGGCAGTTGCGACCAATATTACCAGTCTTTATGCATTACGATATATGTCGCAATCGACTTTGGCTCCCGATTCGGTGCGTATTGATATTCTCCGCTCCGAAGACCGTTCGCCTATCGCAAGCCGCAAACTTATTGCCATGGAAGAAGGCAAACGATTTGTCTTCGAAGATCTTTTATTTCAGCCAAGCCAAACTTCGCTTGCCTCGGAATTTGTCCCGGAGCTTGAACGCGTTGTCAGGTTGCTTCATGTTCGTCCCAGTATGACATTGCGCATTGAAGGTCATGCCGATGCAAGCGGCATCCATGAAAAAAATCAGGAAATTTCTGATCAACGAGCCGAAGCAGTGAAGCGGTATCTCATTCAATCCGGAATTGAAGCCGGTCGTCTGCAAACTCAAGGCTATGGCGATACCCGGCCCATTGCCGATAACTCCACTGAAGAAGGCAGGAAAATGAATCGCCGAATTGAATTCGTGATCCTTACCAAATAAAATGAAACCGGCGAATCAAGTCAAAAATAAAAACTTCAAAGTCAAAAGGAATTTTATTTTGACTTTTGACTTTGAAGTTTTGACTTTACAATGAGTATCACTCCCGAAATTATTCTCGATGCCTATCGCCAAGGATATTTTCCGATGGCTCAGGGAAAGGATGGTCCCATTCAATTCTTTTATTACGAACCACGAGGTATTATTCCGCTCGATGAAAGATTCATTGTTCGCCGATCACTTCAACAAATCATCAAAAAGAAAACATTCGAGATTAGATTTGATACTGCCTTCGAAGAAGTGATCCGGTCATGCGCAAGACATGATGAAGTAAACGATCAAGGCATTTGGCTCTCAGAAGAAATGATCGACATCTATATAGAACTTTACCGTCGCGGAATTGCGCATTCTGTTGAAGTGTGGAGTCAATCCGATGACTCCATGGAGACGCGCCATGTCACGTCTCTACAGGGCGGCTTGTATGGCTTGGCGCTTGGCAGCGCTTTCTGCGGAGAGTCTATGTTCAGCCGCGCCCCATTCGCATCACAAGTTGCACTTGTTGCGTTAGTAGAATACTTGCGCAAAAATAAATTCACACTCCTCGATGCTCAAATGGAAAGCGAGCATTTACACCAATTCGGAATGTACTCCGTGAGTCAAGTAGAGTATTTAGTAATGCTGAGAGAGGCGATGGAAAATGAAAATACGTTCTCTATTTCCTTACCACCATCTTCATAAAGACTGGCTTTGAGTCGCCGGCGCGGAATTCATAGAAGTAGGCACCGCTTGTTCCGAGCAGCGATGAATTGACAGTTGCAGTATATCTGCCTTGATTAAAAATACGGTTATCTACCGGACGAGCAATTTCTTTTCCACTTACATCAAGAATGCGAATCGTCACCGGAGTATTATTAAAACCAATATCAAATGGGATTTGCGTTTCGCTCTTTCCGATATTCGCACCGAACGGATTCGGCATATTCTGATCAACCATATTCGCTGTTGCATCGCCAGAAAGAAGATGCGTCGAGCCGCAAGCGGAATCAACGACAAGCTGTCCGTCAATCGACTGTGGATCAACTTCCGAGCGAAGTGGGAAACTGAAGAGCTTCTGCGTCAAAGGTGAGATAGATCCCGGAGCATCATTATCATGAGGCTTGAACTTCATACGAAGTAGTGAACCCACTTTGCTCAACCCTGCGCCAGTGCCTTGCAATTCATACGTAAGAGTACCCGGAAGATCGGTAGCCGAGATTATCAGATTCCAATTCCCTAATTGCAATAAAATATCACCGCGGACAACACCCGTTCTATCAAGATCAACGAGTGTAGGGTCATAGGTGATTACCCCTTTCAGATCAAGAATATGTAATGAATCCGGAAGAGGACTCATAAGCCGCAAGCAAGGCGTCACAATATCTCCGATGCGAGCATACTCGTTATCAACTCGCAGATTAACTTTGATCGGTGCAATATCCTGCTCGATAAGATTCACTGGAAAAGTTGAACTGTCATCAAGCATGAAAACAATCTGCGCCGTGCGCTGTGCCGCTTGATACGGAGTCACCGCTTTGAAATCAACGATGTAGGAATTCGAACTATCTTCTAAGAGATCAAATTGCGAAGGGATATTGCGCAAAGTAAAATCCATCGCATTCGCTCCGGATGTTAGAACACTAATAACATTAAGGGGCCAGTTGCCGCTATCTTTCAATGTGAAAGAACGAGAGCCGGGGTAGCCTGCAAAGAGCGATCCGAAATCAAGAGTCTGACTTGAAAGCTGCGGCATTGGCGCAGCACCTATTCCGGTGAAATATACCGAAGCACTATCATTCTTTACGTCACCACCCGATGCTTTCAGTTTCGCTGTGAATGTCCCAATGCTCTGAGGCTTAAAGGCAATATTTATAGGGTAGAGCATCCTCGGCATAAGAGTGATCGGTCCTGATACAGGAGCTTGTTTCGCAACGTCAGTCGCAGTATATGTCCCACCAGGTGCAGACGTGGTCAAGTCCACATTTTGTGCTGTCAATGTATTTGGTGAAGTACTGACAATATTGACAATGTAGCTTGATGCTGGCGCTCCGATCCTGACCTTCCCAAAATTTATCGTATCAGCATCGAGCACAAGTTGCGGCGATTCATCATAACCTTTCAAGATCACCGTTTTCTGAGTGCCATCATCAAAAGTAAAAATGATCTTTGCTGTATGAAAAACTGTCGTCGTATTTGGAGTGAACGTCACATCGTAGTAAGAAAAATTCTGCTCTAAAACAACGTCGGATGTGATTACTTGTCCGCTATTCGTATATTTGAATTCGCCAAGATTATTTCCAACGAGTTCGACCTTAACTGCCGTAATCGGCCAATCACCGCTATCGAAAAGCGAGAACGTCTTTGTCGGACTCTGAGTGAGAAGCGGCACAATGCCAAAATCAACAATCGTATCCGGGAAAATAACAGGTATTGGTTCTGCGCCTTGCCCAAGAAGTTTTATTGAATCAGTCTTAATGTCGCCTCCGAAAGCATGAAGATAACCCGTATAAAATCCTCTTGCTTGCGGAAAGAAATCGAGATTCACACTTGCAGTTGATTTTGGATTAACGGGACTTAGCGAACCGATAACTGAGAATACATTTGCCGCAGATGTTGTCGTAACTGCCCCGACGGATAAGATCTTATTTGACCCGTTTCGGAACGCGGCACTAGCTGCGTTATGTGTTTTAATACGATGCTTCCCAAAATTCACAGAACTTTGACCGAACTGTAGAAATTGCGCTTCTTCAATAGCCTCAAGCGGTATGCAATCGCTGGTGCCGTCATCATAATACACGCAAAGATTTGCCTGATGAACAGCTCCTGTCAAAGCATTAGTCATGAAAGCAACTTCGATCTTGATCGTCGAATCCGGCTGAATAGTATCTTTTGGGGGAATAACCGGCGTCGTTCCGAATGGCTGCCAAACAATACGAAAATCGGCAGCAGCAGCTCCGGTAATTTTGATGGAATCAACGATAAGCGGATAGTCGCCTGAATCCCTAAGTGTAGTATAAAGGGTATCCCACTTATTCGAAGGTACAATACCGAAATTAACAGGTGAGGGAGTAAAAATAGATTTGGCGATGGCTCCAATACCGAGAAGTAAGATCGAATCTCGTTTGCCGTTATCGGCAAAATGCGCGTACGCCGAAACAGGTCCAGCAACAAGTGGTGCAAATTTACATATATATGCTGCCGTCTTATGCGCATCAATACTGCCGATCTTCCCGACTTCCGAAAATGGACCAGGCGGTAGCACTTGTTCCTCAGATAAGCTAATGTTAATATTAGCTAAATTTGTAAGTGTTGAAACAGTAGCTATTACACTTGCACCAACCTTTACTTTTCCAAAATCATAAACTAATGGATTCGCTTGAACTTTCGGTTCGATTTCAATTCCGGTAAAATAAATAGTATCCTTTGTATAATCGTCGTATGTTAATACGAATAATCCTCGCAGAAGAGTACTATCGATTGTCGTACCCGGATGAAAGGTAATGGTGAAGATACGACTTGAATCAGGCTCGACAATAAACTGTGAATCAGCGGGAATTACAGTATAAGCAGGGTTGTAACTAATAGCAAAGAGACAAGACAATGTCCAGTTTCCGGTATTTTTCAGAGTTAAAGTTCTTTGTGAATTATTCCCTCGATATACTACTCCAAAATCCAAAGTACCGTTCCTAGTTACCGGGCTTAATACCGGGATCGGCTCTGCTCCCTCTCCGGTGAGTATAACTGAATCAGGCGGTACGTTATTATCTCCTCTGACTTGCAGGACGCCTTGATATTTTGCGCGCAAAGTCGGACTGAAAAGTGTACGAATCTGCCCGATACTTCCGGCTGGTATGATCATCGGCAAGAATTTCGGCGATTGAAATGAAAATGCTACTGTCGCAGGTGGCACGGGCAGATATTGTTGATAGTGGGTACTGCCATTAACAGACAGATCGGCATTTCCTTGTGCATTCGAGATTTGCGTAGAACCTGTGGCGGGATATCCGATACGTACTTTCCCGAAATCTATCTGATGCGGACCTACACCAAAAGCCGGAGCAATACCAAATCCCGTTAAATAGATGATGCGCTCCCTGCTTGTAGGATCGGCATTATGAGAATAGATATGAAGCTCGGCGCTTCTGCCAAACCGGGCAGTGGGCGAGAAAGTGATCTTCAGTTCGTTCGTCTGCTCTTGCAAAGTAAAACTCTTATCGTGTTCGGATAGAAAACTGAAATCGCCCGAACCGGAAGGATCAATGATCTTCATACTGTCAATTTGCAGAGGATCAAGTCCGTAACTTGCGAGAGAATCAAGTTTCATTAAGGCACTTCCGATCAATACATTTCCAAAATTAAGATTGATATTCTGAACAGAAATTCCGGCAGTCCACCGAGCCATACGTACATTCAAAGCTCCTGTTGCACGAGGATAATCCGCATCTTTATCTCCGATGATCCTGAACTGAAATTTATTTCCCTGACTTGCAATATGGGCAGTATAATTGTGACTTGGCTGATATGTATTCTCAATCGGAACAAATTTCGTTTCATTCAAACCCGGTATCGTTGTCACAGTAAATTTATAAAGATGCTGATTTCCCGAATAGAAAGGTGGGTTAAGAACTTCGGGAATGAGACTGCTGCTATTAACGGAAAAGGTATAAGCCGCATCCATTCCAAATGTATTTGAGCCGTCATTCTCGGTAAAGGTGCTCCAGGGAGAGATCCACATGTCAACTCCGGTACCTAAAAATATTTTAGAAGAAACAAAGGTTTTCTGATTAGCCGGAACAATGACCGTATCACGAGGAGTAGCAGTACGCCACTGAGCATTAGCTGCGGAGGAAATAGTCAGAACGACAAGAAATGCGGCAACAAAAGACCGGCGTATAACGCTGATTACAGGAACGCTGCTGATCGTCTCGAAGAGGTTTCTGATATACATGAAAATCTGAACGCGCCGCAACAAAATGCCTACGGAATTGTAACAGGTTAAGAACAAGCAACAAAACGAGGTCGTTCTAAAAAGAATGATCTCGAATCAAAAAGATTGCAACTACGGGGCCTATAGTAATCCCTTATAAAAACACCGCAAAAGTGATTTTGTTACACCAGAGGACTAATTTTCTTTTTATTGATAAACTGCTTTGGCTACCTCTACTTTCTCTTGTCTGCGAAAGGAATTTTGGAAGATACTCTCAATTTTTTCTACCGGCTTTTCTGCCTCGTAACGCAAAACATTCTTATTGTAAAATCTGTCATGCCCTACTTTACTCATACCAAGCTTTTCCATGACGCGAGTTGAAGCTCTGTTTTCATCAACAGCTATTGCGACGATCTTCTCAAGTCCCCAATCGCTGAAAGCGGAGCGGAGCACCTCCATCGAAGCTTCGGTGGCAAAGCCTTTACCCCAAGCGCTGGGGATGAGGGTGTAACCAAGTTCGATCAAGCCGCTGCTATCAAGTGGCTGCAAGCCGCATCTTCCGATAAATCGCTTCTCTTTCCGTTCAAAAATGGCAAACATTCCGTAGCCATCTCTGGTGAAATTGCCGATCATCCGGTCAAGAGCTGTCTTAGTTTCTTCAAGGGTTCGCGGGATGCCGCTCGTGATATATTTCATCACTTCAATATCGCTATAGAGGCTATAAAGATCGCCGAGATCGCTCTCGGTGAAGGGGCGCATCAGGAGACGCGGTGTAACAAGATGTTTCATAGTGGGGCTTATTGTTAAGTACAGCAGGATATTTTCTGCTTCTCAAAGTAAGCCCCCAATCCAAGCGGCAGAACGTTGGCGCCCATCAGACCTATGTTTCTTATGACGCAACCGGCACTACCGCCTGAAATCAACTCCGAAGTTGCAGAGCGCGGGGGCTATCTCTCGCTCCACGTCATTAAAAACTTAGCGACTTACGGATTGTTACACCGGCTGCGGAAGATTGGGAGTTGGGAGCTGGTGGTTTTGTAGCAAATTCAATTTCTCCAGTGGGACGGACTCTCAGTCCGTCCGTCCAATCCCCTTTAACCACGCAACCACCATTGGTGCTCAAAACCGCCTGAAGCCCCTGTAAACTATTATAATTCAACAATATAATTGTGCACCTTCGCAGGTTTTTTTTCTAAAACCAAAGAGTCCGCCAACTGGCGGACTCCTCTCAAAATGCTGTTAATTCTCGTTTCCATTTCCCCTCTGCTAAAGACTAACGACTAATGACTGACTTGCAAATATACGAAATAAAAACCCATTTGTCAAGGTGCCTATCCAAAATAAATAGGTGCCTTTTTGATGAATAATTATTCATGAATGAGTTTTATCGTTCGTACACTTCCATTCACTGTTGATATTCGTGCATAGAACGTTCCGTGAGGTAGAGTCTTTCCACTAAGCGACCACTTCATATCGCCTTCAGAAAAGAATCTATTCTCATTATAAAGTGACTTACCGAGAAGATCGAAGATTTCTAACTTCAGCATCTCAGCTTCGTCAAGAACGGTTTCGAGGACTGTCTCATCCGTAAATGGATTTTTGGTAGCTACAAGATTGCCAAGAGTTGGGGTATGAATCTTGCTCGAAGGTGTTACTGCGTTCTGCTGTCCACGAAGAATTCCAAGATCAAGTGATTCTAATGTCACAGCAGAAGTATCAAGGGGTGTCTTTAATGAATCCTTCACTGTATCACGCCAAATTTTGACTTGTTTGTCGCGATCATAATTTCTACCTTCTAATAAATTAGCTTTTCCATCAGGACATCTATTATTTTTTAGCAAGTAATCCGTGACAGCTATTCCGCCATTATAATCTTTTCCTAGTCCAGGTCTGAGGTATTGAAATGTATGAAGAATAGAATACACATCACTGCAATAGTAGAGTGAATCCAAACTCAAGTACAATACCTTCTTTAGCCAAGTGCGATATTCCAGCCAACGATTATTATCATTACTCATGAACTGGACGGCGCCATCAATTGAGACAAATACATGAAAGGCGCTTTCTTGAAAAAAGCAGGTTTCAATGTAATGCCGACCTGAGTCATTTTCAGTTTTATATAAACCTGATTGGTCTAACATATCTAACTTGGCCTGAAGTTGATCACATTTGTTTACTGTATCCTCAGCAAACGACTGTATCTTCGAATTGCCTTTCCCATGAGCAGGCGTAAAACCATCGCCACAATCCACAGAAAAATCTATTACATACGGGATACTGCTAACTTGAAAGTCTTGTGCACTAGGATTATAGAAAGAGTTTACCTGATGCAAATGACCCGCTATATCAGAACCCGTTGTCCACGGCACAGAGGTTGGACTACTTATGGATCCCGTTCCAAAGAAATTCTTATTTAATGCAAGATCCAGAGTTCCGCTATTATCAGAATTAAATATTAAGAAAGTATTGATAGTGCCGTCTGCGATAAGGGTGTTATGACCCCAATTATCCGAAGCAGTTGAATTTGTTCCGAGAATAAGAACAGCATGCCTATCTACAAACACTATTTCGCCGGTATTAGAGATGGATTGTGCATTGTGCGCAAAAGTATTCCAGCCTGGATAATCTGGATCTGAATTCGGCGGAGTATGATGTACACCCGATGCATTGACTTTTGAGGTTTCATTAGATAACTTTAAACCAGGTCCATTGTTGTTATGGTAATTGCAAAAATCTATTCCGCCGTTATCATTATCCATGATGAGATGGCCAATGTCGTTATTAAAAAGCTCATTCAGTTTAGAATAGCCTTTCCAATATTTTGTTGTTATGCCTGTACCACTTCCATCGTCAGTAAGACAATTTGAAATAGAGTTGCTGCACATAAAAGTGTTTGTTTGGTTACTTGTAGATGTGCCTTTACTGATGATGCCGTTCTTATAGCCTGCACCTGAAATAGTATTACGTAACACTGTTCCGCAAGAATTAAGAAGTTCAATTGCAGCATGAACACCGGTCGAGCTGGTAAGTCCTGTATTGGTTGTAAAAGTATTTCCTTCAATCCGCAGCTTTTCGAAGTCGGCATTTATGTCGAAACCATCAGTATAAATACCCGCTTCTGCTCCAGATTTAAACGTCGTGAAATTGCAATACTTAATATTGGTCTGTCCGTAAGCAATATCTGCTGAAGAAATCTCCAGATCAATTCCTTTTGTCTGCGTATTTGCAAATGTAGGGGATACGATGTTGATAGTCTTCGTTGGATCTGGAACAAAAATGCCTACTGCGTCAAGCGTACCACCTGTAAGAGTCTGATTAGAAAGTCCGGTGATATTTAATCTTGCGAATCCCTTATTGGCATCATTTTGAAATATGCTGCTTGTTGAGACGAGTTGAGTTGTTACATTTGTACCGCCATCAAGGCAATTATCGAAAAACAAGACATCGGTCACTGAACCTAAAGGAATTTGCGTCAGAATTTTACTGGTTATAAACTGCGCTATACCATGGAAATGCGCTATCCCGGTTACAGAAGCATTTGGGGTTGTGCTCCAGACTGGGGTGATTGATGACCCATATTTATAAAAAGAAGTAGAGTTGCCAGAAAGAAACATGACCGTTTCTGGCAAAGCAAAGTTTGCTCCCGGATAAATATTAAGTCCGGCAGCAGTAGTTGTCGTGCCTCGTAGCTCAATAGTCCCGGTTCCTAAAAAATTTGTGGCTACAGGTCCGGATGGATCGCTATTCGATACGCCTTGCGGTAAGCCGTAATAATCAAATAAGGAACCGGAATGGATAATAAGCGATTGTCCCGATCCGCCAAATTTAAATTGAAAATTCGGCAGAACAACTAAACGCGTACCTGATATATCCAGTGTAACACCGGTGCCGACAAGGCTTACCCGTGCATTCCTCCAGCTTGCAACATTTCCCGGTTCGGCAGTATAAATTCCCGAAGTTTGAGCAGCAGCGTCAACTCCAAAATTTGGATCAGTCCAAAGCGTCATTATTTTTCCGGAAAGCAGATTAGCGCCAAGAGTGCCGTTATGACTGCTTCCGTCTGCGACGATACACGTATCGGTAACGAGAGTATTTTCTTCAATATCTTCATCGAAGGCACGAAGATCACGCGAATAAATTAGAGAACCCCCTTTCCCCCAATATGTATGAATACCCATTT
The DNA here is from genome assembly GCA_038210275.1 of Kapaibacterium sp. (SeqCode). Classification (GTDB taxonomy): domain Bacteria; phylum Bacteroidota; class Ignavibacteria; order Palsa-1295; family Palsa-1295; genus PALSA-1296. The sequence goes on along the minus strand of JBBQWV010000001.1, from coordinate 36,295 downwards.
GATTCACGAAACCAATAGGGTCAGTAAGTCCGCCTATTCCCCCGGACCACCAATCCCATGCGCGTTCATTGGGAAGAGGAGCCGGTATAGTATTACAATTCGTACATTGTCTGTTAAGTATCGCTTGTTGAAGACTTGCAAAATACCCATTATGAATACCTCTGACAATAACCAAAGGCGGATCAGAAAAAAAGGTACCCCCAGTAAGCCGATATAAACAGTGGAATTCATCATAGGCTTCATTCGATACGGCATCATAAGGATTAGCAAATGCCATTATCGGATTATCCGTAACAGTACTAGTCCCTGGGACTGAGGCAAGCGGCGCTTCATGGGTTGCATTTGTGATATGAGGGTCATCAGATCCATCTACATACCAAGCGTAAGGACCGGAAGCATTATTAATAATCTTGTGGAAAATGAGAGAGCCTGTAGTCTGATTAAAGTCGCCAGTGCCCCCATAAACAATAGCGTAGATCCCTTTCATTGGGATAGTTGGTCGTGTACTTCCCGCTATGCTACTCACTAGCATTCGTGCGTGGAGTGGAATAAAATATTGATCAGAAAATAAAGGAATAGCGTTTGATTTAAGAACCTGTCTCGGCATGGGGGAAATTATTACGCCGCCGCCATTCAAGACAGAAGCCTGTGTCACTCTACCATCATCGTTTGTGGAGTTGGGCAATGTTCCTGATGGTGGGATATGAGAAATGTATGCTACGTCAAAGGTAGGATGGTCGGGATTGTTCCTAACGTCGCAGGCAATAGTAGGTCTTCTTGCTTCACCCGGTTCAATTCCACCGTCAACTCTGTTAGGACCCCACTCGATAGCACCGCTTGTTAAGTTCTGCGCAGTCGCCCAAATTTGGTAAGAATGTGTCTGATCTGAATATATAAAAAAATGTACCCAGACAATATAAAGATATTTTGCATCCATAGCAACATCAAACCAATCTTGCCATACTTCATTAAATTGGCCTATTGCTTTAGAAGCAACATTATTTAAGGCACCTGTAGGAACCGGATGGGCAATGCTGTACGTACTTATAGCTGATGCGGAGATGACTTTCCGTGAATTTGCTGTTTGCGGAATGCCGGAGAAAGTAATATTGATATCAGAATTATTGAATCCTTTCACCACAAAATGGTCTCGTGGGCTTGCGGTAGTTTCGTCCGGCCAAACATATCGCACTTGTCCATGAAGGTTTGCAGCTACTTTTATATCATGAGGCCCGGTTGTCGGAAGATACCCCAGTTCACCCTCTGAAACAACACCTGATGGTGAAACAGGAGAGTCAGTGCTCTCATTTTGCAATTCATTGCTTAACAAAAACCACTTCGTTTGGCTATTCGCCCAAATCCCGTACCCATTTGAGGCTGTCCATTGTAATCCGCTCAGTCCAGTATTACCCCCGCTTGCATCGGTAAATCCATTACTGTTACTAAACGGTGTATTGGGGAAATTATATTGCCCCCATCCGCTCCCTCTCATAAAAAAAATAATCGCAAGCTGCAAGAGGAGCATTACCAAGCCTTTCTTTGCGAATACGGTAAATTGTGTGCGTGTGTGGCTTACGGGGTTTTTAGATGTATTTTTCATGAGGTGTTTCCTTTTAAAAAATGATTCACGAGTATCTTTTTTATGGGAATGGACATAGGGTGCCTCTTCCTTGCGATACAATATACTAAATTATTTGGAGTTCACAGTATAAAATAAAAAAAGGGCGGTTCACGTACCGCCCTTTTTCCTTTTAGCAAAGTAATGGCTTACGTTATTGCATCAATTCTAATTGTCTTTTTAATTCATTAACTCTGTGGGCGAATGCCGGGTCGTGGCGCATATCATCAACGACCGTCTGTTGTGCATGGATAACCGTTGAGTGATCTCTGCCGCCGAAATGCAAACCGATGGTATTCAGTGTGCTGGCAGTCAGTTCTTTACAGAGATACATCGCAACCTGTCGTGCCTGCACGATCTCCTGCTTGCGCGTTTTATCACGAAGAAGCTGCTCTTCGATACTGAAAAACTTCGCTGTATATTTTTGGATCGTCTCCACCGATAATACCGGAGCAGAACGGCGTGCAACTTTGCGCAACACTTCACGCGCAAGCTCAACACTTGGCTCCTTGCCTTCAAGCGAGATCGTCGCTTCGAGGGAGATCAGGCAGCCTTCGAGTTCGCGGATGTTTGTTGTCACATTCGAAGCGATGAATTCCAGAACTTCATCGGAAATATCAAAGCCGTCGCGAATCGCTTTATGACGCAAGATGGCAATGCGCATCTCCAGATCGGGTGCACCGATATCGGCAGTCAGTCCCCATTGCAAGCGGTTGAGCAGGCGGTCATCAATATCTTTTAATTCTTTCGGCGGACGGTCGCAGGTCAGGATGATCTGCTTGCCGTTCTCGCGAAGTTCGTTGAAAGTATGGAAGAAGGAATCTTGCGTCCGTTCTTTGCCTGCGAAAAATTGCACGTCGTCGATAATGAGCATATCGATCGAGCGATAGAGATTATTAAAATCATTGATGCGGTCGGATTGCACAGCATCGACAAATTCTTTGGTGAAGCGTTCGCTTGATGTATAAAGCACGCGCAACTCCGGAAATTTCTCCAGCGAATAATTACCGATCGCTTGAATAAGATGCGTCTTGCCTAAACCGACATTTCCGTAAATGACGAGCGGATTATAGCGCGTACCACCGGGATTATTTGCCACTGCCATTGAAGCAGCGAATGCAAGTTTATTTGCCTCTCCTCGGATGAAGGTATCGAACTCATATCCGGGATTAATATTCGAATCGACGGGCGGTTTTTGAACAGGTGTTCCAACTCGTGATCCTGAGCGATTATCCCTCATCTGCGCTGCAGAAATATTCATCCGGTTCTCCACCGGCTTTGGCGCAGGAGTAACAGGCACTGGTGCAACTTGCGGAGCAGGAGCCTGAGGAATATATGCTGCCGGTTCAAGAAGTGTCTCGACACCTTCGACTTCTGCTGCATGTTCGAATGTGAACCCTGCCTGAGAACCCAAGGAATCAACCAACACGGCTTCGATCATTGACTGGTAATGCTGCTGAATCCATTCGGAAATAAATCCGCTGGGAGCAACAAGAGTCAGTGTTTGACCTTGAAGTGTTTTTGCGACAAGTGGCTCGAACCACGTCGTGAAACTCTGTGGCGATATCTGCCCCTTGATCTTCTCGAGGCTGAGCGTCCATATCGCTATCGCAGCGGAACGCAGGTCGTCCGCAGGAGCATCTACTCGTTCAGGAATCTGTCCGCCTGACGCTAAAGACATTTCAGTTTTCTTTTCTTTCGATTTGGCTGCTGTAGCAGCACGTTGGGGAATTTCTGTTTCAATTAGCACGCTTCTTCTTGGTGTAAAAGAAAAATGATGAGTAAGAGTTTCACGCCCCGAGACACAAATCCCGGAACAGAAAATATATTATTACTATTGTATTTTAATGCTGAATTTGAAGCAAAAAAAATTGCTCCTGTCAGAGAAACTTTGGAAATGATCTCCTCGCCCACATCATTTACACATCAATCGCAAAAGTAATTCACACCTCAAAGCCTTAACAGAAGTGGATTACAAAAGTTATCCACATACAACAAACACAGTGGCAAATCATTTCGTATATACTATAATACGAACATTTTTTTTACTCTCGTCAAAAAACGAAATTTTTATTCTATTTTCCTTTGCTTAATGATCCTAAAATTATTCGCCCGGATGCTCCGGTAGTCTTCGGAAGGTGGATGATTTCATCATCAAGAAATGATTTTGCAAACCAGGCAAAGGCAAGCGCTTCTTTTGCTTGAGATGGAATTCCGAGTTCATCTGAAATTCGAAAAGCTACTTCCGGCATCAATGACTTAAGTCGTTCGCATAAGAAAATATTTTTTGCTCCGCCTCCGCTGACGATGAGTTCTGACGGAAATTCTTTCAATTTTTCTGCGGGTAAGAAGTTGAAGGCTTGTGCAATTGATCTTGCTGTTAATTCTGTCGCCGTTGAGACTGCATCTTCAGATGATAATGATCCATCTGATACTTTCTCCTTAAATATTGCAAGAAAACTTTCTCCAAATTGCTCTCTTCCGGTAGATTTTGGCGGTGGCTGTTTAAGATAGTGATTCTCCAAGAGTTGTGAAAGAAGCTCTTTATTTATTTTTCCTTTTCTCGCTACCAAGCCACTCTTATCATAAGCCTCACCATAAAACTCACTCATCAATGCATCCATCACCATATTTCCCGGACCGGTATCGAATGCCATGACGTCGTCTTTGGAACAAGCGGCGGGAATAAAGGTCAGGTTCGCAATGCCTCCGATATTCAGGCAGATACGATTATGTGTATCGTTTTTTAAGAAATGATAGTCAAACATCGGCACAAGCGGAGCACCTTCACCACCTAATGCAACATCGGCACTTCGGAAATCACTGATAACATCTATTCCTGTAAGCGCTGCCAATGCTGCTCCTGAACCAAGTTGAAATGTTGCGCCTGTTGCAGGAAGAGATGCCGTGATCTTTGCCGGTTTTGGTAAATGCCTGATCGTCTGCCCATGTAAACCGATGGCACGAATATCTTCATTGTGTAACTTTGCCTTTGCAATTGCTTCGGCAACTGCTTTCGCATATTCCTGTGCTAAGACAAAATGCGTACGTACAAAGAGATCAATATTCATCTCTTCTTTCGTAGCAAGATCCATTAAGATAGTGCGAAGATCGGAATTAAGCGGAGTTGAATATTCGAGGATAACTTCAGGGAATTCGTCAAACCGAGCGATAACGACATCAATGGCATCCATGCTTGTGCCTGTCATGATGCCGATATAATATTTTTTTTGTACTGACTCCATCAGATCATTCCTTCTCCTCAGGTAATGGCTGCACTTGCTTTTGCTCTTCGGGATTCACGTGATGGCGAGTAAGCTGAACAGTCAAAAAGAAGATCGCTGCCATTACGACAAAAACAGCAATACGCACAGCCCAAGAATCGCCCTTAATAAGTGCGCGAATCCCGAAGGTTTTATCCTCCCTGCCAAAACTTGCGTAACGTCTGCGTAGTAATGCCATGGTTTAGTCGTTAGTTCTTTACTTTGTGTCATTGCGAGGAGTCGCACATTCGTTACACTCAGTGTAAACTCCGCGACGACGAAGCAATCTCCTAAATCGTGGTAGCCGCCTCACAAGCTATTAGGAGATTGCTTCGTCGGGCTAAAGCCCTCCTCGCAATGACACATTATTCTTTTCCTATTACCTGTCTCGCGATCACAATTTTCTGAATATGAGACGTGCCTTCGTAGATCTGCAAGCCTTTAATGTCGCGCAAGTAGCGTTCAACAGGATATTCGTTCGAGTATCCTCTGCCGCCGTGAAGAAGCACGGCTTCATTCGCGGCTTTAACTGCCGCTTCGGTTGCATGAAGTTTTGCCATCGAAGTTTCAAGCGTGCTGCCTATTCCTTGATCTTTTTTCCAGGCAGCATTATAGACGAGGTAGCGAGATGCTTCCAAAGACGTTTTCATCTCGGCAATAACGGCTTGCACCATTTCGAAATCTCCGAGGCGCGAGCCGAATTGTTTGCGTGTGCGAACAAAATCTACACAAGCATCAAGACATGCCTGATGAACTCCGAGCGCACCGGCGGCAACACCTAAGCGCCCATGATCGAGCGCCGACATTGCAACTTTGAATCCGTTATTCTCTCCTCCCAAAACTCTGTCACTTGGCACAAAACAATTCTCGAAGGTGATATGCGCATGATCGCTTGCACGATGACCAAGTTCTTTACCCGGCATTCTCTTACGGATAAATCCTTTCGAATTTGTATCAACAAGAAAAGCGGTAATGCCGGCTGAAGGTTTTGCTCCTTCGGATGATGGAAGTTTCGCAAAGACGATTGCAAGATCGGCAAGATTGGCATTGGTTATCCAAATCTTTTCGCCGTTTAAGATGTAACCGCCGTCTGTTTTTTGCGCAGTCGTTCGAATACTTCCGGCATCACTTCCTGCTTCGGGTTCAGTAAGGCAGTAACAGCCGATCTTTTTTGCCGATGCAAGCTGTGGTAAAAATTCTTTCTTCTGTTCCGCTGATCCGTTCTGTTCAATGCACTGCATTACGAGGGATGTATGAACCGTCATAAATCCGCGCACGCTTGAGCACGCTCTGCCGAGTTCTATGTAAATAAGTGCAAGCGAAAGACTATCCATTCCGCTTCCGCCAAATTCTTTTGCTATTGAGCCTCCTAAAAGCCCGAGCGATGCCATTTCAGAGATGATAGAATTCGGCATCATGCCGTCTTCATCCATCTTCCGTGCTTGAGGCGCAACAACATCCTGCGCGAATGTCCGCGCAACAGATTGCCAGTGAAGCTGCTCTTTAGTAAGTGTAAAATCCATCAGGAGTGTATTACTGCTACCCCTTCGATTTCCAACAATGCATCATCTTCGAAAAGGGACGATACTTCAACAAGCGTCATTGCCGGAAAGTGTTTGCCAAAGTATGTTGCATAAATTCTTCCGATCTCTTTCATCTTTGCCGCGTAATCATTTTTATCGCGAACAAAAAGATTGAGCTTTACAATATCGGTCATCTCACCGCCCGATGCGTTCATTGCCAATTTGAGATTATGCAAAACCTGTTCGAATTGCTTAACCAGATCGCCTTTATGAATAATTTTTCCGGCAGCATCGAATGATACCTGCCCTGCAAGATAAACTGTCTTGCCTCCGGATGTAGCAATAGCATGGCTATAGCCGATGGGCGCGACGAGTTCGGGTGGGGTGATGATAGTATTCACGTTGGAAATATGAAATATGAGCTATGAAATCGGAAGGTTAAACATAAAGTTCATAGTTCATATTTCCCATTTCATATTTTCTTAAAACGCTACTGAATTCGATTTCGGTATTACCGTTGGTTCATCGAATTCTGGCACATACAATAAATTATCAAATCTTCCGACGTTGCCACGGAAGGCAACGCGTGTCGAGCCGACGGGTCCGTTACGCTGCTTGCCGATGATGATCTCGGCTGTGCCTTGTGTCGGTTTGCCGTCTTCGTATTGCTCAATGCCATACGTTTCCGGGCGATAGATAAAGAGCACAAGATCAGCATCCTGCTCGATAGCTCCTGATTCGCGAAGATCGGAAAGCATCGGACGTTTATCGGCACGCGCTTCAAGACTTCTATTCAACTGACTGAGTGCTATGACAGGAATATTTAATTCTTTTGAAAGCGCTTTGAGTGAACGCGAGATCGTCGAAATTTCTCGCTCACGCGAATCCATGTGACGCGAGACTTCCATCAACTGCAAATAATCAACAATAACTAAGCCGATGTTTTCCGTCGCTTTTAAACGACGACATTTTGCGCGAAGTTCGAGCGGAGTGATCGCAGCCGTATCATCAATAAAGATCGGCGCTTCATGAAGTTTGCCGATAGAATGCGAAACTTTGCGCCAATCTTCTGCCGAAAGTTTTCCTTTTCGCGCATCTTGCATATTCACTTGCGCTTCGCTGCATAGCAATCTGAGCACAAGTTGTTGCGCTCCCATTTCAAGTGAGAAAACTGCAACCGGCACACGAAGTTCTTTCACCGGATTGAGTGCGGCATTACGAGCAAGTGAAAGTGCCAACGCCGTTTTGCCTTGCGATGGACGAGCGGCTAAAATAATAAGATCTGTTTTTTGCCAACCGCTCGTTAGTTCATCAAGATCATCAAGCCCAGATGGCACACCCGTTACACCGGAATTATTATTATGGATGCGCTCAAGATAATCAATGGTATCATGCGCAAGTTTATCCATCCTGGAAAAACTTTTACGGTGACGCGTTTCCGAGAGACGGAAAAGATTTGATTCGGCATGATCTAAAAGTTCGAATGTATCATCCTCTCCTAAGAACGCACGAAGTTTTATTTCTTCGCAGGTGCGGATGAGTTCGCGGGCAAGATATTTTTCTAAGATCAGCCGCGCATGAGCTTCGACATTTGCCGTCGTTACAACTTTTGAGGTAAGTTCTACAAGATATGACGGACCTCCGGCATCTTCAAGAGCGCCATCCAACCTCAAGCGACTGGTGACGCTCAATAAATCTATTGGCTCGCTCTTTGTATCCAGCGCAAGAATGGCACGGTAGATCGCCGTATGAGCCTCGCGATAGAAGGGGCTATCTTCAAGCGTTCGCTCGCCGAGCACTTCCATGACGCGGTTCGCCGCCGTCTTATCAATCATCATCGCGCCGAGGATAGATTGCTCGATCTCTAATGCCTGCGGTGGAACAAGCCCTGTTCCGGCAACACGATCATAGAGTTCGCTGAACGAGCGCAGATAATTTCTGCTCGTCCTCGAACCGGCTGCTTCTTTGGCTTGAATGGGAATTACGCTCACAAAAATATCTTTATTGAATGACAGGAAAACAACAAATCATAGTAAAAACAATGCACGAGCCATCAACAACTTTTCCAAGTGGATAAGTTGATAAGTTTTTTAATTTAGAAAGAAATAAAAAAGGCGCAGCAAATGCCGCGCCTTTTTAGATTTTGGAAACTCAACGAATTACTTCGTTACAGTCATTGTCTTCTCGATGGTCTTTCCACCGGCATTAAGCGAATAGACATACATACCTGTTGAAAGCTTCGAAGCATCGAAGTTCACGCTGTAAGAACCGGCATTCTGGGTTGAATTAACAAGGCGTCCAACTTCGCGTCCAAGAACGTCATGTACAATAAGAGTAACCGTAGCGCGTTCAGCAAGCGTATAACCGATCTTCGTTTCGGTGGAAACGGGGTTCGGATAATTCTGAGCAAGGTTGAAATTCGTCACAGTACCTGCATCAACAGCACTCGGAGCGCTTATAAGCTCTCTTTGCTGAGCCTGAAGAATACTGCCAAGTGTGGATGTACCCTGAAGGAGACTTGCAATAAATGTGATCTTGCAATTTTTTAAAGAATCAACTTTGATAGTAGTCGGTACAGTAAGATCAACGGTCACAGTTGCTTTATCCCCCGGTACGACGGTATTGCCGTCCACCAAGGTCGGAGCTGGAAATGTTACTTTAGTACCGAATTCATTCGGATAGACCTGACGAACTATATCATCCCAGACATAGTCAGTCCAATATGGTGAAGGAAGGCGATAATCTTCCTGCTGACCAGCTAATCCGTCTTCTGTAACTATAGTGGTCAATCTGATCGTTGAACTTGCATCATCAGTCATTGCAAGCGATCTCTCCAGATTAACAACTGCATGTACTTTTCTGGTCTTTGGATCAAAAGTATAGGTACCTATATTGATCGAAACAGGAGCATCAGGAGCCTGATCAAGAACATTTTGTACATATATTGGCCATACACCGCGGTTTGTCATTTGATATGCCTCACTCGGAAAGAACCAACGCTGAATCGCTGCATTTGGATATGCCTGAATCGAGAGGTCATTGATCAAGTTCTGTCCTGCTGTTACCTTCATTGGCTCAATGGATGAACCACCATGATATTCAAGTGCGATAAACGAATCTCCATATTGATCTTTAATCGATTGGGCGATTTCTTTACCCTGAGGACAATAACCACACCAATCTCCAGTGCCTTCTTCAAGCACAACAACGGTAGGCTGCGTCGTGATAGAACTTGGAAGGACATAGAGTTTTACATCAATCGAAATGTTCGTATGAGATGGATCATTTGTCGTTACAGTTACTGTTGCTTTATACAGACCTGGTGCCATTGTACCTGAAGTAAAGGTCAATGCGTATTGATCTGAGCCAAGCGGTGCAATATTCAGATCAGATACAGCAGTTAACCAGGACTTTGCATTATCCGGAACAGTTGCCGTTAAGGTTAGCGGTGCAACGCCAAGATTTTGAGCGCTAAAGCTGATTGTACGATTCTGATTTGCACTCAAGTTTATAAAAGCAGGACTCGTGGGTACAACAGCATAAGGAAGTTTAGCGGATGAAACAGTAAATTTAAATGCTCTCTGATTTAAATATCCGCCGGCAAAATAAAGATCATTTCCTGTTCCGAAAAGCTGTCCGCCATTAAAAGTAGCCACTGGAAAAGCATAAGATGTAGTCCATGCGTCAGCAACCGGATCATAAATGTAGGTATTGCAATAGCCCACAGGAGGTTGAGCATTCGTACCCCCAGTAAGAACAAGTTTGCCGGCAGCAGTACCGCCCGATACTTGCATCAAAGCTGCTGGCAATGAAGCCACTTGTGTCCAAGTGATGTCACCTGCTGCTGGTGTGCCTTTCCACACTTCGTTGGAATATGCGGCAGCATCATTCTTTAATCCGCCCATTACATAAATATTCCCATTGAGAACTGCAGTCGCTGCAAGGCGATTGCTGAAATCAGGAGTTGTACTAGCTGTTGACCAAGTATCCGCAGTAGGATCATAAATCTGAGCAAGATTTACATCAGACCCTGCAAAAGCTGAAGTAGATCCATTGATCGCATATATTTTGCCGCCTACTGCAGCGCCGGCAAAAAAACCGACCTTCACAGGAATTGATTTTTTTGCAGCAATTGTATTTGCAACCGGATCAAATTCGTACGTTGCATTGTCGGTAATATAACTGTTGCTGCTGACAACCATGCCGCCAACAATATAAACTTTACCATTAGCAACACCTGCATATCCGCCAAATTTTGCTTTCGGCAGTGAAGTTGAAAGCTTTTTCCATGCTACATCACCTGCAGTATAGGTGTAAATACTATTAGAGGCTGTGGCATTATCTACCCCGCCAAAGACATAGATCGTGCCATTTACCTGAGCCGTCATCGGCCAATTCAAAACTGATGGCAATTTCGGGATTTCCGACCATTGTGCGGTCGAAACACTGGCTGTAAATACTACAGCAAGTAAAATAAATAGTACGTAACGTTTCATAAGTGTATTAATGAATTAATGAAAAAAGATTAAGCACGACAATCAATAACTTCTGTCTACGGCGATTAAAGTGTAACAGAGTTCAAATATAACCCATTTTGGGCAAAGATGTTTCCGAAATCTGCATGAATTCTTTCCCAAGTCTTTTATGACACGCGGAAAGGGTGTTTTGTGACAGGTGGGGACAATCAGAAAATCTCAAATTGTTCTATGCCAGTAGGCTTTTTCTGGGGGCAATTCGGGAACAAGTGCCAAGTGTTTTCGTATGTTTGCAAGGAAATAATGAGCACATTGTGAATCAACCATGAAAATACTTTACCCATATCTCAGGCAGTACTGGAAATTAGTTGCGCTGGCGCTTTTTTTAGCGGCAGTGAATCAAGTTTTTTCTTTACTTGATCCGGTCGTCTTTCGTCACGTCATTGATGATTATGCAACAAAACCCGGAAAATATACGGAGTCCGAATTTTTCCTCGGTGTCATTAAGCTTCTTGGCTTAGCAGTCGGCGTAGCATTCGTTTCGCGTGTTGCGAAAAATTTTCAGGATTATTATGTCAATGTCATCACCCAACGGCTGGGCGCTCAAGTTTACACTGAAGGCTTGGAGCATTCGCTTCAGCTTCCCTATTCTGTTTTCGAAGATCAGCGCAGCGGCGAGACGCTCGGCAAATTACAAAAAGTGCGCTCCGATATTGAGCGTATTATTCAAATGGGTATCAGCTTTGTTTTCACGACGCTGATCGGAGTGATCTTCGTAACGATCTACGCATTCACAATTAATTGGTTAATCGCTCCGGTTTATTTTGCGACGATTCCGATCATCGGATTCTTGAGTTCCTATATGAGCCGCAAGATCAAGAAAGTACAAAAGACCATCGTTGCAGAAACAACAGCACTTGCCGGTTCAACAACAGAATCACTTCGTAATATCGAACTCGTCAAGAGTCTTGGTTTAGCAGATCAGGAGATCAGCCGCTTAAATGCAACGACGGGAAAAATTCTTCAGCTTGAACTAAAGAAAGTTAAATATATTCGTAGTTTAAGTTTTATTCAAGGTACGACGATCAATTTCCTTCGGACAAGCATTTCGTTCTTGATGCTTTATCTTATTTTCAGGCAGAGCATCACCTTCGGTCAGTACTTCTCGCTGTATATTTATTCGTTCTTTATTTTCGGACCGTTGCAAGAGCTTGGCAACTTTATTAATATCTACCGTGAGGCAGAAGCGTCGTTCGATAATTTCAAGGGTATCATGGAAACACCTGTCGAGCCGAAACCTGCCGATGCAGTTTCAGTCACGGAAGTTCGGGATCTTGCATTCGATCATGTCAGCTTCCAACATCAAACGGCGACTACAAAAGCATTACAAGAAGTTTCATTCAAGGTTAACAGAGGCGAAACCATTGCCTTTGTGGGGCCAAGCGGATCTGGAAAAACAACTCTCGTTAAATTACTTGTTGGTTTATACCGCCCATTATCCGGTGAAGTTCTTTGCAACGGTGTTCCTACAGAAAAACTAAATCTTGATGAATACCGTAACCAAATTGGTTTAGTGACGCAGGATACTCAGTTGTTTTCGGGCTCGATCAGAGAAAATTTGCTCTTCGTTCGTCCCGATGCTACAGACGAAGAATGTATGAAAGTTCTCCATCAGGCTGCCTGTGATAGCTTGCTTGCGCGCGCATCCAACGGACTAGATACCGTAATTGGTGAAGGCGGCGTAAAAGTATCCGGCGGCGAGAAGCAGCGTCTTTCTATTGCGCGTGCATTGTTGCGCCGCCCTCAGCTTCTCGTCTTTGATGAAGCAACTTCATCACTTGATTCACTGACCGAAGAAGAGATCTCTTCAACGATTCGTGATGTCTCCACTCATTCCGATCAGATCACTATTCTCATCGCGCATAGACTTTCGACGATCTTGCATGCCGATAGAATTTACGTTCTTGAACGCGGGCATATTGTCGAATCGGGTAAACATCAGGATCTGCTTGCAGAAAAAGGATTGTACTACGCCATGTGGCGTCAGCAGATCGGCGAACGCACTGTTGACCGGATAACAAAAATGCCGATAGCAGTAAATTAAATAAAAAAGGCTCGCAAATGCGAGCCTTTTTTTTGTACAGAAAAAGAAAAAATATTAATGCGCCACAACGACCGTCTTCATCTCCATCTTTCCGTTCGATTCTATGCGGCAATAGTATGTACCACTTGGTAAATTTGCAGCATTGAATGTCACTGTGTGCGCTCCGGCTTCTTGGATACTGCCAACGAGCATTTCGATCTCCTTGCCCAAGATATTAAAAATACCGAGTTTGACAAGCCCTGCATTTTCAGAGAAATAAGTAATCGCCGCTGAAGACGAAACCGGGTTCGGAGATATTGTGGTTTTTCCCTGAGCAATTGAGTTGTCACCGACAGCAAGCAATGCACTTGTCCTATAGATCTTATCTGTAGTACCGGCATAAAGTTGATTGATTTTGCTCAGGAGCATACTTTGTACATGAGTATTTTCCAACCCCTGATTATTTTGATACCAAGTATCGCCTTTATTGAAGGAGAGAAAGACACCGTCCGTATAGGTACTCACAAAGAGCCGTCCTTTTGTATCAATTGCAATACCGCTGGTATTAAGATTCGTAATGCCTGAATTTCTGCTTGCCCAGTCAACCCCGGTATTCGATGAATAAAAAACTCCGCCGGCATCACAGAGAAAAATATCCGTCAAATTATTCGAAACTACGCCGACGATCGGTCCGCCGGGATTTCCGAATGCAACGCTACTCGTAGGTATCCAAGTCTTCCCTGTATCATTGGAAAGAGCAGCATAATTTGTCCCATAATTAAAAAGTCCTCCGGAAGAAGTAACACTAAAACCGCCCATTGAGCCTTCCTGAAAAGCAGGGGATTTAATCGTATCCCAGGTCTTTCCGAAATTAGCTGTACGGAAAAGACCGTGATCCATTCCAAGAGCGATGAGCAACGTTCCATTTGGAAGTGCCTGAATCCCGATGGGTCCAACATAATTACCCGGTATGGATATTCGCGTCCATGATGTACCTTTATCCGTTGAAGCTACTAGAGCAGCACTATGATTTGTGCCAACTCCCGCAAGAATTGTCCCGTCAGGTACAAGCGTAATATCTACAATTTTTTCCCCGGTCATCAAAATCGGCTGGCGCAGGGTGAACAGAAAAGTTTTGCCGCCATCAATAGAGGTAATGATGCCGCTATCAGTTAAAGCATAGAGAACACCCTCCCCTACTTCGGAAATTTTTAAAATATTACCGGTCTTGATAAAATTCGATGGCGTCCATTGAAGAGATTGCTGGCATTTTGCCGAAGAGAAAAATACGAATAGAACGAGCATAAAACTCGTGAAAACTAATGTGATATGTTTCATACAATATGTTCCGTGTTTATGTATCACCGCAGAAGCGATGAGAGTGAAAGAAATGTGGCGGCTAAGTTTACAATACGTAGCCAAAAATAGTTCACTCTTTTTGCTTATGGAGAACAAAAATGCCCCTAATGCGTCACAATCACTGATTTTGTATAGAAATAATCACCGATCTGTAAGCGATAATAATAAACTCCGGAAGGAAGATCAGAAGCATTGAATTCCACTTTTTGATCTCCGGCAAGAAGTCTTTGATTGATGAGAGTTGCAACTTCTTTGCCGAGAGCGTTGTAGATTTTTAGAGAGGTGAATGCGGATTGGCTAAGGGTAAAAGCGAAAGTTGTGGTTCTTGAAATCGGATTTGGATATATAGCAGCATTCGAAGAATCATTCAAATTCGAAGTCACTGATGAAGTAACAGAGTCCTTGGCAGTTCCGTGAAATGACGACTCGGAAGAACTGCCACCATCAATTGTGGCTCTAATAATGCCTTGAAAGCTCCCTTCTTTTTTCGGACTAAAACGTAAATGAACAGTATCGCTAATACCAATTGTGGATGAGTAATAAAGATACATTGAGTATTTATCGATTGAAAAATCTATGGTGTCACCTTCCAAACTGAGTGTTGCCCTTTTTTGTCCATTATGAAAATCACCTGGATAAAAAATACCCGTGATACTTGTGTCTCGGTATCCACCTACTTTAACAATCCCAAAATCTATATTCACAGGACGTAGTACCGGAGTTTGACCAAAAATATCAACTTCTGAAAACAGAAGGATTAGGAATAAACAACAGAGTGTCAATTTTTCTATTCGGTTCATTTTACAAAACTACGGAATAATTTCTCCTATAACAAAGCAAAAATTCATCCCCTATAAAAAAAACCCACCAATGGCGAGCTCCTTTTCATAGTTCATATTTCCGATCTCATATCTTCCCTCTTAATCCCTCACAAGGAATTGCATATTTTTCGGCTTCACTTTTGCCCAATCTTTCAAAGATTTGAAGGGGATGAACCACTCTGATCCTCCGGAAATTTCTTTGCGTGGAGTTTTTGTAGCATTCGGAATAAGTCTATCGGAGATCACACCAATATGGAAACCACCGATCACGAGTTTCGCCATATCAACAACATTTGCATTATTTTCAGGAGCAACATTATTTTTTATTGCAGCAAAATCAAATCTTGTCATCCCGTCAGGATGCGAGACGTTCAGCGCGATCGAGAGATCGGCAGGTGAGCTTGAATCAGATTGAATTGTCTTAAATAAAGCCGGTAAGTCATCGGCGCTCTTTATATGAATATCGGTGATAAAGAATGCCGTTGTATCGGAGAGGCTGTCGCGCATTGAATGACTAAGGTAGCCGGGCAGTTTTTCGAAGTCATTATTCTTCTTAGACTCACCTGCCATGATAGAATCCATCATCTGCTTCGGAGTTGGCATTTCCTTCTGTGTAGTCTGCCCTGTGGAATCCATTGTACTCAGCGAATTCAATCCTTTCAGCACATCTAATCCGAATGAAACTCTCTGGGAAACAATGTAAGAGTTATCCTTAAGCGGAATTAGATAAATATAAATATCAAAACAGCCGCTGAAAACAAATGCAATAAAAAGAACGGAAAGGATTTTTTTCATCAAGTAAATAAGTTTGAAGCCCTTTCTACAATGCAGACTTCTGTTAAGTTCGGTTTAATGATCGCAATAAAAAAGCCCGCCAACGGCGGGCTTTTTTTCTATGCTGCTTCGGCAATATTTTTATACATCAGCACCTTCCCGATCTGTTTCAGATCACCTGTTGCATTCGATCGTACTTCATTTCTGATGCGTTCGAGATATCTGGTGGTTTTCATATCGAAGTACCGCTCACCGCATTGAGAACACTTTAAAACATGAACCGACACGAAAATAACATCATTCCCATGAAGGATTTCCTCGTTTACGACTGCTTCGTTAATATCTGTTCCCTGACAAATAACACATTTCATAATATCCTCCTTCGGTGATCTGCCCAAAGTTCAATTCTTGGTTCGTATATAGTTATGAGAACGAGAACATCTCGCATTTCGTCCCTTGCACAAACAAAATGGAGAGGTCTCCCGCTTTTTGTAAAACCCAAAATCAGCATACTCGGATAGGGTTTGTCCTCAGGATATTCCTTAATAATTTCCGGTGCAACAGAAGCTTCGATCAGTTCATCGACACTGATTCCGCCCAATTCTTCTTCCTGCATTTCCTGAATGAAATGTTTCGAGAACAATATCTTTTCGTCGCGAAAATATTTTTCTATGTTCTGTGCAGAAGGTAGAGCGTTAGTCATTCTTGCACGTTTGATATTTATATATCACTATCTCCTCATTACACTTTCGGTCCTGCGTTACATATTGCCTCTGAAGTACCTTCAGCAAATTTCTTGAAGTTCTCTTTGAACTTCGCAGCGAGTTCTTTTGCCTGCTTATCGTAGGCTTCTTTATCGCTCCAAGTGTCGCGCGGGTTGAGAATTTCATTCGGCACACTCGGAACAGATGTCGGAATATGCAATCCGAAGATCGGATCTTCGATGGTCTCAATGTTATCAAGCATTCCTGCAAGCGCTTCATTTACCATTGCTCTGGTATATGGCAAGTGCATACGTTTACCGACTCCATACGCTCCGCCAGTCCAGCCTGTATTGACAAGCCAACACTTTGCATTATGCAGATCGATCTTCTTTCCAAGCAGATCGGCATAAACATTCGGATGATGCACCATGAACGGGGCACCGAAACACGTAGAGAAATTCGGTTCAGGCGTCGTAACTCCGCGCTCAGTGCCGGCAAGCTTTGCCGTATAACCGGAGATGAAATGATAGAGCGCCTGCTCTTTCGTTAAGCGCGAGATCGGCGGAAGCACACCAAATGCATCAGCTGTCAAGAATATAATATTCTTTGGATGTCCGCCAATACTTGGCTCGACTGAATTCGAAATGAAATTCAATGGATAAGCTGCGCGAGTATTTTCCGTTTTGGAAACATCATTATAATCCGGTGTGCCATCTTTACCAAGCACAACATTCTCCAAAACGGTGCCGCGCTTTATCGCGCCAAAAATTTCCGGCTCCTGCTCTTTTGAAAGCTTTACGCATTTTGCATAACATCCGCCTTCGAAATTAAAGACTCCGTTATCGCTCCAGCCATGCTCATCGTCCCCGATAAGATCGCGCGTTGGGTCGGCAGATAGCGTCGTCTTTCCCGTACCTGAAAGGCCGAAGAAGATCGCCGTATCACCTTTCGCTCCGATGTTCGCCGAGCAATGCATGGACATCACTCCTTTAAGCGGAAGCAAATAATTCAGCGTTGTGAAAATAGATTTTTTCATCTCGCCGGCATACTCCGTACCGCCAATAAGGATAAGTCCTTTTTCGAGATTTAAGAGTATGAAGGTCTCGCTATTCGTACCATCGGTTGCCGGATCAGCTTTGACGCTTGGCATATCAATAATCGTAAATTGCGGGCGATGCTCTGCAAGCTCTGCCGGATTCGGGCGAATAAAAAGTTGATGGCAGAAAAGATTATGCCATGCATATTCATTGATGACGCGAATCGGAAGACGGTATGTTGGGTCTGCTCCTGCAAAAAGATCGGCAACGAAAAGCTCCTTGGCGTTCATCGCCGCGACCATTTTTTTATAGAGCTTATCAAAATTTTCCTCTGAGATGTCGCGATTGACTGTGCCCCACCATACGTTCTTTTCGGATTCAGGATGACGCACGATAAATTTATCTTTCGGTGAACGTCCGGTGAATTTTCCCGTCGAAACGACAAGCGCTTCATTTGATGCAAGCACTGCTTCGCCGCGCGAAAGAGATTCGGCATAAAGCTCTTCAACGCCAAGACTAAAATTTATTTGTGAATGAGAAATTCCGTGATCATGTAAAAGAGATTCTGCCTTCAATTTTGGGTCTGCCATGGGTAACTATATAAAATTAAATTACTTACGCGAATAAATAGAGTCGCTAATGACTATTACTTTTCTCGCGAAGAAACAGTAAAACGAATAAAAAAAGGGTTCTGTTCTACGAATTCCTTCTTAAAGTATATGGGATTTTAGTAACTCCCCAATCCATCAGGGATTCTTCGTTCTACTATATTGCGTTCACATTAGCACAAAATTGTGAAAGAAACACTTCCTATAGCGACATTTTACGAACGCTCGCAGAAATTGCAAGCCTGCATTCATTGCGGCTTGTGTCTGGAAGCGTGTCCAACCTATCTTGAAACCGGCGAGGAAATGTCAAGTCCTCGCGGCAGGATATATCTTATGAAAGCGCTAGAAGAAGGAAAGATCGAAGCAACCGATCAGGCATTTATCACTCATGAAAGTTCTTGTTTAGTTTGTCGCTCATGCGAGACTGCATGCCCGTCAGGTGTCCAGTTTGGAATCTTAATGGAGGAAACCCGCGAGATAATCAATCGATCAACAAAAGCAAGCTGGTTACATACCTATATCTACACAAAACTTCTCGGATCTCCAAAATTAATTCGGCTATTACAATTTCCATTATCAATATTATCACGAAGCAGATTTGCACGAGTATTCCAAAAAACATTTGATCTGAAAAATTTCCCCCTCAAGCGCTTCGCTGCATCACTTCAATTATTGCCGGATGTTGTACCCTTTCCGAAAGAGAGACCTCTTATTTATCCGGCAACATCAAAGAAGTTTGGTAATGTTGGAGTACTTATCGGATGCATTGGCGATCTTTTTACTTCGAATATTAATGATGCAACGATCAGCGTATTAAACAAGCTCGGTTATGATGTCTATACCATTCCCCAGATAACTTGCTGTGGCGCTCTTGCCGCTCATTCAGGATTTGGTGACCGTGCAAGAGAACTTGCGTTGAATGCGATCAGTGTTCTTGAAACATCACCTGTCGATTTTTATATTTCGAATATTGCTGGATGCGGTGCCATGCTGAAAGATTATGCCAAACTCTTTGATGGTACACCTAATTATGAAAGAGCAATAACCGCAAGGAAAAAGATGCGAGATATTTCGGAATTTCTTTTGGAATTTCATAAAGATGATCTACTGGAAATGAATTTAGCGTTTCCCCAACAAACTTCGATTGGCTATCAGGCTCCGTGCCATCTTTATCATGGGCAGCAGATCAAGGATGCACCTCTTGAGCTTTTAAAACTGATTCGCAATGCTGAAGTATTTCCTTTTGAAGAAAATGATATTTGTTGTGGAAGCGCAGGATCGTATAATATTGAGCATCCCGATATGGGAGACGCATTGTTAGATAGAAAAATGAAGTTGATCAGAAAAAGTGAACCGAATATTATTGCCACAGCAAATGCAGGATGTTTGATGCAATTAACAAAAGGTGTTCGTGAATCAAGATCACATGCAAAAGTACTTCATGTTATAGAAATAATTGCTTCAGCATTATCTAAAAATATTTTATAGACTGCGTCTTTGATTTTTGTTGTTATACTCAGCACATCACAATCACCATTTCATGATAAAAGCAATAGTTTTTGATCTCGATAATACACTCGTTGATTTTATGTCAATGAAGCGACGCGCCATTGATGCGGCGATCGACGCAATGGTTGACGCCGGATTGGAACTTCAGCCAGCCGAAATTCGTGAACGGATTGATGCGATCTACAAAGAACGAGGCATTGAGTATCAGCAAGTCTTCGATGATCTTATCTATAATATTTTTCAGAAGATCGATCATCGCGTACTCGCATCCGGCATCATTGCATACCGCCGCGCCCGTGAAGCAGCATTAAAGCCATATCCACACGTTACTGCAACGCTGATGGAGTTGATCCGAAGAGGTGTGCGGCTTGCCGTTCTCACGGATGCGCCGAGCCGCGAAGCATGGCTGCGCCTCTGCTATATTAACTTCCATCATTTTTTTGAAGTCGCTGTGACCTTCGATGATACCGGTGAGCGTAAGCCATCACAAAAGCCATTTCGCATGGCTCTCGAACGTCTTGCTGTAAAACCCGAAGAAGCATTAATGGTTGGTGACTGGCCCGAGCGTGACATCGTCGGAGCAAAAGCTGTCGGAATGAAAACTGCATTCGCACGTTATGGCGACACTTTTGGGACAAAAGATCATAACGCTGATTATGAGCTAACAGATATTTCAGACCTCTTAAAGATCATTGTTTGAAATAAATATTTGCTTTGATGCACGAGTATATTGAAAATAAAACATTCGAAAACATCGACTTCTCTAAAGAAACTTTGGAGCAAGCTGATTATGAGCAATGTACATTCAGTCGTTGTGAATTCACAGAGGTATCATTAAATAATCTGGCATTTATCGAATGTTCTTTCCTGAACTCGAATTTGAGCAATACAAAAGTAGAAGCGGCAAGCTTTCGGGATGTGAAGTTTTTAGGTTGCAAATTGACAGGAGTTGATTTCAGCCTTTGCAACCCTTCGATGATCTCTCTTGATTTTGAAGACTGCGTTTTGGATTATGTTTCACTTGCTCGTCTTCATCTTAAGAAGATCAGCTTCCGTAATTGTTCAATGATTCGTACGTTTTTTGATGATGCCGATCTTTCCTCTTCAAAATTTATTTCTTGTAATTTAGAAAACGCAGTCTTTATCGGTACAAAGTTGGAGCAAGCTGATCTCAGCACATCATATAATTACATTATTGACCCTGAGAAAAATAAGATCAAGAAAGCAAAATTCTCGTCATCGGGTGTGCCGGGACTTTTGACGAAATATGATATTGTTATTGTATAAACAACCCCATTTCATCTGCCGTAAATTTGAAGCATAAACATTTTACGAATGCTCAGTAAAGAAATCCAAGAAAAGATCAATCATGCCCGAACAATCACTGATGCCGATAGCTCTGCCGGATATGTAGGTTATGAAAACATCGGTGAGCTGATGTTCAAACGGGCAAGAGAATTTGACACGAAACCCTATCTTATCGCTTACGATCTTGCAGGAAACCGCCGAGAAGATAATTACAAGGATTTTTTCATGCTCTGCGGTTTATGTGCAAACATGATGTATTCCCATGGGCTTCGACGAGGTGACCGTATTGCAACGATCTCCCATAATCATGCCGATACAGTCGTGCAATATTTTGCTGCATGGTTGATGGGCATTTGTGTTGTGCCGGTAAGCCTATCTGAAGATGACAGCCGCATACATTATGTACTGGAAAATAGTGGAGCGAAACTTGTTTTTTTAAGGAATGAATATTCTGAAAGGATATTACCCATCATCACTTCTATTCATTCGATCACAGTCACTATATTATGTGGTGAAGAGTTGCAATCGAATCAACCACCCCCCAGCCCCCTCATTGAAAAGGAGGGGGAGCGGATTAAATGGTTTGATGATGAATTATCAAAGGCAGGTTCTATTTATACTTCGGATGAAGCCGTCACAAAAGATGATGAAGCATTAATCGTTTATACAAGCGGCACGACCGGAAATCCAAAAGGTGTAGTGCTGACGCAATACAATTTACTCGCCGATGCAAAAGGAATTTCTGAGTGGCATGGCATCACGAATTCGCAAAAGATGATGTGCGTTCTGCCGATCCATCATGTTAATGGCACTATCGTCACTCTGATAACACCGATGTATGCGGGAGCGGGTATCGTACTTAATCAGAAATTTCAATCCGAGTATTTCTTCGAACGCATTGAAAAAGAAAAAGTGAACGTCGTTAGTGTTGTGCCGACACTTCTTGCGTTTCTTATCGAATATTATAAATCCAATCCGCAATACTCGATCCCAAAATCCAAAACTCTTCGTCATATTATCTGTGGCGCTGGACCACTGACCGTTGAACTTGGCGAACACTTTGAAGATACATTCGGTATTCGCATTGTGCATGGCTACGGTTTATCCGAGACGACTTGTTACTCCTGCTATCTTCCACCATCCATCGACGCAAGTGAGCATAAGCATTGGATGCGTGACTTCGGTTTTCCTTCGATCGGATGTGCTATTCCACAGAATGAAATGATGATCGCCGATGATGAAGGTCGTGAACTTCCGCCCTCACAAAAAGGAGAGATCGCTATTCGAGGGTTTAATGTAATGAAGTACTATTACAATAACGACGATGCAAACGAGAAAACTTTTTCGTATGGCTGGTTTCGCTCAGGTGATGAAGGGTTTTTTGAGTTAGATGAAAAGGGAAATAAATTTTTCTTTATCACCGGCAGACTAAAAGAATTGATCATCCGCGGAGGTGTGAATATTTCGCCATTAGAAATCGACGAAGTCATCGCAAGATGCCCGGGTGTGAAGTGCGGGATTGCTGTCGGATTCGAAAATGATTTTTATGGCGAAGAAGTTGGCGCTTACGTTCAAAAAATTGATGGTGCCGAAGTACGCGAAATTGATGTTATCTCTTTTTGTCAGGAGCATCTCCCCTTTTCAAAAGCTCCGAAAGTTGTTGTTTTTGGCAATGAAATCCCCATTACAAGCACCGGAAAGTATCAGCGGAATAAGTGCAAGCCTCTATTCTCCGATTGGCGTGCATACCAATTCCGAAAAGAAAAGTAGATTGCAACAGATCCAAAAGAATCGCATTACTAAAAAATATTGTAGTAATAATTAATTAATGATATAGTAACATACGAGCGGTATTTTCCTTCGTATGGACACACAACAGATTACTAAAATGAAAAATCGGTTTCGCACGACGAACCGCGAAATAGGCTGGCTGCAATTCAATGAACGTGTGTTGCAGGAAGCGCGAGATGCAAAAAATCCACTCTATGAGAGGATTAAATTTCTCGCTATCTATTCTTCCAACCTCGATGAGTTCTTTCGCGTCAGAGTTGCATCCATCCGAAGCCTGCTGAATCTCAAAAAAACCGAGCATAAAGATCTGGAAATGGATCCGCGGCAACTCCTGAAGAAGATCCATAAGATCGTCAATGCTCAGCAAGAATCATTCGGCAAAGTTTTCCAATCACAGATCATTCCAGAACTGCGAAAGAACAACATCTTTCTTGTCAATGACACTCAACTCACTGAAGTGCAGGCAGAACAGGTGCGTTCATATTTCACGGAAAAAGTACTTCCACTTCTGAAGCCAATTTTTCCGGGTAAATCAACGAGCGACCCCTTCATTAATAATCGTAGTTTATATTTTGCGATCGAACTGGCTCCGCGTGATGAAATGGTAACAGGTACGAATACCGAAGTAAAAAATAGTGAGTATTCTCTTCTGGAAATTCCTTCGACCGAACTCCCTCGATTTCTGACACTCAAAAAAGACGGGAAAAATTCCTACGTCATGTTCCTCGATGATGTTATCCGTCTTTCATTACGCGAATATTTTGTCCGCAATGAAGTTCTGGGAGTATTCTCTTTTAAGATGACTCGCGATGCTGAGCTTCATATTGATGATGAATTTCAAGGTGATCTTCTGGAGAAAATTCAAGAAGGTTTAAGCGTTCGAAAAAAAGGAATTCCTTCGCGATTCCTTTATGATCCGAATATGCCGGAATCCATGCTGAAATATCTTTCTAAATATTTCAAACTCGGCGAAGATGATCTGATCCCAGGTGGAAGATACCATAATTTTAGTGATCTGATGTCTTTCCCGAATCCCGGAAATCCAAGTTTAGAAAATAAACCGCAACCTCCACTTGCACATCGCGACTTGAAAGATGTGCGTTCTATCTTTAGCGTCATGGCACAAAAAGATGTCATGCTTCTCTATCCTTATCAGACGTATGATTATGTCATTCAATTCTTAAATCAAGCAGCAAAAGACTCTGCTGTTATTGCGATTAAAATAAGTCTGTACCGAGTTGCAAGCAATTCAAAAGTGGTTGACGCACTTAAAGAAGCGGCGAAGAACGGCAAGGAAGTTACAGCCTTTGTCGAGATCAAAGCTCGGTTCGATGAAGAGCGCAATCTCTACTGGGCTGGTGAGCTTGAGCGTGCCGGAGTGAAAGTGCTCTATAGTTTTCCGGGGCTGAAAGTTCATTGCAAACTTTGTATCGTCACTCGCATGGAACGTGGCGAAAAGAAACGTTATTGCTATCTTGCATCGGGAAATTTTAATGAGAAAACCTCTACTCTCTATTCCGATGTCGGTCTTTTTACTACCGATACCCGACTCACAAAAGAAGTCAAAGAAATTTTTCAGATCTTAGGGAGAAAAGAACGCTCAACAGAATTTGAGCATCTACTTGTTGCGCCTTTTTCAATGCGAAAAACTTTTGAGAAGCGAATTGAAAAAGAAATAAAATTTGCAAAAGAGGGAAAACGTGCTGAGATCATTATCAAGCTTAATTGCCTCGAAGATCCTGAAATGATCGCCCGTCTTTATGAAGCAAGCAATGCCGGAGTAAAGATTCGAATGATCGTCCGTGGAGCTTGTGGTGCAATACCCGGCGTTCCGGGGATGAGTGCAAATATGAGAGCAGTTAGCATCATTGACCGCTATCTCGAGCATGCACGTATCTTTATTTTTTATAACAACGGGCAAGAGCGATACTATGTTGCAAGTGCTGATTGGATGACGCGCAACCTTAGCCATCGCATAGAAGTCGGGTTTCCGATCTATGATGAATCTATTCAAAAAGAGTTGCGCAATTACATTGATATGGAATTACGCGATAACGTGAAAGCTCGCATCATCGCCAAAGGCAGGATGAATAAATACAAACGCCCGACAAGCGGTGGGGAACGTGTACAGTCGCAAATAGACTTTTACAAATATTTGCGCGCAAAACATAAAACGAATGATTGAAGTATTTCTTAGAATGATACGATTCCGAAATAGAAAAAATCTTTTTCTTGCAGTGGTGATCCTTCTCATTTCCTCGCAATCTATTGCACAAATAAAATACGATCTTCCACAATTTGGAAAAGAAACGGGAAAATTCTTTTCGGCTCCACTTCATTGGGATGCGCTTGATCTAGGTACGTTTGCCTTACTTGGTGGCCTGACTGCCGTTGCAGCGGGAATCGAGTATCCCGTCCGAGATATAAAATTTATTGACAGAGCTTTTTACTATAGTCCTGTAGCAGTTGGTGGAAGGATGTATGGTGAGCTTTATACGCCATTTGTTCTCTTTGGAGGGTATGCAATTTATTCTCTTCTCTCAAAAGATCCGGCGTCAAGCCATCAGGCTAGAAAAATTGCGTATGAGATCGGGCAATCGTGTCTCTATTCAGCAGCGATCGTATCAATCTTAAAAATTACTATCGGCAGAGCGCGACCGCTTGCTAATGAAGGTAAATTTTCTTTCAGTCCGTTCACTGTCTTTGACGACTACCACCATTCCTTTCCCTCCGGCCATACGACTGAAGCATTTACCATGTCAACTATTTTATCACTGAATGCACATTCAACATTGCTGAAAGTATTGGCGTATGTTCCGGCATTTTTTACTCCATTCTCCAGAGCGTATCAGGGATGGCATTGGATATCCGACTGTGTGTTCGGTGCAGGCATTGGATATTTCGTCGGCAAATGGGTTACCGATCTTCATGAAAAAAATGAAGCTGCAGCCGCTGCCAGTTCGTCAACAACTCACTCTATTGTTTCTCAGCTTCCTACTATCTATCCGATATCTATTACGTATTCGTTTTGAGTGCTTCTAAGGCTGAATACTTTGCGCATGATTGATCAGGTTTTCCGGATCAAGGCGACGCTTGACTGCTTGAAGTCGGTTGTAGTTTGCGCCGTAGTATGCGGATTGTGAATCCTTAAACTCTGCACTTGGATAATTACTATACTGTGCACGAATGCCGCTATCAAAAAGAATTTTCTGAACTTCGCCAAATCGTTTTAATAAGTGCGCTTCCTGATTCGGTGATTCCCAATACGTTTGCAGCTCAGAAAGAAATCCAAAAGCTCTGTGAGGGAAAGCAGAACCTTGCACGAACTTCGGGCTATTGATATTCCCTCCGAGCGTATTGATCTGATAGATCATTCCCGGAGTCGAGAGTACAATGCCAAGCACTTCCGGCATTGCATCTTTAATATCGGAAAAATCTTTATAGAGTCCGGCAGAAGAATTCTTGAAATAGAGCGGTGAACTCCTGCCGTAGTATTGCTTCAAAGCTCTTCCAACTCCAATGGGTTTACTGGAATGTGACTCTCCCATTATTTTTCTCAAAGCAGTTACTGATTCATCGACATTACTTTTTCCATTCTCGAAATCTGTCAGCAAAATATTTAATGTTTTACCATTGAGAACAAAAGCAGAAAAACATCCGACAGGAAGGGAGGCAGCAATAGTAAACCATGCTTCCATTAATTCCTGCGCTTTGGTTGCATTAAGATTTCGACTCTTAAAATGGTGGCTTGTGAAAGTTGCAGGAGCGGCATGAGTTTCGAACATCATACTCGTCACGATTCCTAGTCCGCCTGTTCCACCGCCTCGAAGCGCCCACAGAAGTTCGGCATCATCTTTCGCCGAATGAATATTGCCTTTCGTATCAACTACTGTTGCATCAATAAGACTGTCGCAGGTAAGTCCAAATTTTCTGCTAAAAAATCCATACCCTCCGCCAAGTGCTAATCCTCCTAAGCCAACCCCACCGCATGATCCGGCTGGGATGATTCTGTTATGAGGAAGAATGGTATCATAAAGTTTTGCAAGTCTGCACCCGGGACCTGCAATGAGCGTACCATCTCTTTGCAATACAGCAGAATCAAGACCGGAGAAATCAATGACAAGACTTCCGTCATTCGACGAATATCCTTCGAAGCTATGTCCTCCGCTTCGGATCGAAATAGGAAGAGAATTATTTTTCGCATACGTTACTGAGGCAACTGCATCATCAGTACTTTTACATAATGCGATAGCTGTAGGCCAATGGCTGATGCGTTTATTAAATCCGTTTCGTAATTCATCATAGCCTTTCGCACCAGCTTTAATGATGAGTGGGTCGGGCTGGGTAGGAACACTACGCTGAATTCGATCAACAAGAGTAGGAAAACTTTTTACACGCGTTGCACCAACACCTAATGCCGCAAGCGATAGCAGAAATTGTTTGCGAGTAATTTTTTTGCTCATAAAAATGTAATCAATGAACAAATAAAAAAGATCCTTCGATCAGCATTCTATAAATGAGATCGAAGGATCAGAATAGTAATTCAGCTTTCTTTACTCTCTTATCTCGTAGCGCCGCCTGATGATGGCGTTTTTTCTTTTTCGGTTTCAATTGGTGCGCCAAGCGATTGCAATTTTGTTTCCGGCAGATGCTTCATCTCATTATGCGTCATGATATGATCAATGAGATGATAATCTTTTGCCTGCTGCGGAGTCATGTAGTTATCACGCTCCGAATCTTTTGCGATCTCTTCAACCGCCCTTCCGGTATGATTGGAATAGATCTGATATAATTCTTGGCGGGTGCGAAGCATCTCGCGAGTATAAATATCAATATCTGTTGCCTGTCCCTGCGTTCCGCCGAGTGGCTGATGGATCATGATGCGCGAATGCGGAAGCGATGTCCGCTTGCCTGGTGCGCCGCCTGCCAAAAGCAGCGAAGCCATCGAAGCCGCCATCCCCATGCAGATCGTCGCACAGGAAGGTTTGATATATTGCATCGTATCGTAGATCGCAAGTCCTGCCGAGACCGATCCGCCCGGAGAATTTATATAGATATTAATATCTTTATCTGGATCTTCGGATTCCAAAAATAAAAGCTGCGCAATGATAAGTCCGCTTATCTGATCGTCGATCGGTGTGCCGATAAAAATAATGCGCTCTTTCAAAAGACGCGAATAAATATCATAAGCCCGCTCGCCGCGTGATGTCTGCTCGACCACCATGGGCACAAGGGCACCGATGACCGGAGTGTTGTAGGAGCCTGCCGAATGCTGGCTGGTAAAGGTTGAATACGTATTTCTAATAAGATCGTTCATTTTTCAATATTATAATTTACCTGTTTTTTTATAGGTCAAAAACCTGTCACTTCCAACAATTAAGCATTGATTATACTTCCCGTCATGTTGTTTTGTTCCACACGGTATAATGCGCATTATCATCCTCATAGCCCTCGCCCTCTTCGCCGCCTCTGCATCGGCGCAGAATACTCTTGAGCTCACAGCGCCCAACGGTGGCGAAATGTATCTCACAGGAAGCGATACCCTAATAACCTGGGCTGGCATTCCCCTTACCGATACAGTAAAACTTGAGTATAGTATTGATGATGGAAGCTCGTGGAATCTGATAACCGATACTGCAACAGGCGGAAGCTATGCTTGGCATGTACCGGGTACGGTGAGTGATAGGTGTTTGGTGAGGGTGACAGAAGTTAATTATAGCTTTTCCAATAGTTGGGCAAAAAGAGGTGGTGGAGATGGAAATGATAATGGAAGAGCTATTGCAATTGATCGACAAGGAAATGTTTATGTCACTGGTATTTTTTCATCAACTCCAGATTTCGATGGAATCAAATTAACAGCCAGTGGTGACTATAATGTCTTTCTTGTGAAATATAGAGTTGATGGAAAACTTTTATGGGTTAGAGCTGCAGCCTCAGGTGTGGGTCCCAATTACTCACAAGGAATTGCTATAGATTCTGTAGGAAATAGTTATATTACAGGTCAATTTGAATCTATTGCTGATTTTGACGGTGTCACATTAACAAGTGCTGGTCGTACTGATATTTTTCTTGCAAAGTATAACCCGGATGGAGTCATACAATGGGCTAAGCAAGTAGGAGGTATCAAAAGTGAATCTGCTGGAGGAATTGCTATTGATCGATCAGGAGACATCTATATCTCTGGGGGTTTTGACACCCTGACAGATATTGGGGGAAATCATCTCATTAGTAAAGGAGATAGAGATGGACTCTTGGTAAAGTATCATCCCGACGGAAGTGTGGTTTGGGTCAGGAAGGCTGGTCGAGCCATCTGCACCGGAGTTACAACTTCTAACTCAGATAATATTTATGTGGTTGGGGAATTTGATTCGCTGGCGGATTTCAATGCAATCCCTATCAATGCCATTCCTGGAAGAAATATCTTTATTGCTGAAATAAATTCTTCTGGAGATGTATTATGGGTTAAACAGGTTGCTGACTCGGCAAATTGTCATAGAATGGCTGTAGATATGTTAGATAATATTTTGCTTACTGGAAGTTTTGGAAATCATGCCTATTTTCCGGGGAGCAATACTATTAATTCCACGACAAAAAATAATTTTTTCGTCGCCAAATTCCAAGCAAATGGGAATCTAATTTGGGTAGAAAAGACTGGGGAAGGTTACGATTATAATTCCTCCTCCGAGAGCATAGCAAGTGATAGATTTAATAACATCTTCATTACAGGAGAATTTGCAAAATTTTGTAACTTCGGTGGATTGACACTGACAACTCGAACGAATTCTCCAGATATTTTTGTAGCAAAATATTTAAAAGATGGTACTTTAGATTGGGTGAAAAGTGCCGGTGGCGATGGTTCAGATGTAGGCGC
The DNA here is from genome assembly GCA_038210275.1 of Kapaibacterium sp. (SeqCode). Taxonomy (GTDB): domain Bacteria; phylum Bacteroidota; class Ignavibacteria; order Palsa-1295; family Palsa-1295; genus PALSA-1296. The sequence goes on along the minus strand of JBBQWV010000001.1, from coordinate 6,551 downwards.
TGCCATTGCCATTGACGACTCCAATAATATTGCTATTACAGGTTTCTTTCAAAACACTGGAATGTTTAGCGGAGATAGTTTAAGATCGTGGGATAATGACATTGATGTTCTTGTCTGGAAATTAGGTGCAGATTTCATACAATCCGACACCTCAAACTCCCTCTTCACAATCTCACGACCTAAAACCCTTATCGCTATTAAAGACAATTACGCTTATGCCGGAGATCATAAAAATATTCCAATCATTTTAGAGAGTTCACCGATCAATCCAACTGTGTTTTCAGTTGCTTCAAATTTCTCTGCAAGAGTTGCGTATGATAATAGATTGTTAACTCCCGAGATGGGTGCAATACAAAAAGGAATCAATAACTTTGATACCGTTACAGTCCAAGGTTCTCTTACAACTTCCGATACGATAGGCTATGTTCCTTTTCATGTGTTGCTCGGAGAAAGCACAACAAGCCCAATGAATATAGTAGAGTTTCATTGGCTCGATGCAAAAGGCAATCCTGTAGCTTATGATGCAGAGACCGAAAACGGAACATTCCATCTTCTTTATGGATGCGGTGATAGTACCATACAACAGTTCATGCTAACAGGAAAAACTCCTTCGATCACATCGGTCAATCCCAATCCTACAAACGGAATGATCCATATTGATATTCAAACAACAGAAACCGGAAGAACGCAACTTCAGGTTATGAATTTACTCGGCGCAAGCGTTGCAACGATATCCGATGGCGAGTTAAAGCCCGGCGCCAATTCATTTGATTTTAATACGGCTGGTCTTCCTTCCGGCAGTTATTTTCTATTAATGCAGACTCCTACCGCAAGAAGGTTGGAGAGAATTGATGTGAAGAAATAGACTTCTTGGCGAAGAATCTTCTCTTAATCAGTTATGACCTTTTCGGCGATCTTCATTTTTTCTTTCAAACGTGCGACAAGCTTTTCGGATTTTACTTTTTCTTTAATATCTTCATTGGTAAGATAATATTTCAAGAGATTTTCTTTTGCAATTCCGTATTGCTCTGCGTCGCGCTCGGCAAGAACGGAAATATCTTCTTCGTTTGCTTCAAGATTTTCTGCTTCGACAAGTTTATCACGAAGGATAAGCCACTTGCCGCGAGTCTCTGCTGTGTTCCATCCAAGTTTGCGGTACTCTTCTTCGTTAATTCCGTAATCCTCAGGATAGCCGCGACGTTTATTCTCTTCTTTCAATTCCTGGATCATCGTATCGAGCAGCGCATGAGTGATCGTGCGGGGCACCATGAACTCATGTTTCTTCAGAAGAGCGTTCACCATATTTGATTCAAGCGCTTCGATTCCTCGGCGCTTGGCATTCTCATCTAACTCTTCACGGACAAGAAGACGAAGTTCAAGTTCATTCGTTGCTTTATCGCGGCTGATCTTCTTGCAGAATTCTTCCGTCATTTCCGGTAGAATTACTTTCTCAACTTTATTGATCGTCACTTCAAGCGGAGCCATTTTCTTCTCCACTTTCGGATCGTCACTTGTTCTCGGAAGATCGATCTTTAATTTATCTCCAACTTTTTTATTTAAGAGTGCATCACGAAGTTCAGGGACGATCTGCGGATCGTGGAGATAGACATCAGTCGTCTGAGGCGGCGGCAGTTCACCTGCTTCGTTCGCTTCTTGCTCAGCGAAAGTAATATTTGCGATCGACTCCGTATCAGAAATTTCCTGAGTTTCTTCGCGTGTAGAAAAATTAAAGCGAAGATAATGAATGCGTTCTTCAACATCCTTATCGACCACGGAATAAACAGGAGCTTCAACTTCCAAACCGTTATAATCAACAAGATCGAATTCCGGTTTGACTTCATACGAAATCTTGAAATGCGCTCCTTCGCCTGCATGACGATGAAGATCGGTCATCACCGGTCTGCCGATCGGCTCAAGCTTTTGCTCTTCGGCATATTCCTTAAATTTTTCTTGCGCGATCTTCTCCAACGTATCGCCTTCGATAGCCTCACCATGCAATTTCTTTACGATGGACATTGGCGCCTTTCCCGGACGAAAACCCGGAAGAGTTAGTTTTGGGCGCATTGTTCGATATGCATCGTCAAAAGCTTTATTAACTTCGTCTTCGCCGACAAAAATTTCGAGTTCACGAAGTACTTGCGATCTATTATGAATTGTAGCTTCCACTATTTTTTCTACTGTAATTATATTATTTCTTGAGTGCCGGAGACAGGACTTGAACCTGCACATGTCACCATACCAGATCCTAAGTCTGGCGCGTCTGCCAATTTCGCCACTCCGGCAAAAATCCCGGAGCAAAACACTTGCTTTGGCAACATTGTTGCATGAGTGCCACCAGGGAACATTCTTTCTTTATTTTTACTTACATTTAAGGCGTATGAGATTGTTTAGTATTTATTTGCTCAGAATATTCCTTTGTATGATTTGTCATAATGGAATAGAATATAAGAGGTTACAATGTTTATGGGTATAGTAAAAATGATTGTTTGTTCCGTAGTTTTCTGCGGATTATTCCCATTAATAGCAAATGCTCAGTGGAAATCTGATTCTACGACCAATACTCCGGTGTGCATTGCAACCGCCAGCCAGCAAAACCCGCAGGCTTGCACTGATGGAGCAAATGGCGTGATCATCGTATGGGAAGATTTCAGAAGCGGCAATAACTGGGATGTCTATGCGCAGAAACTGAATTACGACGGTATTCCTCAATGGACAGCCAACGGCATAAACATTTGTACTTCCAATGCCAATCAAACTGCTCCGGTAATATGCACCGATGATAACGGCGGTGCTTATGTAGTGTGGAAAGATTCTCGTACCTCCGCGAACGGAATTGATCTTTATGGTCAGCATATTAATTCTAATGGTTCTTTAGGATACGGTGCCAGTGGATCAGGTGTTGGGGTTGCCAAAGATGCGGCAGAACCAGACAATATTTCTATTTGCTCCGATGGATTCGGCAATGCTTTCGTAGCTTGGGCAGATAGTAGAAGTTCGATCTCTCCATCTTCCAGCCGACCAGATATTTGGATGAATAAGCTCACCTACAATGGGTCTGTATGGGGATTCGGTGGATCCGGGACGGCGGTTATTACTGCATCGCTGCGTCAACTTACTCCCAAACTTGTCGATGATGGAAGCGGCGGATGTTATCTTGTTTGGGAAAGCGGAACACTTCCCGCATCCATTTGGGCTACTCGTGTGAATAGCAACGGTACTGTTCTTTGGGGCAATCTTAACGGTATTCAGATCTTCAGCGGTCAATCCGGTACTTCCGATGCCTCGAGAAATCCCAACATCTACCGTGACGGCAGCCAACTTTGCATTTCATGGGAGCAATTAAACAGTTCAAGCTCCACGAAAGCATGGAATGTCTTAGCAAATCGCGTCAGAAGTGATGCTACATTCGTATGGGGAAATAGTACTGTCGGCTCCGAAATCTCTACTGATTGGCTTGGTGATCAGATCAACTCTCTCATCTTTCCTGACGATTCGGATGCTGGAGTTCTCGTAGTCTATGAAGATTATACCGGAAGTCATGATGTCGTAATGACTCGTCTTCTTCCGAATGGAAATGATTTCAGACCTGCATATCCAAATCATATTTTCAGCGTATGCAGACAACCCGGCGATCAGACTTTCCCAAAGGCTGTCAAAACCGGAACAGGCGAAGTGCTTATTGTCTGGAATGATACCAGATCAAATGCCAGCACCGGTACTTATTCTTCGATCTATGCCCAAAGAGTTGATAAAACTCCAAAACGTCTTATCGGACAGCAGCCTGCGACAACAACTTTAGGATTACCTGTTAGTAACCGCGTCAATTCCAATGCTGATCAAGTGGTATTAATACCTCGGACTAACGGAGGCATTGCAGTTTGGCGTGATAACCGAAATGGCAATACTGATATTTATGCGCAACTAATTTTCAAAGACGGATCATTGCCTGTGGAGTTAGATAATTTTTCTCTTTCTGCAAGAGGATCAGGTCAAGTGCTTTTGAATTGGCAGACAGCCAGCGAAAAAGATAATGCAGGATTCGAAGTTGAACGTCGTTTGATAAGTGATCCGAATGCCTCAAAAGCTTATGAAGTTGTCGGAAGCTATTTGAATAACACTTCTCTTCTTGGCGCTGGATTTTCCAATACTTCTCGTAATTATTCCTTCATTGATCAACCCGCAAAAGCAGGAGTCTATGAATATCGTTTAGCGGATTATTCTCTCGACGGAGAAAGAGTGAACCATGCTCCGAAAACTATTGAAGTATTATCTTCTTCACTCAGCGATGGATTTTCAGTCGGGCAGAATTCGCCTAATCCATTCAAAGATAAGACCATTATCCCAATTAATCTTCCTCAATCTGCTTCAGTTGAACTTGTCGTCAGTGATGTTCTCGGAAGAGTTATTGCGACTCCATTCAATGGAATTCTCGAAGGTGGTTCGCATTCGCTGACAATCAATTCTTCCATGTTAGGAAATTCATCGGGAGCGTATTACTACTCCATCACTATCCGCGACCCACAAACTAATTCCATCCTCTGGAAAATGCCGAAGGCAGAGATGATGGTGAGATTTGTAAATTAGAACCTTCATGTCATTCTGAGAGAAGTGAAGCGGAGCGAAGAATCCCGTAATAGTTTGTAGATCGTAAAAGTCTGCTAACAATTACGGGATTTTTTACTTCGTCAAGAATGACAGAAAAACCTTCTTGATTAACCCAGCGCTTGCGTTACCTTTGAGGCAGCATCTTTCAAGCCATGGGCTACGAGAAAATTCATTCCGCTTTGCTCTAAGATCTTTCCGGCTTCAATGGCATTTGTGCCTTCGAGACGGACGACGATAGGAACATGCGGCTTGACAACCCTCGATGCTTCGACTACTCCTGTTGCAACTCTATCGCAGCGGACAATGCCACCAAAGATATTGATGAGGATCGCCTTCACATGAGGATCGCTTAAGATTATTCTAAATCCTGCTGCAACAGTTTCAGCATTTGCTCCGCCGCCAACATCTAAGAAGTTCGCAGGATCGCCGCCGGCAAGTTTGATAATATCCATCGTGCCCATTGCAAGTCCGGCGCCATTGACCATACAGCCGACATTTCCATCGAGCTTGATATAATTCAAATTCGATTTCGATGCTTCGACTTCCAACGGATCTTCTTCATCAAGATCGCGAAGTGCAGCAAAATCAGGATGACGATACATTGCATTGTCATCGAAATTTACTTTTGCATCGAGGGCGATGATGTTCTGTTCTTTTGTCAAGACTAACGGATTGATCTCGAAAAGCGAAGCATCGGTTTCTTCATAAGCTTTGTAAAGAGCTTTCAGAAATTTAACGCATTGCTTTAAAGGATCACCGCTCAGACCAAGTGCGAAAGCTAATTCGCGGGCTTGAAATTCTCGGAAGCCTTCAGTCGGATGAATAAAGACTTTGACGATCTTCTCCGGTGATTCTTCGGCGACTTTCTCGATCTCCATTCCTCCTTCAGTCGAGACCATGACGCAGTTTCTTCCTGACGACCGGTCGAGGACGATTCCGGCATAAAATTCCTTTTCGATATTCACGCCTTGCTCGATCAGAAGCCTTTTGACAAGCCTTCCTTCGGGTCCCGTTTGATGCGTGACGAGTGTCATGCCCAAAATTTCGGAGGCGTATTTGCGGACTTCATCAATGTTCTTCGCAACCTTCACTCCGCCGCCTTTGCCGCGCCCACCTGCATGGATCTGCGCTTTGACAACAGCGATCTGCGTCGGCAGTTTTTTAGCTGCTTCAACCGCTTCTTCGACGCTAAAGGCAACGTAACCTTCCGGAATTGCAACTCCGAATTTCTTTAAGATCTCTTTTCCCTGATGCTCGTGAATCTTCATGTAATTTGCTAACTGAATATATGTAGAACTGCAAAAATACGAAAGGAATCTCGAACAGGGGAAGGAATTCAAAATTCAAAAGTAAAAAGTCAAATGGGTAGCGACCCCTTTTTTGACTTTACTTCGCCGCGGCGAATGACTTTTGACTTGTTTATTAAATTGTCAATGAACAGATCGCAACGATATCCCTTCTGAGGATCACTCTCCGATCATGAAAACAGTTAGGTAGTTTTGTAGTTGGTAGTTTTGTAGTTAGTAAAAAAAAGGTGTCATTGCGAGTCCGCCGCGGCGGACGCTTGCGGACGACGTGGCAATCTCAAATAGTTATCGTAGTTATAAATCTCAGAATAAGAGATTAAGAGTGGTGGTTAGTCCACTCATAGCTCAGTCCTCATAGCTCATAGCTACTCCCAATATCTCTCTTTTTTTATTTTTCCATTTATCGGCGAGGATTACGCTCTAAGTGCCATCGAAGCAAAATATCAAAAAGGAATAGAAGGCTGGATTGTGGGTTTCTGTATGTATTTTACGCAAAACATCGTAGGTTATTTCGCTATAAAATACATAATGTCGAAGTTTGTAATGCAAATATACGAACGAAATATGCTTTTGTCAAGGTGCCCAAACCAAACTATTTTCAAAATCGGCGAAATCAGGCTGGAATCGCCAAAGATTTTT